>NZ_JBVIYZ010000003.1:477854-637827 GCF_055592085.1 Streptomyces sp. NPDC041135
GGCCCGGCTCCAGTCATGACCTCGGTTCGCTTCCGGCCACGGTCTCGGTCCGGCCCCGGCCGCGAAACCGGTCCGGTTCCCGTCGCGGTCCCGGGCCGGCCCCCGCCCTGCCTTCCATCCGGTTCGCCGGTCGCGCTCCCGTACGGCCCTGGCTCCCGGCTCCGTACGGTTCCGGCCAGAGCGCCGGTCGAACCCCGGCCACCATCCCGGTCAAACCCCGGCAATGACTCCCGGGGCACCGCCACCGAAAACTCTGCGTAGCAGCGCCGTAACACGACTGGTGTTGCCTACGGGCCGGAGTGCTCCGGTCAGGCGGGAGTTGGGCGATGGCTGTGGAACTGCTCCCCGTGCGGGTACGGGAGTTCGCGAACTACCTCGACGGTCTGCTGGCCCGCCTGGACCAGGGCGACGGCTGGTGCGGCGTGTTCTGGCAGCGCGACCCGGAGGGCATGCGGGCCTGCGTCCAGGGGCGCGAACTGCCGCCCTGGGACGTGGTGGAGGCGCTGCTGCAGGACCTCGCGGCGGCGTACGGCCCTGCCGCCGCCCACGCCGAGGCCGAACGCGCCCGTGCCCTGCACCGGGCCGCGCTGGCGGCGTACGACGCCCGGCCGGGCGCCCGGGACGAGCTGGGCGACCGCCTCGACGTCATGCTCCGCGAGCGGCGGTACGCCGCCGACCGGCAGGCCGCGCTGACCCGCTCGCTGGCCGCGGCCGCCCCAGGTGAGCAGGCCGACGCACTCCGCCTCGACCTGGCCTGGGCCCACGACGACCACGCGCGCGCGAGCGCCCGCTGCGCCGAGCTGCGCGCCCGGCTGGCCGTGCTGGACGGGCGGACGGACGCCTCCGCCCGGGGCATCCGGCGCGGCTTCGACGGGCGCGTGGTGCGGACCGGGGCGGGCGACGGCGTGCCGGGACCCGTCGCCGGGCAGGACGCCGGGCCGGGAGCCGTCGCCGGGCAGGACACCGCCCCGCAGCCCTCCCCGGACACCCGGCAGCCCTTCTCACCGCCCGCCGCCGACGCCGCCCAGGACCCCGGTGCCGCCTCCGCCAAGCCCCGCAGGCGGCGCCGGGGCAGCGCCCGCTTCGCCGGGATGGCGGAGGCGCCGGACGCCCCCGTCGCCGTACCGCAGGGGCCCGGGCTCGGGGAGGCGCCGGCGGCGGGTCCCGGGAGCCGTGGCCCGCGGGGCGCCCGGTTCGCCGGGGCCGCGGCGGAACCCGAGCGGGCGGAGCCGGCCCCGCCCGCGGCCGACCCGGAGGCGGAGCGTGCCGCGGCGGCGGCCGTGGAGCGGCTGGTGCGGCTGCGGGCGCAGGGCCGCAGCGGGGAGGCGCACGTGCTGCTCGTGGAGGCCGCACAGTGGCCCCCCGCCCGCATCCCGGCGCTCGCCGGCGCACTGCACGGGGCCGGGCTCGAGGCCGACTGGACGACGCTGCTGTGGGAGGCCGCGTCGCTGCCCCCCGAGCGGCTGGTCGCCGCCGCCGACGCGCTGGTCGCGGCGGGGCGGGCGGACGACGGGCGGCAGATACTGCGGCAGGGGGTGGCGCGGGACGCCGCCGAGATCGGCCGGGCGGTGCTCGCCCTGGACGCCGAGGGGCGCGACCGCGAGGTGGCGGCCCTGCTCGGCGCCTACGTCCGGGTCCGTACGCCGCAGGAGGCCGCCCGGAGCGCCGAGGCCGGCCCCGATCGCCTGGTCCCCCTGCTGCTGCGCGCGGCGCGGGACGCCGGCGACGAGCGCCACTGGGACCTGCTGCACGCCCTGCGGGTCGCCGGCTTCACGGCCTGACCCGGCCGGCGTACCCGCCCGCCCCCGCGCCGCGGCGCCCGGCTCACCCACAGGAGTGTGAAACGAGATCGACTCAGCGGGTTCACGACGATGGTCTTGGCAAGGAAGTCCGCGAGGCTTACGTTCGTCCCTCTACGGCCCGCGTCTACGGGCGTAGAGGCTCTGACGTCCCGCCGAAGGAGCAGCTCATGGCCAATGTCGTACGTGCCGCTCTGGTCCAGGCGACCTGGACCGGCGACACCGAGTCCATGGTGGCGAAACACGAGGAGCACGCCCGCGAGGCGGCCCGGCAGGGTGCCAGGATCATCGGCTTCCAGGAAGTGTTCAACGCCCCCTACTTCTGCCAGGTCCAGGAGCCCGAGCACTACCGCTGGGCCGAGCCCGTGCCCGACGGGCCGACCGTGCGGCGCATGCAGGCGCTCGCCCGCGAGACCGGCATGGTCATCGTCGTGCCGGTGTTCGAGATCGAGCAGTCCGGCTTCTACTACAACACCGCCGCCGTGATCGACGCCGACGGCACCTTCCTCGGCTCCTACCGCAAGCACCACATCCCGCAGGTCAAGGGCTTCTGGGAGAAGTACTACTTCAAGCCCGGCAACGTCGGCTGGCCGGTCTTCGACACGGCCGTCGGGAAGGTCGGCGTATACATCTGCTACGACCGCCACTTCCCCGAGGGCTGGCGCCAGCTCGGCCTGAACGGCGCCCAGTTGGTCTACAACCCGTCGGCCACCCACCGCGGTCTCTCCGCCCACCTGTGGCGCCTGGAACAGCCCGCGGCGGCCGTCGCCAACGAGTACTTCGTCGCCGCCATCAACCGGGTGGGGCAGGAGGAGTACGGGGACAACGACTTCTACGGCACGTCCTACTTCGTCGACCCGCGCGGCCAGTTCGTCGGCGACACCGCCGGCGACACCGAGGAGGAACTCCTGGTGCGCGACCTCGACTTCGACCTCATCGACGAGGTCCGCCGGCAGTGGGCGTTCTACCGCGACCGCCGCCCGGACGCCTACGACGGGCTGGTGCGGCCGTGAACGACCTCTACGCCCGCCACCGCGGCGTCCTCCCCGACTGGCTCGCCCTCTACTACGACGACCCCCTGGAGATCACGCACGGCGAGGGCCGCCACGTCTGGGACGCGAGCGGCCGGCGCTACCTGGACTTCTTCGGCGGCATCCTCACCACGATGACCGCGCACGCGCTGCCCGAGGTGACGAAGGCGGTGAGCGAGCAGGCGGGGCGGATCATCCACTCCTCCACCCTCTACCTCAACCGGCCGATGGTCGAACTCGCCGAGCGCGTCGCCCGGCTGAGCGGCATCCCGGACGCCCGCGTCTTCTTCACCACCTCCGGCACCGAGGCCAACGACACCGCGCTGCTGCTCGCCACCACCTACCGGCGCTCCCACACGATCCTGGCGATGCGCAACAGCTACCACGGCCGCTCCTTCAGCGCGGTCGGCATCACCGGCAACCGCGCCTGGTCCCCGACCTCCCTGTCCCCGCTGCAGACCCTCTACGTCCACGGCGGCGTCCGCACCCGCGGACCGTACGCCGCGCTGGACGACCGGGCCTTCATCGCCGCCTGCGTCGAGGACCTGAGGGACCTCCTCGGCCACACCCGCCCGCCCGCCGCGCTGATCGCCGAACCCGTGCAGGGCGTCGGCGGCTTCACCTCCCCGCCCGACGGTCTCTACGCCGCCTTCCGCGAGGTGCTGAACGAGCACGGCATCCTGTGGATCGCCGACGAGGTGCAGACCGGCTGGGGCCGCACGGGGGAGCACTTCTGGGGCTGGCAGGCGCACGCCCGCAGCGGGCCGCCCGACATCGTCACCTTCGCCAAGGGCATCGGCAACGGCATGTCCATCGGCGGGGTGATCGCCCGCGCCGAGATCATGAACTGCCTGGACGCCAACAGCATCTCCACCTTCGGCGGCACCCAGATCACCATGGCCGCGGGCCTCGCCAACCTCACCTACCTGCTGGAGCACGACCTCCAGGGCAACGCCCGCCGGGTCGGCGGACTGCTCATCGAACGGTTGCGGACCGTCGCCGCCCAGCTCCCCGGTGTCCGTGAGGTGCGCGGACGCGGACTCATGATCGGCGTCGAGCTGGTGAGGCCGGGCACCGACGAGGCCGATCCGCAGGCAGCCGCCGCCGTGCTGGAGGCGGCCCGCGACGCCGGCCTGCTCATCGGCAAGGGCGGCGGCCACTCCACCAGCGCGCTGCGCATCGCCCCGCCGCTGTCGCTGACCGTCGCGGAGGCCGAGGAGGGCGCCGACATCCTCGAAGCGGCGCTGAGGAGCGTCCATTAGGGCGCGCCGGGGCCCGCGCCGGCGCCGGGCGGGGGAGCGGTCCGCGGCGGACGGCGTGCCCCGCGGCCCCCGGCGCCGCCCGGCCGCCCGCCGTCGTACCGGAATCGCGCCCCCGGCACCCACGCGCCCCTGACCGCGCCGCCGGTGGGGTCACGACCGCAAGGAGAGGGAGCATGAGCCGTACCGTCATCCGCGGTGGTCTCGTCATCACCGCGTCGGACGAGATCCACGCCGACGTCCTGATCGAGGACGGCCGCGTCGCCGCCCTCGCCGCCTCCGCCACCCCGGCCGCCGACGCCCTCACCGCCGGGCGCGGCGAGAGCGGGGCGCCCCCGCACGAGGGGTGGGGGAGGGTCATCGACGCCACCGGCAAGTACGTCCTGCCGGGCGGCGTCGACGCCCACACGCACATGGAGCTGCCCTTCGGCGGCACCTTCGCCTCCGACACCTTCGAGACCGGCACCCGGGCCGCCGCCTGGGGCGGGACCACCACGATCATCGACTTCGCGGTGCAGAGCGTCGGGCACACCCTGCGCGAGGGCCTGGACGCCTGGCACGCGAAGGCCGAGGGCAACTGCGCCGTCGACTACGGCTTCCACATGATCGTCTCCGACGTGAACGAGGGCACGCTGAAGGAGATGGACCGCCTGGTCGGGGAAGGCGTCACGTCCTTCAAGCAGTTCATGGCCTACCCGGGCGTCTTCTACAGCGACGACGGGCAGATCCTGCGGGCGATGCAGCGCTGCGCGGACAACGGCGGCCTGATCATGATGCACGCGGAGAACGGCATCGCCATCGACGTCCTCGTCGAACAGGCCCTCGCCCGCGGCCAGTCCGACCCCCGCTACCACGGCGAGGTCCGCAAGGCCCTGCTGGAGGCGGAGGCGACGCACCGCGCCATCAGGCTCGCCCAGGTCGCGGGCGCCCCGCTGTACGTCGTGCACGTCTCGGCGCAGGAGGCGGTCGCCGAGCTGACCCGGGCGCGCGACGAGGGCCTGCCCGTGTTCGGCGAGACCTGCCCGCAGTACCTGTTCCTGTCCACCGACAACCTCGCCGAGCCGGACTTCGAGGGCGCCAAGTACGTGTGCAGCACGCCCCTGCGGCCCCGCGAGCACCAGGCGGCGCTGTGGAGGGGCCTGCGCACCAACGACCTCCAGGTGGTCTCCACCGACCACTGCCCCTTCTGCTTCACCGGCCAGAAGGAGCTGGGCCGCGGCGACTTCTCCAAGATCCCCAACGGTCTGCCGGGCGTGGAGAACCGGATGGACCTGCTGCACCAGGCCGTCCTCGACGGGCACATCTCGCGCCGCCGCTGGATCGAGATCGCCTGCGCCACCCCGGCCCGCATGTTCGGCCTGTACCCGAAGAAGGGCACCATCGCCCCGGGCGCCGACGCCGACGTGGTGATCTACGACCCGCACGCCGAACAGGTGATGTCCGCGGCCACGCACCACATGAACGTCGACTACTCGGCGTACGAGGGCAGGCGCACGACCGGCCGGGTGGAGAGCGTGCTCTCACGCGGCGAACTCGTCATCGACCAGCGGGAGTACACCGGACGCCCCGGTCACGGCGTCTTCACCCCCCGCTCCACCTGTCAGTACCTCGGCTAGGAGTGGCCCATGGACTTCGGACTCGTCCTGCAGACCGACCCGCCGGCCTCGCGCGTCGTCAGCCTGATGAAGCGCGCCGAGCGCAACGGGTTCACCCACGGCTGGACGTTCGACTCCGCCGTGCTCTGGCAGGAGCCGTTCGTGATCTACAGCCAGATCCTGGCCAACACCTCCAGGCTGAAGGTCGGCCCCATGGTCACCAACCCGGGCACCCGCACCTGGGAGGTCACCGCGTCCACCTTCGCCACCCTCAACGACATGTTCGGCAACCGCACGGTGTGCGGCATCGGCCGCGGCGACTCCGCCATGCGGGTGGCGGGCCGCAAGCCCAACACCCTCGCGCGCATCAGCGAGGCCATGAAGGTCATCCGGGCCCTCGCCGGCGGCCGCGAGGCCGACCTGGGCGGCACCAAGCTCAAGATCCCCTGGGTCAAGGAGGGCGCCCGACTCCCGGTCTGGATGGCCGCGTACGGGCCGAAGGCGCTCAGGATGACCGGCGAGGAGGCCGACGGGTTCATCCTCCAGCTGGCCGACCTGTACCTGACCGAGTACATGGTGAAGGCCGTCAAGGACGCCGCCGTCGCCGCTGGGCGCGACCCGGCCGAGGTGACCATCTGCGTCGCGGCCCCCGCCTACGTCACCGAGGACGACTCGCCCGCGGCGCTCGCCCACGCCCGCGACCAGTGCCGCTGGTTCGGCGGCATGGTCGGCAACCACGTCGCCGACCTGGTCACCCGGTACGGCGAGCACTCCTCCCTGGTCCCCGCCGAACTCACCGACTACATCCGGGCACGGCAGGGCTACGACTACTCCCACCACGGGCGCAGCGGCAACCCCGACACCGCGTTCGTGCCCGACGAGATCGTGGACCGCTTCTGCGTCATCGGCCCCGCCGAGAAGCACATCGAGAAGCTGACCGCGCTGCGCGCCCTGGGCGTCGACCAGTTCGCCGTCTACGACATGCACGACGCGCAGGAGACCACCATCGACGCCTACGGCCGGGAGATCATCCCGGCGGTCAACTCCTGACCGACCCGCTCCCCCCTGTCCGGTTCCGGACCCCGCTGAGCCCCCACACCCCCCTTGGTCTCCCCTCCCCGCCGTCCCGGGGAGGGGGCTGGTGCCCGCACGGCCTCTGACGACCCACCTCATCCCGATTGGCCAGCCCATGACCGACACCGCACCACCCGCCATACCGGCCCCCGGACACGTCACCCTCCCCGACGGACGCGTGGAACTCGCCCCCGGCACCCCGCCGCCCGGCGGTCCCTACGCCAACGAGGACCTGCTGCCGGTCCCCACGGCCCGGCGCACCTGGACCACGTACAACTTCTGCGCGCTGTGGGTCGGCATGGCCCACAACACGGCCTCCTGGACCCTGGCGTCCGGGCTGATCGCGGTGGGCATGGACTGGAAGCAGGCCGTGTTCACCATCGCCCTGGCCAACCTGATCGTGCTGGTGCCCATGCTGCTCACCGGGCACGCCGGACCGAAGTACGGCATCCCGTTCCCGGTGTTCGCCCGCGCGTCCTTCGGTGTACGCGGCGCCAACCTGCCCGCCGTCGTACGGGCGTTGGTGGCCTGCGGCTGGTTCGGCATCCAGACCTGGATCGGCGGCGAGGCGATCTACTTCCTGGCCGGCAAGCTGATCGGGGGCGGCTGGGCGAACGCGTCGCACATCGGGGGCCACCCCTGGACGATGTGGCTGTCGTTCGCGGTGTTCTGGGCGCTCCAGGTCGCGATCATCTGCCGGGGCATGGAGACCGTCCGCCGCTTCGAGAACTGGGCGGCGCCCTTCGTGCTGGCCGGCGCGTTCGTGATGCTGTGGTGGATGAGCAGCCGGGCCGGCGGGCTCGGCCCGCTGTTCGACCAGCCCTCCAAACTGGGCTGGGGCGGTGACTTCTGGAAGCTGTTCTGGCCCTCCCTGATGGGCATGATCGGCTTCTGGTCCACCCTGTCGCTGAACATCCCGGACTTCACCCGGTACGGGAGGAGCCAGCGGGCCCAGACCTGGGGCCAGGCGCTCGGCCTGCCGACCACCATGACCCTCTTCGCCTTCCTGTCGGTGCTGGTCACCTCCGGGTCGCAGGCGGTGTACGGGACCGCGATCTGGGACCCGGTGCAGCTGGCCGCCCGCACGGACAACGCGGTCGGGCTGGTCTACGCACTGGTCACGGTCCTGGTCGCCACCCTGTCGGTGAACATCGCGGCCAACCTGGTCTCCCCGGCCTTCGACTTCTCCAACATCGCGCCCCGCAGGATCGGCTTCCGGGCCGGCGCCCTCGCCACCTGCGTGCTCGGCGTGCTGATCCTGCCGTGGAAGCTGTACTCCGACCCGCGGGGCTACATCTTCACCTGGCTCGGTCTGGTCGGCGGCCTGCTGGGCACGGTCGCCGGCATCCTCGTCGCCGACTACTGGGTCCTGCGCCGCACCCGCCTGGACCTGGGCGACCTCTACCGCAGGGACGGGCGGTACTGGTACCGGGGCGGCTGGAACTGGCGGGCGGTCGCCGCCTTCCTGTCCGGCGGGGTGCTGGCCGTCGGCGGCGCCCGTCTCGACCCGCTGATCGACGGCCGGCCCGTCCCGGCGCTGTCCCCGCTGGCCGACTACGGCTGGGCGGTGGGCCTGGGCACCTCACTGGTGCTGTATCTGGCGCTGACCCGGCTGACCCGGCTGACCGGACGCCCGGCGACCGGGTGAGCGCGCGGGGCGACCGCTTCAGCCGGCCGCCCCCGCGGCCGGCGGCGGGGTCATCGCCCAGCGGATGGTGCGCGTGAGCAGCTGCCCGGCCGGGCGCACCGCGAGGCCCTCGACCACCGGGAGCGGCGGCAGCCGCAGCAGGCTCCGGGCCCAGGGAGGCAGCAGCGTCACGGCGTTCGCGGCCAGGACGGCGTACGGGGGCCGCACCACGAGGGGCACGGGCGGCTGAAGCAGCAGGAAGCGCGCCGCGGCGCGGGCGTCGGCGGTGGCCCGCAGCTCGGGCCGGTAGGCCGCCAGGCGCGCGGCCAGGGCGTCGCGGTCGCGCGGGGGGTCGACCACGCCCAGCCGCTCGGCCACCCGCGCGGTGTCGGCGACGTAGGCGTCCTGGCCCGCGTCGTCCAGCGGGCGGGCGCCGTAGCGCTGGTGGGCGCGCAGGAAGCAGTCGGCCTCGGCCGCGTGCACCCAGCCCAGCAGGTGGGGGTCGGCCGCGTGGTAGGGCTCGCCGCCGGCCGTGGTGCCGCGCACCCGCTCGTGGATGGCGCGCACGTCGTCGACCGCCCGCTGTGCGTGCGCCGCCGTCCCGTACGTCGTCACGGCCAGGAAGGCGCTGGTGCGCTGCAACCGGCCCCAGGGATCGCCGCGGTAGCCCGAGTGCCCGGCCACGGCCGCCATGGCGAGCGGGTGCAGGGACTGCAGCAGCAGCGCGGCGACCCCGCCGACGAACATCGAGGCGTCGCCGTGGACGGTGCGGATGGGGCGGTCGGGCCCGAACCAGCGGGGGCCGGGGGTGTGGTGGATACGGGCGCGCAGGGCAGCCCCGTCCGGTCCCGCGACCCGGCGGAACAGCACCGTGCCCAGGCGGGCCCGCACGTCCGGCAGCACGTCCACTCCCCGCCTCCCGTCGTTCCCCGCATGTCTTTCCCTACCCACTGACGCCGACGCCGACGCCGACGCCGTCACCGGGAGGCGGGCGTGGCACCGCGCTCCCGGTCCGACCGCGGCCACACGTACGGCAGGTCGTCCGGCACCCCCGGGAACTCGGCGGCGTACACCTCCGGGTCCTTGCGGACCAGCGCGGACCGGTGACTGCGGTGGAAGGCCTCGTCACCGAGCCACGGCGGCAGCTCCCCGGCCTCCGCGAGCGCGTCCTGGTCACGCACCGGGGCGCCCGGCCGGCACGCCGCCAGACCGGCGACGAGCGAGGCGGCGCAGCTGTCCTGATGGCCCTGCTCCCGCCACACCCGGCAGATCTCCAGGCCGTAGCGGACCAGCGCCTCCTCGTACCCGGCCCACATGCGGACCGCCGGATGCCGGCGCCAGCCGTAGCCCGGCACGGTCAGCCCGCGCAGCACCTGGAGCGCCTCGACCCGCTGCTTGCCGAGCCGGCGGCGGTCCAGCAGCAGGGCCGAGCGGTGGAAGTCGGGATCGGGCAGGAACGTCTGCATGGGCGTCGTCCTCTCCGGTGGGGCGCGGCGGGCGGTACGGGCGGGCCCGCCGCGCCGGGGCGCTCACTTCTTGCGCAGGGCGGACGGCTTGTGGACGGCCGAGTTGCCCGATTTCTCGCTGCGGACCTCGTACTGCGGGTCCTCGGGGGAGGCGTCCACCGTGCGGCCGGCGGCCTCCGTCCTGCGGGTGATCTTCCGCTCGACCTTTCCCTCCGCGGTGGAGCCGTGGCTCTTCCAGGTGACCTCGTCGCCCTCGGCGAGCCCGTCGTCCCCGCCCTGCTTGCCGCTCTTGCCCTTGCCCTTGCCGCTCGCGGCCATGGTGCCGCTCCCTTCGCTCGTCGACGTGCCTTCCTCGTCAGGTCCTGATCCCACTCTCCTTCCGCCGGCGTTCTCCGGCGTCCCAGGGGACGTCTTCGGGGGTTGTCAGGCCGAGGCCCGCGTCGCGTCGTCGGCCTGTCCGCCCGCGCCGAGCAGCCCGGTGGGCCGGAACGGCTCGGTGGCCTCCAGGCGGGGCAGTTCGCGGCGCGCCACCCGCATCACGACCGGCGGCATGGCGGCCCGCACCGGCTGCGCCAGCCGCAGCCACGCCGGCGCGTACACGGCGGTACGGCGGCGCTCCAGGCCGTCCACCATGCGGGCGGCGACCGTCTCGACCGGGTAGACCCGACGGGCCGGCGACGGCATGTGACCGCGCAGCTCGCGCAGCACGGGGTAGCGGTCGGCGTCGTGGATCATGTCGGTGTCCGTCCAGTTCAGGTAGGCGATGCCCACGCCCACGCCGCGGTGGGCCACCTCCGCGCGCAGGGAGTGCGCGAAGGCCTCCACGCCGGCCTTGGAGGCGCAGTAGGCGCTCATCATGGGAGCGGCACCGATCGCGGCCAGCGAGGCGACCTGGAGGTAGTAGCCGGCCGTCGTGAGGAGGTCGGGCAGGAACACGCGGGCCGTCTGGGCGCTGCCGGTGAGGTTCACGTCGACCACCCGGCGCCAGTCGGCCGGGTCGGAGGAGGCGAACGGGCCGCCCTCGGCGATGCCCGCGTTGGCGACGACGGCGGAGGCGGGCCCGAGCCGGGCGCGCACCTCACGGGCGGCGGTCCGCAGGGCCGGGTCGTCGGTGACGTCGACCTCGACGGCCAGGGCCCGGCCCGGCAGGTCGGCCGCGAGGGCGTCGAGCCGGTCCTTCTCGTGGCCGAGCAACGCCAGGTTCGCGCCCCGCCGGGCGGCCTCGCGGGCGAACGCGGCGCCCACGCCGCGTGCCGCGCCGGTCACCACGACCGTCCGGTCCTTCAGGGGACTGCTCCGCACGGCTCCGTCCTCCCTTCCCGGGTGCCCCGCGCGCCGGTCATGGCGGTCATGCGGTCACGAGGGGCCTTCCGGTGGTGTTTCCGGCGCGCGCCGCCGCCCGGATGCGGCAGGTCCTAAGTCCGTTCGTCGGCCGGGCGGGCGGTGTGGTCGGGGTGTCCCGTGGTGCGGCGGGCCTCTTTCATCTCCGCCTCGTACAGATGGTCGCGCCCCCCGGCCAGCTCCCGCACGGCGGCGGTCTCCAGCTGCTGGAACGGGCGGTAGTAGGTGTCGTTGTACGCCTCGACGATCTGGAACGTCCAGTGGCCGGGAATGACGTTGCGCCCGAGGATCTGCGTCTCCACCTCGTCGGCCCAGCGGTCGTGCCCGGCCTCGCGCAGCAGCCGCACCGCCCGGTCCAGCTCGAGGTCGGCGGTGCCGGTCAGCTGGTGGAATCCGTACAGGTGGCCGCGGGCCCGCTCGGTCGTCTCCAGCGCCTTCGACAGCGCGCCGAGGGCCTCGACGGTCTTGTCGCCGACCCCGTCGGGCCGCCGGTGGCACCGGTCGGGTCCGGCGTCCTGCTCTGTGCTCATGCTGTTCCGTCCTGCTCTGTGCTCATGCCGTCTCCTCGTCCTGCTCGTACCGTGCGTCCGGCTCCTGGCCGGGCCGCGTCCGCCGTGTCGTCAGCGTTTCCGTCCGGTGCGGTCGCGCCGGGCCAGCAGGCGCTGGGCGCGTGCCAGGCCGGGTGCGCGGTGCGCGCGGAGCACCGCGCGGGCCGCGTTGGCGCCGGGCCCGCCGTGCACACCGCCGCCCGGGTGGGCGCCCGCGGAGGCCAGGAACAGGCCCCTGACGGGGGTCTCCGGGCGCCCGGTGCCCGGCACGGGCCGGAACACCAGCTGCTGGTGCAGGGCGGTGGTACCGCCGTTGATGGCGCCGCCGTGGAGATTGGCGTCCAGCGACTGGAGGGTGGTCGGGGCCAGGATGCGCCGGGAGCGGACCAGGGAGCGGAATCCGGGTGCGAACCGCTCCACCTGGCTCTCCATCCGGTCCGCCATGCGTTCCTGGTCCGCGGGTCCCCAGTCCCCGGTGATGCCCTCGCCCCCGGCGTCCCCGCGGACCTCCTGGGGGACGTGGGTGTAGGCCCACGCGGACTCGGTGCCCTGCGGGGAGCGCGTGGCGTCCGACGTGGTCATCTGGCCGAAGAGGGCGAAGGGCCGCTCGGGCACCTGGTGCATGGCGATCTGGGCGGCGAACCGGGTGAGTTCGTCGACCCCGTCGGCCAGGTGGACGGTCCCGGCCCGCGCCGCCTGCCCGGCCCGCCACGGCACCGGGCCGTCCAGCGCCCAGTCGACCTTGAAGGTGGCGAAGTCCCACTGGAAGCGGCGCAAATCCTCCAGCACCTGGCCGGGCAGGTGCTCGGGGCGGACCAGGTGGCCGTACAGGGCGGGCACCGAGACGTCCGCCAGCACGGCCCGGCTCGCGGTCACGGTCTCGCCGCCGGCGGTGCGCACCCCCACCGCCCGGCCGTCGCGGACGACGACCTCGGTGACGCGCTCCCCGCAGCGCACCTGCCCGCCGCGGACGGCCAGCCGCCGCAACAGCGCCTCGGTGAGCGCGCCGGCCCCGCCGACCGGCACCGGGAAGCCGTACGACTGTCCCAGCATCGACATCAGCCAGCCGAAGCCCCCGCTGCCCGCCGCCTCGGGGGCGAGGTCGGCGTGCAGTGCGTTGCCGGCCAGCAGCAGCCGGCCGCCCTCGCCGCGGAACTCCTCCTCGCCCAGCCGCCGCACCGGCAGCACCAGGGACCGGGCCATCCGCAGGCCGCCCGCGGCCCGCAGCCGCAGCGCCAGCCGGGCACCGGCCCGCACCGGGGGGAACGGTGTGAACAGGCACTCCAGCAGGTCGCGGCGCAGGTCCTGCCACATCGAGTGCAGCCGGCGCCAGGCCGCCCCGTCGCCGGGCGCGAACTCCTCGAGGGACGCGGCGGTGACGTCGATCCGCCGGTCCAGCACGGCGCACCTGTCGTCGCTCAGCGGGTGGGCCAACACGTGCGGGGCGTGGCTCCAGCGCAGCCCGTGGTCCTGCAGCCGCAGGCCGGCCAGCACGGGGGACGCGGCCGCCAGCGGGTAGAAGGAGCTGAAGAGGTCGCTGACGAAGTCGGGATCGACCCCGCGGTCGTGCCGGACCGCGCCGCCGGGCTCGGGCTGTTCCTCCAAAACCTGCACGCTCCAGCCGGCGTCGGCCAGCAGGTTCGCGGCGACCAGCCCGTTGGGGCCGGCCCCGATCACCACGGCGTCAGGCATGTCGGGCACCGCCGTGACCGCCGGCGGCACGCCTCCCGGCGCCGGCGGCGTCCGCGCTCCGGGCCGCCCCGGACTCCTCGGCCTCCTCGGTCTCTTCGCACAGGTGTGCGAGACGGGCGAGCATGGCCCGGTGGCGCAGCTGGATCATCGCCTCGAAGCCCATGTTGTGCAGGGTGCCGCCCGCACCCTGCAACGGGTGCTCGTCGACGATCACCAGGCAGTGCTCGCCCCACTCGCGCAGCTCGATCGCGATCCGGGCGCTGCCCAGGACCCCCGCCTGCGCCTCCAGCTCCAGCTCCGAGCCCTCACGGCAGCGCCGTACGACGGTCTCGTTGCTGAGCCGCACCGGGCCCAGCCGGACCTCGTACTGGAGGGCGGCGCCCTGCTGCGGCCACTGTCCGCGCGTGGGGCGGGAGGACGCGGTGCCCACCACCCATTCGGCGTACCGGCTGCCGTCGGCGAGGACTTCCCACACCGCCGCCGGACTCGCTTTGACCAGACGATGACGGACCGCCACGTACGCCTCCCCGCACTCGGCCGACTCTCACGTCCCCGCCGAGTGCCCACCCGCGCGCGGGCTCAACCATGCGCCCGGGTGACGGCTCAGTCCGCCGCGCCGCCCCGCAGTGCCGCGACGGCGTTCTTCGCCGCCTTGATGGCGCCCTTGTTGATCTCGTCGGTGCCCGGCGCCTTCTTCGTCTCGAAGTCGCTGCCGTTGTAGGTGACGACCACCAGGGCGTTGGAGAGCCGGGCCACCACCACGCCCTCACGTGTCTGCTGCTTGTCCTCGGTGGTCAGGTTCACCACCGAGTACGCGCTGTCCCCGAGGCCCGGGACGTCCCCGCCACCGCTCTTCTGCGCCAGCCGCCGCGTGTACTCCGCGCGGGCCGCCGCATCGGAGCCGAGTATCTCGAAGGAGACGTCGAGCCAGCGGTAGTCGTAGCCCTTGAGGGCGTTCCAGGAGCAGGTGCGGCGCACCTCGGTGTCCGTCGACGGGATCTCCTTGCCGGCCGTCGCGGCCCCCGGCACCAGGGACTTGACGGTCGCCGCGGCCACGCTGCGGCAGGGCGCGGGAGCACCGGCGTAGACCTTGGGGGCCGCGGTCGCCGAGGGCGTGGAGGCCGGCCGGGCGGGGGCGTCCTGGGCCGTGCGGGGGCCCGACGCGGACGGGACGGCCGGATCCGACGTCAGCGCCCAGCCGGCACAGGCGAGGACGGCGACCGGCGTCAGGCGCGCGGCCAGGGCGAGCGGCAGGGGAAGGGAAGGCACGGCGCACTTCTCACGGGGCGGGGAGTGCGGAGCGGGTCCGCACGGCGGACGGGAACGTCAGTGTCAGACGGGGACGTCAGTGTCACACGACTGTCCGTGGCGCGGAAGTGCCGGCTCCCCTTCGGTGCGCTCCCCGGGCGATTGGCAGTGAAATCTCCCTTCTCCCCGCGGTTTCCCGGCACTTTCCCGGCCGTCGGTTCCGCCCGTCGCCGATTCTCCGGCGGCCGCCCGGCGACCCGGGGCGATCGCGTCCGACCGTGGGCGCCCCGCCCGGCACTGCGTACGATCACGGCGTCGGCGCCGCCGCGGACGTGGCGCCGCCGCAGACGTGAGGAGCCACGCCCGTGTTCACGACCCGGCCCACCCTCCAGGGGACCTTCGGCATGGTGTCCTCCACCCACTGGCTCGCCTCCCAGTCGGCGATGGCGGTCCTGGAGAGCGGCGGCAACGCCTTCGACGCCGCCGTCGCCGGCGCCTTCGTCCTGCACGTGGTGGAACCCCACCTCAACGGACCGGCCGGCGAGGTGCCGGTGCTGCTCGCCCCGGCCGGCGGCGAGGTGCGCGTGCTGTGCGGACAGGGCGTCGCACCGGCCGGCGCCACGGCCGCGCACTACCGCGGGCTGGGCCTGGACCTGATACCCGGCACCGGCCCCCTGGCGGCCGCCGTCCCCGGCGCCTTCGACGCCTGGCTGCTCCTGCTGCGCGACCACGGCACCAAGTCCCTCGACGACGTGCTGCGGTACGCCGTCGGCTACGCCGAACACGGGCACCCGCCCGTGGAGAACCTCGGCGCGACCGTACGCGCCGTACAGCGGCTGTTCGAGACGGAGTGGACCTCCTCGGCGCGCGTGTACCTGCCCGGCGGCCGGGCTCCCCGCCCCGGCGAACGCTTCCGCAACCCAGTCCTCGCCGCCACCTGGCGGCGGCTGCTCGCCGAGACCGCCGGGGCCGGCGACCGGGAGGCGCGGATCGACGCCGCCCGCGAGGTGTGGCGCCGCGGGTTCATCGCCGAGGCGCTGGTACGCCAGGCCGCGCGGCCCACCCTGGACACCAGCGGCGAGCGGCACACCGGCACCCTCACCGCCGCCGACCTGGCGGGCTGGTCCGCGACCTACGAGGCGCCCGCCACGTACGACTGGAACGGCTGGACCCTGTGCAAGGCGGGCCCCTGGAGCCAGGGCCCCGCCTTCCTCCAGCAACTCGCCCTGCTCCCGCCCGAGCTGCCCCCGTACGGCTCCGCCGACTACGTCCACCTGCTCGTCGAGGGCTGCAAGCTCGCCATGGCCGACCGCGAGGCCTGGTACGGCGACGCCGCCGAAGTGCCGCTCGCCGACCTGCTGTCGGACCGCTACAACGCCGGCCGGCGGGCCCTCGTCGGCCCGGAGGCGTCCCGCGAACTGCGCCCCGGCAGCCCCGGCGGACGCACCCCCCGGCTGTGCGTGCACGGGGGAGCGGCGGCCCCCGCCGAACCGGGGTTCAGCCCGCTGGGTGCGGGCGAGCCGACCGTCCAGCAGGACCCGGGCGAGCCCGGCGTCACCGCCCGCGGCGCGACCCTCGGCGACACCTGCCACCTCGACGTCGTCGACCGCTGGGGCAACATGGTCGCCGCCACCCCGAGCGGCGGCTGGCTCCAGTCCAACCCCGTCGTGCCCGAACTCGGCTTCCCGCTCGGCACCCGGCTGCAGATGGCCTGGCTGGAGGAGGGGCTGCCCAACACCCTCACCCCGGGCCGCCGCCCGCGCACCACGCTCACGCCGTCCCTGGCGCTGCGCGACGGCGAGCCGGTGCTGGCGTTCGGCACCCCCGGCGGCGACCAGCAGGACCAGTGGCAGCTGCACTTCTTCCTCGCCGTCGCGCTGCGCGCCCCGGTCCGCGGCGGCCTCGACCTCCAGGGCGCCGTCGACGCCCCGAACTGGCACAACGACGCGTTCCCCAGCTCCTTCCACCCGCGCGCCGCCCGCCCCGGCAGCGTCACCGTCGAAGCCCGCCTGGACCCGGCCGTGGTCGCGGAACTGCGGCGTCGCGGCCACGACGTCACCGTCGGCCCGGACTGGTCCGAGGGCCGCCTGTGCGCGGTGGCCCGCGACCCGCGCACCGGCGTGCTGTCGGCCGCCGCCAACCCGCGCGGCATGCAGGGCTACGCCGTGGGCCGCTGAAAGCAAGCCCATGACGCCCTCCCGCGCACCCGGCGAGCCGGGACCGCCCCTTCCTCCCGTTCAGCCCGATTCCACCGGCGATGCACCCGCAGGGCGGGGACTGTCAGCGGCGCGTGCTCTCATGGAGGCATGATCGACGACACCGAAACCATCGACGAGTTTCTCACCCGGCACGCCGCCGACGTGGAGGACGCGGTCCGCACGGCGGCCGCGACCGAGATTCTGCCCCGCTTCCGCCGCCTGGCCGCGCACGAGATCGACCACAAGAGCGGCCCCCACGACCTGGTGACGGACGCCGACCGCCTCGCCGAACGGCAGCTCACCGAGACCCTCGGCGCCCTGCTGCCCGGCTCCGTCGTGGTCGGCGAGGAGGCGGTGCACGCCGACCCGGCGACGTACGAGGCGCTCCAGGGCGACGCGCCGGTCTGGATCGTCGACCCCGTCGACGGCACCCGCCAGTTCGTGCACGGCGACGACGGCTTCTGCACGCTCGTCGCGCTCGCCCGGCGCGGCACCGTCCACGCCTCCTGGACCTACGCCGCCGCCCGTGGCCAGTTCGCCACCGCGGTGCGCGGCCGCGGTGCGTTCCTCGACGGCGAGCGGCTGTTCGCCGGGCCGCCCGCGCCCGGAGCCGGCCTCGCCCTGGCCACCTCCCACCCGGACTACACCACCGAGCCGCAGAAGCGCGCCCTGCGCGCCCTGTGGACCGACGGCGTGCGCCCGCGCCCCTGCGGCTCCGCGGGGCTGGAGTACCTCGCCGTCGCCCGCGGCGAGCTCGACGCCGTCGCCTTCTCCTGGGAGGCCGCCTGGGACCACGCGGCGGGCCTGCTGCTCGTCGAGGAGGCGGGCGGCGCCCACCTCACCCTGAGCGGCGAACCGTTCCGCGTCACCGGCCGCAACGCGCTGCCGTTCACCGCGGCCCGTGACACCGCGACCGCCCGCCGGGTGGCGGACCTGCTGCGCGGGGCTTCCTGAGGCACCCGGGCGGGGAAGTCCCGGCCGTGCGGCATATCCTGATCCGCAGTGGCCATCGGCTGACGAAGGGGTCCCAAGGTGGCGTCGATGCTCGATGCGGTCGTGGTGGGTGCGGGGCCCAACGGGCTGACGGCCGCCGTGGAGCTGGCCCGCCGTGGCTTCTCCGTCGCCCTGTTCGAGGCGAAGGACACGGTGGGCGGCGGTGCCCGCACCGAGGAGCTGACCCTCCCGGGCTTCCGCCACGACCCGTGTGCCGCCGCCCACCCGCTCGGCGTCAACTCGCCCGTGTTCCGCACCATGCCCCTGGCGCGCTACGGCCTGGAGTGGCTGCACCCCCCGCTGCCGATGGCGCACCCGTTCCCGGACGGCACCGCCGCCGTGCTGGCCCGCTCCGTGGCCGAGACGGCCGCCTCCTTCGGGCCGCGCGACGCGGGCGCGTACCGCCGGCTGGTGCGACCCTTCCTGCCCACGTGGGACACGCTGGCACGGGACTTCATGTCCCTGCCGCTGACCGCGCTGCCCCGCGACCCCGTCACGCTCGCCCGCTTCGGCCTGGCGGGGCTGCCGCCCTCCACCTGGCTGATGCGCCGGTTCCGCGACGAGCGGGCCAAGACCCTCTTCGCCGGCCTGGTCGCCCATGTGATGGCCCCGCTCGGCGGCCTCGCCACCAGCGCCATCGGACTGGTCTTCGCCCTCGCGGCGCACGCCCGCGGCTGGCCCGTGGCCCGCGGCGGCTCCCAGTCGATCTCCGACGCCCTGGCCGCCTACCTCACCGACCTCGGCGGCGCCGTGCACACCGACTACGAGGTCAAGCGCCTCGACGACCTGCCGCCCGCGCGGGCGTACGTCTTCGACACCTCGCCCACCGCCCTCGCCCGCATCGCCGGTTTCGGCGGCCACTACGACGGCTACCGCTACGGCCCCGGCGTCTTCAAGGTCGACTACGCCCTGGACGGCCCCGTCCCCTGGACCGCGCCCGAGGCCCGCCGGGCCGGCACCGTGCAGATCGGCGCCGACCACACGGAGATCGCGGCCGCCCTGCACGCCGCCTCCCGCACCGCCCGCGCCCCCGACAAGCCGTTCCTGATCACCGTGCAGCCCGGCGTGGCCGATCCGGGCCGCGCCCCCGAGGGCAAGCAGGTCTTCTGGGCCTACGGCCACGTGCCCAACGGCTGGGACGGCGACCTCACCGACGTCATCGAGCGCCAGCTGGAGCGCTTCGCCCCCGGCTTCCGCGACCTGGTCCTGGCCCGCGCCACCGCCGGCCCGCCCGAACTCGCCGCCCGCAACGCCAACTACGTCGGCGGCGACATCGCCTCCGGCGCGGTCTCCGGCCTCCAGAGCGTGCTGCGCCCCAAGCTCTCGCTGTTCCCCTACGGCACCCCGCACCCGGCCGTCTTCATCTGCTCCTCGGCCACCCCGCCCGGCCCCGGCGTGCACGGCATGCCGGGCCACAACGCGGCCAAGGCCGTCTGGCGGAGGCTGCGGCAGACATGACCACCCTCACCCTCGTCCGCGGCGACCTCACCCGGCAGCGCGCCGATGCCCTCGTCAACGCGGCCAACTCCTCCCTCCTCGGCGGCGGTGGCGTCGACGGCGCCATCCACCGGCGCGGCGGCCCGGCCATCCTGGAGGACTGCCGCCGGCTGCGCGCCTCCCACTACGGCGGAGGCCTGCCGACCGGGCAGGCGGTCGCCACCACCGCGGGCGACCTGGACGCACGCTGGGTCATCCACACCGTCGGCCCGGTCTGGTCCGCCACCGAGGACCGCTCCGCGCTGCTGGCCTCCTGCTACCGCGAGTCCCTGAGGCTGGCCGCCGGACTCGGGGCCCGCACGGTCGCCTTCCCGGCCATCTCCACCGGCGTCTACGGCTGGCCGATCGACGACGGCGCCCGCATCGCCGTGGAGACGGTCCATGCCACGCACACCACCGTCGAGGAGGTCCGCTTCGTCCTCTTCGACGACCGGGCCCACCAGGCCTTCGCCGCCCAGCTGGACTGAGCCCCGCGCCGCGACGCACGTGTCGGATTCCCGCCAGCCCCACGGCCCGCCCTGGCCGATCCTTGAGGCATGCGGACAGGGATGCATCTCGACCGGGAGCACTGCGTACGCGCCGTGCGGTCCAAGGACGCGCGGTTCGACGGCTGGTTCTACACCGCCGTGCTGACCACGCGGATCTACTGCCGGCCCAGCTGCCCGGTGGTCCCGCCCAAGGCGGAGAACATGACGTTCCACCCGAGCGCGGCCGCCTGCCAGCAGGCGGGCTTCCGGGCCTGCAAGCGGTGCCGCCCCGACGCCGGCCCCGGGTCCCCGGAGTGGAACCTGCGCGCCGACCTCGTCGCCCGTGCCATGCGGCTCATCGCCGACGGCGTCGTGGACCGCGAGGGCGTGCCCGGACTCGCCGCCCGCCTCGGCTACAGCACCCGGCAGATCGAGCGCCAGCTGCTGGCCGAGCTGGGCGCCGGCCCGCTCGCGCTGGCCCGGGCCCAGCGCGCCCAGACCGCCCGCCTGCTCGTCGAGACGACCCCGCTGCCGATGGCGGAGATCGCCTTCGCGGCCGGCTTCTCCTCCGTCCGCGCCTTCAACGACACCGTGCGCGAGGTCTTCGCCCTCTCCCCGAGCGACCTGCGCGCCCGGACGCCGCGCACCGACCCGGCGGCGCCGGCGGCCGCACCCGGGACGATCCGCCTGCGGCTGCCCTTCCGCGCCCCGCTCCACCCCGACAACCTCTTCGGCCACCTGGCCGCCACGGCCGTACCCGGCGTGGAGGAGTGGCGCGACGGCGCCTACCGGCGCACCCTGCGCCTGCCGTACGGCCACGCGGTGGTCGCCCTGGCGCCGCGCCCCGACCACATCGCCTGCCTGCTCACCCTCAGCGACCTGCGCGACCTGACCGTGGCCATCAGCCGGTGCCGCCGGCTGCTCGACCTGGACGCCGACCCGGTCGCCGTCGACGAGCAGCTGCGCGCCGATCCGGTGCTCGCCCCGCTGGTGGACAAGGCTCCCGGGCGCCGGGTGCCGCGCACCGTCGACGAGGCCGAGTTCGCCGTCCGCGCCGTCCTCGGGCAGCAGGTCTCCACCGCCGCCGCCCGCACCCACGCCGCCCGCCTGGTCACCGCGCACGGCGACCGGGTCGACGACCCCGAGGGCGGCCTGACCCACCTCTTCCCCACGCCCGGGGCGCTCGCGGCGGTGGACCCCGAGTCCCTGGCGATGCCGCGGAGCCGGCGCACCACGTTCACCACCCTCGTCGGCCGGCTGGCCGACGGCAGCCTGCCCCTGGGCGTCGAGTGCGACCGCGCCGAGGCCCGCGCCCGCCTCCTCGCCCTGCCCGGCTTCGGCCCCTGGACCGCCGACGTCATCGCCATGCGCGCGCTCGGCGACCCCGACGCCTTCCTCCCCACCGACCTCGGCGTCCGCCGCGCCGCCCGGGAACTGGGCCTGCCCGCCACCCCGGCCGCGCTCACCGCCCGGGCGGCCGCCTGGCGGCCCTGGCGGGCGTACGCCGTCCAGTACCTGTGGGCGACCGACAGCCACCCGATCAACTTCCTCCCCGAGCAAGGATGTTCGCGATGACCCCCGTGAAGCACCACACCGTGGTGGACAGCCCCTACGGCCCCCTCACCCTGGTGGCCGACGACGGCGTCCTGTGCGGCCTGTACATGGCCGGACAGCGCCACCGCCCGCCGCAGGAGAGCTTCGGCGCCCGCGACGACACGCCGTTCGGCGCGGCGCGGGAGCAGCTGGCCGCCTACTTCGCGGGCGAGCTGACGCGGTTCACCCTCGAACTCCGCCTCACCGGCACCCCGTTCCAGCGCTCGGTCTGGAACCACCTGCGCACGATCCCCTACGGCGAGACCCGCTCCTACGGCGAACTGGCCGGCGCCCTCGGCAACCCCGCCGCCTCCCGCGCCGTCGGCCTGGCCAACGGGCGCAATCCGGTCGGCATCATCGTCCCCTGTCACCGCGTCGTCGGCGCGGGCGGCGGCCTGACGGGCTACGGCGGCGGCCTGGACCGCAAGCGGCGCCTGCTGGACTTCGAGAGCGCGTCGGCCCTCTTCTGACCCGGGGTCGGCCGACAGCCGAAAGCCCCCAGGGCCTGTCGTTCGGATCATGTCGGCGTCGCGGGGCTCGGGTCGGCCGAAAGGCGCAGCTCCGCTCCGCCGACCTGATCCAGACGACAGGCCTCAGTCGCTCAGCCCGCGCAGCAGCCGTGGCAGGGCGGTGCCGATCGGTTCGCGGACGACCTCGTCGGCCCGGTCGTCGTAGGGCGTCGGCTCGGCGTTGACGATGACCAGCCGGGCCCCGTGATCCGCGGCGACACCGGCCAGCCCGGCGGCGGGCTGCACCTGGAGGCTGGTGCCGACGGCGATGAACACCTGGCAGGCCTTGGTGACGGCGACGGCCTCGCCCAGCACCACGGGGTCGAGCCGCTCGCCGAACATCACCGTCGCCGGCTTCAGCACCCCGCCGCACACCAGGCACGCCGGATCGTCCTCCCCGGCCTCGACCCGGGCCAGGGCGTCCGTCATGGGCCCGCGGGCGTGGCACCCGGTGCACACCACCTGCCGTGCGGTGCCGTGCAGTTCCAGCACCTTGCGGGCGGGCAGCCCGGCGAGCTGGTGCAGTCCGTCGACGTTCTGCGTGATCACCCGCACCGGCACGCCCGAGCGCTCCAGCTCGGCCACCGCCCGGTGCGCGGCGTTGGGCTGCGCGTCCAGCGCGCCGGTCGCGCGCCGCATCCGCCACGCCCGGCGGCGGATCTCCGGGTCGGCCATGTAGAAGTCGTACGTCACGAGCTTCTCCGCCTCGGGGTCCCGCCGCCACAGCCCGTCGGGGCCGCGGTAGTCGGGGATGCCGGAGTCCGTGGACACACCGGCACCGCTGAGGAGGGCGACGAGGGGCCTGGTCATGCCGCCGAGGGTAGGCGGGACGCGCCCGGCGCCGCGAACGGATATCGCACCGGGCGCGGCACGCCGCTCACGCCACCCGGTGCCCGTTCTCCAGCTCCGCCGTGCCCGACCCCTCGGCCAGCACGTCCAGCGCGGTCAGCACCCGGCGGCCCAGGGCGCCCGGGAGGTGGGCGGCCAGCTCCTCGCGGGGCACCAGCCGCCAGGACAGCAGCTCCTCCTCCTGGAGGCGGATCGCCGCGAACTCGGCCTCGGTGAGCACACCGCCGTCGTACAGGTACGCCACCAGCGGCGGCCGCCCGGTGCCGTGCACCCAGTCCACCGCCAGCAGCCGGCCCAGCTCCTTGTCCAGGCCGATCTCCTCGGCCGTCTCACGGCGCGCGCCCTGGCGCGGGGTCTCGCCGTCGTCCGACTCGACCGTCCCGCCCGGCAGCGCCCAGCCCTCGCGGTAGTTCGGCTCGACGAGCAGCACCCGCCCCTGCGCGTCCCGGAACAGGGCGGCGGCGCCGGCCAGGACGCGGGGCAGGCTCGCGATGTAGGTGGCGAAGTCCGTGGTGCTCATTCTGGAGAGGCTAACGCGCGGGGACGGCGCACCCCGCTCACACCCCGTCCAGGCCCGCCCCCGCCCCCGCCTCCGCCAGCCGCAGGGTCCGCTCGGCCAGGTCGCTGACGCGTACCCCGTCGAAGCCGAGGACGGCGCTGCGCACGGTGTCCTCCAGCGGGTCCTTCCAGCGGGCCGGGATCGCCGCGGCGCCGGTGAGGACGCCGGCCACCGAGCCCGCCGTCGCGCCGTTGGAGTCGGTGTCCAGGCCGCCGCGCACGGTCAGCGCGACGGTCCGGGTGAAGTCGCCGTCGCCGTAGAGCAGCCCGGCGGTCAGCACGGCCGCGTTCGGCACCGTGTGGATCCAGCCCAGCCCCGCGGTCTCCGCGGACACCGTGGCGAGCGTGTCCTCCCAGGGCAGCCGGGTCCCGTGCAGCGCCGCAACCCGGCGCACGGTCCGGGCCAGCCGGCAGCCGGCCGGGATCACGGCCAGCGCCCGGTCCACCGCGTGCCGCACGCTGGGCGCGGTGAACGCCGCCGAGACCAGCGCCGCCGCCCACATGGCGCCGTACACGCCGTCGCCGGTGTGCGAGAGCACCGCGTCCCGGCGGGCCAGGGCGGCGGCGCGGGCGGGGTCGGCCGGGGAGGTCCAGCCGTAGACGTCGGCGCGGATCAGGGCCCCGATCCACTCCTGGCAGGGGTTGTCGCTGGTGGCCGTCAGCGGCGGCTTCAGCCCGTTGACGAGGTTGCGGTACGCGGCCCGCTCCGCGGTGAAGGTCTGCAGGTAGGGCAGCCTCAGCAGCCACAGGTCGCCGACCTGCTCGGTGCTGAAGGCGAAGCCGTGGGTCTCCAGCAGGTGCAGGCCGAGGATGGCGTAGTCGACGTCGTCGTCGCGGCAGCTGCCGTGGATGCGGCCGCGCACGCACTGGCGCCACTCGGGGCGCAGGTCGGCGCCGTCGGCCTCGTCGACGGGTTCGGGGAGGTAGTCGGTGAGCGGCAGGGCGGCGGCCTGTCGCAGATAGCGGTCGATGCGGTCGCGTGTCCACACCTCGCCCTGCTCGACCGGTTTGCCGAGCATGTTGCCCGCGATCCGGCCCAGCCAGCCCCCGAGGATGCGGTCGGCGAGCGCCGGCCCGGTGCCCTCACTGGTCATGACCGGTATGTACCCAGGTATCGCGGCCCGCTCCCAGGGGCTGCCCAGCAGCCGGTCGGGGCATGACGGCGGGGGCGTGGTGAGGTTATGGTCGCAGCGGCGCGACTGGCCCTGACGTGCGCGGGGCCCGGAGAGCAAGGGGAATGCAAGGTGGCGGACGCTGCAGCGGACGGGACCCGACGGGTGCTCATCGCCGCGGACAAGTTCAAGGGCTCGCTCACGGCCGTGCAGGTCGCGGAGCGGGTGACGGCCGGGCTGCGCCGGGTGGCGCCGGGCCTGGTGGTCGAGTCGCTGCCGGTGGCCGACGGCGGTGACGGCACCGTCGACGCGGCGGTGGCGGCCGGTTTCGAGCGGCGGGAGCTGCGGGTCGCGGGGCCGCTGGGCCAGGAGGTCACGGCCGCGTTCGCGCTGCGCGGCGACACCGCGGTTGTGGAGATGGCCGAGGCCAGCGGGTTGCAGCGGCTGCCGGCCGGTGTCTTCGCGCCGCTGACGGCGTCGACGTACGGCTCGGGCGAGCTGCTGCGGGCCGCGCTGGACGCGGGGGCGCGCACCCTCGTGTTCGGCGTGGGCGGCAGTGCCACGACGGACGGCGGCGCCGGGATGCTGACGGCGCTCGGCGCCCGGTTCCTGGACGCGGAGGGGGAGCCGGTGCCCCCGGGCGGCGGCGGCCTCGGCGCACTGGCCCGCGCCGACCTGTCCGGTCTGGACCCGCGGCTGTCGTCGGTGGACCTGGTGCTGGCCAGCGACGTCGACAATCCGCTGACCGGGCCGGCGGGCGCGCCCGCGGTGTACGGCCCGCAGAAGGGCGCCTCGCCGGACGACGTGGCGGCCCTGGACGCGGCCCTCGGCCACTTCGCGAAGGTGCTGGAGACGGCCGCGGGCCCGCGCGCCGCCGGGTACGCGGACTCGCCGGGAGCCGGCGCGGCGGGCGGCATCGGCTTCGGCGCGCTGCTGCTGGGCGCCCGGTTCCGGGCCGGCATCGACGTCATGCTGGACGTCCTCGGCTTCGCCCCGGCGCTGGACCGGGCGTCGCTGGTGATCACCGGTGAGGGGTCGCTGGACGAGCAGACGCTGCACGGGAAGGCGCCGGCCGGGGTGGCCGCGGCGGCCCGGTCGGCCGGCAAGGAGGTCGTCGCGGTGTGCGGGCGGCTGGCCCTGCCCGAGGAGGCGCTGCTGCGGGCCGGTATCGCCCGCGCCTACCCGCTGACCTCCGTCGAGCCCGACGTCGCCCGGTGCATCGCCGACGCCGGGCCGATCCTGGAGCGGGTCGCGGCGCGGATCGCCGAGGACCTGCTGGGCCGCGACGCGGACTGACGCACGGCGAGGACACCCCGAGTGCCCCGAGGAATGGCAGAGGGCCCCGGAACTCCTGAGGGAGTTCCGGGGCCCTCTGCCGAGCCGGACGGGCGGAGGCGTTACGGCAGCTGGGCCGCGCGCGCCTCACGCCGGTTGCCGCGGAAGTTGTTCACCCGGCGGGCCGTGGCGAACAGCGGGATCACCGCGCCCATGACCAGCTGGAGCGCGCACCCGGTCTGGAGCAGCAGCTGACCGCTCGGGGCCTCGAAGGCCCAGGCGGCCAGCAGGCCCATGGACAGCACGATCCAGCCGAGCATCGCGCCGGCGAGCCGGCCGCGCGGCTTGGGGTACTCCACCCGGCTCACCATCAGCCACGCGGTACCCAGGATGGCCAGCAGGGTCGCCACGAAGGGCAGTTCCAGCAGCACGATGGAGACGACCGTCAGCGCGCCGAAGGGCGACGGCATGCCCTGGAACATGCCGTCCTTCAGGGTCACGCAGGAGAAGCGCGCCAGTCTCAGGACGACGGCCAGCAGCACCACGATCGCCCCGAGCGCCGCCACCCGCTGGTAGGCGTCGTCCGCGACCATGCCGTAGACGAGGACGAAGTACGCGGGTGCCAGGCCGAAGCTGATCAGGTCGGAGAGGTTGTCCAGCTCCGCGCCCATGGGGGAGGAGCGCAGCTTGCGCGCCACCAGCCCGTCGAACAGGTCGAAGACGGCCGCGCAGAGCATCAGGATGACCGCCGTGGCCGCGCTGTGGCGGGCCATGCCGGACTCCTGGCTGCCCGTGAGGTGCGGGATCAGGATGCCGGTGGTGGTGAAGTACACCGCCATGAAGCCGCACGTGGCGTTGCCGAGGGTGAGGGTGTCCGCTATCGAGAGGCGGAGCGAGAGAGGCATCTCCTCCTCGTCGTCCTCCTCGTCGGCCTCGGGCACCCAGCCCGCCTGTGTCTCCGGATCAATCACGGTCAATGCGAGTCACCCCAGCCACGGTCTTCTGGCCGACCTCGACCGCGACCTCCACGCCCTCCGGGAGGTAGAGGTCGACACGCGAGCCGAAACGGATCAGACCGATACGGTCGCCCTGCTCGACCTTCGTGCCCTGCGGGAGGTAGGGCACGATGCGACGGGCCACCGCGCCGGCGATCTGGATCATCTCGATGTCGCCGAGTTCGGTGTCGAAATGCCAGACTACGCGCTCGTTGTTCTCGCTCTCCTTGTTGAACGCGGGAACGAAGCCGCCGGGGATGTGCTCGACCGACGTCACGGTGCCCGCGAGGGGCGCCCGGTTGACGTGGACGTTGAGCGGGCTCATGAAGATCGCGACGCGGGTGCGCCCGTCCTTCCACGGCATGATGCTCTGCACCACGCCGTCGGCGGGCGAGATGACCCGGCCCCGGGCGATCTCGCGCTCGGGGTCGCGGAAGAACCACAGCATGCCCGCCGCGAGCGCGGTGGCGGGCACGGCGACGGCCTTGGCGGCGCCCGAGCGGCGGGCCCGGACCAGGCTGAGGGCTGCGGTGGCGACGGTCGGCAGGAGCCACGGCGATGCTCCGCGCGCGAGGCGTACGCCCGCCAGGCTGTCGCGAGATGCAGAGGTTTGGCTGTGGGGCATGGATGACCTTCGTAGCGGATGATGCCGCGCACTGACGGGGGACGGCGGCTTTCCCGGGATCGTACCGGTCGCGGGCCACAACTGGGCAAGCCAGGAAGCCGAGTCGGCACCCGAAGAGTGCCTACGGGGTGTGATCTTCTTCTCGAAGAAAACACCCCGTACCAGGACGATCAGCCCTGGAACCGATACTCTTCGAGCAACCTGCGCCCGATGATCATTTTCTGGATCTCGGCGGTACCTTCACCGATGAGCAGCATCGGCGCCTCGCGGTAGAGGCGCTCGATCTCGTACTCCTTGGAGAAGCCGTAGCCGCCGTGGATCCGGAAGGCATCCTCCACGACCTCCTTGCAGTACTCGGAGGCGAGGTACTTCGCCATCCCAGCCTCGAGGTCGTTTCGCTGCCCGGAGTCCTTTTTGCGTGCCGCGTTGACCATCATGGCATGCGCGGCCTCGACCTTGGTAGCCATCTCGGCCAACTTGAACTGGATGGCCTGGTGCTGGGCGATGGCCTTGCCGAAGGTGTGCCGCTGCTGCGCGTAGCGGACGCCCAGCTCGAAGGCCCGCTGGGCCACTCCGCAGCCGCGCGCGGCGACGTTGACGCGGCCGACCTCCACGCCGTCCATCATTTGGTAAAAACCTCGGCCGGTGACCCCGCCGAGCACCCGGTCGGCCGGCAGCCGCAGGCCGTCCATGATCATCTCGGTGGTGTCGACGCCCTTGTAGCCCATCTTGTCGATCTTGCCCGGGATGGTCAGGCCAGGGCGGACCTCGCCGAAACCGGGCTCCTTCTCGATCAGGAAGGTGGTCATCGACCGGTGCGGGGCCGTGCCCTCGGGGTGTCCTTCGTCACTTCGGACCAGAACGGCCACGAGGGAGGACGTGCCGCCGTTCGTCAGCCACATCTTCTGGCCGTTCAGCACGTACTCGTCGCCGTCCCGGACCGCCTTGGACGTGATGGCCGACACGTCCGAGCCCAGGCCCGGCTCCGACATCGAGAAGGCGCCCCGGACGTCGCCGGCCGCCATCCGGGGCAGATAGTGGTCCTTCTGCTCCTGGGTGCCGTGCTGCTTGAGCATGTACGCCACGATGAAGTGCGTGTTGATGATGCCGGAGACCGACATCCAGCCGCGGGCGATCTCCTCCACGCACAGCGCGTAGGTCAGGAGCGACTCGCCCAGGCCCCCGTACTCCTCGGGGATCATCAGGCCGAACAGGCCCAGTTCCTTCAGGCCGTCGACGATCTGCTGCGGATACTCGTCGCGGTGCTCCAGCTCGGTCGCGACCGGGATGATCTCCTTGTCGACGAAGTCCCGGACGGTGGAGAGGATCTCCTGCTGGACATCGGTCAGACCGGCGGTCTGGGCGAGACGGGCCATGGCTTACTTCTCCGACTTCTTCTCCGCGGGCGCGGTCGGCTCCGGGCGGCCCGGCTGCTCGCCGCCGCGTTCCTTGATGTACGTCGCGGTGGGCACCATCACCTTGCGGCGGAAGACGCACACCAGCGTGCCGTCCTGCTTGTGGCCCCGGGTCTCGACGTGGACGATGCCGCGGTCGTTCTTCGACTTCGACGGCCACTTGTCGAGCACGGTCGTCTCGCCGTAGATCGTGTCGCCGTGGAAGGTCGGCGCCACGTGCTTGAGCGACTCGATCTCCAGGTTGGCGATCGCCTTGCCGGAGACGTCCGGCACGCTCATGCCGAGCAGCAGCGAGTAGATGTAGTTGCCGACGACGACGTTCTTGCCGAAGTCCGTCGTGTGCTCCGCGTAGTTGCTGTCCATGTGGAGCGGGTGGTGGTTCATGGTGAGGAGACAGAACAGGTGGTCGTCGTACTCGGTGACCGTCTTGCCGGGCCAGTGCTTGTATACGGCCCCGACCTCGAACTCCTCGTAAGTGCGTCCGAACTGCATCGTGCTCAGGGCTCCTCAGTCGACGGGGATCTCGAACTTCGACGTGCGCCGCATGCCGGCCGCGCGTCCCTTGCCGGAGACGACCAGCGCCATCTTGCGGCTGGCCTCGTCGATCATCTCGTCGCCGAGCATCGCCGAGCCCTTCTTGCCGCCGGCCTCGGAGGTGTAGTAGTCGTACGCGTCCAGGATCAGCTCGGCGTGGTCGTAGTCCTCCTGGGAGGGCGAGAAGATCTCGTTGGACGCCTCGACCTGGCCCGGGTGCAGCACCCACTTGCCGTCGAAGCCGAGGGCGGCCGCGCGCCGGGCGACCTCGCGGTAGCCGTCGACGTTGCGGATCTGGAGGTAGGGGCCGTCGATCGCCTGGAGGTCGTTGGCGCGGGCAGCCATCAGGATCTTCATCAGGATGTAGTGGTAGGCGTCCGCCGGGTAGCCGGGCGGCTGCTCGCCCACGACCAGCGACTTCATGTTGATCGACGCCATGAAGTCGGCCGGGCCGAAGATGATCGTCTCGGTGCGCGCGGAGGCCTGCGCGATCTCGTTGACGTTGTTCAGCCCCTGGGCGTTCTCGATCTGCGCCTCGATGCCGATCCGGCCGACCTCGAAGCCCATCGTCTTCTCGATCTGCGTCAGCAGCAGGTCCAGGGCGACGATCTGCTGGGCGTTCTGCACCTTCGGCAGCATGATGCAGTCGAGGTTGGGGCCCGCGCCCTCGACGACCGTCACGACGTCGCGGTACGTCCACTCGGTCGTCCAGTCGTTCACGCGCACGACCCGCGTCTTGCCCGTCCAGTCGCCCTCGTTGAGGAACTTGACGATGGTGTGCCGCGCCTCGGGCTTGGCGAGCGGCGCGCACGCGTCCTCCAGGTCGAGGAAGACCTGGTCCGCCGGGAGGCCCTGGGCCTTCTCCAGGAAGCGCGGGTTGCTGCCCGGTACGGCCAGGCAGGAGCGCCGCGGGCGCAGGCGGTTGACGGTCGTCATGCGGGGACCTCCAGGGGGTCGAGCTTGTTCGCTGTGCGGATCTCGTCGACGATACGGCCGATGATCCCGGTGATGTCGAAGTCCTTCGGGGTGAACACCGCGGCCACTCCGGCGGCCCTGAGCTGCTCGGCGTCGGCGTTGGGGATGATGCCGCCGGCGATCACCGGGATGTCGGCCGCGCCGGCCTCCCGCAGCCGCTCCAGCACGTCCGGCACCAGCTGGGCGTGGGAGCCGGAGAGGATGGATAGGCCGACCGCGTGCACGTCCTCGGCGAGGGCCGCGTCCACGATCTGCTCCGGGGTGAGCCGGATGCCCTGGTAGACCACCTCGAAGCCGGCGTCCCGGGCCCGTACGGCTATCTGCTCGGCGCCGTTGGAGTGCCCGTCGAGGCCCGGCTTGCCGACCAGGAAGCGCAGCTTGCCGACGCCCAGGTCGCGGGCGGTGGCGTCCACCCTGGCGCGGACCTCCGCCATGGCCGAGCCGGCCTCGGCCGGGACGGCGACGGGCGCCGACGACACGCCCGTCGGCGCGCGGAACTCGCCGAACACCTCGCGCAGGGCGCCCGCCCACTCGCCGGTCGTGACCCCGGCGCGGGCGCACTCCAGCGTGGCCTCCATCAGGTTGTCGGTGCCCTTGGCGGCCTCCTTCAGCCGCTCCAGCGCCTTGCACGGGCGCGGGTGGTTGAAGGGCGGCTGGTAGCGGGTCTCGCGCCAGGTGCTCAGGGCGCCGACGACCCGCGCCTCCACGGCCGGGTCCACCGTCTGGATCGCGGTGTCCAGGTCGGCCGTCAGCGGGCTCGGCTCGGTCGTCTCGAAGATGTTGACACCGATGATCTTGTCCTCGCCGGACTCGATCCGGGCCCGGCGCTCGGCGTGCGAGGCGACGAGCTGCGACTTCAGGTAGCCGGACTCGACGGCCGCCATCGCGCCGCCCATCTCCTCGATCCGCTCGATCTCCGCGAAGGAGTCCTCGACCAGCTGGGCCACCTTGGCCTCGACGACGTGCGAGCCCTCGAAGATGTCCTCGTACTCCAGCAGGTCGCTCTCGTGCGCCAGCACCTGCTGGATGCGCAGCGACCACTGCTGGTCCCAGGGCCGGGGCAGGCCGAGCGCCTCGTTCCAGGCCGGCAGCTGCACGGCACGCGCGCGGGCGTCCTTCGACAGCGTCACGGCCAGCATCTCCAGCACGATCCGCTGGACGTTGTTCTCCGGCTGCGCCTCGGTCAGCCCCAGGGAGTTGACCTGGACGCCGTAGCGGAAGCGGCGCAGGCGGGGGTCCTCGATGCCGTACCGCTCGCGGGTGACGCGGTCCCAGATGCGGCCGAACGCCCGCATCTTGCACATCTCCTCGACGAAGCGGACGCCCGCGTTGACGAAGAAGGAGATCCGGGCGACCACGTCACCCATCCGCTCCTGGGGCACCTGCCCGGAGTCGCGCACGGCGTCGAGGACGGCGATCGCGGTGGACATCGCGTACGCGATCTCCTGCACCGGCGTGGCCCCGGCCTCCTGCAGGTGGTAGCTGCAGATGTTGATCGGGTTCCACTTGGGCAGGTGGGAGACCGTGTACGCGATCATGTCCGTCGTCAGGCGGAGCGAGGGCCCGGGCGGGAACACGTGGGTGCCCCGGGACAGGTACTCCTTGACGATGTCGTTCTGGGTCGTGCCCTGGAGCCTGGTGACGTCCGCGCCCTGCTCCTCGGCGACGACCTGGTAGAGCGCCAGCAGCCACATGGCGGTGGCGTTGATCGTCATCGAGGTGTTCATCTGCTCCAGGGGGATGTCCTGGAACAGCCGGCGCATGTCACCGAGGTGCGAGACCGGTACCCCGACCCGGCCGACCTCGCCGCGGGCGAGGATGTGGTCGGGGTCGTAGCCGGTCTGCGTCGGCAGGTCGAACGCCACCGACAGGCCGGTCTGGCCCTTGGCGAGGTTGCGCCGGTACAGCTCGTTGGACGCCTCGGCCGTGGAGTGGCCGGCGTACGTGCGCATGAGCCACGGCCGGTCCTTCGCACGCCGCTCGGGGGCGGGCTGACGCTCGGTCATGGACGCCTCTCAGATGTCGCGGAAGCGGTTGATGGCGTCGGCGTGCCGGGCGCGCAGCTCCTGGTCGCGCACGCCCAGGCCCTCCTCGGGCGCCAGGCACAGCACGCCGACCTTGCCCTGGTGCGCGTTGCGGTGGACGTCGTGGGCGGCCTGGCCGGTGTCCTCCAGGGAGTACACCTTGGACAGCGTCGGGTGGATCTTGCCCTTGGCGATGAGGCGGTTGGCCTCCCACGCCTCACGGTAGTTGGCGAAGTGCGAGCCGATGATCCGCTTCAGCGACATCCACAGGTAGCGGTTGTCGTACTCGTGCATGTAGCCCGAGGTCGAGGCGCAGGTGGTGATGGTGCCGCCCTTGCGGGTCACGTAGACGCTCGCGCCGAAGGTCTCGCGGCCGGGGTGCTCGAAGACGATGTCGATGTCCTCGCCGCCGGTGAGTTCGCGGATGCGCTTGCCGAAGCGCTTCCACTCCTTGGGGTCCTGGGTCTGCTCGTCCTTCCAGAACCTGTAGCCCTCGGCGTTGCGGTCGATGATCGCCTCGGCGCCCATGGCGCGGCAGATGTCCGCCTTCTGGGGCGAGGAGACGACACAGATCGGGTTGGCGCCGCCGGCGAGGGCGAACTGGGTGGCGTAGGAGCCGAGGCCGCCGCTCGCGCCCCAGATCAGGACGTTGTCGCCCTGCTTCATGCCGGCACCGTTGCGGGAGACCAGCTGGCGGTAGGCGGTGGAGTTCACCAGGCCCGGCGCGGCGGCCTCCTCCCAGCTGAGGTGGCCCGGCTTGGGCATCAGCTGGTTGGACTTGACCAGGGCGATCTCGGCCAGGCCGCCGAAGTTGGTCTCGAAGCCCCAGATGCGCTGCTCGGGGTCGAGCATGGTGTCGTTGTGGCCGTCGGAGGACTCCAGCTCGACCGACAGGCAGTGCGCGACGACCTCGTCGCCGGGCTTCCAGGCGTTGACGCCGGGGCCGGTGCGCAGGACGACGCCCGCGAGGTCGGAGCCGATGATGTGGTACGGCAGGTCGTGGCGCTTGGTCAGCTCGCTGACCTTGCCGTAGCGCTCCAGGAACCCGAACGTGGACAGCGGCTCGAAGATCGAGGTCCACACGGAGTTGTAGTTGACGGAGGAGGCCATGACGGCCACCAGCGCCTCGCCCGGGCCCAGCTCGGGCAGCGGCACTTCGTCCAGGTGCAGCGACTTGCGCGGGTCCTTGTCCCGGGTGGCGAGCCCGGCGAACATCTCCGTCTCGTCCTTGTGCACGGTGATCGCGCGGTACGACTCGGGGAGGGGAAGGGCGGCGAAGTCGGCGGACGTGGAGTCGGGCGACTGGATCGCGGCCAGGATGTCCTTCATGGTCACGGTGTTGCCTCCGGCGGTGAGCGCCCTGAGGGAGGGGCGCTGGGGGTTACGTCGATGCTGCTGAGGGTGGGATGGAGCGGGCCGTCGGTTCGGCGGGTGGTTCGGCAGCGCTTTGTGGCGCGGGAGGTTGCCTGTGACGCAGGCGTCCGGGCGGGCAGGCCATCGGCTTGCTGGGACAGCCGGCGTGCGTTCGGTCGCTGCACGCCGGCCGCCCGGACTCCTTCAACGTATGACACCGCGTGTCACCTCGCAAGGCACTGAGTGCCAGAACTTCCTCTCAGGTGAAATCTTTACGTAACACATGAGCGATGATCGATCGAACCGCCCCTGAAATCCAGCCGAAAAGGTGCCCTGACATGCCGAAACGGCCACCCCGAGGGGTGGCCGTCATCACAGGTCGAGCAGCGGTCGGCGTAGGAGGCGGGGGGCGCTCAGCGCTCCTTCAGGGCCTCCTCGATGGTGCGCATGACCTCGTCCAGCGGGGCGTCCGTGCGGGCCACCGTGACGAGCACCTCGCCGTGCGAGGACACCGCGGCCGGCGGCGCGGGCCGCTGCGGCGCCGTGCTGCGCCCGGCGCCGATGCCGGAGCCGAAGGTCTTGCGGACGATCGCGAAGGCGTGGTCGAGCTGGGCCTCCACGTCACCCTGGCCGCCCGCCCGCAGCCAGCGCCGCAGCACGTGGTTGTGGGCGGTGACGACCGCCGAGGCGGCGACCTCCGCCAGCAGCGGGTCGTCGTTGGCGTCGTCGTCGTGCGCGTGCTCGTCGAAGTGGCCCAGCAGATACCGGGTGAACAGGCGCTCGTAGCGGGCCACCGAGGCGATCTCGGCCTCCCGCAGGGTGGGCACCTCGCGCGTCAGCTTGTAGCGGGCGACCGAGATCTCCGGCCGGGCCGCGTACATCCGCATGACCTCCTTGATGCCCCGGCACACGGTGTCCAGCGGATGCTCGTGCGCGGGCGCGGCGTTCAGGACGGCCTCGGCACGGGTCAGCGTGTCGTCGTGGTCGGGGAAGATCGCCTCTTCCTTGGAGCGGAAGTGGCGGAAGAAGGTGCGGCGCGCGACCCCGGCCGCGGCCGCGATCTCGTCGACGGTGGTCGCCTCGTACCCCTTGGTCGCGAACAACTCCATCGCGGCCGCCGCCAGTTCCCGGCGCATTTTCAGCCGCTGGGCGGCGGCGCGGCTGCCTGCGGCACGTTCCGGCGCGTCGGGCGTGGCGGGGGTACGGGAGGACTTGGCGGGCTGGGACATGACCCGAACGTACTGCATGTGCGCAGCTCGGTGCGCAGGTCCGGGGGTTTCCCGCCCCGCCCCGGGCCGCGTGCCGCCCGGGTCGGGGCGGCCGGGGCCCGCCGGGCCCAGCAGCCCGCCCCAGTCCGCCTCCACCCGCAACCGGTCGCCGGCGCCGTCAGCGGCGGGCATACTCGCGGAAGCCGCGGCCCGTCTTGCGGCCGAGGCAGCCCGCGGCCACCAGGTGCTCCAGCAGCGGCGCGGGGGCCAGCCCGGGGTCCCGGAACTCGCGGTGCAGGACCTTCTCGATGGCGAGCGAGACGTCGAGCCCGACCACGTCCAGCAGCTCGAAGGGGCCCATCGGGTAGCCGCCGCCCAGCTTCATCGCGGCGTCGATGTCGTCCAGCGAGGCGTAGTGCTCCTGGACCATCTTGATCGCGTTGTTGAGGTACGGGAAGAGCAGCGCGTTCACGATGAACCCGGCCCGGTCGCCGCAGTCCACGGCGTGCTTCCTGATCCTCGTGCAGACCTCGCGGACGGTGGCGTGGACGTCGTCCGCGGTGAGCACCGTCCGGACCACCTCGACCAGCTTCATGGCCGGCGCCGGGTTGAAGAAGTGCATGCCGATCACGTCCTGCGGGCGCGAGGTGGCGCGGGCGCAGGCGACGACGGGCAGCGAGGAGGTGGTGGTGGCCAGCACCGCTCCGGGCTTGCAGACCTTGTCCAGCGCCGCGAACAGCTGCTGCTTGACCGCCAGGTCCTCGGCGACCGCCTCGACGGCCAGGTCGACGTCGGCGAACGCGTCGTAGGAGCCTGCCGCGGTGATCCGGTCCAGGGTCTGGGCGGCGGCCTCGGCGGTGAGCCGGCCCTTGTCCACGGAACGGGACAGGGACGTGCCGATGCGGGCCTTGGCGGTCTGCGCCTTCTCCTCGCTGCGGGCGGCAAGGACCACGTCGTAGCCGGCCTTGGCGAAGACCTCCGCGATGCCGGAGGCCATGGTCCCCGAGCCCGCGACACCGACCGAGCGGACCTCGCGGCCCGGCCGGGGCGCCGTGTCCTGCGCGGCGGTCAGGGCGTCGGCCACGACCGTGGCGCTGCCGGGCGCCGCGTAGGTGTAGAAGCCGCGGCCCGTCTTGCGGCCGGTCAGGCCCGCCTCGCTGAGCTGCTTCAGGATCGGCGCGGGGGCGTGCAGCCGGTCGTGGGACTCGGCGTACATGGCCTCCAGGACCGTCCGCGCGGTGTCGATGCCGATCAGGTCCAGCAGGGCCAGCGGGCCCATCGGCAGGCCGCAGCCGAGGCGCATCGCCGCGTCGATGTCCTCGCGGGAGGCGTACCTGGCCTCGTACATCGCCGCCGCCTGGTTGAGGTAGCCGAACAGCAGCCCGTCCGCGACGAACCCGGGCCGGTCGCCGACCGCGACCGGCTCCTTGCCCAGTTCCACGGCCAGGTCGGTCACGGCGGCGACGGCCTGCGGGGCGGTGAGCACGCAGGAGACGACCTCGACCAGCTTCATGGCCGGCGCCGGGTTGAAGAAGTGCAGGCCCAGCACCCGCTCCGGGCGGGCCGAGTCGGCGGCCAGGCGGGTCACCGACAGGGCGTTGGTGCCGGTGGCCAGGATCGTCTCCGGCCGGACGATGCCGTCCAGTTCCCGGAAGATCTGGTGCTTGATCTCGTACGACTCCGGCGCCACCTCGATGACGAGGTCGGCGTCGGCCGCCGCGCGCAGGTCGGTGGCGGTGCGGACCCGGGCCAGGACGCCGGCGCGCTCCTGCTCGGTCAGCCGGCCCCGGACCACGGCGCGGGCGGTGGAGGACTCCAGGGCGGTGACGGACCGCGCGGCCCGGTCCTCGCTGATGTCGATGCCGATCACCTCGCGGCCGGCCTTGGCGAGGACTTCGGTGATGCCGGTGCCCATGGTGCCGAGACCGACGACGGCGATCGTCCTCAGCGGGGACAGAGGGGTGTGGGACAGGGGAGTGGCCATCGCGGGACTCCAGGAATGAGGGTGACGACGAGGGGCGCGCCGAAGGCGCGAAGAGCGCCGGGGTGCGCCCGAGGGCGCACGCCGGAGCGGTGCGAGGTGCGGGTGTTGCCGGGCTGCGAGCGCACACGCCCGGTGCCGGGCCGCGGGCGTTGCACACGCCCGGGAGCGGCGGAATCCGACCGGCTCTGTCCCGGAGCCGGGCCGTACTGCGGTACCGAGGTACCGAACCGACCTGAACCCACGACGGCTGCGTCACCAAACCGCCGCGGGCGATGCGAGGGGGTTGTCTCGCTCGTATGAGCTTAACCGGCGGGTAACGAGCGCGCCAGCCCCCGGAGTTTGTGATGTACGTCCCTCCGCGTGCCCGGCCCGCCTACGCTGGACCTCGTGGACGAAGAGTTGCGATCGCTCACGGAGCGCTTACGGCGGGAGTCGCACGGATCGCCCGCCTTCGAACAGCTGCTGGCGGCCGACGACCCCGAGACGCTGGCGGAGGTGCTCACCGCGCCCGGACAGCCGCTGTGGGCCCGCGAACTGGCCGCCTTCCGGCTGGGCACCGCGGGGGACCGGCGCGCCTTCGAGGCCCTCGTCCTGCTCCTGAACCATCGCGACCCCCCGCGCTGCGCCTCCGCCGCGCACGCCCTCGCCCGGCTGAAGGACCCGCGCACCGCCCGCGCGGCCGCCGCCCTCGCCACCAACGAACTGCGCGTCGCCTACGCCCTGCACCCGGTGCGGCTGCTGGTCGAACTGCGCGCCCCGGAGTCCGTCCCCGCGCTGATCACCACCCTGGAGCGCCGGCTGCACCCGCTCGACCCCTACCGCCGGGTGGCCCTCGCCTGCGTGGAGGGCCTGGGCGACCTGGGCGACACCCGCGCCCGCCGCGTGCTGAGCGAGGCCCTGGCGCACCCGGTCCTCGCCGAGGCCGCGGTCCGCGCGCTGGCCCGCATCCCCCGGCAGCGCGGCGGCTGACCCGGCCGCCGCCGCAGCGGTCCCGCGAGCGAGGCGTCGTCAGCCGTCAGCGGTCCCTCAGCGGTCCCTCAGCGGCGGAAACCGAGCAGGCGGTGCAGGGTCGAGCCGCGCGAGGGCGCCGGTGCCGCCTTGGCGGCGAGGGGCTCCGGGCCGGGGGCCGCGGGGCAGACCGCGTCCGCCTCGCCGTCGCCCCGGGGCACCGTGCCGTCCGCGAGATAGGCGGCCAGATGGCGGTCGAGGCAGTCGTTGCCGCTCAGTGTGATGCCGTGGTTGCCGCCCCCTCGCTCGACGACCAGGCCGGAGCCGGCCAGCAGGTGATGGACCGTCACCCCGCCGTGGTACGGCGTCGCGGCGTCGTCCGTCGCCTGGAACAGCAGCGCCGGCGGCAGCGTGCGGTTGGCGATGTCCACCGGCTTCAGCGGGTCCGCCGGCCAGAACGCGCACGGCGCGTTGTACCAGGCGTTGTTCCAGACCATGAAGGGCGCCCGGGCGTGGACGGCCCAGTTGTCCTTGCGCCACTGGTCCCAGTCGCGCGGCCAGGAGGCGTCACGGCACTGCACGGCCGTGTAGACGCTGTAGCCGTTGTCGTCGGCGGCGTCCACGGCGCCGAGGTCGTCGTAGGCCTCGATCAGCGGCCCGGTGTCCCCACGCCGCGCGTAGGCGGCGAACGCGGCGGCGAGGCGGGGCCAGTAGCCGTCGTAGTAGCCGCCGGGGACGAAGGTGTCCTCCAGTTCCGCCGCGCCCACCCGGCCGCCGGCCGGCCTGCGGGCCAGGGCCGCCCGCATCGCGTACCACCGGGCCTCGACCCCCGCCGGGTCGGTGCCGAGCCGGTAGGTCCCGTCGTGGGCGGCGATCCACGCCATCAGGGCGCGGTGCCGGGCGTCGAAGGCGACGTCCTGGCCCAGGTTGTCGTCGTACCAGACGCCCGTCGGGTCGACGACCGAGTCCAGCGCCAGGCGCCGCACCCGCTGTGGGAACAGCTTCGCGTACACCGCGCCGAGGTAGGTGCCGTAGGAGTAGCCGAAGTAGCTGACCCGCTCCGCGCCCAGCGCCTCCCGGACGGCGTCGATGTCCCGGGCCGCGCTGACGGTGTCCAGGTACGGCAGCAGGCCCGCGTACTTCCGGCCGCAGGCGGCCGCGAACGACCGCGCGCGTGTGACGCCGGCCCGCTCCAGGGCGGGCGTGCTGGGCAGGGAGTCGGCGCGCACCGGCCGGAAGTGCCCCGGCACGCAGTCCAGCGCGGGGGTGCTGCGGCCCACGCCCCGCGGGTCGAAGCCGATGACGTCGTACTGGGCCGCCACCGCCTTCGGCAGCGACGCGGCGACGAACCCGGCCAGCGCCAGCCCGCTGCCCCCGGGGCCGCCGGGGTTGACCACCAGCGGGCCCTGGAAGGTCTTCGCGGTGTGCGGGACGCGGGAGAGGGCCAGCGTGATCCGCCGGCCCTCCGGGTGCGCGTGGTCGAGGGGCACCGTGAGCGAGGAGCACTGGAGCGCCGGGTAGCCGGTGGTGGCGCACTTCTTCCAGACCGGCGTGACCCGGACCGGCGTGCTCCGGACCGGCGTGCTCCGGACCGTCTCCGCGGCCGGGGCGGCGGGGCCGGTCGCCCGCGCGGGAGCGGCCGTGACCGGGCCGGCCACCACCACCGCGGCGGCGGCGCACAGTGCGGCTGCGCGTGTGCTCATGGGTCCTCCCGGGACGGACGGGCGCGGACCGCGCGGCTGACGGTCCCCGCCGGATCGTCCCGGCGGGAGCACCGGAAGGAACGCTCCGGGGCGTCATGTGACCCGATCGGGCCGCCGGAAGACCCCGAACGCGCTCAGAGCAGGGTGAGCTGGGTCGGCCCGGGCGCCGGGTCCGGCCCGGCCGGACCGGTGGGCCGGACCCGGCGGGGCGTGCCCGCCCGCGCGGGGCCGATGCCGTACTCGGTGGCCAGCTCGTGCACCTGACGGGTGATCCGGCGCTGGTACCAGCGCGGCGCGTAGGCGCCCTCCGCGTACAGCCGCTCGTAGCGACGCACCAGGTGCGGGTGGTGCTGCCCGAGCCACGCCATGAACCACTCCCGGGCGCCGGGCCGCAGATGCAGCACCAGCGGGGTGACCGAGGTGGCCCCGGCGGCCGCGATCGCGCGCACGGTGGCCCGCAGCCGGTCCGGGTCGTCGCCCAGGAAGGGGATGACCGGGGCCATCAGCACCCCGCAGCCGATGCCGTGCTCACCCAGGGTGCGCACCACCTCCAGGCGGCGCTCGGGCGCGGGCGTGCCCGGCTCCACGGTGCGCCACAGCTCGGGGTCGGTGAAGCCGACGGACACCGAGATGCCGACGTCCGTCACCTGCGCCGCCCGCGTCAGCAGGTCCAGGTCGCGCAGGATCAGCGTGCCCTTCGTCAGGATCGAGAAGGGGTTGGCGTGCTCGGTGAGGGCGGTGATGATGCCCGGCATCAGGCGGTAGCGGCCCTCCGCGCGCTGGTAGCAGTCGACGTTCGTGCCCATGGCCACGTGCTCGCCCCGCCAGCGCGGCGAGGCGAGCTGACGGCGCAGCAGCTCGGGCGCGTTCACCTTGACCACGATCTGGGTGTCGAAGCCGATCCCGGTGTCGAGGTCCAGGTAGCTGTGGGTCTTGCGGGCGAAGCAGTACACGCACGCGTGCGTGCAGCCCCGGTAGGGGTTGACCGTCCATTCGAACGGCATGCGCGAGGCGCCCGGCACCCGGTTCAGGACCGAGCGGGCCCGGATCTCGTGGAAGGTGATCCCGCGGAACTCCGGCGTGTCGAACGTGCGGGTGGTGACCGCGTCCGCGCCGAACAGCGCGGGGTCGGCCCGGCCGTGTTCGGGTTCCGCCGTGAGGTTCTCCCAGCGCATGACGCCTCCTCGGTAGCACTGCCCACACAATAGAACATCTGTTCCCATGATCGTGCGGGCCCCGATTTGGGGCGCCGGGCGCCGGGGTGGTTGGCTTGCCCCAACCCCGAGCACTCAGGTCCTGGAGGAAGTCAATGGCGCAGGTCGAGGCCACTACGGAGCGGGTCGTCACGGCGGACGCGGAGAAGGTGTTCGACGCCCTCGCCGACTACAGCGGCACGCGCGCGAAGCTGCTGCCCGAGCACTTCAGCGAGTACGAGGTGCGCGAGGGCGGCGACGGCGAGGGCACCCTCGTGCACTGGAAGCTCCAGGCCACCAGCAAGCGCGTGCGCGACTGCCTGCTGGAGGTGAGCGAGCCCACCGACGGCGAACTGGTCGAGAAGGACCGCAACTCCTCCATGGTCACCACCTGGCGCGTCACGCCCGCCGGTGAGGGCGCCTCACGCGTGGTCGTCACCACCACCTGGCAGGGCGCCGGCGGGATCGGCGGCTTCTTCGAGCGGACCTTCGCCCCCAAGGGCCTCGGCCGCATCTACGGCGCCGTGCTCGCCAACCTCGCCCGCGAGGTCGAGGGCTGAGCCCAAGAGGCCGCCGGTGCGCGGGCGTTGCCCCCGCACCGGCCGCCCCGCCGGCTCCGGTCCCGGCCCCTCACCGGCCGCTCACCGGCCCCTTCGGGCACCGGCGTCTCACCGGTTCGGGTGGAACTCCCCGCGCCCGTACCGGACGCCGTAACCCGCCGTCCTCCTTCACGGTTGTCGCCTTACGCGGGAAGCGTGGGGCGGCGTGACGAGGGGAGCGGGACGTGGGCGGCACGACTCTGGTGCAGGACGAGCCGGCCACGGCGCCGGTGCGGGCCCCCGCGCCGCCGCCCCCCGCGGAGACCGGCCTCGCCCCGCGCCGGGTACGGCTGATCTTCGTCGGGCTGATGCTCGCCCTGCTCCTGGCCGCCCTGGAGCAGATGATCGTCGCCACCGCCCTGCCCAGGATCGTCGGCGAACTGCACGGCCTGGACCGGATGTCCTGGGCGATCACCGCCTACCTGCTCACCTCCACCGTCGGCCTCCCGCTGTACGGCAAGCTCGGTGACCTCTTCGGCCGCAAGGGCGTCTTCCAGTTCGCGATCCTCGTCTTCGTCGCCGGCTCCGCGCTCGCCGGGCGCGCCCAGAGCATGGACCAGCTGATCGCCTTCCGTGCCGTGCAGGGCACCGGTGCGGGCGGGCTGATGATCGGCGTGCAGGCGATCATCGCCGACATCGTGCCGCCCCGGCAGCGCGGCCGCTACATGGGCCTGATCGGCGCCGCCTTCGGCGTCGCCTCCGTCGCCGGCCCGCTGCTCGGCGGCTACTTCACCGACCACCTCTCCTGGCGCTGGTGCTTCTACATCAACGTCCCCTTCGGGCTGCTCACCCTGGCCGTGATCACCGCCGTGCTGAAACTGCCCAAGCCGGCCTCCCGCGGCCGCCTCGACGTGCCCGGCGCGCTGCTGCTGGCCACCGCCTCCACCTGCCTGGTGCTGCTCACCAGCTGGGGCGGCACCGAGTACGCCTGGGACTCGCGGCAGATCCTCGGACTCGGCGCGGGCGCGGCCGCCGCCGCCGTCCTCTTCCTCGTCGCCGAGCACCACGCCGCCGAACCCCTCATCCCGCCGCGGCTGTTCCGGGACCCCGTCTTCACCGTCACCGCCCTGGTCGGGCTGGTCATCGGCGTCGCCCTGTTCGGCGCGGCCAGCTATCTGCCGACCTTCCTGCAGATGGTCGACGGCGCCTCCGCCACCGGGTCCGGGCTGCTGATGCTGCCCATGATGGCGGGCATCGTCGGCGCCTCGGTGATCTCCGGGCAGCTCATCAGCCACACCGGCCGCTACAAGGTCTTCCCCGTCCTCGGCAGCGCCCTCGCCGCCGTCGGCATGTGGCTGCTGTCCCGGCTGGAGACGGACACGCCCCGGCTGCACTACAGCATCTGGATGGCCGTCCTCGGCGCCGGCATCGGCATGGTGCTGCCCGTCCTGGTCCTCGCCGTGCAGAACTCGGTGCGCCCCGCCGACCTGGGCACGGCGACCAGCGCCAACAACTACTTCCGGCAGATCGGCGGCAGCGTCGGCGCCGCCGTCTTCGGCACCCTGTTCGCCGACCGGCTCACCGACGCCCTCGCCCGGCGCCTGCCCGCCGGCGCGGGTGCCCGGCTGCCCGACCCCGAGTCGCTCACCCCGGGGCTCGTCCACGCGCTGCCCCCGGCCCTGCGCGACGCGTACGTCCGCGCCTACGCCGACGCGATGCCCCGGGTCTTCCTCTACCTGGTCCCGGTGCTCGTCCTCGGCCTGCTCATCGCCTTCTTCCTCAAGGAGAGACCGCTGGTGTCCCACAACGCCCCCGCCGCCGGCCAGGAGAGCGCGCCGGCCGACGCCCCGGTCCCGCAGGCCCGCTCGCCCCACCCCGGCTCGTTCCCCGTCCGGGGCGCGGTGCGGCACCCCGACGCCACCGCGGTGCCCCGCGCGGCGCTCACCCTGATCGACGCCGCCGGGCTGCAGATCGGACGGGGCACCAGCGGTGAGGACGGGCGGTACACGCTCCCCACGCCGGGCCCGGGCTCGTACGTCCTCATCGCCGCCGCGGGCGGCCACCAGCCGCAGGCCGTCTCGGTCACCGTGGGCGAGCGGCCCGTCGACCTCGACGTGGTCCTCGGCGGCGCCGGACGCCTCGCGGGCGCGGTGCTCGCCGCCGACGGCTCGCCCGTGCGGGACGCCACCGTCACGCTCACCGACGTGCACGGCGAGGTCGTCGCCAGCACCCGCAGCGGCCACGAGGGCGGCTACCTCATCACCGAGCTGGTGGCCGGCGAGTACACCCTGGCCGCGAGCGCGCCCGCCTTCCGGCCCGCCGCGCTGCCCGTCACCGTCCAGGCCGCCCGGGAGACCCGCCAGGACGTCGAGCTGGCGGGCGGCGCGGTCCTGCGGGGCACCGTCCGGGCGGGCGGCGGCCGGCCCGTCGAGGACGCGCGGGTGACCCTGCTCGACTCGGCCGGCAACGTCGTCGACTCCCTGACCACCGGCGCCGACGGCACCTTCCGGTTCGTCGACCTGTCCTCCGGCGAGTACACCGTCATCGCGGCCGGCTACCCGCCGATCGCCACCGTGCTGTGCGTCGCGGGCGGCGGCCGGACCGAACGCGATCTCCAGCTGGGCCACCAGGACTGAGCCGGGCGCGCGGGGGCGCACGTCCCCGCGCGCCGGTTCGGCCCGGTACATCAATTCCAGTATTGCCACACATCCCGACCGGCCGTCGCCGTACCGTGGTGGCGGGCGGCGCAGATCTTTTACGACAGCCGTTGGGGAGAGAGGGCCTGGGCCATGGACCGTGGCAGCGAGCGGGACACACCTCCCGGCCGCGGCGCGGGGGAGGGCGCGGCCGGCCGCGTTCCCCTGGGCGTGGTCGTCGTCGACCGCGAAGGCACCGTCTCGCACTGGAGCAGCGGCGCGCGCCGGTTGTTCGGCGTCCCGCGCGAGGACGCCGTGGGCCGCCCCGCCGCGGACCTGCTGCCCGTCGCCGGCACCCTCCCGGACGACCTCGACGGCGAGCCCACGGCGGACGCCTACGGCCCGTACGAGGCATACGACGGGCTCGGCCCCGACCTGGAGGCCTCGCTCGGCGGCCGCACCGGCTACCCGACGGCCGGCCGCATCCGCATCCGCGCGCCCGAGGCGGACCCGCGAGCCGGGCGGGAACCGGCCGGCGGCGCGGACGACGACCGCATCGACGTGCTGTGGTGGGCCTACCCGCTGGTCGGCCCCGGCCCCGCGCGGCGGCTGGTGCTCGCCGCCGACGCCGGCCGGCTCCAGGTCGACCGCGGCTGCGCGGACCCGGTCACCGAGCGCGTCTCGCCCGGCTTCGCCCGCTGGACCGAGCTGTCCGACTACGAGGAACTCGCCCGCCGGCTGCCCGAGATCCTGCCCAACATGGGCCCCGGCCTCAGCGGCCGCATCGTCTCCCAGATCCTCGAACTGGGCTATCCCGTGCTGGAGTTCAGCCAGTTCGAGCGGGTGCCGGTGACGCCGTACTGGGGCGTGCCGCGCCGCCCGGGACGCGCGCGGGCCGAAGCCGTGCGGCGGACACCGGCCGCGCCGCTGGTCCCGGTCGGCGCCGAACAGGACCTGGAGTACGCCGCCGTGCGCGAGCGGCTGGAGTTCCTCAACGAGGTCAGCTCCGGCATCGGTTCCTCGCTCGACCTGGGCGAGACCATCCGCGAGGTCACCAGCGCCGCCGTGCCCCGCTTCGCCGACTTCGCCGGCACCCACCTGCGCGCCGCCGTCCTGGCCGGCGAGGGCTTCCCGGACGGCCCGCCGGACGTGACCACCGTCTGGCACCGGGTGTGGGTCGAGCACAACGACGAGCCGGGCCGCTGGGACGACACCGTGCCCACCGGCGAGTCCATCGCCTTCCCCGAGCACACCCCGTTCTTCCAGTGCATGAGCACCGGCGAGCCGGTGCTCATCCCCAGGATCAGCGACGAACTGGGCAACAAGATCTCCGGGGAGTTCGAGAAGCGCGACCTCAGACCGCTCATCAACGGCCGCTCCCTGCTCATCGTCCCGCTCAAGGCCCGCAACGTCGTCCTCGGCTTCATGGTCCTGATGCGCCGCCCGGACCGGCCGCAGTTCGACGACATGGACCGCACCACCGGCGCCGAACTCGCCGCCCGCGCCGGTCTGGTGCTGGACAACGCCCGTATGTACACCTTCCAGGAGAACGTCGCCGACACCCTCCAGGACAGCATGCTGCCCCAGGTGACGCCGCGTATGGCCGGCTGCGACGTGGCGACCCGCTACCTGCCCGGCACCCGGCTCGGCCGCATCGGCGGCGACTGGTTCGACACCATCAAGCTGCCCGGCTCCCGCACCGCCCTCGTCGTCGGCGACGTCATGGGCCACGGGCTCAACTCCGCCGCCATGATGGGCCAGTTGCGCACGGCCGTGCAGACCATGGCCGTCATGGGCACCGAGCCCGCCCAACTGCTGCGCAACCTCGACGACCTCGCCCGCCGCCTGGGGGAGAACTACCTCGCCACCTGTCTGTACGCGGTCTACGACCCCATCCGCGGCGAGCTGCACCTGGCCAACGCCGGTCACATCCCGCCCGTGCTGGTGCGCGCCGCGGACGGGCGCAGCGAGTTGCTGGAGCTGCCCACCGGCGCCCCCATAGGGGTGGGCGGGGTGGCGTTCGAGTCCAGCGTCGTCCGGGTCGCGCCCGGTGACCGGCTGGTGCTGTGCACCGACGGTCTGGTGGAGGTGCGCGGGTCCGACATCGGGGACGGCCTCGCCGCGCTCTGCGAGTCCGCCGCGCACCCCGCGGCCTCGATGGACGACGCCTGCGACACCATCATCCGCGCCCTGAACACCGGCGACGGCCGCAAGGACGACGTCGCCCTGCTCATGGCCCGCCTCAACGGCATCCCGGACGACCACGTCGCCGAGTGGGAGTTCGTCGGCGACCCGCGCGAGGTCGGCCGGGCCCGGCGGCTGGTCCGTGCCCAGCTGCTGAAGTGGAACCTGCCCGGCGCGGTGGAGACGGCGGAGCTGCTGGTCAGCGAGGTCCTCACCAACGCCGTACGGCACGCGGGCGGGCGGCGGACCGGGCTGCGGCTGGTGCGCACCGACGCGCTGCTGGTCGAGGTGACCGACGAGGAACCGGCCCTGCCCACCATGCTCGCCGCGGACCTCCTCGACGAGTCGGGCCGCGGGCTGCGCGTGGTCAGCCGGCTGGCCCGCGAATGGGGCGCCAGCGCCACCGGGCACCACAAGACCGTGTGGTTCGAACAGGCCCTGACCCCGCCCGGGGCCTCGTGAGAGACAGGACCCGGCACGACGCCTGAGGGCCGGGCCGGACAGCCGGGCCGGACGGCCGGCGCGGCGCCGACGCGGCGGGGGCGTGACGCGCCGCGCGTACGCCCTCCGGGCGCTCCGGATCGCTCGGGTCTCGCAAAGACGGGCTCCTGCCTCTTGCCGACGTCCCCGCCGGCGCGATATCCCGATCACGGAACCGACCCGTGGGGAGCGCGCATGAATGTCTCGGAGAACTACCGGACCGCCTGGGAGAGTTACTGGAGGGAGACCTCGGACGCCCGGGGCGAGGCGATCTGGGACTCGGACCCCTCCCTGACCTCGGCACCGCACAGCGAGCTGTTCCTGCCGTACGCCGACACCGCCCGTCCCATAGTCGACCTGGGCTGCGGCAACGGCACCCAGACCCGCTACCTCGCCTCCCGGTTCGCACGGGCCGTAGGCGTCGACCTGTCGCACGCCGCGATAGAGCACGCCCGCCGCGCGGCGAACGGCGAACCCGTCGAGTTCCAGCAGCTCGACCTGACCGACGCCGAGGCGGTGCGCGAACTGCACACCCGGCTCGGCGACAGCAACGTCTACATGCGGGCCGTCATCCACCAGAGCGAGCCGGCCGCCCGCCCCCTGGTGGCCGCCGCGGTCGCCCGGTTCATCGGCTCCGCCGGACGGGCGTTCGTCGTCGAACTCACCGCCGCCTCCCGGGACGTGATCCAGCGCGCCGCCGCCGGCCCGGACGGCCCGCCGCCCAAGCTGCGCCGGGTCTTCCACCACGGCCTCAAGCCCGCCGACGCCGCGGACGAGGAGATCCCCGAGCTGCTGCGCGCGGCCGGCCTGGAGATACTCGCCGCAGGCGACACCACCCTGCCGCAGACCGAGTACCTGGCCGACGGCACCCGCATCGACCTGCCCGCCCGCTGGTTCGTCCTGTCGGCCGGCTGACCAGCGATCCGCCACCGGTGCGCGGCCCCCGGCACCACCTGCCGAAATGCCTCCGCCGTGACTGTCGGGGGCCGCGCCCACCGGGTAACGTGACGGAGCATGAAGATCCTCATCAGCGCCGACATGGAGGGTGCCACGGGCATCACCTGGCCCGCCGACGTGTTGCCGGGGACACCGCAGTGGGAGCGCTGCCGGGCCCTGTTCACCTCGGACGTCGACGCCGCGGCCCGGGGCTTCTTCGACGGCGGCGCGGACCGGGTGCTGGTCAACGAGGCGCACTGGACGATGCGCAACCTGCTGCTGGAGCGGCTCGACGAACGGGTCGAGATGCTCACCGGACGGCACAAGTCGCTGTCCATGGTGGAGGGCGTGCAGCACGGGGACGTGGACGGCATCGCCTTCGTCGGCTACCACGCGGGCGCCGGCGCCGAGGGCGTCCTGGCTCACACCTACCTCGCCAACCAGATCACCGGGGTGTGGCTGGACGGCGACCGGGCCAGCGAGGGTCTGCTCAACGCCCGGGTCGTGGCCGAGTTCGGCGTCCCCGTCGTGCTCGTCACCGGCGACGACGCGGCCTGCGAGGACGCGCTCGGCTACGCGCCCGAGGCACTGAAGGTCGCCGTCAAGGACCATGTGTCGCGGTACGCGGCCGTGTGCCGGACGCCGGCCCGGACGGCCGCCGACATCCGCGCGGCGGCCGCGGAGGCGACCGCGCTGGCGGTACGCCGGGACCCGGCCGCGGACGGGCCGCACACCGTCGCCGTCGAGTTCGACGCCGAGCACCTGGCGTCGGCGGTGACCGTCGTCCCCGGCGTCGAGCGGACCGGCGAACGACGGGTGGCGTACACCAACGAGACCATGTACGAGGCGATCCGTACCTTCAAGGCGGTCACGACGATCGCCTCGGCCGCGGTGGAGGAGCAGTATGGCTGACCAGTCGGCGCTGGACGAGGTCGTCCGGTTCACCTCCGAGCTGATCCGGATCGACACCTCCAACCACGGCGGCGGGGACTGCCGGGAGCGGCCCGCCGCCGAGTACGCGGCCGAGCAGCTGGCCGGCGCGGGATGCCGGCCGGTGCTGCTGGAGCGGACCCCGGGGCGGACCAACGTGGTCGCCCGCGTCGAGGGCACCGACCCGGGCGCCGACGCGCTGCTGGTGCACGGTCACCTGGACGTGGTGCCGGCGCGGGCCGCGGACTGGAGCGTGCACCCGTTCTCCGGTGAGGTGCGCGACGGCGTGGTGTGGGGGCGCGGCGCGGTCGACATGAAGAACATGGACGCGATGATCCTCGCGGTCCTGCGCTCCTGGGCCCGGCAGGGCGTACGCCCCCGGCGCGACCTGGTGATCGCGTTCACCGCGGACGAGGAGGCCAGCGCCGAGGACGGCTCCGGGTTCCTCGCCGACCACCATCCCGAGCTGTTCGAGGGGTGCACGGAGGCCGTCGGCGAGTCCGGCGCGTTCACGTTCCACGACGGCGCCGGACGGCAGATCTACCCGATCGCCGCCGGGGAGCGCGGCACCTGCTGGCTGAAGCTCACCGCCCGCGGCCGCGCCGGGCACGGCTCCAAGGTCAACGACGAGAACGCGGTGACCCGGCTGGCCGCGGCGGTCGCCCGGATCGGCGAACACGAGTGGCCGGTGCGGATCACCCCGACCGTGCGGGCCGCGCTCACCGAACTCGCCGCGCTGTACGGCGTCGAGCCCGACCTGAGCGACGTGGACCGGCTGCTGGGCAAGCTCGGCCCGGCCGCCCGGATCGTCGAGGCGACCGTGCGCAACAGCGCCAACCCGACCATGCTGAAAGCCGGTTACAAGGTCAACGTCATCCCGGGGGAGGCGGTGGCCTACGTGGACGGCCGCTGCCTGCCCGGCGGCGAGGAGGAGTTCCGCGACACCCTCGACGCCCTCACCGGCCCCGACGTCGACTGGGAGTTCGAGCACCGCGAGGTCGCCCTCCAGGCACCGGTGGACTCGCCGACGTACGCCCGGATGCGGGCCGCCGTCCGGGAGTTCGCGCCGGAGGGACACGTGGTGCCGTACTGCATGTCGGGCGGCACCGACGCCAAGCAGTTCTCACGGCTGGGGATCACCGGCTACGGCTTCGCCCCGCTGAAGCTCCCGGAGGGCTTCGACTACCAGGCGCTGTTCCACGGGGTCGACGAGCGCGTCCCGGTCGAGGCACTGCACTTCGGCGTCCGCGTCCTCGACCGGTTCCTGCGCACGGCCTAGGAGACAGGACATGGAGGACGCGGTGCGGACGACGGCGTACGGTTGCTGGCCCTCGCCCATCGACGCGGCGCTGGCCGCCGCGCACGACGGGCATCCCGAGTGGGTGGGCTTCGTCGGCGAGGAGGTCTGGTGGACCGAGCCCCGGCCGGCCGAGGGCGGCCGCCGGGCGCTGGTGCGCAGACGCCCCGACGGCACCCAGGAGTCGGTGCTGCCCGAGCCGTGGAACGTGCGCAGCCGGGTCGTGGAGTACGGCGGCCGGCCCTGGGCCGGGACCGCGGCGGGCACGGCGGCGGACACGCCCCTCGTGGTGTTCACCCACTTCGCCGACCAGCGGCTCTACCGTTTCGAACCCGGCGGGCAGCCGCGCCCGCTGACCCCCCTCTCGCCCGTGGGCGGCGGACTGCGCTGGGCGGAGCCGCTGCTGGACCTCGAGCGCGGCGAGGTGTGGTGCGTGCTGGAGGAGTTCACCGGCGAGGGCCCGGGAGACGTGCGGCGGGTGGCGGCCGCCGTGCCGCTCGACGGGTCGGCCGCCGAGGACCGGTCCGCCGTACGCGAACTCACCGACGACCGGCACCGGTTCGTCACCGGCCCCCGGCTCTCGCCCGACGGCCGGCGGGCCGCCTGGCTGGCCTGGGACCATCCGCGGATGCCCTGGGACGGCACCGAGCTGATCGTCGCGGACGTCGGCGACGACGGCACGCTGCACGGGCCGCGGACGGTCGCCGGCGGCCCCCGGGAGTCGGTGGCGCAGGTCGAGTGGTCGGCGGACGGCCGGCTGCTGTGGGCGAGCGACCGCGACGGCTGGTGGAACCTCTACCGCGACGGCGTCCCGCTGTGCCCGCGGGAGGAGGAGTTCGCGGGGCCGCTGTGGAAGCTCGGCCACCGCTGGTTCGCGCCGCTGGACAACGGGCTGGTCGCCGTCGTGCACGGCCGCGGCTCGGCCGCCCTCGGCATCCTCGACCCGGAGAGCGGCGAGGTCGTCGACGCGGCCGGACCCTGGACCGAGTTCGCGCCCACCCTCGCCGTGCGCGGCGACCGGGTGGCCGGCGTCGGCGCAGGGCCGCGCACCTCCCACGAGGTCGTCGAGCTGGACGCCCGGCTGGGCCGGGCCCGGGTGATCGGCGCCCCCCACCGCGATCCGGTGGACCCCGCCTACTACCCCGAACCCCAGCTGCGCACCTTCACCGGCCCGGGCGGGCGCGAGGTGCACGCCCACGTCTACCCGCCGCGCCACCCCGGCCGCACCGCCCCGGCCGGCGAACTGCCGCCCTACGTCATCTGGGCGCACGGCGGCCCCACCGGCCGGGCCGCGCTCGTCCTGGACCTGGAGATCGCCTACTTCACCTCACGCGGCATCGGCGTCGCCGAGGTGAACTACGGCGGCTCCACCGGGTACGGCCGCGCCTACCGGGAGCGGCTGCGCGAGCAGTGGGGCGTCGTCGACGTCGAGGACTGCGCGGCGGTCGCGCGGGCGCTCGCCGACGAGGGCACCGCCGACCCCGGCCGGCTGGCCGTCCGGGGCGGCAGCGCGGGCGGCTGGACCGCGGCCGCCTCCCTGACGACGACCGGCGTCTACGCCTGCGGCACGATCCTCTACCCGGTCCTGGACCTGGCCGGGTGGGGCCCGGGGGACACCCACGACTTCGAGTCGCACTACCTGGAGAGCCTGATCGGCCCGGCCGCCGAGGTGCCCGCCCGGTACGCCGAACGCTCGCCCTGCGAACACGCCGAGGCGCTGACCGCGCCGTTCCTGCTGCTCCAGGGCCTGGACGACGTCATCTGCCCGCCCGCCCAGTGCGACCGCTTCCTCTCCCGGATCGCCGGCCGGGGCGTGCCGCACGCCTACCTCACCTTCCCCGGGGAGGGGCACGGGTTCCGGCGGGCCGAGACCATGGTGCGCGCACTGGAGGCCGAACTGTCCCTGTACGCCCAGGTGTTCGGCCTGGACGTACCCGGTGTGCCCGAGCTGGAGCTGACCACGTGAGGGAACTGAGACGGCCCGCGCGGCTCGCCCCCGGCGCCCGGGTCGCCGTCGTCGCGCCCAGCGGGCCGGTGGTGGAGGAGCGGCTCCAGGCGGGCCTGGACATCCTGCGCGGCTGGGACCTCGACCCGGTCGTGGCACCCCATGTCCTGGACCGGCACGCCCGGTTGGGCTACCTCGCCGGCAGCGACGCCGACCGCGCCGCCGACCTCCAGGCGGCCTGGTGCGACCCGTCCGTGGACGCGGTGCTGTGCGCCCGCGGCGGTTACGGCGCCCAGCGCATGGCGGACCTGCTCGACTGGCCCGCGATGCGGGCCGCGGGCGACAAGGTCTTCGTCGGCTTCAGCGACATCACCGCCCTGCACCAGGCCTTCGCCACCCGGCTCGGCCTGGTCACCCTGCACGGCCCGGCGGCCGCCGGCGTCGACTTCGTCAAGAGCGCCCGGGCGCAGGACCACCTCAGGGCCACGCTCCTCGCCCCGGAGAGCGTGCGCACCCTCACCGGCACCGGACCGGCGCTGGTGCCCGGCCGGGCCCGGGGAGTGACCCTCGGCGGCTGTCTCAGCATGCTCGCCTGCGACCTGGGCACCCCCCTCGCCCACCCCGGCGCCCGCGGCGGGCTGCTGCTGATCGAGGACGTCGGGGAGCAGCCGTACCGGGTGGACCGGATGCTGACCCAGCTGCTGCGCTCCGGCTGGCTGGACGGGGTCGCCGGGATCGCCCTCGGCTCCTGGACCCGGTGCGGGCCGTACGACGAGCTGCGCGCGGTGCTGGCCGACCGGCTCGGCGGGCTCGGTGTGCCGGTCGTGGAGGAGTTCGGCTTCGGCCACTGCGCGTCGGCGTCGACGGTCCCCTTCGGTGTCGCCGCCGAACTGGACGCGGACGCCGGGACCTTGACCCTGGACGCGCCCGCCCTGCGCTGAGCCCGGCACCCTGGGATGCGCGTGGCCGCGGGGCGCCCGGGCGGGTCCGCCGCCGGGTCCGGGCGGTCCCCGGGTCACCCGGAGGGCGCCGCTCGCGGTGCGGGCGGCCGGTCGGTGGCCGCACCCTGGTCGCATGAGCCCGAAGACCTCCGAGAGCGCGGCCACCACCGGGCAGGACGGCGCCCGGAACGGCCTGCCGACGTCCGCCCGGCTCTCCGTGCCGGCCATCGCCGTCCTCGCCCTGATCTTCATCTTCCAGAACACCGGTGCCGTCCGGATCCGGCTGCTGGTCCCGGAGGTCAGCACACCGCTGTGGACGGCCCTGCTCGCCACCGGCGTCATCGGCGGGGTGTGCGGGGCCTATCTCGCGCGACGGCGCGGTTAGGGTCTCTCGCCGGGACCAGCCCGGCGTTACGCTGTCCGGATGCCGCACACCACCTCCTCCCGCCGGCCGGCCGAGGGCCGTCGGGTGGGCATCCGCCCCTTCACCTACGCGGACGGCCCCGAGTTCACCGCCCGGGTCCGGGAGAGCAAGGATCTGCACCGGCCGTGGCTGTTCCCGCCCGACAGCGACCGGGCCTACGCCGTCTACGCCCGGAGCCTGATCGAGGACCCCACCCGGGTCGGCTTCCTGGTCTGCGAGAACGACGGCGGCGCCATCGCCGGGTTCATCAACATCAACAACATCGTCATGGGCGGCTTCCGCTGCGGCGCCCTCGGCTACGGCGCCTTCGCGCACGCCGCCGGGCGCGGCCTGATGCGCGAGGGCCTCGACCTGGTCATCGGCCACGCGTTCGGCCCGCTGGGGCTGCACCGGCTGGAGATCAACGTGCAGCCCGGCAACGCCGCGTCCATCGCGCTCGCCCGCGGCGCCGGGTTCCGCCTCGAGGGCTTCTCCCCGGGCATGCTCCACGTCGACGGCGCCTGGCGCGACCACGAGCGCTGGGCCCTCACCACGGAGATGCGGGACACAGCCCTCGGGGCCTAGCCGTCCGCCACCCGGGTACCCGTGGCGCATGGACCGCTTGGATCACCTGGAACATCTGGACAGGCACCTCGTCGACGAGCTGGCACAGGTGGCACGTGAGACGGTGCGCGAGGAACTGCGGGAACAGACCCGCCGGCAACGCCGTACGGCCATGATGTACGCCGCGTCCGGCGCCGTCGCCCTGTACGCGGGCGCCGCCGTGGCGCTCGCGGTGGGGCTCGGCCTGGCGAGCGGGCTGCCCGGCTGGGCCGCGGCGCTGATCACCGCGGCACTCCTGGGCGTCATCGCCTACGCGTTGCGCGGCGCCGCCCACCGGGGCCGCGGCCACGGCCACGGCCATGGGCACGACCACGGCGATGAGCCCGCCGCTCCGCACCGGGTGGTCGGGGGCACGCCGCCCGCCGGGCCGCCGAGCGGGATGGGCCTGCCGTACCCGGCCATGCCGCCGCAGGCCCCGGACATCGACCCGGGCGGCCCGCACCACCGCGCCTGACCGGCAGTGGACGGGGGGCGGCCGGTGTCACCGACACCGGCCGCCCCCGTCTCCCTGCTGCTCAGCCGCCGGCGCCGCGCAGTTGCGGCAGCACCTTCGTGCGGTAGAAGTCGAAGAAGCCGCGCTGGTCGGGGCCGATCTGGTTGACGTAGACGCGGTCGAAGCCGGCGTCGGCGAAGCCGCGGAGCGTGGCGACGTGTTCGTCCACGTCGTCGCCGCAGACCGTGTTGTCACGGACCATGTCCTCGGTGACCAGCGGGGACAGCTGCTCGAAGTGGCGCGGCGTGGGCAGGATCTGGCCCATCTCGCCGGGCAGGTACTGGTTCGGCCACAGCCGGTGCACGGTGCGCACCGCCTCCTCGCGGTCGGTGCCGTAACAGACCTTCGTGCCGCCGCTGACCGGCTTGGCGCCGCCGCCGCCCTTGCGGTACTGGGCGACCATGTCCTCGTCCGGCATCATCGTGATGTAGCCGTCGCCGACGCGCGCGGCGAGCGAGGTCGCCTTCGGGCCGAAGCCGGAGATGTCGATCGGCACGGGCTCGTCGGGGACGGTGTAGAGGCGGGCGTTCTCGACCGTGTAGTGCGTGCCGTGGTGGTTGACCTCCTCGCCGGTGAACAGCCGGCGCATCACCTGGATCGCCTCCTCCAGCATCTCCAGGCGGACGTGCAGGGCCGGCCAGCGGTCGCCGAGGATGTGCTCGTTCAGCGCCTCGCCGGTGCCGACGCCGAGCCGGAAGCGGCCGCCGGTCAGCACCGCGCTGGTCGCCGCGGCCTGGGCCACCACGGCCGGGTGCATCCGGACCGTCGGGCACGTCACGGCCGTCTCGATGGGCAGCGACACCGCCTCCGACAGGGCGCCGATCACGGACCACACGAACGGGCTCTGCCCCTGCTCGTCGTTCCACGGGTGGTAGTGGTCCGAGATCCACAGCGCCTCGAAACCGGCCTGTTCGGCCATCCGGGCCTGCTCGATCAGCTCGGCGGGAGAGAACTCCTCGGTGGACAGGAAGTAGCCGTATGCGGGCATGGACAGTGCACCTCCGCGGGTGGGGGCGGGCCGGGACGGATCCGGCGACGGGTAACCAGGGCCCGCACGGGCGAAACGCCCGGCGCGCGGCGTTTGGGGGCTGTGCCCCCGGTTACGCGGAAGGCACGAGACGAGTCAGCGGCCGACACCACCGCCGGAGGCGCAGCGTGAGCCGACCCCGCATCGTGATCGTCGGCGCCGGGTTCGCCGGGTACCGCACGGCCCGCACCCTGGTCCGGCTGACCCGGGACCGGGCCGACGTCACGCTGCTCAACCCCACCGACCACTTCCTGTACCTGCCGCTGCTGCCGCAGGTCTGCGTCGGGGTCCTGGACGCCCGCCGGGTCACCGTCTCGCTGCCCGGCACCCTGCGCGGGGTCCGCCTGCTGCTGGGCCGGGCGGTCCACGCCGACCTCGACGCGCGCACCGTGGACTACACCGACCCCGAGGGCGGCGTCGGTTCGGTCCGCTACGACCGGCTGGTGCTGGCCACCGGCGGCGCCGGCACACTGGCGCCGGTGCCCGGCGACGCCACCTGCGCGCACGGGTTCCGGGGGCTGTCCGAGGCCCTGTACCTGCGCGACCACGTGACCCGGCAGGTGGAACTCGCCGCCGCCTGCGACGACCCCAAGATCCGCGCCGCCCGCCTCACCTTCGTGGTCGCGGGCGCCGGCTACACCGGCACCGAAGTCGCCGCGCACCTGCGGAGGTTCACCGACGGCCTGGTACGCCGCTCACCGCTGCGCGACGGGCCCCGGCCGCGCTGGATCCTGCTCGACAGCGCCCCGCGGGTACTGCCCGACCTGGCCGGACGGCTGTCCCGGACGGCCGCCCGGGCCCTGCGGGAACGCGGCGTCGAGGTGCGCACGGGAACCTCGGTGAAGGAGGCCGCCCAGGACGGGGTGCTGCTCGGCGACGGCGAGTTCGTTCCGTCACGGACCCTGGTGTGGTGCGTAGGCGCCCGGCCCGACCCGCTCGTGGCGGGCATCGGGCAACCCCTGGAGCGGGGCCGCCTGATCGTCGACCCCTACCTCCAGGTGCCGGGCCGCCCCGCGGTGTTCGCCTGCGGCGACGCCGCCGCGGTGCCCGACCTCGACGACCCGGGAGCGCTCACCCCGGCGACCGCCCGGCACGCCTGGCGGCAGGGCCGGGTGGCCGCGCGGAACGTGGCCGCCTCGCTCGGCCTCGGCCCGGCACGCCCGCGGCCCTACCGCCACCGCGACCTGGGTGACGCCGTCGACCTCGGCGGCGCCAAGGCCGCCGCCGACCCGTTCGGTCTGCCGCTCTCCGGCCCGCTGGCCGGTGCGGTCACCCGCGGCCACCACCTCGCCGCGCTGCCCGGCAGCCGCGTACGCGTCGCCGCCGACTGGCTGCTGGACGCCGTACTGCCGCACCACGGCGCCCAGTTGGGGCTCGCGCGGTCCGGTCACGCGCCGCTGGACACCGCCTCCCCGAGCGCCGGGCACCGGCCCGCCCCCGGCCCCCAGAACCTTTCCGTCCACAGTGAAGGAGTCTCATGAACACCGCCGAACTCGCCGAACTCGGTCAGCAGTTGCGCGTGGACAGCGTGCGGGCCGCCGCCGCGGCCGAGTCGGGGCACCCGACGTCCTCGATGTCCGCCGCCGACCTGATGGCGGTCCTGCTCGCCCACCACCTGCGCTACGACTTCGAGCGCCCGGAGCACCCCGGGAACGACCGCTTCATCCTGTCCAAGGGGCACGCCTCCCCGCTGCTGTACGCCGCCTACAAGGCGGCCGGCGCCATCGAGGACCCCGAGCTGCTCACCTTCCGCAAGCTCGGCAGCCGGCTCGAAGGCCACCCGACGCCCCGGCGGCTGCCCTGGGTGGAGACCGCCACCGGCTCGCTCGGCCAGGGCCTGCCGGTCGGCGTCGGCATCGCGCTGTCCGGCAAGCGGCTGGAGCGCACCGGGTACCGCGTCTGGGTGCTGTGCGGCGACAGCGAGCTGGCCGAGGGGTCGGTGTGGGAGGCGGCCGAGCAGGCCGCGTACGAGCAGCTGGACAACCTCACGGCGATCGTCGACGTCAACCGGCTCGGCCAGCGCGGCCCCACCCGGCACGGCCACGACCTCGACGCCTACGCCCGCCGCTTCCAGGCCTTCGGCTGGCACACCGTGGAGATCGACGGGCACGACGTGGACGCCATCGACCGGGCGTACGGCGAGGCCGCCTCCACCACCGGGCAGCCCACGGTGATCCTCGCCCGCACCCTCAAGGGCAAGGGCGTCGCCGCCGTCCAGGACCGCGAGGGCATGCACGGCAAGCCCCTGCCGGAGGCCGAGGACGCCATCGCCGAGCTGGGCGGGCCGCGCGACCTCACCGTCCGCGTGAGCGAGCCGGGTGCCGCCCGGATGCTGCACTCGGTGCCCGAGGCGGCCTCGCTGGAGCTGCCCCGCTTCGAGCTGGGCGAGAAGGCCGCCACCCGGGACGCCTTCGGCAAGGCCCTCACCGCCCTCGGCCACGCCCGCGGCGACGTCGTCGTGCTGGACGGCGAGGTCGGCGACTCCACCCGCGCCGAGCTCTTCGCCAAGGAGCACCCGGAGCGGTACTTCGAGTGCTACATCGCCGAACAGCAACTGGTCGCCGCCTCCGTCGGCATGGCGGCGCGCGGCTGGGTGCCGTACGCCTCGACGTTCGCGGCCTTCTTCAGCCGCGCCTACGACTTCGTGCGCATGGCCGCGATCAGCGGCGCCGGCATCAACCTGGTCGGCTCCCACGCGGGCGTCGCCATCGGTGAGGACGGGCCCTCCCAGATGGGCCTGGAGGACCTCGCGATGTTCCGGTCCGTGTACGGCTCCACCGTGCTCTACCCCTGCGACGCCAACCAGACCGCCAAGCTCGTCGCCGCGACGGCCTCGCTGGACGGCATCCGCTACCTGCGCACCTCGCGCGGCGGCAGCCCCGTCATCTACGGCCCCGACGAGGAGTTCGAGGTCGGCGGCAGCAAGGTGCTGCGCTCCTCCGGCGAGGACCGGCTGACCGTCGTCGCGGCCGGGGTCACCGTGCACGAGGCGCTGGCCGCCGCCGACCGGCTGGCCGAGGACGGCATCCGGGTCCGGGTCGTCGACCTGTACTCCGTCAAGCCCGTGGACCGCGAGACCCTGCGCCGCGCCGCCGAGGAGACCGGCTGCCTGCTGACCGTGGAGGACCACCACGAGGAGGGCGGCATCGGGGACGCCGTGCTGGAGGCGTTCACCGACGGCCGGCCCGTGCCCCGCCTGGTCCGGCTCGCGGTGCGCACCATGCCGGGCTCTGCGGAGCCGGACGAGCAGCTGCACGCCGCGGGGATCGACGCCGAGGCGATCGCGGCCGCCGCGCGGCTGCTGGTGGAGGAGGCGGTCGTGCGATGAGCGACGGCGACGTACGGCCGGTACGGGCGGGCCGCCGCACGGTGGCGGTCCACCGGCCCGGCAAGGTTCTCTTCCCCGGCGGCGCGGACGCCAAGGAGTACACCAAGGGCGACCTCGCCGGCTACTACCGGTCCGTCGCGCCGTACATGCTGCCCCACCTGCGCGGCCGTCCGCTGATGCTCGAACGGTATCCGGACGGCCTCGACGGGCCCCGGTTCATGCAGAAGAACACCCCGGACCACTATCCGGACTGGATCAGGCGGGCGGAACTCCCCAAGGAGGGCGGCACGGTCACCCACACCGTCTGCGACGACACCGCCACCCTGGTCCACCTCGCCGACCAGGCCTGCGTCACCCTGCACCGCTGGCTCAGCCGGGCCGAGAGGCCCTGCTTCCCGGACCGGCTGGTCTTCGACCTCGACCCGGCCGGCGACGACTTCGAAGAGGTGCGGCAGGCGGCCGGCTGGCTGGCCGAGCTGCTCGACGCGCTCAAGCTGCCGTCCGCGCCGATGACCACCGGCTCCCGCGGCGTGCACCTCGTGGTGCCCCTCGACGGCCGCGAGGACATCGAGGCGGTACGGGAGTTCGCCCGGGACGTGGCCGAGACGGCCGCCGCCGCACACCCCGGCCGGCTCACCACCGCGGCCCGCAAGAAGGACCGCGGCGACCGCCTCTACCTGGACGTGGGGCGCAACGCCTACGCGCAGACCGCCGTGGCCCCCTTCACGGTCCGCGCCCGTCCGGGCGCGCCCGTCGCCGTGCCCCTCACCTGGGAGCAGCTCGCCGACCCGGCCGTGCACGCGCGCCGCTGGACGATCGACGACGCCGTCGAGCAGGCCCGCGCCGAGCCCTGGGCCGGCCTGCTCGGCCGGGGCCGTGCCCTGGGGCCGGCCCGACGTCGCCTGGACGCACTGCGTGGCTGACACATACACCGCGCTGACCTGCGGGAACGCGTGAAAAGCGGGACCCGTGGGCTCCTGAAGGTTTGGCCAGAGATGTTGCGGCCACCCGCACTAAGAGGTGGCCATGACGAACACAAGAAACACGAGCCGAACACGTGGTTCACAGAAACCACAGAGATCGCGAAGCACGAGCGACTCTCAGAAATCACACCAGTCACAGGAGTCCCAGTCACAGGAGCCTCAGGAACCGGAGGAAGCCGAGGAGCCGGAAGAACTCGAGGAATCGGCTGAATCGGAGGACCCTGAAGACCCGGAGTCGGACGAGCCCGAGGAGTCGGAGGAGCCCGAAGGCTCCGCGGACGCCGAGGAGACCGGCGACTTCGAGGAGACCGAAGACGTCGAGGAATCGGCTGAGCCGGAGGATGCGGCTGAGACCGAGGACTCGGAGGAGGCGGAGGAATCCGAGGAGCCGGAGGACACCGAGGAGCTTGAAGACTCCGAGGAGTCCGACGGCTATGAGGAGCCCGAGGACGCCGAGGAGTCGGAGGGCTCGGAGGAGTCCGACGACGCTGAGGAGTTCGAAGAGACATCCGAGGAGTCCGGGGAATCGGCGGACGACGACTCGCAGGAGCGTGAGGACCGGCAGATGGCGGAGAACCGGCGGCCGGCCCCCATGGAGGTTCTGCGCCAGGCACGCGCCCAGCTCGCGGAGCTGACCGGACTCGTCCCCGAGTCGGTGTCCTCCTTCGCGCAGACGGAGGACGGGTGGGTGCTGGAGGTGGAGGTGCTCGAACTCGAACGGGTTCCGGACACGATGAGCCTGATGGGGAGCTACCAGGTGGAACTCGACCCGGAGGGACAGCTCACCGGATACCGGCGCGTGCGCCGCTACGAGCGCGGGCGGGCCGACGCGCGCAGGTCCGGCGGCCGCTGACCCGCGGGACCCCGCGCGTGCGTCCGTGCCCGGCCCGAGCGGCCGCGCACCGGCAGGACACACGGCAACAGCACAAGCACCGACAGGAACAGCACCAGCAGGCACGACAGAAGGAGGAGTGGCCGGCATGACCGTTGTCCCGGCACAGCAGAGTGGCGGTGGAGGCGGCAGCAGCGGCCTCTACGACGTTCTTGAACTGGTCCTCGACAGGGGGCTCGTGATCGACGCGTTCGTGCGGGTCTCTCTGGTGGGTATCGAGATACTCAAGATCGATGTGCGCGTGGTCGTGGCCAGCGTCGACACCTATCTGCGGTTCGCCGAGGCGTGCAACCGCCTCGACCTGGAATCCGGCCCGAACAAGAGCCCCGGGCTGCCCGAGATCGTCGGCGACATGACCGAGTCCGGCGCGCGCGGCAAGTCGAAGGGCGCGCTGTCCGGCGCCGCGCAGACCGTCTCCGACGCCTTCAAGCAGGCGCGCGAGGAGGGCTCGGAGCAGACCCAGTCGCGACCGCGGGCCCGCAAGGCCCCGGCGCGCCGTAAGGAGGAGCAGGAGTGAGCACGTACGTCTACGCGATCACCGCGGGGTCGCACCCGGCGCTCCCCGAGGGCATGGGCGGCGTCGGTGATCCGCCCATGCCCGTGCGGGTCCTCACGGAGGGCGAACTGGCCGCGATCGTCAGTGACGCCCCCGACGACCTGCGCCCCAAGCGCAGGGATCTCCTCGCGCACCAGAACGTACTGGCGGAGGCCGGCGCGGGCGGCTGTGTGCTGCCGATGCGCTTCGGCAGCGTCGCCCCCGACGACAGCGCCGTCACCGGCGTGCTCGCCGAACGCGCCGCTCACTACCAGGAACGCCTTCGCGAGCTGGACGGCAAGGTCGAGTACAACGTCAAGGCGAGCCACGTCGAAGAGGCCGTCCTGCACCGCGTGATGGCCGAGAACCAGGAGCTGCGCGGCCTGGCCGAGGCGAACCGCCAGGCGGGCGGCGGCAGCTACGACGACAAGATCCGCCTCGGTGAGATGGTCGCCGCCGCCGTCCAGGCCAAGGAGGCCGAGGACGCCCAGGACGTGCGCGAGCTGCTGGAGCCGGCCGCCGCGGCCACGAGCGTGGGTCCGCAGTCCACCGGCTGGCTGGTGAACGTGTCCTACCTGGTCGCCCGGGACTCCGCCGAGGACTTCCTGGCGGTCGTCGAGCAGATCCGCAAGAGCCACGCCCACCTCGACCTGCGGGTCAACGGGCCCCTGCCGCCGTACAGCTTCGTCGAGCCCGGCCCCGCCGAGCCCGCGGGCGCCGCGGCGGGCGCGGACACCGGGACGGGCTGACGTACGGGCCCGTCGGGAAGGAGATGTCGTGGGACTGATCAGTGAGGTGCTCCTGCTGCCGTTCGCGCCGGTGCGCGGCGGGGCCTGGGCCATCGGACAGGTACTCCGCGAGGCGGAGCGGATCTACTACGACCCCGCCACCGTACGGGCCGAGCTGGCCCGCCTCGAGGAACAGCTCGAGGCGGGCGAGATCAGTGAGGAGGAGTTCGACCGGATAGAGGACGAACTGCTCGACCGGCTGGAGATCGCGATGCGCTCCGGCGACACCACAGGCAACGGGACGGCACGATGAACCGAATGGGACTGGGCCTCGCCGTAGGGGCCGGATACGTCCTCGGACGTACCAAGAAGATGAAACTGGCGTTCGCGGTCGGGTCCCTGGTGGCCGGCAAGAAACTGAACCTCAGTCCGCGCATGCTGGCCGACGTCATGCAGCAGCAACTCAAGAACAACCCGCAGTTCAAGGAGATCGGCGACCAGCTGCGCCAGGATCTGCGGGGCGTCGGCAAGGCGGCCTCGGGCGCCATGGTCGAGCGGCAGATGAGCGCGCTCGCCGACCGGCTGCAGGGCCGGACCAACCAGGTCCGCGACCAGCTCGCCGACGTGGTGCCGGGCTCCGGCTCGGAGGACGACGAGGCGCGCGACCAGGACGACGACGAGGCGCGTGGCCAGGACGAGGACGCGTACGAGGACGACGACCGCGACCAGACCGACCGGGCCGAGGACACCGACGAGGACGACGAGACCGACGAGGACGACGAGTCCCGCGGTCCGGCGGAGTCGGCGGACGACGACGAGGACCGGCGGGAGCAGCGGCCCCGCAAGCAGGCGGCCCAGAAGGCGCCGGCCAAGAAGGCGCCCGCCAAGAAGGCCGTGAAGAAGGCCCCGGCCAAGAAGGTGGCGGCCAAGAAGACCGAGGGCGCCCGCAAGACGGCCGCGAAGAAGACGGCCACGGCCGGCCGGGCCGCGGGCGACGCCCGGTCCCGGACGCCGAAGGGCGGTGACGACCGATGAGCGAGACCCTCGGGAACGCGGCCGGCAAGGCCACGGACACGGCCAAGGACAACCCGCTGACCAACCTCGCGCACAGCGAGGCCGCCGACCGCCTGAAGGCGGAGGCGCAGGAGTACCTCTCCGCGCAGGCACAGCGGCTGCTGGTCGGCTTCGGGCGCAAGCTCGGCGAGACCACCGGGAAGCTGAACGACATCGCCGAGGGGAACAGCCCGGGCTTCGCCAAGCTCGCCCTCGACGGTGGACGCAAGCTCGCCGAGGGCAAGGGCCCGGTGCGGTCCATGCTCGAGGTGGGTGCCTCGTCCGCCAAGGAGAAAGTCATGGGCGCCTTCAAGAACCTCGGCGGCAAGGGCGGGCGCAAGAAGGGCGGCTCCGGCTCCAAGCCGACCGTGATCATGGAGCACATCGACGTCGGTGTGTCGCTGCGTGACGCCTACGACCAGTGGACGCAGTACAAGGACTTCTCCTCCTTCGCCAAGGGCGTCAAGAGCGCGAGCCGCGCCGACGACACCCACTCCGACTGGCAGGCGAAGGTCTTCTGGTCCAGCCGCAGCTGGAAGGCGCACACCACCGAGCAGATCCCGGACTACCGCATCCAGTGGACCTCCGAGGGCGCCAAGGGCACCACCAAGGGCGTCGTCTCCTTCCACGAGCTGGGGGAGAACCTCACCCGGGTCCTGCTGGTCATGGAGTACTACCCCACGGGTCTGTTCGAGAAGACCGGCAACATCTGGCGGGCCCAGGGCCGCCGGGCCCGGCTGGACCTGAAGAACTTCGCGCGGTTCATCACCCTCAAGGGCGAGGCGGAGGACGGCTGGCGCGGTGAGATCCGCGACGGCGAGGTCGTCCGCAGCCACGAAGACGCCGTCGCCGAGGAGGAGGAACAGGCGAAGGAGGACCAGGAGGGCGAGGAGGACCAGGAGGACCAGGAGGGCGAGGGTCCCGTCGCCGAGGACGAGGAGTCCGAGGACGAGGAGCCCGAGGACGAGGACGCCGAGGCCGAGGGCGCGTACGAGGACGACGAGGCCGAGGAGGAGGGCCCCGAGGAAGCCGAGGACGAGTACGCCGAGGGCGAGGACGAGCCCGAGGAGGAGGCCGAGGAGGAGGGCACCTACGCCGAGGACGAGTCGGCCGAGTACGACGAGGAGCCCGAGGACGAGGAGCAGCCCGAGGACGAGGAGCAGCCCGAAGAGGAAGAAGAGGAAGAGGAAGCCGAGCCTGAGCGCGCCAAGAGCGGGAGCCGTCGATGACCGTGCCCAGCCGGTTCCCCGAGCCCTATGGACAGGGCGGGGGAGCCAACCTGGCGGACATCCTGGAGCGCGTGCTCGACAAGGGTGTCGTCATCGCGGGCGACATCAGGATCAACCTGCTCGACATCGAACTGCTCACGATCAAGCTGCGGCTGATCGTCGCCTCGGTCGACAAGGCCAAGGAGATGGGCATTGACTGGTGGGAGACCGACCCCGCCCTGTCCTCCGGGGCCCGGCGGGACGAACTGGCTCGGGAGAACGCCGAGCTGCGTGAGCGCCTGGCGCGCCTCGAGGAGCTGGAGTCGGGGCGCGCGCGGACGGAGGAGGCACCATGACAGGTCTGCGGTACGTGTACGCCGTCTGCCGTCCCTTCGGCGCGGCCCTGCAGTCCCAGCTCACCGGGGTCGCCGGCGTTCCGCCGCAGCTGCTGCACCACCACGGGCTGATCGCCGTGGTCAGTACGGTCCCGGAGGCCGACTTCGCCGAGGAGGCGCTGCGCGCCCGGCTGGAGGACCTGGACTGGCTGGCCGCGACGGCCCGCGCCCACCAGGGCGTGATCGACGCGCTCACCACCGTCACCACCCCGCTGCCGCTCCGGCTGGCCACCGTCTTCCGGGACGACAGCGGGGTGCGCACCATGATCGAGTCCCGGGAGGACGAGTTCCGGCGCATCCTCGACCGGCTCTGGGGCCGGGTGGAGTGGGGCGTGAAGGTGTACGTGGAACGGGACCCGGCCGAGCAGGCCGGCGCCACCGGCGCCGATGCCGCGTCCGCCGGGAAGCCGGCCACCGGCCGGGACTACCTGCGCCAGCGGCGCTCGCGCAACCGGGCGCACGAGGAGCGGTGGCAGCGCGCCGAGCAGTTCGCGCAGTCGCTGCACGAGCGCCTGACCCACTACGCCGAGGACTCCCGGCTGCACGCTCCGCAGAACTCCGCGCTGTCCGGCGCGGAGGGGCAGAACGTGCTCAACGCGGCCTACCTGGTGCCGCGCGCCCACAGCGAGGAGTTCGTGGAACTCGTGGACCGCACGAAGGACGAGGAGCCCGGGCTCCGGGTGGAACTGACCGGGCCGTGGGCCGCCTATTCGTTCTCGGGGGAGGAACGGTGACCGTAGTCGAACGCCGTGAGATCGCGCTGGTCGACCTGCTCGACCGGCTGCTGGCCGGCGGGGTGGTCATCACCGGCGACATCACCTTGCGGATCGCGGACGTCGACCTGGTGCGCATCGACCTCAACGCGTTGATCAGCTCGGTCAACGAACAGGTTCCCTCCCCCTTCGAGCTGCCGCCCGCGCGGCTGCCCTCCGGCGGACCGCGCGGCGAGGAGTCCGCATGACGCAGCGCAAGCGCCTAGATCTCGAGCCCGACACCGTCGAGCGCGACCTGGTCAAGCTGGTGCTCACGGTGGTGGAGCTGCTGCGCCAGCTCATGGAGCGCCAGGCGGTGCGCCGGTTCGACACCGGGGAGCTGACCGAGGAGCAGGAGGAGCGCATCGGGCTCACCCTGATGCTCCTGGAGGACCGGATGGCCGAGCTGCGGGACCGCTACGGGCTGCGGCCCGAGGACCTCAACCTCGACCTCGGCCCGCTGGGACCGCTGCTCCCCCGGGAGTAGCGGTCCCGCTCGGAGCCCGGAGCCCGCCCGGAGCCCGGAGCCCGCTCAGGCGCTCTTGCGGCAGAGGATCTCCCCGTGCAGCACGGCGAACCAGCCGTCCTCGGCCGCGCTCCACTCCCGCCACGCCCGGGAGACGGCCCGCAGCCCCTCGGGGGTGGTGTGGCCGCCCTCCGTGGCCCGCTCGGCGTAGGCGGAGGCCACGGTGCGGTCCGCCCACAGCCCGCCCCACCACTGCCGTTCCCCGGCGGTGGAGAAGGTCCACGTGCTGGAGGTGGCGGTGATGTCCGACAGCCCGGTGGCCAGCGCCCAGGACTTCAGCCGGCGCCCGGCGTCCGGCTCGCCCCCGTTGGCGCGGGCGACCCGCAGGTACAGCTCCAGCCAGTCGTCCAGGCCCGGCAGGGACGGGTACCAGGTCATGGCCGAGTAGTCCGAGTCGCGGACGGCGATGTAACCGCCGGGCCGGGTCACCCGGTGCATCTCCCGCAGCGCTTGGACGGGGTCGCCGACGTGCTGGAGCACCTGGTGGGCGTGGACCACGCAGAAGGTGTCGTCGGGGAAGTCCAGCGCGTGCACGTCGGCGACCCGGAAGTCGGTGTTCGCCAGCCCGCGGGCGGCCGCCGTGGCCCGGGCCTGTTCCAGCACGCCGGCCGCGTGGTCGACGCCGGTGACCCGGCCGTCGGGGACCAGCTCGGCCAGGTCGGCGGTGATGGTGCCCGGACCGCAGCCGATGTCCAGGATCCTCATGTGCGGCTTGAGCGAGCCGAGCAGATAGGCCGCGGAGTTCGCGGCGGTCCGCCAGGTGTGCGAGCGCAGCACCGACTCGTGGTGCCCGTGCGTGTAGACGGCCGTTTCCCGCGCCTCCGGCATGGCTGTGCCCCTTCTCGTCCGCTCGTCGTCCCGGCGCGGCCGAAGCCCCGTCCGGTACGCCTCACCGTACGCGGGCGAATCGAATCGTGAGATACGCGTTTTACTATGTGGACAACCGGTCGGGGGCGGCCGGGATCTGACGAGCCGTCATGCACTCTCGTGGGGCGGGAGCCGGTGGGGATCGGGGACCGGCTGGAGGTCAGGACGCGGGCAGCGGGCGGTAGACCGTCAGGGCCTCGGGCAGCTTCTCCAGGCGCACCTCGCCGCCGACCTCGACGACCTCGCCGTCGAAGGCGAGCGGGGTGCCCGGCGCGACGCCGGTCAGCCGCAGCCGGTTCACCTGCACCGCCGCGTGGGCGGGGGAGCGGGTCAGCGGACCGGCGAGCGCGGCGGACAGCAGGCGCAGCGCCGGCCGGCGGCTGCCGTGCACCACCCGCACGTCGAACAGCCCGTCGGCGAGGTCGGTGCGCCGGCCCGGTGCCAGCCCCATCCGGCGGTACATGCCGTTGCCGACGAACAGCAGCCACATCGGCCGCCGCTCACCGCCGACCTCCACCTCCAGGGGGTGCCGGTCCGCACGCAGCACGCGCAGCGCCCCGAGCACCCCGGCGGGCCAGCCGCCGATCCGGGGCGACCAGCGCTCCCGCTCCCGCACCAGCTCCGGATAGACGCCCAGGCTGAAGGTGTTGAGGAAGACGCCGTCCCGGCCGCCGGCGGCGAACCGGCCGACGTCCACCCGGACCGCCTCGCCCTGCCGGACGGCCCGGGCGAGGGCGCGCTCGTCCTCGATGCCGAGGTCGTAGGCGAAGTGGTTGAGGGTGCCGCCGGGCAGCACCGCCAGCGGCAGGCCGTGGTGCAGGGCGACCGACGCCGCCGCGTTCACCGTGCCGTCGCCGCCGCAGACCCCCAGCACCTTCGCGCGCCCGGCGGCCTTCTCCAGTTCCTCCCCGACATCCTCGGGATCGCACTCGACGATCTCCGCCCCGGGCAGCGCGTTGTGCAGCGCGCGCACCCGGTCCGAGGTGCCGGAGGCGCGGTTGGCGACCACGACGAGACCCTCGCCCTCGGGCAGCGCCGGGGCGGAGGTGCGCGGCCGCGCGGGCGGCGCGACCTGGCTGCGCGTGGGCACCAGGGCCCGTACGGCGAACGCGGCGCCCGCGCCGAGGGCCGCGCCCGCCAGCACGTCACTCGGGAAGTGCGCGCCCGTGTAGACGCGGGAGGCGGCGACGGAGAACGCCACCGGCGCCACCACCGCGCCCCAGGCCGGCGACTCCAGGGCGACGCCGGCCGCGAAGGCCGCCGCCGACGCCGCGTGCCCGGACGGGAACGACGTGGTGATCGGCTGCCGCTTCAGCCGGCGGGCCAGCGGCACCGGGTCCAGCCGGGGGCGCGGGCGGCGCACCGAGCGCTTGCCGAGGGTGTTGACGGTCAGGGAGGCCAGCGTGAGGGAGGCCAGTCCCCGGGCGGCCGCGCGGCGGGCCCGCGGGGTGCGGCTGGCCGCCAGGGCGGCGGCGGTGGCGAACCACAGCACGCCGTGGTTGGCGCTGCGGCTCAGCCGGGGCAGCACCGGTCCGGCGGCGGGCCAGTCCCGTTCGGCGGCGACCTCGAACAGCCGGGAGTCGAGGGCGAGCAGCCGCTCACGCAGGGCGTGCCGGCCGGGCTTCAGGGCGGTCAGGTCGACGTCTGGGCTCATGCCCTTGCAGTTACCCTGAAGCGGCCGTTTCTTGTGTGCCCCCGGTGCCACCGACCCGAGAGGACCACCCGGATGCGTCTGCTGCTCGTCCGCCACGGCCAGACTCCGACCAACGTCGACTACCTGCTGGACACGGCCGCGCCCGGCCCCGGTCTGACCCCGCTCGGCGAGCGGCAGGCCGCCGCGCTGCCCGAGGTCCTCGCCGGTGAGGACATCGAGGCGCTGTACGCCTCCACCCTGGTCCGCACCCAGCTCACGGCCGCGCCGCTGGCCGCCGTCCGGGGCCTGGAGGTGCGCGTGCGCGACGGCATCCGGGAGCTGTCCGCGGGGGACCTGGAGATGGCGTCCGGCCACTCCCCGCAGGGTGAGGTGTACATCCGGACGGTGTTCGCGTGGGCGGCCGGCGACACCGCGCTGCGGATGCCCGGCGGGGAGAGCGGCACGGAGGCGCTGGCCCGGTACGACGCGGTGGTCGCGGAGGCCGCCGCGAGCGGTGCCGGGACCGTCGTCATGATCAGTCACGGCGCCGCGATCCGGGTGTGGACGGCCGCGCGCGCCGCCAACGTGGACGTGCCGTTCGCCGCCTCCCGGCCGTTGGACAACACCGGCGTGGTGATCCTGGAGGGCTCGCCCGCGGACGGCTGGAAGGCCCTGTCCTGGGCGGGCGCCACGGTGACGCCCGCGGGCGGGGGCGGCCCGGCCGGCGAGCCGCTGGCGAACGGGCCGTCGGCGGGCGGGCCCCGGGCGGACGAGCCGTCGCCGGGCGAGCCGCCGGTGGACGTGGACGGGCCGGTGCGCGGGGAGGCCGCCGGCCGGTGACCGCGGCGGCCGCCCGCGGCCGCGGACGGTGACCGCCCGCCCCCGCGGAGGCCGGCCGCCGGATATGGGTTTGCCCCGGGTCGGGGGCGCCGCCCAGAATGCCTCCCCATGGGACATCTGGAAGCCGCGCACCTGGAGTATCACCTCCCCGACGGGAGGACCCTGCTCGGGGACGTGTCCTTCCGGGTCGGCGAGGGCGCCGTCGTCGCCCTCGTCGGCCCCAACGGGGCGGGCAAGACCACCCTGCTGCGACTGATCTCCGGCGAGCTGAAACCGCACGCCGGCACGGTCACCGTCAGCGGCGGGCTGGGGGTGATGCGCCAGTTCGTGGGATCCGTACGGGACGAGACGACCGTGCGCGACCTGCTGGTCTCCGTGGCACCGCCCGGCATCCGCGCGGCCGCCCGGGCCGTCGACGTCGCCGAGCACGCCCTGATGACCGTGGACGACGAGGCCGCCCAGCTCCAGTACGCCCAGGCCCTGGCCGACTGGGCGGAGGTGCGCGGCTACGAGTCCGAGACCCTGTGGGACATGTGCACCACGGCCGCGCTCGGCATGCCCTACGAGCGGGCCCAGTGGCGCGAGGTGCGCACCCTCTCCGGCGGCGAGCAGAAGCGGCTGGTGCTGGAGGCGCTGCTGCGCGGCACCGACGAGGTGCTGCTGCTGGACGAGCCGGACAACTACCTCGACGTGCCCGGCAAGCGCTGGCTGGAGGAGCGGCTGCGGGAGACCCGCAAGACGGTCCTGTTCGTCTCCCACGACCGGGAGCTGCTCTCCCGGGCCGCCGAGAAGATCGTCTCCGTCGAGCCCGGCCCGGCCGGCGCCGACGCCTGGGTGCACGGCGGCGGCTTCGCCACCTACCACGAGGCCCGCCGCGAGCGCTTCGCCCGCTTCGAGGAGCTGCGCCGCCGCTGGGACGAGAAGCACGCCCAGCTGAAGAAGCTGGTGCTGAACCTGCGGCAGGCCGCCGCGGTCAGCCATGAGATGGCCTCCCGCTACCAGGCCGCCCAGACCCGGCTGCGCAAGTTCGAGGAGGCGGGACCGCCCCCGGAGCCGCCCCGGGAGCAGGACATCACCATGCGGCTGAAGGGCGGCCGCACCGGGGTGCGGGCCGTCACCTGCGAGGCCCTGGAACTGACCGGCCTGATGAAACCCTTCGACCTGGAGGTCTTCTACGGCGAACGGGTCGCGGTCCTCGGCTCCAACGGCTCCGGCAAGTCGCACTTCCTGCGCCTGCTCGCGGGCGAGGAGGTCGCGCACTCGGGGACGTGGAAGCTCGGCGCCCGGGTCGTGCCGGGCCACTTCGCGCAGACCCACGCCCACCCGGAGCTGCGCGGCCGCACCCTGCTGGACATCCTGTGGAAGAACCACGCCCAGGACCGGGGCGCGGCGATGTCCCGGCTGCGCCGCTACGAACTCACCGGCCAGGCCGAGCAGGCCTTCGAGCGGCTTTCCGGCGGCCAGCAGGCCCGCTTCCAGATCCTGCTGCTGGAGCTGGCCGGCTCCACCGTCCTGCTCCTGGACGAGCCGACGGACAACCTGGACCTGGAGTCGGCCGAAGCCCTCCAGGAGGGTCTTGAGGCCTTCGACGGGACGGTCCTCGCGGTCACCCATGACCGCTGGTTCGCGCGCGCCTTCGACCGCTACCTGGTCTTCGGCAGCGACGGCCGGGTCCGCGAGACGCCGGAGCCGGTCTGGGACGAGCGGCGGGTGGAGCGGGCCCGGTAGCCGCACGCACCGGGCCGCCGGCGGGCCCGCGGCGTCCTCGGGGCGACTGCCCGGGGACGTCCGCGCCGGGCGGGGTACTCGTACCGCATGAACGCACACGACGAGCGGGGCACCACGGCGACCGGGGTCGACCCCGGCCGGCTGGACGACCAGCAGCTCATGAAGGAGCTGGAGACGATCCACCGCACGCGCCACGACACCTTGTTGTACGGCTCGAACGACGCCCTGCGCGCCCACAACGAGCGCATGGCCCAGCTGGAGGGCGAGTACCTGCGCCGCAATCCGCGCCGCCTGGTCAGCGCCGCCCGCACCCGCGAGGGCGCGCGGGAGCGCGGCAGCGGCGAGGACACCACCCCGGGCACCCCGGCGACCTGAGCCGGCCCCGAACCGCGGTCGGCCCCCACGCGCCACCGGGCGTCGTGGGGGCCGGTGCGGTTGCTACGAGGCGGCCTGGCCGGCGAACACGTGCAGGAACGTGTCGCAGAAGGCCTTCAGGTCGTCGGGCTTACGGCTGGTGACCAGCTGGTTGGAGCCGTGGTCGCAGATCTTGACCTGCTCGTCCACCCAGGTGCCGCCCGCGTTGCGGATGTCCGTCCGCAGGCTGGGCCAGGAGGTGAGCACCCGGCCGCGCAGGACGTCCGCCTCGACCAGCGTCCAGGGGGCGTGGCAGATCGCGGCGACCGGCCGGCCCTGGTCGAAGAACTCCTTCACGAACGCGACGGCCTTCTCGTCCGTCCGCAGGAAGTCCGGGTTGGCCACTCCGCCCGGCAGTACCAGGCCGCCGAAGGAGCCCGCGGACGTCTCGCCCACCACCTCGTCGACGGGGAAGGTGTCCGCCTTGTCGAGGTGGTCGAAGGCCTGGATCTCACCGGGCTCGGTCGACACCAGCACCGGTTCGTGCCCGGCGTCGGAAGCCGCCTTCCACGGCTCGGTCAGCTCGACCTGTTCGACGCCCTCGGGCGCCACCAGGAATGCGATACGCAAGGTGATCAACTTCCTTTCGGGGCGTTGTGGCGGGCCTCCCCGGCCCGCGTGTGCTTCGTCTGCGGTGCCGTCGCCGCGGGCCGCCGGTCGCGGTGGCCCGGGCCCGGTCAGTCCCGGCCCACCAGCGCCTCGGCCAGCTGCTGGACGTTGTCGTAGCGCGCCGCCTGCGGCAGCCGGGCCACCGGCTCGGTCAGCGCGTCGGGCGCGTGGTTGCGGCGCAGGGCCCGGGTCAGCTCGCCCGGCCCGGCCGGGAAGGGGCCGCGGCCCAGGATCCGGGCCAGCTCCAGCCGGACCGTCTCCATCGACGTGCCGGCCTGCCCGGGAGTCACCGGGCCGCCCCACACCTGGGGGTCGTCCTCGGCGGTCGGTTCCGGGTCGTTCCACTCCTCGGTGTGCGTGGGGTGCCCGGACCTGAGCAGGCCCTGCAGCTCGTGTTTCATCTCGTCGTCCCGGTGGACGCTCAGCCGGTCGCTGCCTCGCTGCATGTGTCCCTCCAGATCCTCGGGTCCGCTCCGCGTACCCGGGTGCGGCGAGCCGACACCGGCGGTCCCGGCCCGGTATGCGGCGGTTCGCCGTCAGCGTTGCTCCCGGTACGCCGCCCCCACCTCGGCCAGGCTGCGGGAGAGGGTCGCGCAGTTCGCCGTGGCGTAGCTGACGACCAGGGCCGGCGGGCCCCCGGCGGCGGACACCGCGTAGTGGCGGCCGCCGCGCAGCAGGACCGAGCGGCGGCGGGCGGCCCGGACCAGGGCCTGTTCGTCGATGTGCGGCGGCAGCCGGACGTACGCCTGGAGACCGGCGGCGGCGCCCACCTGCCAGGCGCCCGGCAGCTGGGCGCGCACCAGGGCGTGCACGGTACGCCGGCGACGGCGGAACTCGGTGCGCAGCCTGCGCTGGTGGCGGTCGAAGGCACCGGTGTCGATGAACCGCGCGAAGGCGAGCTGTTCGAACCCGGAGCAGCCGATGTCCCAGCCCGCGCGGACATGGTCGACCGAGGCCATGAATTCCGGCGGGCCCACCAGCCAGCCGAGCCGCAGCGCCGGGGCCAGCGTCTTGCTGGCGCTGCCCGCGTAGACGACGCGGTCCGGTGCGAGGCTCTGCAGCGCGGGCAGCCGGTCGGCGAGGTCCAGCAGGCCGCTGTCGAAGTCGTCCTCCAGCACGTGACCGCCGGTTTCGCGGGCCCAGGCGATGAGCTGCTCGCGGCGGTGCGGGCTCAGCCGTACGCCGGTCGGGAACTGGTTGGCGGGAGTGACCAGCACCGCCCGCGCGCCGCAGGCCGCGAGGGCCGCCACGTCGAGTCCCTCCTCGTCGACGGGGACGCCGACGGGCCGCAGCCCCGAGGTGGCGATGAACTCGCGTTCCCCGGGATGGCCGGGGTCCTCGACGGCCAGGGTGGTGTGCCCCCGGTCGAGCAGGACCCGGCACAGCAGCGCCAGCCCCTGGGCGAAGCCGGAGGTGATCATCAGGTCCTCGGGCCGGTTGCGCACCCCGCGGACCCGGCCCAGGTATCCGGTCAGGACGTGCCGGGCGTGGGCGACACCGGCCGGCGGGGCGTACCCGAACTCCTGGTGGGCGGCCTCGGTGATCACGGCGGTCACACAGCGCAGCCACTCCGTGCGCGGGAAGTCCGCGGTGTTGGAGGTGCCGGTGCGCAGGTCCCACAGGCCCTCGGGGGCCGGTTCCTCGGCGAGTGGAGCGCGGGCGGAGGCGGCCGCCCCGGCTCCGCCGCGCTCGGTGACGCAGGTGCCCGAACCCCGGCGGCCGGTCAGATATCCCTCGGCCGTCAGCTGGTCGTAGGCCTCGACCACGACGCTGCGGGAAACTCCGATGTCGGCGGCGAGCTGACGGCTGGAAGGGATACGAATTCCCGGCTTCAAAGTTCCGTTCTCAACTGAAGCGCGGAGGGAGTCGCGTATCTGCAGGGCCAGGGGGAGCCGCGAATTCCGGTCCACCGTGAGGGCGATGTGCCGCGACAAGTGGTCTGCTCCTGAAGGGCCGAAGTGGTATGGCCGGGGCATTGAAACATTTGATGGAGTTGTCTCGCACGCGCATTCGGGTGCCGGTCACCACCGGCGGCTGGTGCAGCAGGGGGGAATCCGGCCGACGAGGTCCGGAGCGTGCGGTGTGCGGCGCGGTGCCCGGAGAAGGCACGCCCGCGGTCATTTGAGGTCCATTCCTCGACGCCCCTGCGGTCATGGAGATCGAAAGGCAAGCGTTGTGTCATTGGTTTCGGTGGAATCGGCTGCGGCGTCGCCGCACCCATCAGGCGCACAGGCGCCGCCTTCCGGAATGGCCCATTCAGGTCGGGGGGCGGCCGCAGGGGATCCGCGGACGGCCGAAGTCGCGGTGCGGGTGACGGCGGAGGACATTCCCCACGTCGACGCCCTCAATCTCTACCAGGAATTGTCCGCCACCCGGGCAGCGGGTGACATCTATCTCTTCGAGAGCCTCGACGGCCCCGACCAGGACCGGCACTTCGCGGCCGTCGGCTGCGGCCGGCTGGCCGAACTGCGGGTCTACGCCGACCGCGTGGACCTCATCGCGCCCGGCGCCCTCGGCGAGGCGCTCGCCGCCGCGGTCACGGCCGCGGCCGCCCGCGCGCCGAGGACCGCCGACACCACCCGCAGCTGGCCGCTGGACGGTCCGGACACCGTCTGGCGGGTGCTGCGCGCGGCCCAGGGCGTGTTCGACGTCGACACCGACGTGCCCACCGGGACCTTCGCGTTCGGGTTCCTCACCACCCTCTCCTACGAGGCCGCCTGGGCCATGGAGGAGCTGCCCGCCCAGCGCTCCGGCTCGGACCTGCCCCGCTGCACGCTCACCCTGTTCAAGGACACCGTCTGGTACGACCTGCGCGACGGCGGGGCCCGCCACCTCGCCGCCCACGGACCGTACCTCGGCGGCCCCGCCCCGGACCTGCGGGCCGCTCTGGACCGGGCCCGGTCGCTGGGTCCCGCGCGGGCGGCGGTGCCGGACGCGCCCGAGCCGGCCTCGGTGCGCGGCACGGTGGACGAGGAGACGTTCGTCCGCCGGGCCGAGCGGTGCCTGGAACACATCGGGGTCGGGGACAGCTACCAGATCCAGATCGGCCACCGCATCGACGTGGAGACCGACCTGACGCCCCTTCAGGTGTACCGGCGGCTGGGCCACCGCAACCCGTCGCCGTACATGTACCTGGTGCCCTGGGCGGGCCGCACGGTCATCGGGGCCAGCCCCGAGCTGTTCGTGCGCATCAAGGACGGCGACATCTCCATGCGGCCCATCGCGGGCACCACACCCCGGGCCGCCGATCCCGCCGAGGACGCCCGCCGGGTCGCCGGGCTGCGCGCCAGTGCCAAGGAGCGGGCCGAGCACGTCATGCTGGTCGACCTGTGCCGCAACGACATCGGGCGGGTGTGCGTGCCGGACACGCTGCGCGTCGACACGATGATGGAGGTGGAACCCTTCGCGTACGTCCACCACCTGGTGTCGACCGTCTCCGGGCGGGTCCGCGACGGCCTCGACGTCTGGGCGTCGATCTGCGCCACCTTCCCCGCGGGCACCATGACCGGCGCGCCGAAGCTGCGCGCCATGGAGATCATCAACGACCTGGAGGAGGAGCCGCGCGGCATCTACGCCGGCGCCCTCGGCCTCGTCGACGTGCGCGGGTTCGCCGTCCTGGCGCTGTGCATCCGCACGGCCGTCCACGACGGTGTCCGCTACAGCACGCAGGCGTCGGCGGGGGTGGTCGCGGACTCGGAGCCGGCCGCCGAATGGCGCGAGACGCTGGCCAAGATGAGCGCCACGTACTGGGCGCTGACCGGTGAGGAGCTGCTCGCATGAGGGTCCTGCTGGTGGACGCGTACGACAGCTTCAGCCACATCATCGACCAGTACCTGCTCAGCCTCGGCGCGCACACCGACGTGGTGCGCTCACGCACCCGCCCGGTGGAGGCGCTGGTGGCCTCCGCACCCGACGCGGTGGTCCTCGGCCCCGGGCCCGGGCACCCGGCGGACTCCGGCCACGTCGAGCTGGTGCACGCCTTCGCCGGACGCGTCCCGCTGCTCGGGGTGTGCCTGGGGCACCAGGCCATCGGCCTCGCCTACGGGGCGCGGATCGCCGTCGCCGAGCGGCTGATGCACGGCAAGACCAGCCCCGTAGATCACGACGGGCAGGGCGTCTTCGCCGGCGCCCCGCGCCCCCTGACGGCCACCCGCTACCACTCCCTGGTGATCAAGGACCCGGCCGCGCCGCTCGTGGTCACGGCCACGTCCACGGACGACGGCTGCGTGATGGGCGTACGCCACGAGGCCCTGGACGTCGAAGGGGTCCAGTTCCACCCGGAGAGCGTCATGACCCAGGACGGGATGCGGCTGTTCGGCAACTTCCTGGCCCGGGCCGCCGCACCCGCCACCGCCCTGCGGTAACCCTCCGCGGGCTCCTACCGCCGCCGGCGCGGCGACGGCACCTCACACCCGCGCCCACGCCCTGCCGCCGACGCCAGGGCTCCTCCCGCACGGGTCCACCACGTCGCCGTATCCCGCGGGCCCGCACCCGGCCCGGCGCCCCGGGGCGCCCCGATCCCGCGGCACGACCACCGTCCCGCCGCGCCCTCCGGCCCACCGCACGCCCATCACCGTGCGCGCCCGCCCGGCCCGCCGCACGCCCACCGCCGTGCACGCCCCGCCTGTCCCGGCCCACCGCACGGCCGCCCACCACGGCGGTGCTCCGCCACGCCTCCGCGCGACCCGGGCCACCCCGGCGCGCCCCGGCACGCCCGCGCACCGCACACCGTCGAACGCACGAAGGAACCAGACGCCCATGTGGCTTCCCACGCACGGACCCGCGGCCGAGTTCGCCGCCCGCTACCTCGACCTGCACCGCGCCTTCTACGCCCGCACCCTGCCCGCCGCGGCCCTCGACGACTGGCGCCGCCGGCAGCTGGCCGCGGTCCTGGAGCAGGTCAGCACCGGCTCACCGTTCTACGCACGCCACCTGAAACAGGCCGACCTGTCCGCCGTCACCCCGGACGACCTGACGGCGCTGCCCTTCACCACCAAGGCCCATCTGCGCGAGGAGATGCTGAACGTCCTGAGCCGGCCACTCGCCGAGGCCCTCTTCTTCTACGAGACGACCGGCACCACGGGCCGCGCCACGCCCTGCCCGCGCGACGGGCGGGAGATCGTCGCCAGCAACGCCCACGTCACCGAGTCGTGGGCGTCGATCTTCCGGCACCACTTCGGCGCGCACGCCCCGCGCATCGGCCTGATGGGCCCCACCGAAGTGCACTCCTTCGGCGACACGCTCGGCGACGTCGCCCGCAACACCGGCTCCCTGAATGCCAAGATCTGGCCCTACTCCCCGGTCATCGGCTTCCAGAAGGCGCTTCAGCTGATGAAGGACCTCGAACTCGAGGTCATCTGCTGCACGCCCGGCGTCGCCCTCACCCTCGCCAAGGCCGCCGAACACTACGGCTACGACCTGCGGCGCGACTTCGCGGTCAAGCTCCTCTTCGTCACCGGCGAGATGTGCACCCCCGCGCTCGCCCACAACCTGGAGACGGTCTGGGGCGCCGACGTCTACAACATCCTCTACGGCTCCCAGGAGGCCTTCGTCGTCGCCACCGCCTGCCGCAACAAGCGGATGCACCTGTCCCAGACCAACTACATCGTCGAGGTCGTCGACCCCGAGACCGGTGAGTCCGGCGGCCCGCGCGGCACCGGCGAACTGACCGTGACCATGCTGATGGACGGGGTGAAACCGCTGGTCCGCTACCGCACCGGCGACGTCGTCGACGTGACGGAGTCCGACTGCGACTGCGAGCTGCCCGGCGACCTCGTCCGCATCGTCGGGCGCACCCTGGACCGCATCGACCTCGGCGGACGCCGGTTCACGGCCGGCCAGATCGAGACGGCCGTGATGACGGGCGTCACCGGGTCGGCCGGCTACCAGGTGGTCATCGAACAGGACACCGCCGGGCAGGACCGGCTCACCGTGCGCCTGGAGCTGCTCTCCGGCCTGGTCGCCGACCCCGGGGAGCTGGCCGGCGCGGTACGCGCCCGGACGGCCGACGCGCTCGGGGTGCCCGTCACCGTCGAACTCAGCGACGGACTCGACCCGATCGTCAGCACCGGCGCGTTCGTGAGCTGGAAGGCCGCCCGCGTGGTCGACCGGCGCACCGCGGCCGACCACGAGACCTCGGTGGCCCAGCGGATGGCGGCGAACCGTGGCTATGCGAACTGACCTGGCGGCCGGCCCCACCCGGGCGGCGCCGCTGCCCCGCACCCTGACCAGCGAGTACGCCGCGCGCTGGAGCGAACTGTCCGACCGGTGGGCGGCGCGCCCCGGCTCACTGCTCGGCACGCTCGGCCCCGCCGGGACCTCCAGCGACCTGGTCGCCCGGTACCTCGCGGCCGAACACGGCCTGCGCGTGGAGCTGTTCGACACCTTCGACGACGTCCTGGACCACCTGGTGCGCCGCCGCGTCGACTTCGCCCTCGTACCGAGCGCCTACGCGGGCCTCACCCGCTTCCACTGGCACCGGGACCTGCGCCTGCGCGCCTTCTTCCCGCGCGCCACCCCGGAGTACGGCATCGCCGCCACGAGCGGCCGGTTCCCGCCCGGCGACGGGCCGGTGTCCGTCGCCGCCATGTGGGAGGTGCGGCGCATCTACGCCGAGGTGGTCCCGCCGGGCCTGCGTGGCCGGGACGTCGACTGGGTGGACGCCTCCTCCACCCAGCACGCCGCCGGCATCGTCGCCGGCGGCGGCGCCCAGCTCGCGGTGACCAACGCCCCCGGAGTGCGCACACACGGACTGCGCTGGGTGGCGTCCCGCCCCGGCGCGGAGATCCTCTGGACGCTCTTCGACCACGCGCGGGAGCCCGGGGAACCCTCCGCCGCCGACCAGCAACCCTGATCACAGGAGAGATTCGACGTGTCACGCAAGACCCTGCTCCACCGCGCCACGGTCCAGGAGGGCCTGGGCCGGCCCTCCCTGCCGCGGCACAGCGTGCTGCTCGGCGGCGACCGCATCGAAGCGGTACTGCCGGAGGGGCTCGCCCCGCTGCACGCACCCGGCATCGACGTGCTCGACCTCGACGGGCGCACGGTCATGCCCGGCATGACCCTCGGCCACACCCACATCGCCTACCTGAACGTCCTCGACGGACGGGAGATGCTGTTCAAGCACTCGGTCCCCGAGGTCACCCTCGCCGCCGCCCGCAACGCCCGCAACCTGCTGGGCCTCGGCTACACCGCCTTCGTGGGCGCCGGTTCGGTCGCCGGCATCGACATGGCACTGCGCCGCGCCGTCGACGCCGGCGAGCTGCGCGGGCCCCGGATCACCCCGTGCAGCCGGGACCTGATGGTGTCCGGACCGCCCGAGCGCCGCAACCCCGAGGTGAAGAAGCGGATCCCGAGCGACCTGATGCGCCTCGCGGACACCCCGGAGGAGATGGCGAGTTACGTCGCCGGGGAGATCGCGCAGGGCGCGGAGATCGTCAAGGTGTTCTCCTCGGGCGACGACACCTTCCCCAACGGACGCTCGCACGAACTCCTCTTCACCGCCGAGGAGCTGGTGATCGCGGCCCGCACCGCGCACGAGCACGGAGCCCGGGTCCGCGCCCACTCCCGGGGCCTGCAGGGCATCCGCAACGCCATCGCGGCCGGCGTCGACGTCATCGACCACGCCACCTACGCCGACGACGAGGCGCTGCACGCGATCGCCGAGCGCGGCATCTTCGTCGTGCCGAGCCTCTACCAGCCGCACAAGCTGCTGACCACCGGGACGCAGCACGGCAAGACCACGGAGTATCTGGAGACGCTGGAGTTCGAGGCCGAGGTGGCCAACACCCTGCGCATCCTGCCGATCATGGTGGAGCTGGGCATCCCGGTCGTCGCGGGCGACGACTTCGGCTTCGCCTGGACCCCGCACGGCACCTACGCCAAGGAGCTCGAGCTGTACGTCACGATGGCGGGCATCCCGGCGCCCACCGTGCTGACCTGGGCCACCGCCAACGGGGCCCGGCTCGCGGGACGCGGCGACGACGCGGGCACGGTGCGGGCCGGACGCCTGGCCGACCTGGTGGTGACCGGCGACGACCCGGCCGAGGACATCTCCGTGCTGAGCCGCCCGGGCGGCATCGAACTGGTGCTGCTCGGCGGCGTCCCCGTCGCGGGCAGCACCGAACCCTTCCGGACCGGCCCCGGACGGCACGGGGCCACCGACGGCGCGGCGGCGCCCGCGGGAGCCCTGTGATGTCCGAGTCCCCCGCCCGCCTCCCCGTGACACCGGTGCTCGCCGTGGGCGCGTTCGCCATCGGCACCGACACCTTCGTGGTGGCCGGAGTGCTGCCCGAGGTCGCCCGCGACCTCGGCACCGGCCTGGCCGACGCCGGCTGGGTGAGCACCCTCTTCGCCCTCACCTACGCCGTCCTCGCGCCCGTGCTCGGAGCGCTCACCGGACGCCTGGAGCGCCGCGCCGTCCTCGTCGTCTCGCTGAGCGTGTTCGCGCTCGGCAACGTGGCCTCCGCCCTCGCCCCGGGCCTCGGCGCGCTCCTCGCGGCACGCGTCCTGACGGCGGCGGGCGCCGCCCTCTACGTCCCGGCCGCCTCCGCCTCCGCCGCCGCCCTGGCCGCCCCGGAACGCCGGGGGAGGGCCATGGCCGTGGTGCTGGGCGGGCTGTCGGCGGCGACCCTGGCCGGAGTGCCGTTCGGCACCTGGCTCGCCGCCGACCTGGGCTGGGCCGCCACCTTCTGGCTGCTGGCCGGGCTCGGCGCGGTGTGCGCCGCCGCCGTGGCCGGCGGGCTGCCCGCGGTGCGGCTGCCCGCCGCCCCGGGGCTCGCGGCGCGCCTCGCACCGGTGCGGGACCCCCGGGTGCTGTGCACCGTGCTGACCACGCTGGCGTTCATGACGGGCGGCTACCTCGCGCTGACCTACATCGGCGCGGTCCTCGCCCCGGCGACCGACGGCGACGGCACGACCCTCGCGCTGCTGCTGCTCGTCTTCGGCGCCTTCGCGGTCTGCGGCACGCTCGCCGGCGGCCGCGCCACCGACCGCTGGGGACCCGCCCCGGTGCTGCTGGTGTCGGTCGCCGGTCTCGCCGCCGTCCTCGCCACGCTGCCACTGAGCCGGGACTCCCTGGGCGGCGCCACCGCGGCGATGGCGGCCTGGGGGGTCACCGCGATGGCGACCCAGCCGCCCCAGCAGCACCGGCTGTTCGCGATCGCACCGGCGTCCGGACCGCTGCTGCTCTCCCTGAACTCGTCGGCCACCTTCGCCGGCATCTCCTTGGGCGGCTTCATCGGCGGCCGGGTCCTGGCCCACGGCGGGGTCCACGGGCTCGACCGGCTGGGCCAGGCCGGGGCCGCGCTGGCGGCGGCCGGACTCCTGACGGCCGTGATCGGGACGCGGATACGGGACCCCCGGCCGCGCGCCGACGCGCCGCCGTCGCCGGTACCGGCGGGCGAACCCGGCTGACCTCCGGTGCGGGGACCGGCAAGTGGCCTCACGCATTGCCCCGCAATTGGCCACCGCCGGACCCCTGCCCGCTTCCTACTGTCGACCCGTCAGCAACGGCCCGGCCCCCCGAACCGACTCGGCGGCCGCCACACCCCCCGCGAACGAAGGACCACTCACCCATGGACAGCGACCGCCTCCACCCGGGTCCCCGCCCCCTCGCCGTCGGCGTCGACGCGCGACTGCGGCACCGCGTGCCCGACTACGTCCTCGGTCTGATCGCCGTACCGGACATCGACGTCGTCGCGGACGCCCCCGGGGTGGCGGACCGGCTCACCGCCGCGGAGGACGCCCTGCACGGCGCGGGGCTCTCCAAGGCGGACGTCTCCGCCCTGCCCTCCATCGCCGCCTGGCGCAACGCCTACCTCGAGACGGGCGTGAACCCCAACCGGTACCCGTGCGCCGCCGAGTCGGTGCTGCGCAGGGTGGCCAAGGGCGACCGGCTGCCGCGCATCAACTCCCTGGTCGACCTGTGCAACGCCGCCTCCCTGGAGAGCCGGCTGCCCGTCGCCTCCTGCGACGTGGGCGACATCGAGGAGGAGCTGACCGTGCGGCTCGCCCACGGCGGCGAGACCTTCCTGCCGCTCGGCGCCCCCGACGCCCCCGAGCACCCCGAGCCCGGCGAGGTCGTCTACGCCGACGCCCGGGACCGCGCGCACTCGCGGCGCTGGAACTGGCGGCAGGGCGACGTGGTCAGGACGGACCTCGGACGACGCCGGCTGCTGCTCACCGTCGAGTCGGCGCACGAGGGCGGCCGGGACGAGGTGGAGCGGACCCTCGGGCTGCTCACGGAGGCGCTGCGCGGCCTCGGGGCCGAGCCGCAGCCGCCCCGGGTCCTCGACGGCGACACCGCCCGGGTGGAGCTGTTCACCGCCCCGTCGGCCGCACCGGTCCGCTGAGCCGGCCCCGACCCATGGATGAGGAGCAGGACATGAACCGTTCGATCCTGGTGGTCTACCGGCCCGCCGCCGGACGCTACGCCGCCCAGTTCCGCAGCGTCGTGACGGCCGCCGCCGACCTCGGCGTGGACACCGTGGTGCTGCTGCCCGCCGGATGGCAGGCACCCGAGGCCGAGGGCCTGGCCCAGTACCACGCCGACCTCGACGACCCGGTGGCCGTGCGCGCCGCCGTCGACGGGATCGTCGCCGAGCACCACGTCGAGCGCATCTTCCCGCTGTTCGAGGGCGACGTGCTGCCCGCCAGCCGCGCCCGCCGCGACCACGGCATCCCCGGTCTCACCCCGGACCAGGCGCTCAACTTCCGCGACAAGAACGTGATGCACCGCCGGGCCGAGGAACTGGGCGTGCGGGTCGCCCGGTCCTGCCGCCCGGACACCCTCGGCGCGGTGACCGAGTTCGCCGCCGAGGTGGGCTACCCGATCGTCGTCAAGCCGTACGCGGGCTGGGCCTGCGGCCACACCTACCGGGTGGACGGCCCCGCCGAACTGGAGCGCGTCTGGGCCGAGATGGGCGACGACCGGCACGAGTACCGGGTCGAGGAGTTCATCCGCGGCACCGAGTACCACGTCGACTCGCTCTTCCGGGACGGCGATCCCGTCTTCGCCCAGCTCTCCCGCTACACCTACTCCGTCCTCGAGTACCGCAACGAGCCCGGCGGCACCATCTCCCGCAAGCACGACCTGACCCCGGGCGAGCGCCGCGTCCTGGAGCTGAACTCGGTGGTGCTGCGCGGCTTCGGCCTCGGCACCGGCGTGGTCCACGCCGAGTTCTTCCTGCTCGACGACGGCGACGTGGTCTTCGGCGAGGCGGGCGCGCGCGCCGGCGGCGGCTCCATCGTCCCGGCGATCGAGGCCGGACGCGGGATCAACCTCGCGGGTGAGTGGTGCCGTCTGGAACTCGACCCGGAGCACCGCACCGAGGCCCGGCTGGGCCCCGAGATCGGCACCGAGTACCTGACCTCGGACCGCTACGGACGCATCACCGCCATCACCGGCCCGGCCGACCTGATGGCGCTGGACGGCGTCCTGGACGCGGACGTGTGGAAGCGGGTCGGCGACGTCCTGGCCCCGCCGACCGCCTCCAACGACGTCCTGGGCTGGTACGTGTGCGAGGGCGCCGACTTCGAGGACGTACGGGCCCGCTTCAAGACCGTGCGGGACGCCTTCCGCGTGGAGACGGTGCCGGCCACCGCACCCGCCGAACCCGCCGGGTCCGCAGCACCCGCCGAGTCCGCAGCGGCAGCCCCGGCCGCCGCGGCCGGGCAGGCGTAGCCATGTGGCTGACCCGGCTGCGGCAGCTCCCGCTCGCGCTGCGGGTGCTGTTCCTCGCCTCCTTCATCAACCGCGCGGGCATGTTCGTCTTCCCGCTGCTCGCCGTCTACCTGGTGCGCGGCAAGGACCTCAGCCCCGGCGAGGCCGGCCTGCTGATCTCCGTCGGCAGCACCGGCCTGCTCGTGGGCAGCCTGCTCAGCGGACCGCTGTGCGACCTGCGCGACCGGCGCACCGCCCTGCTCACCGCGCTGCTGCTGAACGCCGCGGGCTACCTCGGCCTCGCCGTGCTGCACGGGCCCGCGTGGACGTACGCCGGACTGCTGTTCGTCGCCCTGGTCGGCATGGGCATGTTCGGGCCGGCGTCCAACACCCTGGTCGCCGACCTGACCGAACCCGAGCAGCGGCCGTTCGCCTACACGGTGAGCTACGTCGGCAACAACCTCGGCATGGGCATCGGCCCGCTGCTGGGGGGCCTCGCGGCGGCCTACTCCTACCAGGTCATGTTCGCGGGCAACATCCTCGCCGGCCTGGTGTGCGCCGCGCTGATCGCCCTCTGGGTGCCGCGCGACCGCCCCGGCCGCGCCGGAAGCCGCGCCGGGAGCCGCGCGGGCAGGGCGCGCAGGGGGCCGCTGGGCCACCGCCACGTGCTGCTCCTGGTGCTGGTGTCCTTCTTCTACGTGGTGCCGCTGATCGGCCTCGAGTACGCGCTGCCGCTGGCCGTCACCACCACCCTGCACGACTCCGCGGGACTGGTCGGCGCCGTCTACACCATCAACAGCGTCGTCGTCGTGGGCCTGGGCCTGCTCATGGAGAAGCGCATGCGTGGCCACGGCACCAGACCGCTGCTGCTGATCAGCGGAGCGCTCTGGGCACTGGGCCTGGCCGTCATCGTCGTCGCCTTCTCGCTGCCGGCGATCCTGCTGTCCACGGTGATCTGGACGCTCGGCGAGATCATCGTCTCGGTGGTCGTACCCACCTACGTGGCCGACCACGTCGACGAGCGCAGGGTCGGCAGCTTCATGGCCCTCAACGGCTTCGTCCTGGGCCTCGCCCGGCTCGCGGTCCCCGCGGGACTCGGCGCCCTGTGGACCGCCCACGGACACCGGCCCGTCTTCCTCACCCTGCTGGCGGCACCGCTCATCGGCATGGCCGCCTACGCCGTACTGCCGACCCGGCCCGCGGCCGCCACCGCCCCGCCCGCACCCGCCGAGGCCGCGGCCGTCCCCTGACGCCCGCCCGGCACCCACGACCACCCGACCCGACGCACCGACGATCACAGGGAAGTATCCATGGCCCGCACCAAGTTCCTGCTCGACGAGGACCAGCTCCCCACCACCTGGTACAACGTGGTGGCCGACCTGCCCAAGCCGCTCGACCCGATGCTGCACCCCGCCACCCGGCAGCCGCTCACCCCCGACGACCTGGCGCCGCTGTTCCCCGCGGAACTCATAGCCCAGGAGTTCTCCACCGAGCGCGAGACCGACATCCCCGGCGCCGTGCTGGACATCTACCGGCAGTGGCGGCCCAGCCCCCTGGTCAGGGCGCACCGCCTGGAGAAGGCCCTGGACACCCCGGCCCGCATCTACTTCAAGAACGAGGGCGTCAGCCCGGCCGGCAGTCACAAGCCCAACACCGCCATCCCGCAGGCCTACTACAACAAGCAGGCCGGCGTGGAGCGGCTCACCACGGAGACCGGCGCCGGGCAGTGGGGCAGCTCCCTGTCCCTGGCCTGCCGTTACTTCGGCCTCGTCTGCGAGGTCTACATGGTCAAGGTGAGCTACCGGCAGAAGCCCTACCGCCGCGGCCTGATGGAGACCTTCGGCGCCAGTGTCACCGCCAGCCCGAGCGAGCGCACCGAGGCGGGCCGCGCCGCCCTCGCCGCCGACCCCGACTCGCCCGGCAGCCTCGGCCTCGCCATCTCCGAGGCGGTGGAGGCCGCGGTCACCAGCGGCGGCACCGCCAAGTACGCGCTCGGCTCAGTGCTCAACCACGTGCTGATGCACCAGACGATCATCGGCAAGGAGGCGCAGCTCCAGATGGAGCTGGCCGAGGACTACCCGGACATCGTGATCGGCGCGGCCGGCGGAGGCTCCAACTTCGGCGGCCTGGCCCTGCCGTTCCTCGGCGAGCAGCTGCGCGGCGGCCGCTCGGTGCGGGCCATCGCCGTCGAACCCTCGTCGTGCCCCACCCTGACCGAGGGCCGCTTCGACTACGACTTCGGCGACACCGCGGGGATGACGCCGCTGACCAAGATGCACACCCTCGGCCACGACTTCGTGCCGCCGAGCATCCACGCGGGCGGCCTGCGCTACCACGGCATGTCCCCGATCATCAGCCAGCTGAAGGAGTTCGACTACCTGGAGGCGCGCGCGGTGCCGCAGACCGCGTGCTTCGAGGCCGGCGTCACCTTCGCCCGCAACGAGGGCATCGTGCCCGCCCCGGAGTCCACGCACGCGGTGCGCGTCGCCATCGACGAGGCGCTCGCCTGCAAGGAGACCGGCGAGGCGAAGACCATCCTGTTCTCCCTCTCCGGCCACGGCCACTTCGACATGCAGGCCTACATCGACTACTTCGGCGGCAAGCTGACCGACTGAGACGAGCACACCGCGGGCGGGGTGGGACGGAGGGAAACCCACCCCGCCGGTGATCACAACAGGGGGAAATCTTGCTCACAGCACAGGGAACACCAGGACACATACGGGGGGACCGGCCCGTGATCCTCGGCATCTCCGGATCCGAGCGGGCCGGTGGAAACACCGACCTGGCGCTCCAGTACGCGGGAGAACTGGTACGGGCACGCGGCGCGGAGTTCCAGGCCGTGTACCTGCGCGAACACCGCATCGCGCCGTGCAGCCCGTGCGGCGACTGCAACAACCGCACGCTCCCGTGCGCACTGCCCGACGACATGCCCGCCATCATCGACCGGATGCGGCAGGCCGACGGCATCATCTACGCCGTACCGGTGCACGGCTTCGGCCTCGCCCACCTCATGCAGATCTTCATCGAGCGGGCGGGCGTCGGCTATCTGCGCTTCGAACGGCCGCTCGCCAACAAGGTCGGCGGCATCATCGTCACGGCCCGCCGCTACAGCGACGCCTCCGTGCACAACCAGCTCGTCGACAACCTGCTGCTCAACCGGATGATCCTGGTGGGCAGCGGCTTCCCGGCCCTGCTGCGCAACACCTCGAAGGAGCCGGGCCTCAACGACCCCGAAGGCGTGGACGCCCTGGAGCGCATGGCCCACCGGATGGTCGACATGGCCCTGCTGCTGCGCCGCCACCAGGCGGCCACCGGAGAGCCCGCGCTGCCGCTCGACGACCGGAACGAGCGCGTCGCCCGGGGACGGCCGCACCTCGTCGACACCGCCCAGCGCCCCGCCTGACGGCGCCCCACCGCCCCGCACGGCCCCGCACCCCCGCACCACCGGCACCACGGCACCACCCGCACCGCCCACCCCGTCACCGCACGATCAGGAGTGCCCACACCATGTCCACCGTCACCCCCACCCTCGTCGGCATCGACTTCGACGCCATCCCGTGGGAGAAGTGGAACAAGCCCGGCGCCGACGGCCGGGTCAAGATCGCGTACACCGGAGGGTTCCGGGTGCGCCTGCTGGAGCTGCCCGCGGGCTTCGACGAACACGAGTGGTGCGAGCGCGGCCACCAGGGCTACGTCCTGCGCGGCGAGTTCACCATCCACTTCGACGACCGCTCGGTGCCCTGCCGCCCCGGCATGGGCTTCATCATCCCCGGCGACGAACGGCACCGCTCGCAGGGCTCCGACCTCGAGCCCACCGTCGTCTACGTCATCGACGAGGTGCCCGCGCCATGAGCGGCACCGACAGGATCGAGGAGCTGCGGGGCTCTATCGACGCGCTCGACCGGCAGATCGTCGCCCTGCTCGCCCGGCGCACGGCCGTCGTGCGGGAGCTGACCGAGTTCAAGCACGACGAGGAGACCGTCCGGTCACCGCGGCGGGTCGAGCAGGTGATCGCCAAGGTGCGCCGGCTCGCCGACGCAGAGGGCATGCCGCCCGCCGTCGCCGAGGCCGTGTACCGCACACTCATCCGCGAGCTGACGGACCTTCAGCTCGAGCGGCTCGCCGAACGCCGCGCCGCCGCCCCGTCCCCGGCCGCCGCGAACGGGGCGGCATGACCCGCCGCGGGCTAGCCGACCTGCGCACCGCACTCGCCGGCCTGGACCCGTTCCCCGGCGAGCTGGTGCGGGTCCGCGAGGAGGTCCCGGCCCGCTTCGGCGTCACCGCCCGGTACGCCAAGTGGGCCGGGACACCCGCCCCGCCGCCCACCGGCCCCGGCCCCGCCGTGCTGTTCGAGCGGGTGGTGCCCACCGGCGCCGGACCGCCCCGCTCGGTCCTCATCGGCCTGTACGGCAGCCGCCGGCGCGCCGCGGGACTCCTCGGCCTCACCCCCGGCGAGATGGCGCCCCGGCTGCTGGACGCCGTGGCGTCACCGGTGGCCCCGACGCGGGTCCCGGCCGGGCGGGCCCGGACCCGCGACCGCCTCCCGCCCGACCTGACGGCGCTGCCCGTCCCCGTCGTCACCGACGAGGACGCGGGACCGTACCTGACGCTCGGCGCGGTCCTGGCCACCGACCCCGACACCGGTGTGCGCAACCTGTCCGTGCACCGGATGTGCGTCCAGGGCCCCGACCGGCTGACCATCTGGATGGTGCCCGGCCGGGACCTGGAGACGGCCCACCTGGCGGCCCGCCGCCGGGGCGAGAACCTGCCCGTCGCCATCCACCTGGGCCTGGGCCCGGCGCTGCTGCTCGCCTCCTGCTGCCCGACCTCCCTGGTCCCGGCGGGCGTCGACGAACTCGCCGTGGCCGGCGCCCTCGGCGGCGCACCGGTGGAACTCACCCGGTGCGCAACCGTCGACACCGACTGCGTCGCCCACGCCGAGTACGTCATCGAGGGCGAACTCCTCGCCGACCTGGTCCCGGAGAACCCGGACGGCCCGTCCGCCACCCCCGAGTTCCTCGGCTACCAGGGGCGCGCCCACCCGGCGCTGCCCACGGTGCGGGTCACCGGGATCACCGCGCGCGAGGGGGCCATCCTGCAGACCGTCTCCGGCCCCGGGCACGAGCAGTCGGTCCTGCTCGGCTTCGGCATGGAGGCCGCGGTCCTGGGCCGGCTGCGCCGCCTGGGGGCACCGGTCGAGGCGGTGCACTGCCACACGGCGGGCGGGGGCCAGCTGATGGTGGTCCTCCAGTGGCGCGCCAAGCGGTCGCCCGCCGACGACCGGCTGGTCCGCGAGTCCGGCGAGCTGATCCTGGAGGAGTTCCGGATGGCCAAGCTCGTCCTCTCCGTGGACGACGACGTCGACCCCGAGTCGGACGCGGACCTGTGGTGGGCGATGACCACCCGGCTCCAGGCCGACCGGGACCTGACCGTGCTGTCCGACCGCGAGGGCTTCCCCCTCGACCCGTCCCAGTCCACCGCCTACTCCGCCGGCCTCTCCGCCGACGGACGCACCGCGAAGGCGCACTTCGACTGCACCGTGCCGCACGCGCAGCGCGCCCGCTTCCGCCGCCCCCGCTTCACCGAGCCCGCCGCGCCACCGGAGGCGGCGGGGGTGCCGTCACCGCGGGTCAGGCCCGGCCCGTCGCCTCGCGCACCGCGGCGGACAGCCGTGCCACGCCCTCGGTGATCCGGGCGGTGGTCAGCGCCGCGTAACCCACCAGGAACGTCGGCTCGGCCGGCGGCTCCAGGACGAAGTAGCCGGACGCGGGGTACACCCGGACCCCGCGTTCGGCCGCCCGCTTCACGATGTGCTCCTCCGGCACGCCGCGCGCCCCGGTGAAGGAGATCAGCACGTGCAGTCCGGCGGCCTCCCCGGAGACGCGCACCCCGGCGCCGAAATGCTCGTACAACGCCTCCAGCAGCCGCCTTCTGCGCTGCCGGTACAGCCGCGTCATCCGGCTGATGTGCCGGGCGTACGCCCCCGTCGCGATGAAGTCGGCCAGCGCCTCCTGCGACACCGTCGGGGTGAGCCGGTCGGTGATCCACTTGATCCCGAGGAACGGCTGCACCAGGTGCGGCGGCAGCACCGCGTAGCCGATGCGCAGCGCCGGGAACAGCGTCTTGCTGAAGCTGCCGACGTAGACGACGGTGTCGCGGTGCCGCTCGGCGGCGAGCGCGGGCAGCCGCTCCGCGGTGAACGTGAACTCGTTGTGGTAGTCGTCCTCCAGGACCGTCGCGCCACGCTCGTACGCCCAGGCGATCAGCGCGCGGCGGCGGGCCTGCGACATGATGAAGCCGGTCGGGAACTGGTGCGACGGCGTCACGTACACCAGCTTCACCCGCGCCGGGTCGTGCCCGTGGGCCCGTACGCGGTCGTCGAGGTCCTCGACCCGCAGGCCCTCCTCGTCGACCGGGGCGGGCACCACGGCCGCGTCCGAGCAGCCGAAGACCTGCCGCAGGACGGTGTGGCTGGGGTCCTCGATGACCACCACGTCACCCGGCCTGACCAGCATCCGCACCAGGATGTCCAGTGCCTGCGTGGCCCCGCCGGTCACCATGATGTTCTCCGGGGCCGCGTCGACGGCCCGGCTCTGCCGCACCAGGGCGGCGATCTCCCCGCGCAGCGTCGCCGACCCCTCGGCCGGGCCGTAGCCGAGCGCGGCCGCGTCGGCCCGCCCGTACGCCTCGTGCAGGGACTGGCGCCAGCGGGCGACCGGGAACGCGGCGAGCGCGGGGGTGCCGTGCCGGAAGTCCAGGACGTTGCCGGGCCGCCGCAGCACGGGCGGCGGCTCCCACGGCTGCCACAGCGGGTTGCCCTCGTCGGTGGGCCGGGGCGGCGCGGGCACCCGCTGCGCGGGCCTCGGCACGGCCGCCCGCTCCGCGGCACCACCGGCCGGAAGCTCCGCGACCCGGGTGCCCGAGCCGCGCCGCGCCGTCACGATCCCCTGGGCGCGCAGCAGTTCGTACGCCCGGATGACGACCGTCCGCGAGACACCCAGCTGCTGGGCCAGCTCCCGTGAGGCGGGCAGCGCGTCACCGGCACGCAGCCGGCCCGCGCGCACCAGCCCGGTGACCTGGTCGCACACCTGCTGCTGCAGCGTGGCGCGGCTCTCCCGGTCCAGGGTGATGAGCAGCTCCGTGGACCCCATGACACCCCCTCAGCCGCGCCGCACGACGACGGTGGCCCCACCCGCCGCGACGCCGGACCACCCCGTCCCCACCACGCGCCCGGGACCCGGCGCGAAACTCCCCCGACGGTGCATCTCCCCGCCCCCGGACCGCGGTTGCCCACCCGGTCACGGGCTCCGAACCGGGCGGGAGAGCCGGGCGAGAAGGCCGGCCGACGCACCCGAGGAGACACCCCTCGACACCACCCGACCCTACCACCCGACCCTTCCCCACCAGCGGCTCACCACAGCCACCGGTCACGCCCGCGCCGCCCCGCCGAGGCGCGCCCAGCCACCTCCCGGGTGGCGGGTGCCGAGGGGTCCAGGGTCACCCGTTGGGCCGTTCGCATCCCGCTAATGGGGTCCGGCCGCGCGCGGCGGGCGGTGCGGGGGGCTGTGATGGGCAGCGGGGGCACGCCGTGCTCCCCAGCCGGCCGGTCCGCCGGCCGGTCCGCCCACCCGCGAGGAGCCCACCTCATGCGCCGCACCGCACGTGCCGTGTCCGTCGCCGTTCTGGCCGGCGCCGCCTTCGCCATAGCCACGCCCGCCGCCACCGCCGGGCAGCAGGCGCCGCCGGGGCAGCGCCTGCCCTCGCCGCAGCAGGAGTGGGGGAGCGGGGACGACGGCGGGGACGGGCTGAACGGCGTGGGGCCGGAGAGTGCGGGACCTGACGTCGTGGGGCCGGAGAGTGTGGGACCTGACGTCCTGGGGCCGGACGTCGTGGGGCCGGGAGGTGTCGGGCCGGACGTCGTGGGGCCGGACAGCGCGGCCCCCTGGACCGGCGCACAGGACCCCGGCACCGGCAAGGACCCAGGCACCGGCAAGGAGCCGAGCACCGGCAGGGAACCCGGCGCCAGCAAGGAACCCGGCACCGGTAAGCAGGACTCCGGTAAGCAGGACCCCGGTAAGCAGGACCCCGGTAAGCAGGACAGCGGTAGGCAGGACAGCGGCCGGCAGGAGGACGGGCACGGCTGCCGGGAGCCCGGGGACGCGGCCGGCTGCGCTCCGCCCACCGTGGAGCACGGCGCGCACGCGGGTACCGGCGGCCCCTCCGGCGTGTCCGTCCCGGCGCTGGCCGCCGGCGGGGTGCTGGTCGCCGTGGCGTGCGGCGGGGCCGTGTACCGGCTGTGGGGCCGCAGGCACAGCGGCGGCTGAGCCGGCCGGACCGCCCGGATGCGAGCCGGGCGAGGCGAACCGGTCGCCATGGACGGCACGGTCTCCGGGTACTCGCAAGCCCAAGGGCACCACCGGACTCCGTACGCACCAGCCGCACGGCGCCGGATCGCGCGGCGGCCGAGGCCGGAGCACGGCAAGCACGGCCCGGACGGGGACAGCACACGGCAGCACGGACTGCGCGGAGGCGGACATGCGGCGGACGGACCCGGAAGGCCACGGCCCCGTCCGCTACGGTCCGCCGTCGCCGGACGACGGGCTGCCCGTGCTGCCGGAACTCGCCGCGGTGCTCGCCGCCGCCGCGAACCGCGCCGGGGAGGAACCCACCGGCGGCGGCCCCGCCCTGCTGGAGGCGGCCCGCGGCTACTGGGAGCGGCGCGGGCTGCGGTGCGCCCCCGGCCGAGTCACCGCCGGCCCCGGCGCCCCCTCGCTGCTGCTCGCCCTGACCGCCGCGATCGGCGGGGACGTCCTGGTGCCCCGCCCCTGCGCCGCCTGGTGGGCGCCGTACGCCCGGCTGCTGGGCAGGCCCGTCTTCCACGTGCCCACGCCCGCCGAGAGCGGTGGCGTGCCGGACCCGTACGCCTTCCTGGAGACCGTCCGGCGGGTCCGTGCCGAGGGCGGTGACCCTCGGCTGCTGGTGCTGTCGGTCGCCGACGACCCCACCGCCACCGTCGCCCCGCCCGAACTGCTGCACGAGACCGTCCAGGCGGCCGCCGCCGAGGGACTGCACCTGGTCAGCGACGAGACCTGGCGCGACACCCTGCACGATCCGCACGGGACGGTCCTGCTCAGCCCCGCGGAGATGCTGCCCGACCGGGTGACCGTCGTCACCGACCTGGCGGGCGCGCTGCTGCCGGCGGGCTGGCCCGCCGCCGTGGCCCGCTTCCCCGCCGGACCGGCCGGGGAGGGGCTGCACGCGCGCGTGCTCGACGTGCTGACCGCGCTCGGCGCGCACGTCGCCGCGCCGGTCGCCGCCGCGGCCGGTTACGCCCTCGGGGAGCCCGAGCCGGTCACCCGGCGCCGCGCGGCCGCCGTCCGGCTGCACGCGCGCGTGGCCGCCGCCGCGCACGCCACCGTCGTCGCCGCGGGCGCCCTGGCCCGGCCGCCGCAGGCCGGCCGCCACCTGTACGCCGATCTCGGGCCCCTGCACACGGCGCTGGGCGCGCAGGGGGTCGGCGACGCGCAGGAACTGGAGGACTTCCTGACCACCCGGCTCGGCATGCCCGCGCCCGGCGGCCACCGCTTCGGCGACGACCTCGGGGCGCTGCGCGTACGGCTCGCCACCGGGCCCCTGCTGGGCGGCACGGACGAGGAGCGGACGGCATCCCTCACGTCACCCTCGCCGTTGGAACTGCCGCACGTGCAACGCGCGTTGATCTCCTTGAGGTCGGCCTTCGACGATCTCCGCGACGACGCTCAGCGATGGGAGCCTCCTCGATGACGCAGCAGACGCAGTCCCAGCCGACCCAATCCCAGCCGACGCAGCCACAGCCGACGCGGTCAGAGCCGACCCAGCCGCAGCCGTCCGGATCGGTCACATCGGGGCCCCTAGCCGCCCCCGCCCCGCCGCTCGCCGAGCCCCGCCCGCTGGGCGAACGGCGGGTGTGGCCGCGGACGTTCCACGACCGGCTCACCGCACCGCTGCCCGGCTTCAAGGCCCTGGCCCGCTTCGCCCGCGAGGGCGCCGTACGCCCCGGGCCCGAGGGACTCGCCGACATCCCCCGGCTGCCCTACGCCCCCGCCCCGGTGCCCCGCGTCGACGCCGGCACCCTCGCCGTCACCTGGGCGGGGCACGCCAGCTGGATCGTGCGGATCGGCGGCCTGACCGTGCTGACCGACCCCGTCTGGTCCCGCCGCATCCTGGGCACCCCGGCCCGCATCACCCCGGTCGGGGTCGCCTGGGAGGCCCTGCCGCCCGTCGACGCGGTGGTCATCAGCCACAACCACTACGACCACCTGGACGCCCCGACGCTGCGCCGGCTCCCGCGCGACACCCCGGTGTTCGTGCCGGCCGGCCTCGGCCGCTGGTTCGCCCGGCGCCGGTTCACCCGCGTCACCGAGCTGGACTGGTGGGAGGCGGCCGAACTGCGCGGCGTGCGCTTCGACTTCGTGCCCGCGCACCACTGGTCCAAGCGCACCCTCACCGACACCTGTCACAGCCTCTGGGGCGGCTGGGTCCTCACCGCCGCCGACGGGCAGCGCCTCTACTTCGCCGGCGACACCGGTTACGGCCACTGGTTCTCGCGCATCGGCCGCCGCTACCCCGGGATCGACCTGGCCCTCATGCCCATCGGCGCCTACGACCCCCGCTGGTGGCTCAGCGACGTCCACTGCGACCCGGAGGAGGCGGTACGGGCCACGCTGGACCTGGGAGCGCGCAGGATGGCGCCCATGCACTGGGGCACGTTCGTCCTCTCCGCCGAGCCGGTCCTCGAACCGCTCACCCGGGTGCGGGCGGCCTGGGAGAAGGCGGGCCGGGACCGCGCCGACCTGTGGGACATGCCGATCGGCGGCTCCCGCGTGCTGTGACCCCGCCCGCGGCGCCCCTCCTGCCCGCGGCACCGCCCCCTACTGCGGAGCGCTCGCGGCGGCGCGCACCCGCTTCCACACGTTCGGCACCGCGCTGACCAGGACCGTCAGTACGACGGCCGCGACCACGCCCTCCCACGGCTCCTTGAACAGCGAGCCGCCGAGGATGCCGATCAGCTGGTACGTCACCGCCCACGCCAGGCACGCCGGCAGGTTGCCCCGGGCGAAGCGGCGCAGCGGCCAGTCGGCCAGCAGGCAGGCCAGCATCACCGGTATCCGGCCCGCCGGCACCAGCCGGGACAGCACCAGCACCGCCGTCCCGTGCTCGGCCAGCTTCTCCCGCGCCTGGTCCAGCCGGTCCTCCGGCGCCCGGGACCGGATCGCCTCCAGCCAGCGCGAGCCGTTCTTCGACCGCAACCCGCGCCGCCCCAGCCAGTACAGCGCGGCGTCGCCGAGGAACGCCGCCAGCGAGGCGGTCAGGAAGACCAGGACCAGCGTGAGCGGCGCCTGCTGATGGAACGCCACCACCGCCGCCGAACTCACCAGCGCCCCCGTGGGGATCACCGGGACCAGCGCGCCGAAGAACACCAGCAGGAACAGCGAGGGGTACCCCAGCGCCTGGGACGCGGACGCCACCGGCACGACCGGCGGCGTCGACGCGGCGGCCACGGCCGCCGCGGCCGGCAGCCGGCTCACCGGGCGACCTGCAGGCGCACGCTCTCGCCGTGCGCCGGCTTGTGCACCGCCACGCCGGGCGCGTACCTGGCCGCCAGGCGCACGAACTCGTCACCGGGCGCGTGGAACTCGTGCGGCCGTACGGCGTCCATGCCGATCGGCCAGTACGTGCCGTAGTGCACCGGTATCGCGCAGCGCGGCGCCAGCCGGGCCAGTGCCCGCGCCGCCCGCCCCGCGTCCAGGTGCCCCTCGCCGAGGTACGGTCCCCAGCCGCCCACCGGCAGCAGCGCCGCGTCCACCGGCCCGACCTCCTCGGCCATGGTGTCGAACAGCCCGGTGTCCCCGGCGAAGTAGGTCCGTGCCTCGCCCTCGACGACGTACCCGAGCGCGGGCGCGCGGTGCGGGCCGACCGGCAGCCGCCGCCCGTCGTGCAGCGCGGGCACCGCCCGTACGGTGAGGTCGCCGACCCGGGTCACGTCACCCGGGCCGACCTCGGTGACGCGCAGCCCGGTCAGCCGGCGCAGCCCCGGCACCGCCCGTGACGCGCCCCGGGGCACGACCAGGCGCGTGCCCGGCGCGAGCGCCGCCAGCGAGGGCAGGTGCAGATGGTCGGCGTGCAGGTGGGAGACGAGGACGGCGTCCGCGCGGCGGGCGTGCGCCGGGGGCGTGGCGCCCCGGCGGCGGCGCAGGTGCGCGAGCCGGCGGGCGAACAGGGGATCGGTCAGCACACGCACGCCCGAGTCCTCGACCGTGCAGGTGGCGTGACCCCACCAGGTGATCTCCACCGGCACCTTCCTTTGCCTCCTTCGCGCGACTCCCCGAAGCCTACGGGCAGGAGTAGGGTCGGCGGCGAAACCGGAGGTGAGGGGACGCCATGGGACAGGTACGGAGGGCCTCCGGCCGGCCTGCGGTGGTACGGGTGACCGCGATCGCCAGCCTTACTCCCCTGGAGGAACTGGAGCGTGATCCCTTCCTCGTCGATTCCCGCAGCCAGCACGCGATGTGCGCGCGCTGGGCCGCGGAGCGGGGGTACGTGGTCGCCCGGGAACTCCTCGTGCGCGGGCTGCGTTTCGACCACTGCGCGCTGTGGGACGGGGTCCGCTCCGGCGTGGACGTCTTCGTCGCGCCGAGCCGCCGGGTGCTGGAGCGCGCCCTGTCGTCGGTCGAGGAGTTCACCGCCGAGTGCGCGCGGCGCGGTGTGCGGATGGAGACCGTGGGGCGGGCCGAGCCGTCGTACGACGCGCAGATGAAGGCACGGGTGCACCGCAGGCTGTCGATGCCGACGGCCGGCTACGACGGCCGCTGACCGGTCGGCGGGCCATGACCGCCGCCGACCGGTCGGCGAGCGGCTGTCGGCCGGCGAAGTGGTCCCCGCTGGTCGTAGGCGTCTGTCCGGGGTGGAGCGGTCACCCGGGGCCGAGCATCCACTTGCCCAGGAGCCCGCGGGAGCGAGTGACCGGAGTGCCGGAGCGGTGCCCGGGTCATCGCCCGGGAACGGTCCGCCCCGGTCGCGGGGCGGAGGCGCCGGCGAGGTCGGCCCCGGTGTCGGCGTCCCGCCGGGAGTGGCCGGCGCCGTGCCAGTCCAGGCACATGACGGTCGCGTCGTCCTTCAGGTGGCCGTGATGGGCGTCGACGACCGCCGCGATGAGGGTGCGAGCGGCCTCACGGGGATGCAGCGCGCGCGTGCGGATGATCAGATCCGACAGATCGAGGGGGTGGGCGTGGCGCTCCAGCATGCCGTCGGTCAGCATCACCAACCGGTCACCCGGCCGGAGGTCCAGCGACTGGACCCGGTAGCCGTGAGGGACATGGAAGCCGAACGGCATATCGATCTCCGGAGCGATCTCCCGCACGAGCCCGTCGCGCATCCGCAGCGGCCAGGGGTGCCCGGCGTTGACGAACTCGGTCCTGCCGTCGATCAGGCTGATACGCAGAAGCTGGCCGGTGACGTAGCTCTGGCGGCCGTGCTCGCGCATGGCCCGGTCCGCTTGGCGGGCCTGTTCGGCGAGGTCGGCACCGGCCCGCCGGGCCCGGCGCAGGGCGCCCACCGCAAGGGTGGCCAGCAGCGCGGCGGCGACATCGTGCCCCATGGCGTCGGTGACGGAGAGCTGGACGGTGTCCCGGTCGATCACGTAGTCGAAGGTGTCACCCCCAACGTGGTCCGCCGGCTCCAGCGCCCCGGCGACCGCGAACTGCGCTCCCTCGCACGCCAGCGACGCGGGCAGCAGCCGGTGCTGGATCTCCGCGGCCAGGCTCAGCGGGACGGTACGGCGGCCCCACTGATACACGTCGGTGTAGGACCGGTTCGCGATGACGATGTAGGCCAGCGCGTGCGCGGTCTCGCCGATCACCCGCATCACCTCCGCGTCCGGCGCCGCGGGCAGGAACAGTTCGAGGAGACCGATGGCGTCTCCCCGATTGGTCACGGGAGCGACGACACGGACCGGCTCGCCCTCGCCCGCCTCCTCCACGCCCGGCCGCTGGGTGCGGATCACGTCGTCGTACAGGGTCCCCCGCAGCGTCGTGCGCCTGGGGGGTTCGTCGGTCTCGACGCTGCCCGCCGTGCCCAGTCGTACGACCGAGCCGCCGGCGAAGTCGGTGATGAGGAAGGAGACCGACGCGGCCCCGAGCTGATCCCTGAGCATGCGCGCGACGACGTCGAGCGACTCCACGGGCGCCGCGGACTCCGCCGCCGCCAGCGCCCCCGCCAAGGTCGTCGCCCGGTACCGGCCAGCCCTGTCGGGTGGAGTACGACCGGGTGACCCACCGTCCTCGTCCGGCCCGCCTACGGTCACGGTGACTCCTCGCCGTTCGCTGGTACTCAGGGTCACTGGCTGCGTGCCGGGTCCGGTCGAGGGGGTGGAGCTGTGACGCGCCGTCCGGCATGTCCGCGACGTTCGGGCGACGCTCCGGTGACGCTGTGACCGAAACGAAGGCGGGACATGCAGGTCCGCACGCCCTCACTACTGGCATCCGGCGGCGCGCCCTCGTAGCGCTCTGCCGTTTTCCCTGATCAGAGGCTTTCACCCGAGTGTAGTGGACTGATCGCGGACGCGTGTTCTCTTTCCCCGACCACCCCCGGTCGGACGACCGGGGGTGGTCGCGGCAGTGGGACGTGCCGTGCCCACCGCTGAGTGATCCGTACGGCTGCCCGGTGGCGGAGGGGCGGGCCCTTCACGAGGGATGTCCTTCCGGGCCGGGAGGGGCGGCGGGATCTTCTACGGTCGGTGGGCGTGCGTCACACCGGGGCCGTGCTGACACGGGCTCGCCGCAGCGGGGCTCCCGCCCGGTGGAGGCTGGCGAGTGCCTGCCGGTAGGAGGCGATCAGTCCGGTTTCCAGGTAGTCCACGCCCAGGTCCTGGCAGTAGCGGCGGACGATGGGCCGCGCCCTGCGCAGGTGGGCACTGGGCATGCTGGGGAACAGGTGGTGTTCGATCTGGTGGTTCAGTCCCCCCAGGACGAGGTCGGTGAACCGGTTGCCGCGTACGTTTCGTGCGGTGAGAACCTGGCGGCGCAGGTAGTCCGGCCCGTCGTCGCCGGTGAGGATCGGCATGCCCTTGTGGTTGGGAGCGAACAGACAACCGAGGTAGAGGCCGAACAGGCCCTGGTTGACGGCCAGGAACGCGATCCCCATGCCGGGCGGGAGGACGAGGAAGACGGCGGTCAGGTAGGCGGCGAGGTGCCCGCAGAGCAGCGTGCCGTCCAGGGCGCGCTTCTTCAGGGCGCGATTGCCCAGTGCTCGCGCGCTGGCGACGTGAAGGCTGACCCCTTCCAGCAGAAGCAGGGGGAAGAAGAGGAACGCCTGCCAGCGGCCGAGGAGCCTCGGCAGCCCGGTCGCGGCACGGGCCTGGTCCTGGGACCACACCAGCACGTCGGGGTCGATGTCGGGATCCAGGCCCTCGTGGTTGGGGTTGGCGTGGTGTCGGGTGTGTTTGTCCTGCCACCATCCGTAGCCCATCCCGATGGCGGCCGCCGCGATGCGGCCGGTCATCTCGCTGGGCCGGCGTCGGCGGAAGACCTGGCGGTGTGCGAGGTCGTGGGCGAGCAGAGCGACCTGGCCGAACATCACGGCGAGATACGCGGCGAGCGCCAGGGTCCACCAGCCGGCGCCGAGGAGGACGAACGCGCTCCAGCCCCCGGCGTAGGCGACGGTCACGGCGAGGGACCGGACGGTGTAGTAGCCGGGGCGCCGGTTCATCAGGCCGGCCTCGGCGATCATCCTGGACAGACGGGCGAAGTCGCTGCCGCCCGTGGACGGAGGCGGGCGACGGGGTGGGGTGTGCGTGGTCATGCTGCTGATGCGTCCTTCCGGGCTGACGGCCCGTGTCCGGTCGGAGCGTGCGCGCCGGACGCGAGGCGGCCCCCGGGTACCCATCTCCCCGCCGATCAGTCGGACGGCTCCGGCGTGCGGATGTCCGTGGCCTGACGGCCGCCCTCGACCGCCCGCTTCTCGATCGGGTCCACGCGACGACGGCGGGTGCCCCGCGTGCGAGGAGGCGGGCGGCCGGTCCCGCAACCGTCCGCGGCAGTGGACCGCGTGCGATCGCCGTCCCGTCCCCCGAGGTGACCCGGCGCCCGGCCCGCTCCACGGCTGACCCTCCGCCGGCATGACGGGCACAGCCGGGCGCTGACCACCCCGACGGCTGAGAGGGATCCCCACGACCGGTGACCGACTGCCGGCGCACTTCACGAAGGGAGAGGTGGCCGGCGGGGCGCCACGCCGGGTCACGCCGGCCGCCGCTCCCGGTGTCGGCCGGGCCCGGAGGCCGGGGGCGGGGCCCGGGGCCGGGGTCCGGTCGGGCGGTCGCGGCCCGTGTGGCAGGGTGGCCCGGGGCCCGTGACGGTCGGGGGCCGGGACGTGAGGTGTGCGGGGCGTGCGGTGGCGGCGGGTGGCCAGTCAGGTCGGGCGGAGCGTGACGGTGTGGGCGGTCAGCACCCTCACCCTGCTCGTGCTCGCCGGCCTGCTGCCCGACTTCCGGCTCCAGTCACCGGACGGGGACAGCGCCACCCACATCGCGGTCACCGCCGCGCTCGGCGCCGGTGCCTTCGGTCTCCTGTCCGCCGTGGTGTGGCCCCTGCTGGTCCGGCTGCTGCTGCTCGTGCCCGCCCTCGTCCTCGGGCTGCTGGTCTTCTTCCTCAACGGCTCCCTGCTGCTGCTCGCCCTGCGCATCAACCCCTCCGGTGACAGCGAGGCCGCCCCCGAGACCGCCGTCATCGTCGCCGCCGTGATGTCCGCGGTCGCCTCCGCCACCGGCGCCGCCCTGGCCGTACGCGATGACGACGCCTACCGGCGCAGGCTCTACCGGCTCGCCCACCGCCGCCGCGGCTCCGGCCCGCCCTGCCCGGAGACCCCCGGCATCGTCTTCGTCCAGTTCGACGGCGTCGGCCACGACGTCCTCACCGAGGCCGTCCGCGCGGGACTGGTGCCGACCGTCGCCCGCTGGCTCGCCGCCGACGGCGCGAGCGCTGCCACCGGGCGGACCGGCCGCCGGGGCACCCACCGGCCCGTCCCGCGGCCCACCCACCGGCTCACCGCCTGGCGCACCGACTGGTCCAGCCAGACCGGCGCCAGCCAGCTCGGCATCCTGCACGGCAGCACCTTCGACATACCCGCCTTCCGCTGGTACGAGAAGGAGCACCGCGAGGTGATGGTCTGCAACCGCCCGACCAGCGCCGCCGAACTCCAGCGCCGGGCCGTCGAACGCACCGGCGACGGCGGGCTGCTCACCGCCGACGGGGCCAGCCGCGGCAACCTCTTCAGCGGCGGCGCCGACGAACAGGCCCTGGTGCTGTCCATCGCCACCCGCCGCCGCGGCCGCGAGAACCGCAGCCGCGCCGGGTACTTCGCCTACTTCTGCGATCCCGCCAACGCCGTGCGCACCGCCCTGTCCTTCGCCGCCGAGGTGGCCCGCGAGATAGGCCAGTCCAGCCGGGCCCGGCTGCGCAAGGAGCGTCCCCGGGTCGGGCGCGGCGGGCTCTATCCGCTGGTCCGCGCCTTCGCCACCGTCGTCGAACGCGACGTCGTGGTCGCCGCCGTGACCGGCGACATGCTCGCCGGCCGCACCGCCGTCTACGCCGACCTGGTCGCCTACGACGAGGTCGCCCACCACTCCGGTCCGCGCAGCCGCGACGCCGCGAGGGTCCTGCAACGCCTCGACCGCTCCCTGGCGCTGATCGAGAACGTCGCCGAACACGCCCCGCGCCCCTACCGGATCGTGGTCCTGTCCGACCACGGGCAGAGTCCCGGCGAGACCTTCCGCTCCCGCTACGGCCTCACCCTCGCCGACCTGGTCCGGGCCGGCTGCGGGCTGCACGTCCCGCGCCGCGCCGAGCGCACGCACAGCGGCGCCGAGGCCCGCGCGGCCGTACGGGCCGCCCTGCGCAGGCCCGTCGAGGAGGGCGGCGAACGGCACCGCCCCGGACCGCGGTCCGAGCCGATCGTGCTGGCCTCGGGCAACCTCGGCCTGATCTCCTTCCCGGACGTGCCGCACCGCATGACCAAGGAGGAGATCGACGTCCGCCACCCCGGCCTGCTCACCACCCTCGCCAACCACCCCGGCATCGGCTTCCTGCTGGTGCGCAGCGCGGAGCACGGCGGTGTCGTGCTCGGGGCCGACGGGGCACAGATCCCGCTGGACCGCCTCGACGAGGAGCCGGGCCCGCTGGGCCCGTTCGGCCCGGGCGCCGCCGACGCCGTGCGCCGCACCCACTCCTTCCCGCACACCGCCGACATCATGGTCAACTCCGCGTACGACCCGGCCGACGGCGAAGTCCTCGCGTTCGAGGAGCAGATCGGCTCCCACGGCGGCCTCGGCGGCGACCAGGGCCGCCCGTTCCTGCTCTCCCCGCTGGCCCTGTCCGCGCCGGTGGCCGACGGGGAGGACCTGGTGGGCGCCGAGCAGGTGCACCGCGTACTGCGCCGCTGGCTGCGCGAACCGGCCGGGCCCCAGGTGCCGCTAACGGCGCGGGAACCGGCCGACGCCGACCGCTCCGGGCAGACCGGCCAGGCGGCACACTCCGACCGGGCAGCCTGAGGGGCGGGGGCGCGGGGACACCCGGCGCCGGCGCGGACGCACCGGGTGCTCGTCCCCCGTAGGCCGTTCTCGCGGGTGTCGTGCGCCCGGATGTGATCGGATGGGACCAGGGAAAACCCAGGGGACTCGGAAACGGGACCGCACCCGAAAGGAACCACCGTGGCTACCACGCGCACCGCACACACCGTCTGGGAAGGCGACCTGCTCAAGGGCACCGGCGTCGTCACCTTCGACTCCTCCGGCATCGGCGAGCAGCCGGTGTCGTGGCCGTCGCGCGCCGAGCAGGCGAACGGCAAGACCAGCCCCGAGGAGCTGATCGCCGCCGCCCACTCCAGCTGCTTCTCCATGGCCCTCTCGCACGGCCTGGCCGGCGCCGGCACCCCGCCCACCCGGCTGGAGACCAAGGCGGACGTCACCTTCCAGCCGGGCGAGGGCATCACCGGCATCCACCTCACCGTCCGCGGTGAGGTCCCGGGCCTGGACGCGGACGGCTTCGCCGCCGCCGCCGAGGACGCCAAGAAGAACTGCCCCGTCAGCCAGGCCCTGACCGGCACGACCATCACCCTCACGGCCGAGCTGGCCTGACCGCACGACGACCGGCCGTCCACCGCAACCACGGCCGGCCGTCCACCGCACGACGACCGGCCGTCCACCGCACGACGACCGGCCGTCCACCGCACGGCCGACGGATGCCGCGCCCCGCACCGGGGCGCGGCATCGCTGCGTCCGGGGTCCGGAGGTAACAACCCCGCCCCGGCCGCGTCCGTCTGAGCAGCGGTCATGCCGGGGCCGTCCGCGCGGCCGCATTGTTCCGCTGCCGGATGCCTGTACGCGCCCCGGCACACCGTGTACGGTCTCGGGCCGATGGGCTTTGGGAGCGCTCCCATCGCGCTGCTTCCACTTCGCACGCTTTGCACGAGGAGGAACACCTTGAGACGCTTTCTGGCCGTACTGGCCACCTGCGCGACGGTTCTGGGCCTGACGGCGCTGTTCAGCCCCCAGGCGGTGGCCGCCACCGGCTGCAAGGTCGACTACACGATCAGCAGCCAGTGGCAGGGCGGCTTCCAGGGCGGGGTGAAGGTCACCAACCTGGGCGCCCCCGTCACCGGATGGTCCCTGAAGTTCACCTGGCCGGACTCCGGGCAGAAGATCACCCAGGGCTGGAACGCCACCTGGTCGCAGTCCGGCGCCGCCGTCACCGCCGCGAACCTCGACTGGAACCGCACGCTGGCCACCGGCGGCTCCGCCGACCTGGGCTTCACGGGCTCGTTCACGGGCTCCAACCCCAAGCCCAGCGCGTTCACGCTCAACGGCGTCGCCTGTACCGGCTCCGTCGGCGGCGGTGACGAGCCCCCGCCGCCCACCCCGGGCACCGGCACCCCCCTGGACATCAACGGTCAGCTGCACGTCTGCGGCGTGAACCTGTGCAACCAGTACAACCGCCCCATCCAGCTGCGCGGCATGAGCACGCACGGCATCCAGTGGTTCAGCAAGTGCTACAACACCGCCTCCATGGACGCGCTGGCCAAGGACTGGAAGGCCGACCTGCTGCGCATCGCCATGTACGTGCAGGAGAGCGGCTACGAGACCGACCCGGCGGGCTTCACCAGCCGCGTGAACAGCTACGTCGACATGGCCGAGGCCCGCGGCATGTACGCGGTGATCGACTTCCACACCCTGACGCCGGGCGACCCGAACTACAACATCGACCGCGCGAAGACGTTCTTCGCCAACGTCGCCGCCCGCAACGCGGCCAAGAAGAACGTCATCTACGAGATCGCCAACGAGCCCAACGGCGTGAGCTGGGCGGCCATCAAGAGCTACGCCGAGCAGGTCATCCCGGTGATCCGGGCCGCCGACCCGGACGCCGTCGTCATCGTCGGCACCCGCGGCTGGTCCTCGCTGGGCGTCTCGGACGGCTCCAACGAGAGCGAGATCATCAACAACCCGGTCAACGCGACCAACATCATGTACACGTTCCACTTCTACGCGGCCAGCCACAAGGACAACTACCGCGCCGCGGTGAGCCGGGCCGCCTCCAAACTGCCGCTGTTCGTCACCGAATTCGGCACGGTGAGCGCCACCGGCGGCGGAGCGATGGACCAGGCGAGCACCACGGCCTGGCTGGACCTGCTCGATCAGCTGAAGATCAGCTACGCGAACTGGACCTACTCCGACGCCAATGAGAGCAGCGCGGCACTCCGGCCGGGCACCTGCGACGGCACCGACTACAGCAGCAGTGGCGTGCTGACCGACTCCGGGGCGCTGGTCAAGAACCGGATCAGCACCGCGGACAACTTCCCCACCAGCTGACCTCCCGACGGGGCTCCGGCCGGTCCGGAGCCCCGTCCCGATGGTTGGGAGCGCTCCCGAAAATCTCCCGCACCCGCTACCTCGGAGGCACACATGCGCGTCCCCTTCCCCCGATTACCGCGCCGGCCCTGGGCTGCGGTCCTCACGGCCGCCGCCCTGCTGGTCTCCGGCCTCACGGTCTCCGGCGTCACGGCGATGTCCGCGAGCGGCGCCGAGGCCGGCTGCCGGGTGGACTACACCGTGAACCAGTGGTCCGGCGGATACACCGCCCAGATCAAGGTCACCAACCTCGGCCCGGCCCTCAGCGGCTGGCGGCTGACCTGGACCTACACCGGCGACCAGCAGGTCACCTCGGCCTGGAACGCCACCGTCACCCAGTCCGCCCGGTCGGTCGTCGCCGTGAACACGAGCTGGAACGGCGCGCTGGCCACCGGGGCCGGCGCCGACTTCGGTGTGCAGGGCACCTGGCGCTCGGCCGACCCGGCACCGACCGACTTCGCCCTCAACGGCGTCTCCTGCGGCGGCGACGGCACCACGCCGACCCCGCCCCCCACCACCCCGCCCCCCACGACTCCGCCGCCCACCACCCCGCCGCCGAGCGCGGAGTGCGGGTCCGCGGTGATCTGCTCGGACTTCGAGGACCAGACCGGCTCCACCCCGTCCGGCGCCTGGCGGTTCACCGCACCCGACTGCCAGGGCACCGGCACGGCCTCGGTCGACACCTCGGTCGCGCACAGCGGCAGCCGGTCGCTGCGGGTCGACGGCCGGGCCGGCTACTGCAACCACGCCTTCGTCGCCGCCACCGCGGACCTGTCCTCGGTCGGCCCGGTGCTGTACGCCCGCATGTGGGTCCGGCACACCACCGCGCTGCCCGCGGCCCATGTCGCGTTCGTCTCGATGCCCGACACCTCCCAGGCCGGCCGGAGCCTGCGCATCGGCGGCCAGAACGGCGCCCTGCAGTGGAACCGGGAGAGCGACGACGCCACCCTGCCGGCGCAGAGCCCGGCCGGCGTGGCACTGAGCAAGCCGCTGCCGACCGGAAGCTGGCAGTGCCTGCGCTTCGCGATCGACACCAAGGCCCCCAACCTCGACACCTGGCTCGGGGACGAGCGGATCGCCGGCCTGCACGTCGACGGCGTCCCCACCCAGGACGTCGACCAGCAGTGGCTCTCCCGCACCACCCCGCCCCGGCCCACCAGCCTGCGCCTGGGCTGGGAGAGCTACGGGGTGGGCGACGACACCCTGTGGTTCGACGACGTGGCCGTGGGCTCCGCCCCCATCGGCTGCTGACCGCCCCCGGTGTCCCGGCGGCACACGGCCGGGACACCGGGCCGGACGCTCGCCCGTGTCCGGCCCCCGGCGGCGGCCGCCCGGCCGCCGCCTCAGCTCTCCTCGCCGTGCCCGGGCCCGTCCTGCGGAGCGGACCGGGGCCGCGGGGGAGGAGCGACCGGGACGGTGGCGCACACCGCGTCCAGGACACCGGCGTACGGAGTGCCGAGGGCGGTCAGCCGCGCCCGGAGCTGCTCCAGGCTGCCGCGGTATCCGGCCAGCGGGGCCGTGTCGCCCGTACGGGCGGTGAACTCCAGCACCGCGGGCAGGAAGTCCGGCTGCTCCTGGCCGCTGACCTCCAGGCCGTGCGCCCGGTAGAGGTCTCTGAGCCGGTCCACGGACGCGGCCCGCCGCCGGGTGTCGCCGTCGTGCCACCAGCTCAGGTACAGGCTGTGCCGGCCCGGTTCGGGGACCGGGTGGGCGCAGTCGAAGACCTCGGCGTAGTGCGCGGCGAGTGCGGGCGGCGGGGTGACGGCCGCGTGGTCGGTGAACGTCCTCAGCTGTGGTGCGGCCTCGCGCAGCAGCGGCAGCCGGGCCACGAAGTCGTCGTCCGGGTAGGTGAGGCAGAGCGCCGCGGCCTGGTAGAATACCGCGTCCGAGGGCATCAGGCCGCCTCCGCGTCCGCGCGGGCGGCGCCGGTGTGCCGTCGCCGCCCGGTCTGCCGTATGCCGGGCGCCGGGCGCGTCCCCGGCCTGCCGGATGGAACCTGCGTCTCGCTCACGTGCGCTCCCTCGGTCGCCCCGTGCTGTCGAACCTAGGGCCGGCCCGGCGGCCCCACCCGTTCAGACCGGCCGTCCGGGGCAGGGCCCGGGGGAGGGCGCGGGGGGAGTGCGGGGGCTCAGAAGGTGTCGCGGTAGCGGCGCAGCAGCGTGCGGGTGCGCTGCGTGGAGGCGGCCCGGGCCGTCATGTGGTCCAGCACCTCCAGGTGGGCCGCGACCTCCTGGCGCGCGTCCAGGTAGAGGGCGCCGGTGAGGTACTCCGTGAACACCATGTCCGGCAGCTCCGGCTGGGCGAACCGGAACAGCGTGAACGGCGCGTACGTCCCCGGGTGCGGTCCGGCGGCGAACTCGGCGAGCTGCAGCGTCACCCCGTCCCGGTCCGCGTACTCCAGCAGCCGGTCCAGCTGCTCGCGCATCACCTCGGGGTGCTCGCTCACCGGGCGCCGCAGCACCGTCTCGTCCATGATGACCCACAGGTGGGGCGGGTCGTCCTTGTCCAGCAGGCGCTGGCGCTCCATCCGCAGCGACACGTGGCGCTCGATGGTCCCGGGCCCGGCCTGCCCGATGGTGCCGGCCTCCATCACCGCCCGCGCGTACGCCTCGGTCTGCAGCAGGCCGGGCACGAAGTGCGGCTCGTAGGAGCGGATGATCCGGGCGGCGCCCTCCAGGCTGACGTACAGGCTGAACCAGTCGGGCAGCACGTCGTGGAACCGCTGCCACCAGCCCGGCTGGTTGGCCTCCTCGGCCAGCTCCACGAACGCGACCGTCTCCTCGTCGGACACGCCGTACGTGGTCAGCAGCACCTGCACGTACGGGATCTTCAGGGAGACCTCGGCCATCTCCATGCGCCGTACGGTCGCCGGCGCGACCCGCAGCACCCGGGCGGCCTCCTCACGGGAGAACCCGGCGGCCTCCCGCAACTCCTGCAGCCGCTTGCCGAGCACCACCTGGCCGACCGTGGGCGCAGCCCGCCGTTCACTCACGCCACGCCCTCCCCTACGCGCCGAAGTACGCGAGCAGTGTGCCATGTGACGCCGCTTCGCACATCTGGTCGACCCGGTCGGCGTGACAGTCACACCGGCGGGTCAACCGGCCACGGTGTGCAGGTACTTGGCGGTGGCCGGGTCGGCGGGCAGGAACGTCTCGATCGCCAGCTCGGCGACCGTGACGTCCATCGGCGTGTTGAAGGTGGAGATCGACGACACGAACGACAGCGTCCGGCCCGCGTGCTCGATCCGCAGGGGCAGCGCGAACCAGGCCACCGGCCCGGCGGGTCCACCCGCACCGTCCGCCTCCTCGTCGCCGTCCCACGGCCCCGCGTCCGGCACCGGGTAGGCCGCCACCTCGTCGTACAGCGTGCGCAGCGCGGCCGAGCGGTGCAGGGCGATCTGCCGCTCCATCTGCGCCAGCAGGTGCCCGCGCCACTCGGGCAGGTTGCGGATGCGCGGCGCCAGGCCCTCCGGGTGCAGCGTCAGCCGCATCGCGTTCGGCGCCGGCGCCAGCAGCGCCTCCGGCACGCCCTCCAGCAGCATCGCGATGCCCCGGTTGGCGGCGACCACCGTGTACGTGGCGTCCACCACCAGCGCCGGGTACGGCTCGTAGCCCCGGATCAGCCGCTCCATGCCGTCCCGCAGCGCGTCCAGTGCCGGATCGTCCAGCGGGGTCTCCGGGTACCGCGGGGCGTGACCGGCCGCCAGCAGCAGGGCGTTGCGCTCCCGCACCGGGACGTCCAGGTGCTCGGCCAGCCGCAGCACCATCTCCTCGCTGGGCCGGGAGCGGCCCGTCTCGATGAAGCTGATGTGCCGGGCCGACGAGTCGGCACGCAGCGCCAGTTCGAGCTGGGACACCCGGCGCCGCTCCCGCCAGGCCCGCAGCAGGGGGCCGACGCCCCGGCCGGCGGAGGGGGCGGTGGCGACGGCGGGCCGGGACGCGGCGGTGCTCGGCGCGGCAGTGGTCATGGGGACGACCGTAACCGACGGCGACCCGGCCGCGGACGCGGCCGGAGCGGCGGGCCCGTGCGGCCGCCCTGTGGCACGCTGAACCGGTATCCGCCACCGACGGTCCGTCACCGACGCAGGGAGCCGAGCATGGCCGTGGAACCGCTGTCGCAGAAGGAGATCGAGGACCGGCTGGCCGAGCTGCCGGGCTGGACGCTCGACGGGGACCGCCTGGCCCGCTCGTACCGGCTCGGCTCGCACTTCGCGGCGGCGGCGCTGGTCATGCACATCGCCGCCATCCAGGAGGAGCTGGACCACCACTCCGACCTGACCCTGGGCTACCACATCGTCTCCCTCACCGTGCACACCCACAGCGTGGGCGGCGCCGTCACCGCGCTCGACTTCCGGCTGGCCCGCCGGATCGAGGACATCGCCCCCGGCCACGGGGCACACTGACGGGCATGCTCGACTACGGGAAGGAAGCCGAGGACTACGACGCGACCCGGGGCGGCGAACCGCGCGCCCGGGCGGCGGCCGAAGCCGCCCTCGGCCTGATATCCCAGCACGCGGGCCGGCTCCTCGACACCGCCTGCGGCACCGGACTGGTCACCCGGCGGCTCGCGGCGGCCCGGCCCGGGCTGCGGGTGACGGCCACCGACATCACCCCGCCCATGGCCCGCCTGGCGGCGACCCGGCTGCCGGGCGCGGTGCTCCTCGCCGACAGCAGGCGACTGCCGTTCGCCGACGGCACGTTCGACGCGGTCACCAGCATCTGGCTGCTGCACCTGCTGCACCACCCGGCGGACGTCCGGGCCGTCGTCGCCGAGTGCGCCCGGGTGCTGCGGCCCGGCGGGGTGTACGTCACCACCGTCGACAAGGCGGCCGCCCACGACGTCGGCAGCGACATCGACGCCGTCCTCGTCCCGCGCCCGCGCCGCCCCGCCGCCGACGCGGCCGGCACCGTCGCCGCCTGCGCCGCCGCGGCGGGACTGCGCCCCGCGGGTGCCGCCTCCTTCGCCGGCCTGGGGCAGGGCCGCAGCCCCCGTGACACCATCGCCGACCTGCGGCGCGGCTGGTTCACCCTGCTGCCGCCCGGCGATCCGCGCACCGAGGACCTCGCCGGGCGGCTGGCCCGGCTGCCGGAGCAGGACCGGCGCCGCCCGGACCCGCGCTTCGCCCTGCGGGCCTTCGCCAAGCCGACGACCGGCTGAACCGGGCGGTACCGCACGGGAGTTGATGCCCATCCCCCCGGGGGACCCGGCAACGTGAACGCGAACGGCGGCGACTCGAGTAAGGAACCCGTCCGTCCTCCCCAGGAGGTACGTCACATGAAGCACCCGCACCCGCACCCCCACGCACCACGCCCCCGTCCGCACCCGCACCGCCCCCGCGCCCGCCGGGCCGCCGGCCTCGCCGCGCTGACGGCCGTCGCGGCCCTGCTCGGCGCCGGCCTGACCGCCCTGTCCACCCAGACCGCCGAGGCGGCCACCGCACGGCAGGTCGAGGCCCTGGACCGGGGCGTGGTCAGCGTCCACACCGACAGCGGCAACCTGGTCGACTGGCGCTGGCTCGGCACCGACCCCGACACCGTCTCCTTCAACGTCTACCGGGCCGGTACGAAGGTCAACGCCTCCCCGATCACCGGCTCCACCACGTTCTTCCACGCCGGCGCCCCCGCACAGGCCGACTACACGGTCCGCGCGGTCGTGGGCGGCGTGGAGGGGCCGGACTCGGTGCACGCCGTCCAGTTCCGCACCGGCTACAAGGACGTACCGATCAGCCCGCCCGCGGGCGGCACCACACCCGACGGCGTCGCCTACACCTACGAGGCCAACGACGCCTCCGTCGGCGACCTCGACGGCGACGGGCGGCTGGACTTCGTGCTGAAGTGGCAGCCGACCAACGCCAAGGACAACTCCCAGTCCGGCTACACCGGCGACACGATCGTCGACGGCATCACCCTCGACGGCACCCGCCTCTGGCGCGTCGACCTGGGCCGCAACATCCGCTCGGGCGCGCACTACACGCAGTTCCAGGTCTACGACTACGACGGCGACGGCCGGGCCGAGGTCGCGATGAAGACGGCCGACGGCACGGTCGACGGGACCGGCACCGTCATCGGCAGCGCCTCGGCCGACCACCGCAACTCCAGCGGCTACGTGCTGTCCGGCCCCGAGTACCTGACCATGTTCGACGGCCGCACCGGCAGGGCGATGCAGAGCGTCGACTACGTCCCCGCGCGCGGCACCGTGTCGTCGTGGGGCGACTCCTACGGCAACCGCGTGGACCGCTTCCTCGCCGCCACCGCCTACCTGGACGGCTCCCGGCCCTCACTCGTGATGGCCCGCGGCTACTACACCCGCACGGTGATCGCCGCCTGGGACTGGCGGGGCGGCGCCTTCACCCGCCGGTGGACCTTCGACACCGCTTCCTCGTCCAACTCCGGCAAGGGATACGACGGTCAGGGCAACCACCAGCTGTCGGTGGCCGACGTCGACGGCGACGGCAGGGACGAGATCGTGTACGGCTCGATGGCCGTCGACGACAACGGATCCGGTCTGTGGACCACCAGGAACGGGCACGGCGACGCCCTGCACGTCGGAGACCTCGATCCCGCGCGCGCCGGCCTGGAGGAGTTCAAGGTCGACGAGGACGGTTCGAAGCCGTCCTCCTGGATGGCGGACGCCAGGACCGGGCAGGTCCTGTGGTCCACGCCCGCCAACGGCGACAACGGCCGGGGCGTCTCCGGCGACGTCTGGGCGGGCAGCGCGGGAGCCGAGTCCTGGTCGTCGTCCGAGAGTGGCGTCCGCAACCCCAAGGGCACCGTGGTGGCCACCCGCAAGCCGTCCAGCACCAACTTCCTGTCCTGGTGGGACGGCGACCCGGTACGGGAACTCCTCGACGGCACCCACATCGACAAGTACGGCACGTCCGGTGACACCCGGCTGCTGACCGGAGCCTCGGTCCACTCCGGCAACGGCACCAAGGCGACCCCGTCCCTGTCCGGCGACATCCTCGGCGACTGGCGCGAGGAGGTCGTCTGGCCCACGACGGACAACACCGCCCTGCGGATCTACTCCACGCCGTACGACACCACCACGAGGATCACCACCCTGCTGCACGACACGCAGTACCGCACGGCCCTGGCCTGGCAGAACACCGCCTACAACCAGCCGCCCCACCCGAGCTTCTTCCTGGGCGACGGGATGCGGACGGCGCCGCGCCCGGCGGTGTACACGCCGTAACCGCGGCGGAGGGCGCGTGCCGGCCGCGGCACGCGCCCTCGATGACCGGTCCGGCTCAGCGGACCGTACAGCTCTGGGTCCCCATTCGGAACGACGCCGGCGTGGCGTTCGCCCCGGTCCAGGTACCGGTGAAGCCGAAGCCCACCGAGGAGCCCGGGGCCACGGTGGCGTTCCAGGCCACGTTCTTCGCGGTCACCGCCGTGCCGGACTGGGTGACGCCGGCGTTCCAGAGCTGGGTGACCTGCTGCCCGTCGGCGAAGGACCAGTTCAGCGACCAGCCGTTCCAGGCGGTGGAGCCGGTGTTGGCGAGCTGGACGTCGGCCTGGAAGCCGTCCGACCACTGGTTGGTGACCTTGTACGTCACCGCGCAGGCACCGGTCGGCGTCGGCGTCGGGGTCGGCGTCGGGGTGGGGGTCGGCGTCGGGTCGGTGCCGCCTCCGCCGTCACCGGCGGCGGTGTCGCCGTAGACGACGCCCCGGCCGTTCGTGGAGACGTACACCCGCCCGTAGACCCTCGGATCGCCGGTGATGGCCCCGCCCGTCCAGCCCCACTGGTGGGCGTCGTCGTTGACGCGGGTCCAGGTGGCGCCCCGGTCCGTGGAGCGGAAGATGCCGCGCACCCCGCCGATCCTCGCGCTGGTGTAGAGCGTCTGGTACGACGCCCCCGGCGCCGCCTTGCCGAAGCCGATGGTGTCGGCCTGCTCGACGCCCGGCAGCTTGGTGAAGCCCGCCCCGCCGTCGGTCGAGTGCCACAGGCCGTACGCGCCGTCGGCCGCCCCGCCGGCCAGCCACACATCGCCCCGGGTGCCCGGCAGCGCCTTGAACCGCACGCTGTCCCCGCTCGGCAGACCGCTCGCGGCGGACGCCGTGAAGCTGGCGCCGCCGTCCGAACTCACGTAGAAGGTGCCGGACTTGAAGCCGTAGAAGGTCTTGGGGTCGACGCGGTCGGACTCGACGACGGCCCCCGCCGGGATGCCGCTCGACGCCGACCAGGACGAGCCGAACCCGGTCGTGTACCGCACGCCCGCGCCCGCCGGGCTCCAGACGAACCGGCTGCCGTCCGAGGCGGCCGCGACCGTGCCGCCGCCCGAGACCCCCGGAGGGTCGGTGCCGGCGAACCAGTTGGCGCCGTTGTCGGTCGAGAACGCGATGTGCGGGCCCGAGTCCAGGTCGCCGACGCGCACCACCGTGGCGGGGTTCGTCTCGGCGAAGTCCAGGCTGGTGGTCGTGGTGAAGGTGGGGGAGGTGTACATCAGCGCCGGCACCTTCGTCAGGTCCGTGTGCCGGAAGCCACCGATGTCACCGAGCGCGCTGAACAGCTGCGCCCCGCCGGACGGGGGCGCGGCCAGGTCGTTGACGGCCGTCTCCTCCAGGCCCTGCACCATGGGCCGGACGGTGAACCGGCCGCCGCTGTCCCAGTTCGTCAGGTTCTCGGTGCCGTACAGCGTCGCGCCCGTGCCGTACATCATCCGCGCGGAGTCGAACGGGTCGATCTCCAGCGACTCCGTCATCCAGCCCAGCTTCGGACTCTCCTCGGGCGGCGAGGGGGTGGCGCCGAAGGTGAGCCAGGGCGTGCTGGACACGTCCATGGTGTAGCGGTCGGAGCGGGTGGGGTACGACGTGTAGTCCCACGCCTTCGTCCAGGTGCCGCCGCTGTCCGTGGAGCGGAAGATCTGGGTGTCCGGCCACCAGGAGCTGTACGCGGTGGCCATGACAGTGCCGGGATGCTGCCGGTCCACGGTCAGCCCGCTGAAGCCGTAGTAGGTGTCCGCCTCCGCCACCGGGCTGATGTCGGTCCAGGTGCCGCTCGCCGTCGCGTACCGCCACAGCCGGCCCTTGCCGCCGTCGTACGGGCCGCCCTTGTCGCTGTAGGCCAGGTAGAGGTAGCCGTTCTTCGCGTCCAGGACGCCCTTGTGGGCGAGCATGCCCGTCGGTTGTCCGGCCAGCCGGGTCCAGGTCGCGCCCGCGTCCGTCGAGCGGTACACCGCGTTGTCCTGGTCGGCGACCCCGACGTACACCGTCCTGGTGGCGCTCCCGGCCGTCCCCGTCGACTCGTCGAAAGTCACCCAGACCACGCCCTGGTTGTCACTGGCGTAGCCGCTGGTGTCACCCGGGTCCTGCCGGTAGGTGCCCGGGTTCGGGAAGCTCGTCACCTGCGACCAGCTTGCCCCGGAGTCGGTGGAGCGCCACAGGCCCTTGCCGCTGGGCGCGCCGAGGTAGAGCACGCTGTCGCGGTTCGGGTCGACGGCCAGGCGCTCGCCCATGCCCCGGCCGGGCATGTTGCCGCCCAGCTTGAACGGCAGGTCCGCCTTCCGCCAGCTCGCGCCCCGGTCGGCGGAGCGCAGCACCGCCCCGTTGCCCGGGTCCCAGCTGTTGGTGTACGTCCCGACGGCCGCGTACACCTTGTCCGGGTCGACGGAGTCGGAGGCGAGGCTGACGACCCCGGTGTGCCCCCAGTCGGACCAGCCGACCGAGTCCAGCAGCGGTGTCCAGGTCTTCGTCGACTGCTGCCAGCGGTAGGCGCCGCCGATGTCGGTGCGGGCGTAGACGAGGTTCTTCTCGGTGCGGTTGAAGACGATGCCCGGGACGAAGCCGCCGCCGTCGATGCGGACGTTGCGCCAGGTGTAGGTGTCGGCCGCGACCGTGACCTGCGAGGTGGCCGCGGCCAGTGCGGGCGGGGTGCCGGCGAGCAGGCCGGCGGCGAGCGCCAGCACGGCCGTGAGGATGCGGGTTCTGCGCACGGTGGGGGTCCTCTCGAAGAGGCGTCTGGGCAGGGGGCGCGTCGGGGAGGGGGGAAAGCGCGGGAGACCGGGCGGCCCCCTGTTCGGGTGGGGACCGCCCGGTCCGGTGACCTCGCCGTCCGGTGGCGAGGTCGCGTGCGCGCGGCGTTCAGCGGGGACGGTTTCGGGCTGCCGCGCGCACGAGCAGGGCTGCGCTCTACTCGAGCAGTTCCGCGTACGCGCCCATGGCCATGGCGATGTCCGCCTGGGCCCAGAAGCGGTGGTACGTGAACACGGGCGCGGCGCCGCCCTTGAGGTACGCCTCGACCTTCGACCAGTTCGGGTCGCTCTTGTAGAAGGACCGCAGCGAGGCGAAGGTGGACGAGGAGTTGACCGCGTCACCGTTGGGCATGGTGCCGCTCCAGCCGCTCGGCACGTACACGCTGTCGTTGAACCGGCTGTAGTCGGTGCGGGTCTCGGGCACGGCGATGCCCAGGCTGTCCTGGTCGTTCGCCCACATGCCGTCCAGCAGCGCCTTCGCCGTGGACTTGGCGGTCGCGTCACCCGACCTGGCGGCGTAGTACGACAGGGTCTTGGCGTACGCGGCCGCCACCCCGACGTCCTCGGTGTAGTCGGCGACGGTCACGTGCAGTCCGCTGTTGGAGCCGGGGCTCGACGCGTTCCAGGTGTCGGGCTGGCCGGTCCACTGCAGCGTGGAGGGGATGCGGAAGGTGCCGTCCGGGTTGATCGTGGTCTTGGACAGCGCCCACTTCACCCACTTGTCGAGGACCGCCTTCGCCTGGGCGTTCCCGGTCTGCTGGTAGTACTCGGCGACGCGCTCCATCGACCAGGCCTGGAACCCGAACCACTGGTTGGAGGGCGGGTCGTGGTAGACGGGCGCCGGGTCGTAGTACATGCCGTAGAAGCTGGAGGTGCCGGCCGGCGGGGTGGCGTACCGGCCGCCCCAGCTGTTGGTCGCACCGCCCGCGATACCGCCCTCGGACGACTGGAGCCACTGGTAGAACTCCAGCTGCCGCTGGAGCGACTTGGACCAGTCGGCCGAGCCGGTCGCCGACTTGGGCTTGAGGTCGGCGTTGGAGCTGAGCGCGTAGGCGGCGAGGGGGTTCTGGTAGCCGCCGTGGACGTGGCTGGAGCCGATGCGCCAGGCCCAGCCCGCGGACGTGTCGTTGGCGCCGCCCCAGGCGTAGTACCAGGACAGCAGGTAGTGGGAGGCGTCCTTGCCGGTGCCCGCCGGGCAGGACGAGGGACTCGTGCAGTTGCCGATCTTCTTGAAGTACTTGTCGTACATCGCGTACCGCAGGTAGTCGCCCATCTTCGCGGCCTTGGCGACCGTCGCGGAGACGTCGGCGCTCTTGCCCTGCGACTTCGCCCACAGGTCGGCCCAGTAGGCGGCCTGGACGGCCCGGGCGTCCGCGTCCGGGGCGTCCGTGTACTTCCACTGCTTGGCGTACGAGGAGTCCCCGGTGAACAGGTCCAGGTAGCCGTTCTTGCCGCCGTACTTGAACGCGTCGCAGGTCGGCTGCGGGACCGTCTCCCAGACGGACTCCTGCGGGCCGCGCTGGAAGGTGTTGATGTACGACGGTCCGGTGGCCGTGGGGCCGGCCTCGCACTTGCCGGGCTCGTTGCCGTAGCCGTAGACGTTGTCGACGTCCTGGATCCAGTGCATGCCGTAGACGTCGTCCGTGCCGTACGCGGACTTCAGCTCACCGGCGATCGGGTCAGAGCCCACCGGCACCGAGGTGTCCAGCTTCGCCGGGTACTCGTTCGGCGTGTCGTACTCGGGCGCGTAGGTCGCCGGCTTGGAGGCGTTGTAGAAGGAGTTCGTCGGCTGGTCGGCGTGCGTGGGGATCATGTACTTCTCCATGATGTCCCAGGCGCCGTTGAACTTCGACCAGTCGCCGGTGACCTTGCCGTACATCGCCTGGAGCCACAGCAGGTAGCTGTACGCCTCCGACGTGGTCTCGTGGCCCTGGTCCGGGGCCTCCACGATCAGCGTCTCCACCGAGTGGTAGGGGATGCCCTCGGGGGAGAAGTAGCCGTTCGCCGGGTTGGTGATCTTCCCGTAGAGGTCCAGGAAGCGGGCGTCGTACGCCTTCGTCGCGGCCAGCTCCGTCACGGCGACCGTCGCCTTGGCGTGTCCGGTGGCCGAGGCGGTGAAGGTCGCGGTGCCGGTGCCGGAGGAGTCCGCGGTGACGGTCACCGTCTGCGCGGTGTTCCAGTTGGCGGGCGTGAAGGTCAGCGAGGAACCGCCGGTGACGGACAGCCCGGTGTTGCCGTCGGTGCGGGCCACGCTCACCGTGACGTTCGCGCTCGGCTGCGTCGACAGCTTCACCGTGAAGGTGCCCGACTTGCCCTGCTGGACCCCGAGCTGGCTCGGTGAGGCGACGACGGCGGGCCCGGAGGCCACCGTGATGCCGGCCGGCGTGGACGCGGCGGACGCGCCCAGGCTGTCGTAGGCCTTCGCCACCAGGGAATGACTGCCCACGGTCAAATTGGAGACCGAGAGCGTGTAGGGCGCGCTGGTGTCCGTGCCGAGCAGCGTGGTGTCGTCGTAGAACTCCACCTTGCTGATCGTCGCGTTGTCCGCGGCCGCCGCGGTGGCGGCCAGCGGGACGGCCGCACCCTGCGTGTAGACCGCCCCCGCCGCGGGGCTGGTCAGCACGGTGACCGGCGGCTGGTGCGCACCGGCGCAGGTGGTGCCGTTGACCGCGAACGAGGAGGGCGCGGCGTTGCTGCCGCTGTAGGTGAACTGCGCACCGGTGGAGACCGCGGCGCCGGCCGCGATCGACCCGTTGTACGACGCGTTCTTCACGGTGACCGACTGGCCGGACTGGGACCAGGTCCCGTTCCAGCCGCTGACCAGCTTCTGGTTGCCCGAGTAGCCGTAGGTCAGGGTCCAGCCGCTGATGGCGTCGGTGCCGCGGTTGGTGATCGTGAGGTCGGCCGTGAAGCCGGACCCCCAGTCGTTCGTCTTGTAGTCCACGCTGCACTGCACCGTCGCGGCCTGCGCGGGAGCGGTGCCGGTGGCCAGTAAGGAGACGGGCAGGGCGAGTGCGGCGAGCACGGCGGTCCACACCCGCCGCACGGCCTTCTGTCTGCGTCCGGGATCCATGGTGCTGGTTCCTCCTTGCGGCTTGCGGCTCGGGGAAGCTCGGGGAGAAAACAAGTCTTGAACCAGTGGGAGCGCTCCCATAGTGGGGACGGGGGCTGGGGCGGTCAAGATGCTTGAAGAGTCGAAAAAGTTCGACAGGCCTGTCGGAGAAAATTCGCGCGAAGACCCTGTTCCTCAGGGCGAGTTGGCGCTACCTTCCATCGCACCAGTGGGAGCGGTTCCATCCAGTCGACGCGTCCGTCACGGCGCGCCCGAGCTGCAAGGACTCGCTCATGCGACACCCCCCGCGTTCAGCACTTTTAGCCGTTGCCGGGGCGGCCGCGCTCGTCGGAAGCGTGGTCGTACCGGTGGTGACGGCTGAGGGAGCCACACCTGCCTGCACGGTGGAGTACTCCGTCACCGGCCAGTGGGACAACGGCTTCCAGGGCGCCGTGAAGATCACCAACAACACCGCGGCGGTCAGCAGCTGGAAGCTGACCTTCGACTTCGCCGGCGGCCAGAAGGTCACCCAGGGCTGGAACGCCAAGTGGTCCCAGTCCGGCACCACCGTGACCGCGGCCAACGAGAGCTGGAACGGCTCTCTCGGCACGGGCGCGAGCGTCAGCGCCGGCTTCCTCGGCTCCACGTCGGGGAGCAACGCCGTGCCCACGGCGTTCAAGCTGAACGGCACCACCTGCAACACGGACACGGAACCGACCCCGACCCCGACCCCCACACCCACCGACCCGCCACCCCCGGCGAACGGTTCCGCGCCCGCGCTGCACGTCTCGGGCACCAAGCTGGTGGACGCCCAGGGCACCGCCCACCGGCTGCTCGGCGTGAACCGCTCCGGCGGCGAGTTCATGTGCGTCCAGGGATACGGCATCTGGGACGGACCGGTCGACGACGCCGCGATCAAGGCGATCGCCGACTGGCACGCGAACACCGTCCGCATCCCGCTCAACGAGGAGTGCTGGCTGGGCCTGCCCAACGTCAAGCCGGAGTACGGCGGCGCCAACTACATCGCCGCCGTCAAGGACCTGGTGGCCCGGGTCGAGGCCCACGGCATGACGCCGGTCCTCGAACTGCACTGGACCTACGGCCAGTACACCGGCAACTCGGCGGGCTGCTCCGACGTGCACGCCACCTGCCAGAAGCCGATGCCCGACATGCAGTACAGCCCGTCCTTCTGGTCCTCGGTGGCGGCCACCTTCAAGAACGACCCGGCGCCCGTGTTCGACCTGTTCAACGAGCCGTACCCGGACCGGGCGACCTCCAGCACCGCGGACGCCTGGACGTGCTGGCGCGACGGGGGCACCTGCCCCGGCATCTCCTACGAGGTCGCCGGCATGCAGGACATGCTCGACGCCGTCCGCGGCGCCGGCGCGAAGAACGTCGTCATGGCCGGCGGTCTCGCGTACTCCAACGACCTGAGCCAGTGGCTGACCTACCGGCCGGCCGACCCGGCGGGCAATCTCGCCGCCGCGTACCACGTCTACAACTTCAACACCTGTGCGAATGAAAGCTGCTGGAACTCCACCCTCGCGCCCGTCGCGGCCAAGGTGCCGCTGGTCGCGGGCGAGATCGGGGAGAACACCTGCTCGCACGGGTTCGTCGACCAGGTCATGAAGTGGTTCGACGACCGGAACCTGTCGTACCTCGGGTGGACCTGGAACACCTGGGACTGCTCCTCCGGGCCGTCCCTCATCTCCTCGTACGACGGCACACCCACCGCGTACGGCACCGGGCTGCGCGATCACCTGCGTGCCCTCAACCCGTAACCCCCGCACCTCGGAAGAAGGAAACCCGCACTCATGAGTCGTACCAATACAACGCTGCTGGTGGCCCTCGGCCTCCTCGCCGGAGCCACCGGGACGGCGTTCGCGGCCATCCCGGCCGATTCCGCGGCAGCCGCGCCGGCCTGTGCCGTCGACTACAAGATCCAGAGCCAGTGGGACACCGGCTTCACCGCGGCCGTCACGATCACCAACAACGCGGCCGCGAAGTCGAGCTGGTCGCTGAAGTGGACGTACGGCGGCAGCCAGAAGGTCACCAACGGCTGGAACGCGAAGATCACCCAGAGCGGTACGGCCGTCACCGCGGCCAACGAGAGCTACAACGGCTCCATCGCCAGCGGCGGCACGGTCAGCTTCGGCTTCAACGGCTCCTACAGCGGCACCAACGCCGTCCCGGCCACGTTCACGCTCGACGGCGTCACGTGCAACGCCGGCAGCGGCACCACGGGCGGGACCACCGGTGGCACCACGGGCGGGACCACGGGCAGCACGACCGGCGGGACCACCACGGGCGGGACGACCACGGGCGGCACCACCGGAGGGACCACCGGCGGTACGACCGGAGGGACCACCGGCGGTACGACCGGCGGTACGACCGGTGGCACCACCGGCGGCGACGACGGCGGGGGCGGCGGCCGCGTCGACAACCCCTACACCGGGGCCAAGGTGTACGTGAACCCCGAGTGGTCGGCCCTGGCCGCCGCCGAACCGGGCGGCAGCCGCATCTCCAACCAGCCCACCGCCGTCTGGCTCGACCGGATCGCCGCCATCAACGGCGTCAACGGGGGGATGGGTCTGCGCGCCCACCTGGACGAGGCCCTGAAGCAGAAGGGCAGCGGCAACCTCGTCGTCCAGCTGGTCATCTACGACCTCCCCGGCCGCGACTGCGCGGCGCTCGCCTCCAACGGCGAACTCGGCCCGACGGACATCGACAAGTACAAGTCGCAGTACATCGACCCGATCGCCTCGATCCTGGCGGACTCGAAGTACGCGGGCCTGCGCATCGCCACGGTCATCGAGCCCGACTCGCTGCCCAACCTGGTGACCAACGCCGGCGGCACCAACACCACCACCGAGGCCTGCTCCACCATGAAGGCCAACGGCAACTACGAGAAGGGCGTCGGCTACGCCCTGGACAAGCTCGGGGCCCTCTCCAACGTCTACAACTACATCGACGCCGGTCACCACGGCTGGCTCGGCTGGGACTCCAACCTCGGCCCGTCGGTGCAGGAGTTCTACAAGACGGCCACCAGCAACGGCGCCAGCGTCAACGACGTGACCGGCTTCATCGTCAACACCGCCAACTACAGCCCCACCAAGGAGCCGAACTTCAAGGTCACCGACACGGTCAACGGCACGACCGTGCGCCAGTCCAAGTGGGTGGACTGGAACCAGTACGTCGACGAGCAGTCCTTCGCCCAGGGGCTGCGCGACAAGCTGGTCGCGGCCGGCTTCAACTCCAGCCTCGGCATGCTGATCGACACCTCCCGCAACGGCTGGGGCGGCTCCGCCCGGCCCACCGGCCCGGGCCCGCTGACCTCGGTCGACGCCTACGTCAACGGCAGCCGCATCGACCGGCGCATCCACCAGGGCAACTGGTGCAACCAGAGCGGTGCGGGCCTCGGTGAACGGCCGACCGCCGCGCCGGCCGCGGGCATCGACGCCTACGTGTGGGTCAAGCCTCCGGGGGAGTCGGACGGTGCCAGCTCCGCCGTCGCCAACGACGAGGGCAAGGGCTTCGACCAGATGTGTGACCCGACCTACGGGGGCAACGCCCGCAACGGCAACAGCCCCACCGGCGCACTGCCGAACGCTCCGCTGGCCGGACACTGGTTCTCCGCGCAGTTCCAGCAGCTGATGCAGAACGCCTACCCGCCCCTGTCCTGACCGCCTGACACCGCGCCGGGGCCCGCACGCACGGGCCCCGGCGCGGCATGTCCGGTCCGTTCGGTCGCGGAGTCAGTTGTTCTGGAGGAACTGCCGGGCCAGCTTGTCGCCGAGGGTGACCGCCGCGCTGTGGCTCTCGATCGGCGACACCTTGGAGTTCTTGAACAGGATGTACGTCACCCCGGAGTCCGTGCCGCCGGTCGCCGGGTCGGGGTCGATGCCGAGCGCCTTCGCGGTGGCGTAGGACGCCTCGCCGATGATCTGCGTGGGGCCGGTGTCGCCGACCACCGCGTACTCGACCTTGCCGCCGTAGATCACGGCGACCACGCCGCCGCCCTGGATGCCGGAGCCGGCGTAGTTCCAGATGCTGCTGGAGCTGGGCACCACGACGTACGGCAGCGACTCGGCGCTGAGCGCCCTGCCGTCGGACTGGTGGAAGGCGGTGTCGTCCTGGAACCAGGGGTCGCGGTCCGCGTTGCAGTTGGTGGTGGGCCGGCCGTCGCAGTCGATGTCCATGTCGGCCTTCCAGAACACCGCGCCGTTCTTGCCGCACACCGGGACCGTGGCCGAGGTCTCCTCGTCGGTGCGGTACTTGCCGTTGGAGATCTGCGCGCAGGAGGTCACCTTGGCGAGCAGGTCGGCCGCGCTGACCGTGCCCTCCTGGACCGAGCGGGCGGAGGAGTGGCCGGTGGCCTGCGCGGGCAGGGCGGCGGCCAGCAGGGCCGCGCCGGAGGCCGCGGCGAGGGTCAGTGATCGAAGACGCACTGTGGGGTGACCCTTCTGTTAGGAAACTTTCCTTACTGAGTGGGGTACAAGGTGGACCCGCTTGCATGTCCCCGTCAATCCCTTGGTCGCTAACTCCCGGCCGGTGTACCGATTGCGGGTGTTTGTCCACGGGAGAAGACTGAGGGCGACGGATGCGTCCCGCATTCCGGCGGCTCCAGGGAGGTGAGGCGCCGTGTTCGTCCGCACCGTGTACGTGACCGGCGATCCCGGCGGCATCGACACAGCCGTACGGGCCCTGAACACCGCCGGGCGTGACCTGCTCGAGGAGCGGCCGGGCTACCTCGGCGCCGGCGTCTTCGTCGACCGCGACCTCGGCAAACTGCTGAGCATGAGCTGGTGGACGTCCGAGGAGACCCGGGCCAACAGCGACGAGGTGATGCGGGAGCGGCGGCCCGCGCTGCTGGAGCCCTTCGCCGCGACCGTGACCGTCGAGACCTACGAGGTACCGGTCTTCCACCTGGTCCAGCACCTGGCGGCGGGCGGGGGACTGCGCCTCACCCGGGTGGAGTTCGACCCGGCGGACGCCGACCTGTTCACCGAGACGTTCCGCGCGACGGTGCTGCCGCGCTACGAGACGCTGCCCGGCCTGGCCAGGGCGGCCCTCTTCCTGGACCGGGACCGCGGGCGCGCCCTCGTGGGCACGGTGTTCGTCGACCGCACCTCCCTCGTGGCCTCCCGCGCGGGCCAGGCGGCGGCCCGGCACGAAGGGGCGGCGAAGGCGCACGTGCGGGTGACCGGCCTGGAGGAGTTCGAGGTCGTGCACGCCGACGCGCGGCCCGGCTGACGGGCCCCGGGCACGCCACGGCCGCCCGCCCGCCATGCGGCGGGCGGGCGGCCGTGAGAGGGCGGCCGGAGCGGCGGTGCCGGTAGGACCCTGCCGGTCGGCCCGCCCTGGTCAATGCTGGTGGACCGCCCTGGTCAGTGCCGGTCGGACCGTCCCGGTCAGGCCATGTCGAAGGTGGCCGGATCCGGGCCCAGGCGCCGGTCCTCGTTCAGTGCGCTGATCGCCGCGAGGTCCTCGTCGTCCAGAGCGAAGTCGAAGACCGCGATGTTCTCCTCGATCCGGGACGGCGTCACGGACTTCGGGATCACGATGGTGCCGAGCTGCAGGTGCCAGCGCAGCACGACCTGGGCCGGGGTGCGGCCGTGCTTGCGCGCGATGGCGACGATCGCCGGCACCTCCAGCAGCCCCTTGCCCTGGCCGAGCGGCGACCAGGCCTCGGTGGCGATGCCGTGCTCCGCGTGGAACGCGCGCGCCGCCTCCTGCTGGAGATGGGGGTGCAGCTCGATCTGGTTGACCGCCGGGACGACCGACGTCTCGGCGAGCAGCCGCCGCAGCTGCTCCTCGGGGAAGTTGGACACGCCGATGGCACGCACCCGGCCGTCCGTGTGCAGCTTCTCGAACGCCCGGTAGGTGTCGACGTACGTGTCCCGGGCCGGCAGCGGCCAGTGGATGAGGTACAGGTCCAGGTAGTCCAGACCCAGCTTCTCCAGCGACGCGTCGAAGGCCCGCAACGTGGAGTCGTACCCCTGGTCGCTGTTCCAGAGCTTGGTGGTGACGAAGACGTCCTCACGGGGCAGGCCGGAGGCGGCGATGGCCTTTCCGGTGCCCTCTTCGTTGCCGTAGATCGCCGCTGTGTCGATGCTGCGGTACCCGGCCTCGAGCGCGGTGGCGACGGCCCGCTCGGCCTCGTCGTCCGGCACCTGCCAGACGCCGAAACCCAGCTGGGGCATCTCGACGCCGTTGTTGAGGTTGATCGGGGGGACCTTGCTGCTCACGAGCTCGTTGATCCTTCGGTTGTCGACAGGTGGTACTCCCCATCGTCAACGATCACGGCCCCGGATGCATTCCGGACGCGCGGGAACCGACCGCATCCGGACGGCGGCTCACGCCTGGTACAGCGCCTCCACCTCGGCCGCGTAGGCGCTCTCGATCGCCTTGCGCTTCAGCTTCAACGACGGTGTCAGCAGCCCGTGTTCCTCGGTGAAGGGCTGGGCCAGGATGCGGAAGGTGCGGATCGACTCGGCCTGGGAGACCAGCGTGTTGGCGGCGACGACCGCCCGCCGCACCTCGGTCTCCAGATCGGCGTCGCGCACCAGCTGGGCCGGGGTCAGCGACGGCTTGTTGCGCATCGTCAGCCAGTGCTCGACGGCCTCCTGGTCCAGGGTGACCAGCGCGGCGATGTAGGGGCGGTCGTTGCCGACGACGATGCACTGGTTGACCAGCGGATGGTCGCGGACCCGTTCCTCCAGCACGCCCGGCGAGACGCTCTTGCCGCCGGAGGTGACCAGGATCTCCTTCTTGCGGCCGGTGATGGTCAGATAGCCGTCCTCGTCCAGCGCGCCCAGGTCGCCGGTGGCCAGCCAGCCGTCGTGCAGGGTCGCGTCGGTGGCCTTCTGGTTGTTGAGGTAGCCCTGGAAGACGTTGCCGCCGCGCAGCCAGATCTCCCCGTCGTCGGCGATGTGCACGGTGACGCCCGGAACGGCCTGGCCGACCGTGCCGTACCGGGTGCGTTCCGGCGGGTTCGCGGTCGCCGCCGCCGTCGACTCGGTCAGGCCGTACCCCTCGTAGATCTGCACGCCCGCGCCCGCGAAGAACAGGCCCAGGCGGCGGTCCATCCCCGAGCCGCCGGACATCGCGTTGCGGATGCGGCCGCCCATCGCCGCGCGCACCTTGGCGTACACGAGCTTGTCGAACAGCTGGTGCTGCATCCGCAGCGCCGCCGAGGGGCCGGGCCCGGTGCCCCAGGCCTTCGCCTCCAGGGCCTCCGCGTACTTCACCGCGACCTCGACCGCCTTCTCGAACGGGCCGGCCCTGCCCTCCTTCTCCGCCTTGCGGCGCGCGGCGTTGAACACCTTCTCGAAGATGTACGGCACCGCCAGGATGAACGTCGGCCGGAACGCGGCCAGGTCGGGCAGCAGGGCGGCCGCGTGCAGCTGCGGCTGGTGCCCGAGGCGGACCCCGCCGCGGACCGCGGCCACCTCCACCATCCGGCCGAAGACGTGCGCGAGCGGCAGGAACAGCAGGGTGGAGGCCTCGTCGCCCTTCTTGGAGTGGAACACCGGCTCCCAGCGCCGGATGACGGTGTCGGCCTCGAACATGAAGTTGCCGTGCGAGATCACACAGCCCTTCGGCCGGCCGGTCGTCCCCGAGGTGTAGATGATCGTGGCCACGGACTCCGGGGTGACGGCCTCCCGGTGGCGGTGCACCACCTCGTCGTCGAGGTGCGCGCCCGCGTCGTACAGCTCCTGCACGGCGCCGGCGTCCAGCTGCCACAGCTGGTGCAGCCGGGGCAGCCGGTCGATGACGGTGGCGATGGTCATCGCGTGGTCCTCGTGCTCGACGACCGCCGCCGACACCTCGGCGTCGTACAGCATCCAGAAACACTGCTCCGCCGAGGAGGTGGGGTACACGGGCACCACTTGGGCGCCGATCGCCCACAGGGCGAAGTCGAACAGGGTCCACTCGTAGCGGGTGCGGGACATGATCGCGACCCGGTCGCCGAACCGGATGCCGCGGGCCAGCAGTCCCTTGGCGAGGGCGAGGATCTCGTCGCGGAACTCTGCGGCCGTCACCTCCCGCCACCGGCCGGCGTCGTCCTTGCGGCCCAGGGAGACGTGCAGCGGGTCCGTCAGGGCACGCTCGAAGACGACGTCGGCCAGACCGCCCGCCGTCGGCGCCTCCGCCAGCGGAGGGGTGGTGAACTCGCGCAAACCGCTCCCGCTCCTCGTCCTCGGTGACGCTCCGCACAGGCCGTGAAAGGTACCCCACGACCACACCCCGCGGGAGGGGGGCGGAAACCGGTCAAAGGTCACGTAGGTCCGCCGCGACCACCGGAAAATGCCCGCACATGCGGAAGGGACGGACAGAATACTTACGGTTCAGTAGGTTTCGCTGCCGTAATCTCCACCGAATCTGTACCTCCTGGTCACGCGCACGGGTGAGGCGGCCCCGGACGTGCTCCGGGGCCGCCTCACCGGCCGCGCGCACCGCCGGCGCGGCCTCGCCGCGGCCTCACTCCGGGGCCGCTACCGCCTCCTGGACCGGTCCGGCCGCCGTGGCCGCCGCCGCCTCGCCCGCGGCCGGTGCCGTACGCACCAGGAGCAGCACCAGCGCGCCGGCCACCAGCCCGGCCACGCCCGTGACCAGCAGCGCGGTGTCCAGGCCCGAGGCGAACGCGGAGCGCAGCGCGTGCTCGGGGACCTCCGCGCGCAGCGCCGCCGCGCCGCCACCGGCCAGGGTGTGGGCGGCCCGGTGGGGGAGCGTGCCGGTCATCCGGGAGGTCAGCAAGGTGCCGAAGACGGCGACACCGAGGGCGTAGCCCAGCTGCCGGACGGTGTTCACCGCGCCGCCCGCCATCCCGCTGCGCTCCGGCGGCACCGCAGCGAGCGCCGCCCCGGCGACGTTCGGCGCCACCAGCCCGGTGCCGATGCCGACCAGCACGAACCCGGGCACCAGCGCGCTCCAGCCGTCCCCCGCGTCCAGCACCGCCTGGCACGCGGTGCCCGCGCCGATCAGCAGCAGCCCGCCGCCTATGGTCAGCCGGGCCGGCGCCCCGTGCAGCAGGCGCCCGGCCAGCACCGCGACGACCATCGCCGCGCACGTCATCGGCAGCAGCGTCAGACCGCCGCGCACCGGTGACATCCCGAGCAGCGTCTGCATCCAGATCGACAGGTACGGCACCCCGCCGAAGGCCACCCCGTTGAAGGCGAACGCGCCCAGCATCACCCCGGTGAAGGCCGGGCGGCGCAGCAGCGCCAGATCCAGCAGCGGATGCGCGGCCCGCCGCTCCACCACGGCGAACGCCACCAGCGCCAGCGCCGCCACGGCGAACGCCAACAGCGCCGCCGGGGCCGTCCACCCGTCCTCCCCGGCCCGCACCACGGCGTACGTCGTGCCGCCCGCGAACAGCGCGAAGGCGGCCGTGCCCGCCCAGTCGACGCGCATCCCGCGCGGCCCGCGCGACTCCGGCACCAGCCGCAGCGTCAGCCACACCGCCACCAGGCTCACCGGGAGGTTCACGTAGAAGATCCACCGCCAGCCGGGCCCCTCGGTGATCAGGCCCCCGAGCACCGGCCCGACGGCCGCGGCCGCACCGCTGACCGCTCCCCACACGCCGAGCGCCGCCGACCGCCGGCGGCCCTGGTAGACGGACCCGAGCAGCGGCAGCGTGGTCGCGAACATGGCGGCGGCGCCCACCCCCTGCAACGCCCGCGCGGCCACCAGCGTCCCGGCCCCCGGCGCCAGCCCGCACAGCAGGCTGGCCACGGCGAACACCACCACGCCCGCCACGTGCACCCGGCGCCGCCCGAGGATGTCGGCCGCGGCACCGGCCCCCAGCAGCAGCGCGGCCAGCGCCAGCGCGTACCCGTCCACCACCCACTGCAGGTCGCTCAGTGAGGTGTGCAGCGCCGCCGCCATGTCCGGCAGCGCCACCACCACGATCGTCACGTCCAGCAGCAGCATGAACGTGCCCAGACACACCGCTGTGAGCGGCCCCCATGTACGCATGTCCTCAACTCCCTGTACGACGGCTGCGTAGCGCTCCGTACGATGGACGGGTCACGGCCGATCAGGACGCACACGGGCATCCGGGTGACGGAATCCGACAGGAGCACGCGTGCTGGAGATGCGATCCGACACCCTCGATCAGCTCGACCTCCAGGTGCTCTCGGCGCTGGAGATCGACGGACGGGCCCCCTTCAGCCGCATCGGGGCGGTGCTCGGCGTCTCCGACCAGACCGTCGCGCGCCGCTTCCGCCGGCTGAGCGCGGAGGGCGGACTGCGGGTCGTCGCCGTCCGGGACGCCGAACGCCTCGGCCAGGACCAGTGGATGCTCCGCCTGCGCTGCGCACCGGACGGGGCCGCCGTCATCGCCGACGCCCTGGCCAAGCGCCCCGACACCAATTGGATCGGGCTGGCCTCCGGAGGCACCGAGATCGTCCTCATGACCCGGCCGCGCAACCCCGGCGACCACGACGACCTGCTCGTCGGCAAACTGCCCCGCACCCCGCGCGTGGTGGAGATCCGCGCCTTCCAGCTCCTGCACCGCTTCCACGGCGGCCCGGTCGGCTGGCTGCGCAGGTTCGGGGCGCTCACCGGCGAGCAGATCGCCGCCCTGCGCCGGGACCTGCCCGAGCCGACGCCCGGACCGGCCCGGCTGGAACCGGCCGACGGCCCGCTGCTCGCCGCCCTGGAACGCGACGGCCGCGCCACCTACCCCGAACTCCAGCGGATCACCGGACGCTCCGAGTCCGCCGTCAAACGCCGCCTGAGCGCGCTGCTCGCCTCGGGGGCGGTGTACATCGACGTCGAGTACCGCTCGGAGCTGCTCGGCCATCCCCGCGCCGCCGTGCTGTGGATCACCACCACACCCGCCGCGCTGCGCTCGGTCGGCGAGGCCCTCGCCGGGCACGACGAGATCGCCTTCGCCGCCGCCACGGCCGGCCCCTCCCACCTCGTCGCCACCGTCGTCGTCCGCAGCACCGCCGGGCTGTACGACTACCTCAGCGGGCCGCTGGGGCGGCTGGAGGGCGTGCAGCACGTGGAGGCGACGCCGTTCCTGCGCCAGGTCAAACAGCTGACGTACCCGGTGGCGCCCCGCTGACCCGGACGCCCGATCCGTGGCCGCTCCGGCTCCCGCCCGGTCAGCCGCCCCGGCGCCGCAGGCGCTCGCCGCCGGACAGGATCGCGGTGGCCAGCGCGTCCGCCGCCGCTCCCGAGGGCCCCCGGCGGTCCCCGTGGACCAGGACGAAGTCGACCCCGCCCAGCTCCGGCAGCCCGGCCCGCTCGGACACCCGGAACAGCCCGGGCGGCACGAGACCGCGGGAGTGGGCCATCACCCCGAGCCCGGCGCGGGCCGCGGCGATCAGACCGTTGAGGCTGCCGCTGGTGCAGACGACGCGCCACTGCCGGCCCTGGCGCTGCAACGCCTCCAGGGCCCGGGCGCGGGTGATCCCGGGCGGCGGGTACACGATCAGCGGCACCGGCCGGCCGGGATCGATCCGCAGCCGCTCGGCCCCGATCCACACCAGCTCGTCGCTCCACACCAGCTCGCCGCCGGGGTCGCGGCCGCGCCGCTTGGCCAGGATCAGGTCCAGTTTCCCGGCGGCCAGCAGGTCGTGCAGCGTGCCGGACAGCTCCACCGTCAGCTCCAGGTCCACCTCGGGGTGGTCGTAGCGGAAGCTCTCGAGGACCTCCGGCAGCCGGGTCAGGACGAAGTCCTCCGACGCGCCGAGCCGCAGCCGCCCCCGCACCCGGGTGCCGCTGAAGAAGGCCGACGCCTGCTCGTGCACCTCCAGGATCCGGCGGGCGAAGCCGAGCATGGCCTCGCCGTCCACGGTCAGCTCCACCGAGTGGGTGTCCCGGGAGAACAGCTGCCGGCCGGTCGCCTCCTCCAGCCGGCGCACATGCTGGCTGACGGTGGACTGGCGCAGCCCCAGCCGCCCGGCGGCCCGGGTGAAGCTCAGCGTCCGGGACACCGCGAGGAACGTGCGCAGCTGGGAAGGGTCGTACACACCGGCAGCGTAGCGCGGCCATCGCGAAGCATGATGGCAGTCAGAGTGGTGTACCGGTTTCCCGATCGCCGTCCTTCGCGGCACGATGGACGAGGCCCGGGGAACCCGGGAGCCGATCCCGCCCGTCCACCGCGCCCCCCACCCCCCAGTCGAACCCGCACAGTCACCTGCACAGTCACCCGCACCACGTCATCGGAGCACCGTGAAACGCCTGCGCCGGCCGAGTCGGCTGCCGATCGATCCGTACGTCCTGCTGCTGCTCGGGACGGTGGGCCTCGCCGCGCTCCTGCCGGCCCGCGGCGCCGCGGCGGACGTGGTGTCCGGGGCGTCGACCGTCGCGATCGCCTTCCTGTTCTTCCTCTACGGCGCCCGGCTCTCCACCCGCGAGGCGCTGGACGGACTGCGCCACTGGCGGCTCCACCTCACCGTGCTGGCCTGCACCTTCGTCCTCTTCCCCGCTTTCGGCCTGGCCGCCCGCGCCCTGGTGCCGGCGCTGCTGAGCCAGCCGCTCTACCAGGGGCTGCTCTTCCTCACGCTCGTCCCCTCGACGATCCAGTCCTCGATCGCCTTCACCTCCATCGCCCGCGGCAACGTGCCCGCCGCGATCTGCGCGGGCTCCTTCTCCTCCCTGGCCGGCATCGTGCTCACCCCGGTGCTGGCCGCCGCGCTGCTGGGCGGGGAGGGCGTCGGCTTCTCCACCGACGCGCTGGTCAAGATCGTGCTCCAGCTGCTGGTGCCCTTCCTCGCCGGACAGGTGCTGCGCCGCTGGATCGGCGGCTTCGTCACCCGCCACAAGAAGGTGCTCGGGCTGGTCGACCGGGGCTCGATCCTGCTGGTCGTCTACACCGCGTTCAGCGAGGGCATGACGCGTGGCATCTGGCACCAGGTGAGCGCGGTGCGACTGGCCGGGCTGCTGGCCGTGGAGGCGGCGCTGCTGGCCGTGATGCTGGCGCTGACCTGGTACGGCGGCAAGGCGCTGCGCTTCGGCCGGGAGGACCGCATCGCCCTGCAGTTCGCCGGCTCGAAGAAGTCCCTCGCCTCCGGGCTGCCGATGGCGAGCGTCCTGTTCGGCGCGCACGCCTCCCTGGCGGTGCTGCCGCTGATGCTGTTCCACCAGATGCAGCTCATGGTGTGCGCGGTGATCGCGAAGCGCCGGGCCCGGGACCCGCAGCCGGCCGTGGCCGGCGGCCCGCCGCCGCCCGGCACGGCGGGGACGGCTTCCCCGGAGGGCACGGCCGGTGCGGCCGGGGAGCAGCCGCAGCGCGGCGCCCTGCGCTGAGCCGGGTTCGCGCGGCCTCACGGCCGGAGCACCACCTTGCCGAGGTTGCCGCGCGACTCGATCACCGCATGGGCCCGCGCCGCGTCCGGCAGGGGGAACTCGGCGTGCACGGCCGGTCTCAGGGTGCCGTCCGCGTGCCGCCGCCACAGCTCCCGCCGCCACCGCTCGTACTGCTCCGGCCGCTCCCGGGCGATCCGGGCCAGCTGGAAACCGGTCACGGTCCTGGCGCCCACGAGGAGGTCGTAGGCCTGGATCGTGCCGCCACCCGAGCTGTAGGCCACCAGCCGGCCGCCCGGGGCGAGGGCGGCGAGCGCCGGAGTGAGCAGTGCGCCGCCGACCGCGTCCAGCAGGCAGTCGACCGGCTCCCCCCAGCGCTCGTCGCCGTACAGGACACAGTCGTCGGCGCCCAGCGCGCGGACGAAGTCCGCCTTGGCGGCCCGCGACACGGCGCCCACCACCCGCCCGGCGCCCGGCGCCCGGGCCAGCTGCACCGCGAGGTGTCCGACCCCACTGGCGGCCGCCGTGACCAGGACCGACTCGCCCGGCTCGGGCCGCGCCGCCTCCAGGGCGCCGAGCGCGACCAGGCCGCTGCGGACCAGCGCGACCGCGTCCACGGCCGAGGCGCCGTCCGGTACGGCGGAGGCCATCGTCTCCAGCAGGCAGGCGAAGTCGGCGTACCCGTGGCCGAAGCACAGGCCGGTCACGCGCTCCCCGGCGCGGAACCGGGTGACGCCCGCGCCGACGGCCACCACCTCGCCGGCGACCTCCCCGCCCAGCGGGACCGGCTCGGCGGCCTCGGTCACCTTGCGCACCACGGGCAGGGTGACGCCGACGGCCTCGCAGCGCACGAGCAGCTCGCCCGGCCCGGGCTCGGGGACGGGCACCTCCTCCAGGAACAGGGGGCCGCCGGCGGTGTCGTACCGGACGCGACGCATCGCACCTCCAGGTCAATTCGTTGGGAAGCCCAACGGTATAGGCAACCCGTTGGGAACTCCAACGAATAGTCCGCGACTTCGCGTGTCCGGGGAACGCGCGTGTCCGGGGAACGCCCGCGGCCGGAGTCCGCCGTGTCCGCGCCGCCTAAGCTGCGCGCATGGCCGAAGCACCGCTCCTCGCGATCCGTTCCCTGCCCAGCTGGCTCCTCGGCCGTGCCGCCGCGCGCGGCCGGGCCCTGGTGGCCGACGCCCTGGCGGCCGAGGACATGAGGATGTGGCACCACGTCGTGCTCTCGGCCGTCCGCGATCTCGCCCCCGTCGCCCAGGCCGACCTCGGCCGCGGCGTCGGCCTGGACCCGAAGGACCTGGTCGGCGTCCTCAACGACCTCCAGGCCGCGGGCCTCGTGGTGCGCGCCCCGGACCCCGCCGACCGCCGCAAGAACGCCGTCTCGCTCACCGCGCGGGGCGGCGCGCTGCTGGAGCGCTGCGAACGGCTGGCCCGGGCGGCCAACGACGAACTGCTCGCCCCGCTGTCGCCCGCCGAACGCGAGCGATTCATGGCCCTGCTGACCCGGATCGCCGGTACGGACGCCTGACGCGGCCCGCACGGACCGCCGTGGAGCCGCATGGCGTGGGGGGCCGAAGTCAGCTCCGGGCGGCTGTGGAGCGCACGGCGACGCGGTGTTCGCCCGCGTAGACGTTCATGGAGCTGCCCCGCAGGAAGCCCACCAGGGTCAGGCCCGTCTCGGCGGCCAGGTCGACGGCCAGCGAGGACGGCGCGGAGACCGCCGCCAGCACCGGGATACCGGCCATCACGGCCTTCTGGGCCAGCTCGAACGAGGCCCGTCCGGAGACCAGCAGGATCGTCCGGGACAGCGGCAGCTGCCCGTTCTGCAGCGCCCGCCCGACCAGTTTGTCGACGGCGTTGTGCCGGCCCACGTCCTCGCGCACGTCCAGCAGCTCACCGTCCTCCGTGAACAGGGCGGCCGCGTGCAGGCCTCCGGTCCGGTCGAACACCCGCTGGGCGGAGCGCAGCCGGTCGGGCAGGGCCGCGAGCAGATCGGTGCCGACCCGGAGCGGGGGAGTGTCGGCGATCGGCCAGCGGGCCGTCGTGCGGACGGCGTCCAGGCTCGCCTTGCCGCACAGACCGCACGAGGAGGTCGTGTAGACGTTCCGCTCCAGGGTGAAGTCGGGCAGCGTGACGCCGGGGGCGGTCCGGACGTCCACCACGTTGTAGGTGTTGACGCCGTCGGCCGTCGCGCCCGCGCAGTAGACGATGTTCACCAGGTCGGCCGCCGTGGCCAGCACGCCCTCGCTCACCAGGAAGCCCGCAGCCAGCGCGAAGTCGTCGCCCGGTGTCCGCATGGTGATGGCCAGGGGCTTGCCGCCGAGCCGGATCTCCAGGGGCTCCTCGGCGACGAGCGTGTCCGGCCGGGTGGAGACCGCCCCGTCCCGGATACGGAGGACCTTGCGTCGTTCCGTCACTCGTCCCATGCCCTGATCAGCCCCGGTTCTGTCGTGCTGGTGGCCCGAACGGCCGCTGCCGCGGCGATACGGAGACCGCCGTGGGCCACCGGGCCGCCGCGCGGCGAGGTGACCTCCGGTCCATTGTCCTGCACAGTGGGCGGCGGGTGCCCTGCGCGGTGAACGACGGGTGTCCTCGCGCCGTGCGCGGCGGGCCATGGCCCCCGCCGGGAGGCGCGCGCACGGCGGTCGCGAATCCGGCCCGCGAGCCGGGTCCACCGCCCGTCCACCCGTGCTTGTCCGCCGCCCGCCCCCTGCCCCAGCGGCGCGCGAGGCGCACGCGAGAATCGGGGCGAATGTGAGGGAAGCCGACAACGGAGGGCCCTGTTTCCTGTGGCATCACCTGCCTCCGTACCGGCGAGTCACTGAACAGACTGGTGGATCCCGCTACCCGAGTCCACGAGGGGGACCCGCCCATGAACGGCTCGCGCATCACCGCGGTCGGCCACTACCAGCCCGCCCAGGTGCTCACGAACGACGACCTGGCGGGCCTGGTGGACACCAGCGACGAGTGGATCCGCAGCCGGGTGGGCATCCGCACCCGGCACATCGCCGGGCCCGGCGAGCCGGTCGACGAACTCGCCGCGCACGCGGCCGGCAAGGCCCTCGCCGCGGCCGGCCTCACCCCCGGCGACATCGACCTGGTGCTGGTGGCCACCTCCACCGCGATCGACCGCTCGCCGAACACCGCGGCCCGCGTCGCCGCCCGGCTGAGCATCCCGGAGCCGGCCGCGATGGACGTCAACGTGGTCTGCGCCGGGTTCACCCACGCCCTCGCCACCGCCGACCACACCGTCCGCGCGGGCGCCGCCACCCGCGCGCTGGTCATCGGCGCCGACAAGATGTCCGACGTCACCGACTGGACCGACCGCACCACCTGCGTCCTGGTCGGCGACGGCGCCGGCGCCGCGGTCGTCGAGGCGTGCGCCGCGGACCAGGAGCCCGGGATCGGACCCGTGCTGTGGGGATCGGTGCCCGAGATGGGGCACGCCGTACGCATCGAGGGCACCCCGCCGCGCTTCGCGCAGGAGGGCCAGAGCGTCTACCGCTGGGCCACCACCCGGCTGCCCGCCATCGCCCGCCGCGCCTGCGAGCGGTCCGGCGTCACCCCCGCCGACCTGGCCGCGGTCGTCCTGCACCAGGCCAACCTGCGCATCATCGAGCCCCTCGCCCAGAAGATCGGCGCCGTCAACGCCGTCGTCGCCCGGGACGTCGTCGAGTCGGGCAACACCTCCGCCGCCAGCATCCCCCTCGCCCTGTCCAAGCTGATCGAACGCGGTGACGTCTCGGCCGGCGACCCCGTCCTGCTGTTCGGCTTCGGCGGCAACCTCTCCTACGCCGGTCAGGTCGTGCGCTGCCCCTGAGCGCTCCCCCTGCGCGCGCCCGGGGCGTGCCCGGGGTGTGCCGTTCCCGGCCGCCGCGCCGCCGACCGCCGTACCCCGCGGACGGCGCGACGCGGGACGGCCGATACTGGGGCGCCGACCGTGTACGGCCCAGGAGGGGACCGCGATGCTGCCGACCGGACCGCCGCCGGGAGCGGTGCCCCGACTGGGCCGGCCCGGCCCGCTGCGCGAGCGTGTGTACGAGGCTCTGCTGGAACTCATCACCACCCGCGCCCTCGAACCCGGCCGGCACCTCGTGGAGAGCGAACTCGCCGGCCGCCTCGGCGTCTCCCGGCAGCCCGTGCGCGAGGCCCTGCACCGGCTGAGCACCGAGGGCTGGGTCGATCTGCGGCCCGCCCAGGGCGCGTTCGTGCACCGGCCCACCGACGACGAGACCGACCAGCTGCTGACCGTACGGACGCTGCTGGCGGCCGAGGCGGCCCGCCTCGCCGCCGCGAACGCGGGCGGCGACGGCCTCGCGGCGCTGGAGGAGCTGTGCGCGCGGGGCGAGGCGGCCGCCGCCGCGGGTGACGCGGCCGGTGCCGCCGCCCTGGGCGCCCGCTTCCACGCCGAGATCATGCGGCTGGCCGGCAACGCCGTCCTCGCCGGGCTGGCCGACCTGATCGACCGCCGGGTGCGCTGGCACCACCCGCCGCCGGGCCGGCAGCGCGGGCGGCAGTCCTGGCGCGAACACCGGGCACTGCTCGCCGCCCTCACCGACCGCGACGCACCGCGCGCCACCGAGCTGATGCGCGAGCACACCGAGCACACCGGGCGCGCACACGGCGCCCGGACGACTCCCTGAGGCCCGCCCCGATACCCCGAGGTCGGCCCCGGGCCGCCTTTTATCCGGCCCCGGGACCCCCGTCCGGCCCGGGGACCTCTGTCCGGCCCCGGGCCTCTGTCCGGCCCCGGGACCCCCGTCCGGCCCGGGGACCTCCGTCCGGCCCGAGCCCGCTCCGTCCGGCCCCGGGATCCCCGTCCGGCCCCGAGCCCGCTCCGTCCGGCCCGGGGACCTCCGCCCGGCCCCGGGATCCCCGTCCGGCCCCGGGACCTTCGCCCGTCGTCGAGCCCTCCGTCCGGCCTCCGCGCTGCCTCCGCCCGCCGGCCGCCCGACCTCGTGCCGGCCGCTCGACCTCGTGCCGGCCGCCCGACCTCGTGCCGGCCGCTCGACCTCGTGCCGGCCGCCCGCCCGAGCACGCGTCGAAGCGGGCTCAGGCGGGCGGGGCGATCCTTGCCGCACCCGCACCCGCCCCCACCCCCGCCCGACCGTGCAGCGAGAGCGAGCTGACGCATGGCACCCACGCCCGCGAGCCGTCCCACCCCGATCCTCAAGCCCGGTACGTCCTTCGACGACGCCTGGCAGCGCTGCCTCGCCGTCGCCCCCGAGGCCTTCCGGGACGACCGCGCCCTGAACCTCTGGGGCGCCGGCTGGCACCCGGACGGGCGCGCGCTGCCCGCCACCACACCCGTGGACGGCACCCCGATCGCCGGTGCCCCGCGCGTCGACGGCGCCACCGCCCAGCAGGCCGTACGCGCCGCCCTCGACCAGCACCGCGCCTGGCGGCACGTCCCCCTGGCCGAGCGCCGCGCCCGGATCACGGCCACCCTGGACGCGCTGACCGAGCACCGCGAGCTGCTCGCCCTGCTCCTCGTCTGGGAGATCGGCAAGCCCTGGCGGCTCGCGCAGGCCGACGTGGACCGGGCGATCGACGGGGTGCGCTGGTACGTCGACGGCATCGAGCCGATGCTGGCCGGCCGGGTCCCGCTGGAGGGGCCGGTGTCCAACATCGCCAGCTGGAACTACCCGATGAGCGTGCTGGTGCACGCCATGCTGGTGCAGGCCCTGGCCGGCAACGCGGTGATCGCCAAGACCCCGACCGACGGCGGCGTCGCCTGCCTCACCCTGGCCTCGGCGCTGGCCGCGCGCGAGGGCGTCCCGGTCACACTGGTGAGCGGCAGCGGCGGTGAGCTGTCGCAGGCGCTGGTCCGCGCGCCCGAGATCGGCTGCGTCTCCTTCGTCGGCGGCCGCGACACCGGCGCCGCCGTCGCCACCGCCGTCGCCGATCTCGGCAAACGGCACGTCCTGGAGCAGGAAGGCCTCAACACCTGGGGCATCTGGAACTTCTCCGACTGGGAGCGGCTCACCGCCGTCGTCCCCAAGCTCTTCGACTACGGCAAGCAGCGCTGCACCGCCTACCCCCGCTTCGTGGTGCAGCGGACGCTGTTCGACGAGTTCCTCGCCGCCTACCTGCCCGCGGTCCGCACCCTCCGGGTCGGCCACCCGCTCGCCGTCGAGGACCCCGGCGACGCGCCGCCCGAGCTGGACTTCGGGCCGGTGATCAACGCGGCCAAGGCGAAGGAGCTGACCGACCAGGTCGCCGAGGCCATCGACCGCGGAGCGGTACCGCTGCACCGGGGCCGTCCGGACGCGGCCCGCTTCCTGCCCGGCCAGGACACCTCGGCCTACGTCCAGCCCGTCACCCTGCTCAGCCCGCCCGCCTCCTCGCCGCTGCACCACGCGGAACCCTTCGGCCCGGTCGACACCATCGTCCTGGTCGACACCGAGGCGGAGCTGCTCGCCGCGATGAACGCCTCCAACGGCGCCCTCGTGGCCACGCTCTCCACGGACGACCGGGCCACCTACGACCGGCTCGCCCCGCAGATCCGCGCCTTCAAGACCGGCCACGGCGTCCCGCGCTCCCGGGGCGACCGCGACGAGCTGTTCGGCGGCTTCGGGGCGTCCTGGCGGGGGGCCTTCGTCGGCGGTGAGCTGCTGGTGCGCGCCGTCACCGAGGGCCCGGCGGGGGAGCGGCCGGCCGGGAACTTCCCGGACTACCAGCTCATGCCCTGACGGCCGTAGCCCGGAAAAGCAGAAGACCCCTGGTCAACAGGGGTCTTCGCCGGTGTCCGAGGGGGGACTTGAACCCCCACGCCCGATAAAGGGCACTAGCACCTCAAGCTAGCGCGTCTGCCATTCCGCCACCCGGACGAGGTGTCCGCCGCCGTGCCGGGGCGCTGCCCCGCGGCGACAGAACAACAATACCAAGCTTTCGCAGCACCCTTCACCTGCATATCCGCACGCCGGACGCTGCCCGCCGAGTGCCCTTCGGCCCCGGGCTCGACCGGAGGCACCCGCACTCGGCCGGAGGCCGCTCCACTCGCCGGAGGCCCCAGCACTCGGCCAGGAGGCCTGCGCTCAGCCGGAGGCCTCCGTCAGGGCCGGCTGCCTGCGGCGGAGGATGACCAGCGCCGCCCACATCACCGACGCCAGCGGGATCGCGCCGGAGATGATCACCTGCCCCTGGCTGGAGACGAAGCTGTTCGGGGTGCCCAGCAGGTAGCCGAGGCCGATGCAGCACCGGGACAGGGCCTGGAAGCAGGCCCAGGCGCTGCCGTGCACCTCGGCCGGGACATTGCTGTGCACCGCGTTGCGCAGCCCGACGTTGCACACCCCGTTGCCGAAGCCGCCCAGCAGGAACAGCGGGAAGATCGCCGCCGCCACGGGCACGATCCCGGCGAACAGCAGCCCCAGGGAGATGCCGAGCACCCCGCCCACGATCAGCGCGGTGTGCCGGGGCGCCCAGCTCGCCCGGCCCGCGAGCAGCGCGCCCGGGACGGAACCGAGCGCCCAGGTCGCCAGGATCAGGCCGAAGACGGTGTCGTTGCCGTCGGCGACGTCGCGCAGGTAGAAGACGCCCGCGACCACCTCGATGCTGGTGGCCAGCATCGCCGCGGCCAGCGCCGGCAGCAGCGGCCCCACCACGGGGGCGTCGCGCAGGGCGCGGTAGCCGTCCGAGATCTTCGACGCGGGGCGGCGGCCGATCGTCACGTCCGTCGAGCGCGGTACGGCCAGCACGGTGCACCAGGCGAGGACGAGGAAGGACACCGCGTCCGCGCCGAGCAGGTAGCCGGTGCCGGAGGCGGAGTGCAGGAAGCCCGCCAGGGCCGGTCCGATGAGGGTCGCCACCGACAGCCCGGCCGTCAGCAGGCTGTTCGCCCGGCCGGTGTGCTCGGCGCCGGCCACCACCGGCAGCATCTTGAATCCGGCGGCCACCGACGCCACCCCGGCCAGACCCGACAGCGCGATCAGGGCCACCCGTACGTGGAAGGCGTCCACCGCGGTCGCGGCGCCCAGGGACAGCGCCTGGGCGATCAGTGCCCACAGGCAGACCGACCGCGCGCTGAACCGGTCCACCAGGGAGCCGATGAGGGGCGCGGCGATGACCGTGGGCAGGAGTTCGGCCAGAAAGACCTCCGTCACGCCCCAGCTGATGCCCTTGTCCGCGGCGTCCAGCACCAGGCCGAGCGAGGCGAGAGAGTCACCGATGCGGGAGAACAGCGTGCCGGCGATCAGCACCAGGGCGGCGCCCGGGATCGTTCGGCTGCGCAGCGCGGCGAAGGTCGTCTTCCGCCTCTTGTGCGTGTCCAATCCAGTCCAATCCATCTGCCTGCCGCGTCCATTCGCGCTGCCGCGCAACAGATTAGGCCTGCCGGAACGGGAGAAGGTCGTCGACCGGCCACTCGGGCAGGCTGCTTCCGGACACCTTCACCGCGGTCCCGGTACTGCTGAAACGCTCCCGCTTTCTCGGCCAAGAACGGCACTTCGCGGGAAGTCCACACATCTTCTTCACGAGGTCGCGGGCCGCGCGGAAACGGCCGTCCGCCCGGGCGCGAGAAGCCAGTTCCGGGCCCCGGTCGTACGCCGCCGGGTGACAGGCGCCCGTCGGAACGGCGATTTTCGGCCAGAGTCGTGATGTGCGGCCTCTTGCCTTCGTTCGCCGGAGATGCACCGCGTGCCGCCCGGGGAGGCGCCGGGGTGCCGCCGGGTGACTCGGGGTGCCCGGCGGATGAATGACCGGAAAATGCCGGACCGGCGCACCGGCCCCGCGCGCCGGGAGACGCCCGGCAGGACATTCGGGACGTATGTCTCCTGCCGGACCACCGCCGATCGCGCGGCAATCCGCCCGGAATCGCGAGGGATCAAAGGAATCGTGAGGGATCACGGGAATCGGGGGACTCGCGAGAATCGGTGGAATCGCCGAGATCACCGGAAAGCCAGGAATCGCGCGGTGCGAAAAGCGGATCCAGCGGGATTCCCGGGAATGTCAGCGGGTTTCCGGTCGGAGCGGACCGGAGTGGGCCGGAGCGGACCGGCACCGCTTCAGGAAAATGGGGTGAGGCGGCCGTCCGGCCCTGCCTACACTCGCCGCATCGACCGCCGCGCGGTGCCGGGCACCGCGGCGCACGCAACCGCCGTGCGCCGTGGCGCTGTTCGGGCCGTGCCGCGCTGCGCCGCACCGCGCCGTGCGGGCGGTCGAGCGGATGACATCAGACATCAGCAAGACCACGGAACACCCCTGCGACCGCCGAGGCCGGGGGACGAGCGAGGGGAGCCGGGCCGTGCGTGACCGCATCGCTGTCGTCGTTCCCCGTTCCCGCTCCGAGGTGATCCTCGTGTCCACGTCCGACCGGTGCCCGCTGCGCGGCCGGCACCGGACCCCGGTCACACCCGGCTGACGTCACCGCCACGCCGCCCGGGCAGGCCCACGCCCGCCCCGGCGCCGTCCCGGCCACCGACGCGCCGTCGCCGCCGACCCGCCGTCGGCCCGTCGGCCCGTCGTGGAGCCGTCCGTCCGGCCGTGGCGCCGGGAACATCGCGCCGCCCCCTGCACGGATCATCCTTCGAAAGGCGTCGGGCCATGCGCACCGAACCCCGCCGGCACCCCGTCGACACCCTGGCCGCCGTCCGCAACCTGGGCATCCTCGCCCACGTGGACGCGGGCAAGACCACCGTCACCGAGCGCATCCTGTACGCGACCGGTACCACGCACAAGCGCGGTGAGGTCCACGACGGCACCACCGTCACCGACTTCGACCCCCAGGAACGCGACCGCGGCATCACCATCTTCGCCGCCGCGGTCAGCTGCGCCTGGGACGCCCACCGCATCAACCTCATCGACACCCCCGGCCACGTCGACTTCACCGACGAGGTCGAACGCTCGCTGCGGGTCCTCGACGGCGCGATCGCGGTGTTCGACGCGGTGGCCGGCGTCGAACCGCAGAGCGAGTCGGTGTGGCGCCAGGCCGACCGGCACGGCGTGCCGCGCATCGCCTTCGTCAACAAGCTGGACCGGGCCGGCGCCGATCTCGACACGGCCGTCGAGTCGATCCGGCGCCGGCTGCACCCGGCCCCGCTGGTCGTCCAGCTGCCGATCGGCGCCGAGGACGGCTTCACCGGCGTGGTGGATCTGCTCCGCATGTGCTCCCTCACCTGGCCGGACGGCGGCGGTACGGCGGTGCGGGGGCCGGTGCCGCGAGCGCTGGAGGACGAGGCGCGGCGGCGTCGCCGGGCGCTGGAGGAGACGGTGGCCGAACGGCATCCGCAGGCCCTGGAGGAGTTCTGCGCGCAGTCGGCCCTGTCCACCGCCACCCTCGTCACCGCCCTGCGCGATCTGACCCGCACCGGCGAGGGCGTGGTCGTCCTGTGCGGCTCGGCCTACCGCGACCGCGGGATCGAGCCGCTGCTGGACGCGGTGGTGGCGTATCTGCCGTCCCCGCTGGACGTCCCCGCCGTGCGCGGCGTCCACGCGGGCGCCGGGCAGCGGCGGACCGCCGACCCCGGCGAGCCGTTCGCGGCCCTCGTGTTCAAGGTGAACGCGACGAGCACCGGACGGCTGACCTACGCGCGTGTCTACTCGGGCACGCTGGAGAAGGGAGACACCGTGTGGGACCCCGGCACCCGGCGCGCCGAGCGCGTCGCGCGGATCCTGCGCGTCATGGCCGACCGGCACGAGCCCCTGGAGCGGGCGGTGGCCGGGGACATCGTCGCCCTGGTCGGGCCGAAGTCGGCCCGGGCGGGCTCCACGCTGTGCGCCCCGGACGCTCCGCTGCTGCTGGAACCGCCCGCGGCCGCGGACCCGGTGGTGTCCGTCGCCGTCGAGGCGCGGCGCGGGTCCGACACCGGCCGGCTGGTCTCCGCGCTGGCCCGGCTGGCGGAGGAGGACCCCTCGCTGGTGGTGCGGACCGACCCCGAGACCGGGCAGACGGTGCTGTCCGGGATGGGGGAACTGCACCTGGAGGTGGCGGTGGAGAAGATCCGCCGCGACGGCGGCCCCGAGGTCGCCGTCGGCCGCCCGCGGGTGGCGCTGCGCGAGACGGTGGCGCACGGGGTGAGCGGGCTGGTCTTCCGGCACGTCAGACAGGACGGCGGAGCCGGGCAGTTCGCGCACGTCGTGCTGGACGTCGAGCCGCTCGGGGACGAACCCGGCGCCACCGGCTTCGAGTTCCGCTCGGCGGTCGTGGGCGGACGGGTGCCGCAGGAGTACGTGCGGGCGGTGGAGGCCGGCTGCCGGGACGCCCTGGCCGAGGGTCCGCTCGGCGGGCACCCGGTCACCGGGCTGCGGGTGACGCTGACGGACGGGTCCACGCATGTGAAGGACTCCTCCGACACGGCGTTCCGCACCGCCGGGCGGCTCGGTCTGCGCGAGGCCCTGCGGGGCTGCGTGATGACCGTGCTGGAGCCGGTCGCCGAGGTCACGGTGACCCTGCCCGAGGACGCGGTGGGCTGCGTGCTCGGTGATCTGGCGGCCAGGCGCGGCCGGATCACCGGCTCCGGGTCGCGGGGCGGCGCGGCGGTGCTGACGGCGACCGTGCCGCTGTCCGAACTGTTCGGCTACGCGACCCGGCTGCGCAGCCGCACCCAGGGCCGGGGCACCTTCACCACCCGGCCCACCGGCTACGCCCCGGCGCCCCGCACGGCCCCGTCCCGGTAACCGCAGCCCCACCCGGCCGGGTGCACCGCGAACCCTCCCGGGTCCGCGGCGCGCCCGGCCCGGGTCGACACCCAACCGTTGTACAACCCCTCTCCCGGTCTCCCCGTGCAGGTCACACCGGGTGCGGCGGCGTCGGAACGCGTCTGGCCTCCGGGTTTTCGTGTCCCGCCGGATTCGCGGACCGTGCCGGATCTCTTGACGAGTTCTCTGCGGGGGGTTTAACTCACGTCGTAAATTAAGCCATGAGGGCCAATGGGGGCCGGACGCATCGCGGCCCCCTGAACGCGGCCCTCGGGCCTCGACTCCCGGAAAGGGACCCAGGAGCCATGCGCAGCATCCGAGCCGCGGCCGTAGGCGCCGTCACCATGTCTCTCGCCCTCGCGGCCACGGCCTGCGGAGGCGGTTCGTCCAACGGCGAGGGGTCCAACGACTCGCCCAAGACGCTGACGTACTGGGCCTCCAACCAGGGCGCCAGTATCTCGGTCGACAAGAAGGTCCTCCAGCCCGAACTCGACAAGTTCGAGAAGCAGACGGGCATCAAGGTGAAGCTGGAGGTCGTGCCCTGGTCGGACCTGCTCAACCGCATCCTGACCGCGACCACCTCCGGGCAGGGCCCCGACATCCTCAACATAGGCAACACCTGGAGCGCCTCCCTCCAGGCGACCGGCGCGCTGCTGCCGTGGGACGCCGCGAACTTCGACAAGATCGGCGGCCGGGACCGGTTCGTGGACTCCGCGCTGGGCTCGACCGGCGTGCAGGGCAAGGACCCGGCCGCGGTGCCGCTGTACTCGATGTCGTACGCGCTCTACTACAACAAGAAGATCTTCGCGGACGCCGGCATCAGCAAGCCGCCCGCCACCTGGGACGAGCTGCTCGCCGACGGCAAGAAGATCAAGGCCAAGGGCAAGATCGTGCTCGGCGCCGAGGGCTCCAACCTGTCGGAGAACATCCACCAGGTCTTCGTGTTCGCCAAGCAGCACGGCGCGGACTTCTTCACCGCCGACGGCAAGCCCGACTTCACCAACCCCAAGGTGGTCGAGGCGGTCAAGCAGTACGTCGACCTGATGGCCAAGGACAAGGTCATCCCGACCAACGACGCCGAGTACGCGCAGAACCAGTCCGTCAGCGACTTCGCCAAGGGCAAGCAGGCCATGCTGCTGTGGCAGTCGGCCGTCGCCAACCTCAAGTCCCAGGGCATGAGCGAGGACGACTACGCCGTCGCCCCCGTCCCCGTGCAGTCCGGCAAGCCCGGCACCGGCACCCAGACCAACTCGATGGTCGCGGGCATCAACATCGCCGTCTTCAAGAACAGCCACAACCTGTCCGGCGCCACCAAGTTCGTGAAGTTCATGACGAGCGACGCCGAGCAGAAGATCCTCAACACCGCCTACACGTCCATCCCGCCGGTCAAGACCGCGCAGGCCGACGCGGCGTTCAACTCCCCGTCCGTGGGCGTGCTCAAGAACACCCTCGCCACCAGCGCCGCCGCGCTGCCGCAGGTGTCCTCCGAGTCCCAGTTCGAGACGGCGGTCGGTACGGCCGTGAAGGACCTGTTCGCCGACGCCGCCGCCGGACGGGCGATCACCACCGACTCCGTCAAGGCCAAGCTGGAGAAGGCCCAGCAGCAGATGCCGGCGGCGTGAGCAGCATGACGACCACCGCCCTCAAGGAACCGGTGCGGGACACCTCACCCGGTGCGGCGCGCGAACCCCGCCGCCGCACCGGGCGGGTCCGCCGCATCACACTGCCCTACCTGCTGCTGCTGCCGGCCCTGGTGCTCGAACTCCTCGTGCACCTGGTGCCGATGGTCATCGGCATGGTGATGAGCTTCAAGGAGCTGACCCAGTTCTACATCCGCGACTGGGGCACCGCGCCCTGGTCCGGCCTCGGCAACTACAAGATGGCGGTCGACTTCGACGCCCCCGTCGGCGAGGCGCTGCTGCACTCGTTCCTCGTCACCGTCGGTTTCACCCTGCTGTCGGTCGGCCTGTGCTGGTTCATCGGCACGGCCGCCGCCATCTGCATGCAGGACACCTTCCGCGGCCGCGGCCTGCTGCGCGCCCTGTTCCTGGTGCCGTACGCGCTGCCCGTCTACGCGGCCGTCATCACCTGGGTGTTCATGTTCCAGCACGACAACGGCCTGGTGAACCACGTCCTGCACGACCAGCTGCACCTCACCGACAAGCCGTCGTTCTGGCTCATCGGCGACAACAGCTTCTACGCCCTGCTCACCGTGTCGGTGTGGAAGGGCTGGCCGTTCGCCTTCCTGATCGTGATGGCCGGCCTGCAGAACATCCCCAAGGAGCTGTACGAGGCCGCCGCGCTGGACGGCGCCGGCCAGTGGCAGCAGATCCGCCGCATCACCCTGCCGTCGCTGCGCCCGGTCAACCAGGTGCTGATCCTGGTGCTGTTCCTGTGGACGTTCAACGACTTCAACACGCCGTACGTGCTGTTCGGCAAGTCCGCGCCGGAGGCCGCCGACCTCATCTCGGTCCACATCTACCAGGCCTCCTTCGTGACCTGGAACTTCGGCACCGGCTCGGCCATGTCCGTCCTGCTGCTGCTGTTCCTGCTCGTCGTGACCGGCGGCTACCTGCTGCTCACCTCGCGCGGACGGAGGACCACCGATGTCTAGCAACTCCTCCCCGCTGGCCCCGCCGCGGTCCTTCGTGTGGTCCCGGCGGATCTTCCTCACCCTGCTCACCGCGTTCGTGCTGCTGCCGGTGTACGTGATGATCTCCAGCTCCCTGAAGCCGCTGGCGGACGTCACGGGCAAGTTCCGCTGGCTGCCCAGCGGGCTGACCGTCCGGCCGTACATCGACATCTGGTCGACCGTGCCGCTGGCGAAGTACTTCGTCAACTCGCTGATCGTGGCGGGCGCGGCGACGTTCTGCTCGGTGGTCATCGCGGTGTTCGCCGCCTACGCGGTCAGCCGCTACGAGTTCCGCGGCAAGCGCGTGTTCACGGTGACGGTGCTGTCCACCCAGATGTTCCCCGGCATCCTCTTCCTGCTGCCGCTGTTCCTGCTGTACGTCAACATCGGCAACGCCACCGGGATCGCCCTGTTCGGCTCCCGGGGCGGGCTGATCCTGACGTATCTGACCTTCTCGCTGCCGTTCTCGATCTGGATGCTCATCGGGTACTTCGACTCGGTGCCTCGGGATCTGGACGAGGCCGCCCTGGTGGACGGCTGCGGCCCGCTCGGCGCGCTGTTCCGGATCATCGTCCCGGCGGCGATCCCCGGCATCATCGCGGTCGCCGTGTACGCCTTCATGACGGCCTGGGGAGAAGTGCTCTTCGCGTCCGTCATGACCAACGACGCCACCCGCACCCTCGCCGTCGGCCTCCAGGGCTACTCGACGCTCAACGACGTCTACTGGAACCAGATCATGGCCGCCTCGCTGGTCGTCAGCGTGCCCGTGGTCGCCGGCTTCCTGCTGCTCCAGCGCTATCTCGTCGCCGGTCTGACGGCGGGCGCCGTCAAGTGACCGGCCCGCTCATCCCCGAAGGGACTCCAGTGTCCGAACGCATCGACCTCGCTGCCCTCCCGCAGGACTTCCTGTGGGGCACGGCCACAGCGGCCTACCAGATCGAGGGAGCCGTCGCCGAGGACGGCCGGTCGCCGTCGATCTGGGACACCTTCTCGCACACCCCCGGGAAGATCGACAACGACGACAACGGCGACACCGCCTGCGACCACTACCACCGCTGGCCCGAGGACATCGGCCTGATGCGGCGGCTCGGCGTCAACGCCTACCGCATGTCCGTCGCCTGGCCCCGCGTGGTGCCCGGCGGCGACGGCCCCGTCAACGCCAAGGGCCTGGCCTTCTACGACCGGCTGGTGGACGCGCTGCTGGAGGCGGACATCACCCCGTCCGTCACCCTCTACCACTGGGACCTGCCGCAGGCGCTCCAGGACCGCGGCGGCTGGCCCGAGCGGGAGACCGCCGAGCACTTCGCCGCGTACGCCTCGGCCGTCGCCGAACGCCTCGGCGACCGCGTCAGCCACTGGGCCACCCTCAACGAGCCGTCCTGCTCCGCCTGGATCGGCCACCTCGAGGGCACCATGGCGCCGGGCCTGACGGACCTCACCGCCGCCGTACGCGCCTCCTACCACCTGCTCCTCGGCCACGGCCTGGCCACCCAGGCCATCCGCGCCGCCGCGCCCGACGCCCGGATCGGCATCGTCAACAACCTCTCCACGGTGCACGCCGCCACCGACGCCCCCGAGGACCTGGCGGCCGCCCGCCGCCAGGACGGGCACGTCAACCGCTGGTGGCTCGACCCGGTGCACGGCCGCGGCTTCCCGGCCGACATGCGCGAGGTGTACGGCGTCGACCTCCCCGAGCGGGAGGGCGACCTGGCGACCATCGCGGCGCCGCTGGACTGGCTGGGCCTGAACTACTACTTCCCCGCGTACGTCACCGCCGACCCCGAGGGCCCCGCGCCCTACGCCCGCGCCGTACGCCGGCCCGGCGTGCCGCGCACCGGCATGGACTGGGAGATCGACGCGAGCGGCATCGAGACGCTGCTGCTGCGCCTCACCGACGAGTACCAGGCCCGCAAGATCTACGTCACCGAGAACGGCTCCGCCTTCCCCGACGTGGTCCGCCCCGACGGCACCGTGGACGACCCCGAGCGCCAGGACTACCTGGTCGGCCACCTCGCCGCCTGCGCCTCGGCCGCCCGCAAGGGCGCCCCCCTGGCCGGGTACTTCGCCTGGTCGCTGCTGGACAACTTCGAGTGGGCGTACGGCTACGCCAAGCGCTTCGGCCTCGTCCACGTCGACTACGAGACCCAGGTGCGCACGATCAAGGGCAGCGGACACCGGTACGCGGACATCGTCCGCGTCCACCGCGCCCAGTCACGCCGGGCCGCCTGAGCCCGGCCCGGACGACCGGCGGACGCGGCGAGGAACCCCGCGTCCGCCGGCCACCAACGAAGGCCACCAGCGAAGGCCACCGGCAATGAGCCCCCGGCCGAGGCCGCCGGCCCGTGCTGGGGCCCACGCCCGAAGGGCCCGGACCGCATCTCGGTCCGGGCCCTCCCGCGTTCCCCGTGCCCGGCTCAGCCCGCCGCCAGTTCCAGCGTCCTCGGCTCGGCGAGCACCTCCTCGGCGGCAAGGTGGGAGCGCTGCCACAGCCAGAGCACGTCCCGGCCGAAGGACCACAGCAGGGAGCCCAGCGCCAGCAGGACCACCGCGAGGTCGGCCGCGGGCGGCAGCAGCCGGGCACCCGCCAGCAGCAGGCAGACGCCCTGCAGCGCGGCCACCGTCTTGCGGGCGAAGGACGGGGGCAGCGGGGCGTTCAGCCAGGGCAGGACCCGGGCCGCCGCGACGAACGCGTAGCGCATGGCGCCGATCAGCACGACCCAGGGGCCCAGTTGCGTGGCCACGTACACGCTGAGGACCAGGATCAGGAACGCGTCGACCTCCATGTCGAAGCGGGCGCCCAGGGCGGTGGAGGTGCCGGTGCGGCGGGCCACCTTGCCGTCGACGCCGTCCAGGATCAGGGCCACGGCCGTGAGGCCCACCAGCACCGTCACCGGCGGCGCGCTCGCGAAGGAGTCCGCGACCAGTGCCGTCACCCCGCCGACCAGGGTGGCCCGGCCGAGGGTGACCCGGTTGGCGGGGCCGAAGGAGCGCGGCCGGGCGCGGTGCAGCGCCCGGGAGAGCACCGCCCAGGTGGCGAACGCGAACGCCAGCCCGGTCAGCCAGCCCGCCGGACCCATGCCGATCAGTGAGCCCAGCGCGGCCAGCAGCAGGATCTGCACGCCCGCTCCCACAGCGGTCTCCTGCAGGACCGGCCTCGCGTCGTACGAGTTGTTCAGGGCCACCGTGCATCCTCCGGCCGAGTGACAGAGTCGATCACCGCCGCGTACTGTGCGCGGCCTGTGCACTTCTCGGTACGTGAACAACTCCCCGATCGTTCAGGAGGACGCCGATGAACCGTTCGGCCCGCGCGTTCTGGCTCCACTCACCGGGCAACGGCGAGATCCGCGACGTGCCGCTGGCACGCCCCGCCGAGGGCGAGGTGCTGGTGCGCGCGCTGTACTCCGCGGTGAGCCGGGGCACGGAGACGCTCGTCTTCCGCGGCGGCGTCCCCGAGAGCCAGCACCACGCGATGCGCGCGCCGTTCCAGGAGGGCGACTTCCCCGGCCCGGTGAAGTACGGCTACCTCAGCGTCGGTGTCGTCGAGGAGGGACCGGACGCGCTGGCCGGCCGCACGGTGTTCTGCCTCTACCCCCACCAGACGCACTACGTCGTCCCGGCGAGCGCGGTGACCGTGGTCCCCGACCACGTGCCCGCCGCCCGGGCCGTGCTGGCCGGCACCGTGGAGACGGCCGTCAACGCCCTGTGGGACGCGGCGCCCCTGGTCGGGGACCGTATCGCGGTGCTCGGCGGCGGCATGGTCGGCTGCTCGGTGGCCGCCCTGCTGGCCCGCTTCCCGGGCGTACGGCTGCAACTGGTCGACGTCGACCCGGCCCGCGCCGCGACCGCCGAGGCCCTCGGCGTCGACTTCGCCGCGCCCGCGGACGCGCTCGGCGACTGCGACCTGGTCGTCCACGCCAGCGCCACCGAACAGGGCCTGTCCCGCGCGCTGGAACTCCTCGCGCCCGAGGGCACCGTCCTCGAACTCAGCTGGTACGGCGACCGGCGCGTCACCCTCCCGCTCGGCGAGGCCTTCCACTCGCGCCGCCTCACCGTGCGCAGCAGCCAGGTCGGTGCCGTCTCCCCGGCCCGGCGCGCCCGCCGCGGCTACGGCGACCGGCTGGCCCTCGCCCTCGACCTGCTCGCCGACCCGGCGCTCGACGCCCTCGTCACCGGGCAGAGCGCCTTCGAGGACCTGCCCGAGGTGATGCCCGGGCTCGCGTCGGGGCGCATCCCCGCCCTGTGCCACCGCATCACCTACGGCGGCACCGGCCTGACCTGAGAAAAGAGTATGAGGAGGCTGAACGCGGGGGAGTGAGGAGCCGTACTACACGTCATCCCCCGGCCGGGAACGCCGGGGGGCACCAGACGCGCCGCACCTGGAGGGTCGTCCGTTGTTCAGCATCACCGTCCGCGATCACATCATGATCGCCCACAGCTTCCACGGCGAGGTGTTCGGCCCCGCGCAGCGACTGCACGGGGCCACCTTCCTGGTGGACGCCACCTTCCGCCGCGAGCAGCTGGACGACGACAACATCGTCGTCGACATCGGACTGGCCACGCGCGAACTCGGCGCGGTCGTCAGCGAGCTGAACTACCGCAACCTCGACAACGAGCCGGAGTTCGCCGGCGTCAACACCTCGACGGAGTTCCTCGCGAAGGTCGTCGCCGACCGGCTCGCCGAGCGCGTCCACAAGGGCGCCCTGGGCGAGGGCGCCAAGGGCCTGGCGGGGCTCACCGTCACCCTGCATGAGTCGCACATCGCCTGGGCCAGTTACGAGCGTGCGCTGTGACCGGCCGCACCGTCGACCGGGCGCCCCTGGACGGCGCCCCGCCCCTGGCCTACGTGCCCGCGCAGCGCGCGGGCCTGGACACCGTCGGGATCGTCCCCATGTCCCTGCGCACCGTGCACTTCGTCATGCCGGCCGGCGTCGACGACCCGGCCGTGCCCAGCGGCGGCAACGCCTACGACCGCCGGCTCTGCCTCGACCTGCCCGGCTTCGGCTGGCAGGTCACCCGGCACACCGTGGCGGGCGACTGGCCGCGCCCCGGCCCGGCCGCCCGCCGCGAACTCGCCCGCGTCCTGCGGGAGCTGCCGGACGGCGCGGTCGTCCTGCTCGACGGGCTGGTCGCCTGCGGCGTGCCCGAGATCGTCGGGCCCGAGGCCGAACGGCTGCGGCCGGCCGTCCTGGTGCACCTGCCCCTCGGTGACGAGACGGGCCTCGCCCCGGCCGTCGCCGCGGACCTCGACGCCCGGGAACGCGCCGTGCTGCGCGCGGTCCCCGCGGTCGTCGCGACCAGCGACTGGGCGGTCCGCCGCCTCGTCTCCCACCACGGACTCGCCCCCGACCGCGTCCACGTCGCCGCCCCCGGCGCCGACATCGCCCCCCTGGCACCCGGCACCGACGGCGTCTCCCGCCTGCTGTGCGTCGCCGCGGTCACCCCGCGCAAGGGCCAGCACCGCCTGGTCGAGGCGCTGGCGGCGGTCCGGGACCTGCCGTGGACCTGTGAGTGCGTGGGCGGCCTGAACCAGGACCCCGCGTACGTGACCCGGCTGCGCGCCCTGATCGACGAACACGGCCTCGGCGACCGCCTGCACCTGACGGGCCCGCGCTCCGGCGCCGCCCTCGACGCCCGCTACGCGGCCGCCGACCTGATGGTCCTCACCTCCTACGCCGAGACCTACGGCATGGCGGTCACCGAGGCCCTCGCCCGCGGCATCCCGGTGCTGGCCACCGACGTCGGCGGGCTGCCCGAGGCGGTCGGCCGGGCACCCGACGGCGGTGTGCCCGGCATCCTCGTCCCGCCGGAGGACCCCGCCGCCCTCGCCGCCGAGCTGCGCGGCTGGTTCGGCGAGCCCGACGTACGCCGCCGCCTCAAGGCCGCGGCCCGCGGCCGCCGCGCGGCACTCGACGGCTGGGCGACAACCGCCCGCAGCCTGGCCGGAGTCCTCCAGCGGCTCCCCGGCACCCCGCGGAGGGCGGCATGAGGAACACGACCGGCGAACCCGCCGGCGCGATCGCCGGCGCCGGACCCGTGGGGCGGCCGGGGGAGCGGGCCACCGTACGGCTGCGGGACGGCGGGCCGGACGAGCCGCCCCGGTACGCGCCCGAGTGGCTCCAGCTGCGGGAGGGCGCCGACGCGGCCGCCCGCGCACCCGAGCTGCTCGAACCGCTGCGGACCCGGCAGGCCGGGCTGCCACGCGGCACGGACGGCCTGGTCGTCCATGACCTGGGCTGCGGCACCGGCTCGATGGGCCGCTGGCTCGCCCCCCGCCTCGACGGCGCCCAGCACTGGGTCCTGCACGACCGCGACCCCTACCTCCTGCACTTCGCCGCCGCCGCCTCCCCGCGGGCCGCCGCCGACGGCAGCCGCGTCACCGTCGAGACCCGGCGCGGCGACGTCGCCCGGCTCACTCCGCCGGCGCTGGCCGGCGCGTCGCTGGTGACGGCGTCCGCCCTGCTCGACGTCCTCACCCGCCCGGAGATCGAGACCCTCGCGGACGCCTGCACCGGGGCGGGCTGCCCGGCCCTGCTGACCCTGTCGGTGGCCGGACGCGTCGAGCTGACCCCGGCCGACCCGCTGGACGCCGAACTGGCCGAGGCGTTCAACGAGCACCAGCGGCGCGCCGGACTGCTCGGGCCGGACGCCGTCACCGCGGCCCGCGAGGCGTTCACCGCGCGCGGGGCGACGGTACGGGTGCACGCCAGCCCGTGGCGCCTCGGTCCCGGGGAGTCCGCGCTGACGGCCCAGTGGCTGCGGGGCTGGGTGGCCGCAGCGGTCGAGCAGCGCCCCGCCCTGCGGGACCGCGCCGACCGCTACCTCCGGGACCGGCTGGCCGCCTGCGCGGCCGGCGCGCTGCGGGTCGTGGTCCACCACACCGACCTGCTGGCCCTGCCCGCCCCGACGGGCGAGACGTCATGAGCCCCCGTACGGCGGTCCGCCCGGCCCCCACCGCGCCGGCCCCCGCGGCCGTAGCGGCGGCTCCGGCACCGGCACCACCGGCCCCGTCACGCTTCGCCCGCCTCGACTCCCCGGCGCTGCGCACCCACGCGGGCACCGTCGCCGGAACCGTCATCCTGGCCGTGCTGCTGTGGCGGCTGGGCACCGGAGTCCTGCTGGACGGGCTGCGCAGGATCGACGCGGTGACGCTGCTCGCGGCCGTCGGCATCGGCGCCGTCACCACCGTGTGCAGCGCCTGGCGCTGGCAGCTGGTGGCCCGGGGCCTCGGTGCCAGGCTGCCCCTCGCCGCGGCCGTCGCGGACTACTACCGCGCCCTGTTCCTGAACGCGGCGCTGCCTGGCGGCGTCCTGGGCGACGTGCACCGCGCGGTCAGGCACGGCCGGAGCACCGGTGACCTCGGGCGCGGAGTGCGCGCGGTGGTCCTCGAACGCGTCGCCGGACAAGTCACGCTGGGCGTGACCGGCGCGGCCGTACTGCTCACGCTGCCCTCACCGGTGCTGGCCGACGTCCGCGGTTTCGCGGCGCCGGCCGCGCTGGCCGCCGCGGGCGCCTGCGCGGTGGCCGCGGCGGTCCGGATGAACCGGGCGCCGTCCCGGCGCGGCGGCGCCCTGAGCACGACCCTGCGCGAGGCCCGCGCGGCCCTGCTGTCCCGCGCCGCCTGGCCGGGTGTGACGCTGTCCTCGGCCGTCGTCCTGGCCGGGCACCTGGCCACCTTCGTGGTGGCGGCCCGGGTCGCCGGCTGCGCCGCCCGGGTGCCCGTGCTGCTGCCGCTCGCGGTGCTCGCGCTGGTCGCCATGGGCCTGCCGCTGAACGTCGGCGGCTTCGGGCCCCGGGAGGGCGTCACCGCCTGGGCGTTCGGCGCGGCCGGGCTCGGCGCGGGCAGCGGGGTCACCACCGCCGTGGTGTACGGCGTGCTCAGCCTCGTGGCGAGCCTGCCCGGCGCCGTCGTCCTCGTCACCCGCCGCCGGCGCGGCCCGCGCGGTCACTCCCGCACCGGTGCCGGTCCGTCGCCGGAGGTGAGCAGCGCCGCGTGCGCGCCGAAGGATTCCGCCAGGCTCGCCAGCAGTTCCTTCCCCTTTTCCGCCGACCCCAGGGAAGGACGGCCGATGACGCCCGAATCGGTATAGGCGGACATTCCCACGGTGAGGAGATGCCGACGGTCGTCGGCGATGAAATCGGCGGACTCGTGACCAGGGCGGACGAATTCGGGATGAGCGTGCAGCAGAATGGAGGTCTCGATTTCCCCCGCGTGCATGTCGGTGAGCAGCGAGGTGACGACGCCGGCCCGTTCCCGTGCCGTCTCCCAGTCCTCGGCGGCCGGGAACAGCGCCATCTTCTCGCCGCGCGCGGAGGCTTCCTGCACGACGTTGCCGAGCACGTAGTTGCCGCCGTGCCCGTTCACCACGACGAGCGCCTCGACGCCCGAGCGGCGCAGCGAGTCGGCGATGTCCCGCACCACCGCGTGCAGGGTCACGGCGGAGATGCTGACGGTCCCCGGCCAGGCCGCGTGCTCGTGGGAGCAGCCGATCGTCACCGGCGGCAGGAGGTGCACCGGGTGCGCGGCGGCGATCTCCCGGGCCACGGCACAGGCGACGAGCGTGTCCGTCGCCAGCGGGAGGAAGGGGCCGTGCTGTTCGTAGCTCCCGACGGGAAGGACGGCGATCCGGGCCGCACCGTCCGCCGCCCGCCTGCGTACGTCTTCCGTGGTGTCCGTCGGCACCATACTCTGTGCCGCCGTAGGCGAGCCCGAACCACTCATCTTTTTCACGGCCTTTCGTCTCTGCTTAGGAATCAGATCATGACAGAAAACCTCGGCGTCCTCGGCACGAAGTCCCCGCGGCGTTCTGGCGCGGAACGCGTAGTGAATGCCCCGCTGCCCACCGTGTACGGGGAATTCCAGGCGATCGGCTACCTCGACCACGACCGCGGGGACGAGCAAGTGGCGCTCGTCCACGGTGACATCGGTACGGAGAACGTGCTGACGCGACTGCATTCGGAGTGCCTGACCGGTGACGCGTTCGGCTCCCGGCACTGCGAGTGCGGCGACCAACTGGCGTCCGCGCTGCGGGCGGTGGTCGCGGCGGGCAGCGGCATCGTCGTCTATCTGCGGGGCCACGAGGGCCGGGGCATCGGCCTGCTGGCCAAGCTGCGGGCGATGGCGCTCCAGGCGGAGGGGCTGGACACGGTGGAGGCGAACCTGGCGCTCGGCCTGCCGGTCGACGCCCGCGACTACGGCGTGGCCGCCGAGATCCTGCACGACCTCGGGGTGCGTTCGGTGCGGCTGATGTCCAACAACCCGCGCAAGCGGGAGGCGTTGGTGCGGCACGGCGTCCAGGTCACCGAGCAGGTGCCGCTGCTGATCGAGCCGTGCGAGAGCAACATCACCTACCTGCGCACCAAGCGGGAGCGGATGGACCACATCCTGCCCCACCTGGACGCCGTCGCCCACGGCTCCTGACCCGGGAGCCGGGAGCCGGGAGCCGGCAGCCGGAACCGGGCCGGGCCTGCGGACCCGTCAGTCCAGGACCGCCTCGTGCGCCAGGCGCCGCAGCTCGGGGAAGATCTTCAGCTTCTTCGGGCGCACCTGGGTCATGAACTGCACGGTGACGTCACGGGCGGGGTCGATCCAGAAGGCGGTGCCGGCCACCCCGGTCCAGCCGTAGGTGCCCGGGGCGGCCGGGGCGAGGGTGCGCGCGGGGTCGACGACGACGGAGACGTTGAAGCCGAAGCCGAGGCCCGCGTTGCCGGGTTCCCGGTGCGCGGGGGCGCCGAAGGCCCGCAGGTCGGCGCCGCCGGGCAGGTGGTTGCGGGTCATCAGGGCGACGGCGCCGGGGGAGAGCAGCCGGACGCCGTCCAGTTCGCCGCCCCGGCGCAGCATCTCCATGAACCGGTGGTAGTCGTGGGCGGTGGCGACCAGGCCGCCGCTGCCCGACAGGAAGCGGGGGCGGCCCCGCAGCGGCAGCCCGGGGACCGGCTCGATGCCGCCGTCGTCGCTCTCGCCGTACAACTCCGGCAGCCGGTCCGCCTGTTCGGGCCGGACGTGGAACCCGGCGTCGGTCATGCCGAGCGGGCCGAAGATCCGCTCGGCGAAGAACGCGTCCAGCGGCCGCCCGGACACCACCTCGACGACCCGGCCGAGCACGTTGGAGGCGACCGAGTAGTTCCACTGCGTGCCGGGCTCGAACTGCAGGGGCTGGGCGGCGTACACGTCCACGGTCTCCGCGAGGTCCATGCCCGGCGGCACCGACGACTCCAGGCCCGCCTCGCGGTAGAGGGCGTCGACGGGGTGGGACCGGTAGAACCCGAAGGTCAGCCCCGCGGTGTGGGTGAGCAGCTGGCGGATGCGGACCGGGCCGTCCGCCGGGCGGGTGCGGACGCCGGCGCCGGTGCCGTCCACGTACACGCGGGGACCGGCGAACGCGGGCAGGTGGCGCTCCAGCGGGTCGTCGAGCGACAGCCGGCCCTCCTCGGCCAGCAGCAGCACGGCGACCGCGGTGACCGGCTTCGTCATGGAGTAGATCCGCCACAGCGTGTCCGCCTCCACCGGCAGCCCGGCCGCGACGTCGCGGTACCCGTACGTGGTGAGGTGGGCGACGCGGCCGCCGCGCGCCACGGCCACCAGGTAGCCGGGCAGGCGCCCTTCGTCGACGTGGGCGGCGAGGTGCCGGTCGAGGCGGTCCAGCGCCTTCACGTCCAGCCGGGCCTCGCCCGGATCGGCTTCCTGCCGCAGCTGTGCCATCGCTCTCCTCCGGTCGCGTCCTGCGCGGCGCCCCCCGGCTCCCGCGCGTGTCCCGTCCGCTCTCCATCGTCGCTCACGGCCACCCGCGGGGACCCCGTCCCGCCGCCGGGTCAGCGCAGGGCGTCGCGCACCGTGGCGCGCAGCCAGCGCTGTGCCGGGTCGGCGTCGAGCCGCGCGTGCCAGAACAGGCGTACGTCGAGTTCCGGCAGCGGCGCCGGGACCGGGAACCAGTGCAGGCCCAGGGTGGCGCCGTGCTGTTCGGCGAGGCGCTGGGGGACGAGCCCGACGTAGTCGGTCGACGCGACCAGGAGCGCGGCGACGGCGGAGGTGGGCACCACGGCGGCGACCCGGCGGCGCAGTCCGGCGGCGTCGAGCGCGTCGTCCAGCGGCCCGCGGGCGCGCCCCCGGCGGGAGGCCGAGACATGGGGAGGTTCGCACAGCTGCGCCAGCGTCGGGCGCTGGTGCCGGCTGAGCGGGCTGCCGGCGCGGACGATGCCGACCAGCCGCTCCCGGTACAGCGGGGCGGTGCGGATGTCGGGGGCCGTGAGGTCGCCGACGCCGATGTCCAGGTCGACCGAGCCGTCGCGCAGGGCCTCGACGCTCTCGGTGCCCTCGGCGACGAAGCGCAGGGTCACGCCGGGGGCGGCGGCGGCCGTCGCCTCGACCGCCGCCGTGGCCAGGGTCGCGGCCACGCCGTCGTTGATGCGGACGGTGAAGGTCCGGGCGAGATCGGCGACCGTGACCTCCCGGTCGGCGCTGATCAGCGCCGACGCCTCGTCCAGCAGCGAGCGCACCCGGGGGGCGGTGCGCAGCGCGAACGGCGTCGGAGCCATCCCGCGCCCGGCCCGCACCAGGATCGGGTCGCCCATCGCCCGCCGCAGCCGGCCCAGCGCGCGGCTGGTCGCCGGGACGGACAGGTGCAGGCGCTCCGCGGCGGCGGTGACGCTGCCCGTCTGGAGCAGCGCGTCGAACACCCGCAGCAGGTTCAGGTCCAACCGGTCGGTCACCGTTGCATCGTACGCAACCCCCACCAGCCGCCTTTGCGGAGCGGAGGGTGCCGCTATCCGGCCGCCCGGCCCCTGTCCGGCGGCGCCACCGCGTCCGTGCGGGCCTCGATCGCGCGCAGCACCGCCACCATGTCCTCGCCGCCGTGCCCGTGCGCCACGGTCTCCTCGAACAGGGCGTGGCAGGCGTCGAGCAGCGGTGAGGCGAGCCCCGCCGCCCGGGCGGCGTCGGCGATCAGCCGGTTGTTCTTGAGCACGTCCAGGGCGGCCGCCTGCACGCCGAAGTCCCGCTCACGCAGCTTGGGCGCCTTCATCCGCGAGACGCCGCTGGCCATCGGGCCCGCGTCCAGGACGTCCAGGAACAGCCGCCGGTCCAGGCCCTGGCGCTCGGCGAAGTGGAAGGCCTCGGTCAGCCCGGTCACCTGGGTGATCAGGAAGAGGTTCACGGACAGCTTCATCAGCAGGCCGCCGGGTGCCGCGCCGCAGTGGAAGATCTCCCGGCACAGCGGCGCGAGCAGCGGCCGTACGACGTCCACGGCCTTCTCGTCCCCGGCCGTCATCGCCACCAACTGCCCTTGTTCGGCGGGGACGCGTGAGCCGGAGACCGGGGCCTCGACGTAGTCGCCGCCCGCGGCGCGCACGTCGGCCGCCAGGGCGAGGGAGTGGCCGGGCGAGGTGGTGCCCATGTGGACGACGATCCGGCCCGCGACCCGCCGGGCGAAGGCCGGCGTGCCCCGGCCGAGCACCTCGTCGACCGCCGCCTCGTCCGCGAGCATCAGCAGCACCACGTCCGCCCGGGCGAAGACCGCCCCGGCGTCCGCCGCCACCTCGGCGCCGGCCGCCCGCAGGGGTTCGGCGCGGCCGGGGGTGCGGTTCCAGACCACCAGCGGAGTGCCGGCGGCGGCCAGGCGCAGCGCCATCGGCTGCCCCATCACTCCGAGACCGATGAAACCGACGTGCACGGATGCCGCCTTCCGCTCGACGTGCCGGGCCCGCGGGCGCCCGGGAACGGCCCGCCCCGCGTCGCTCGCCCGACCGACTATGACAGCGGTCATAGTAGCGGCTGTTATGACGTCGGTCATAGGCTGGCGGTGAGGAACGGAGGTCGAGGATGGCGGGGTCCGAGGAACCCACGCGGGGGCCGCGCGAGCGGATGGTGTTCAGCGCCGCACAGCTCATCCGGTGCGAGGGCGTCACCGCGACCGGCATGCGGGACGTCGCCGCCCATGCCGGCGCCCCGCGCGGCTCGCTCCAGCACTACTTCCCGGGCGGCAAGGAACAGCTGGTCAACGAGGCCGTGAGCTGGGCGGGCCGGTACGCGGGCAAGCGCATCGCCCGCTTCCTGGCGCGGCTGCCGGAGCCGACGCCGAGCGCGCTGTTCGCGGCGATGGTGGGGCAGTGGAGCGAGGAGTACCGCACGGCCGGGTTCGCGGCCGGCTGCCCGGTCGCGGCCGCCACCGTGGACTGCGCCTCGGCGGGCGCCTCGACCCGCCAGGCGGCGGCCGACGCCTTCGCCACCTGGCGGGCGCCGCTGGCCGAGGCCCTGACCGGCATGGACGTGCCCGCCGCCCGGGCGGACGCGCTCGCCGTCCTGATGATCAGCGCCCTGGAGGGGGCGATCCTGCTGGCCCGCGCCGAGCGGGACGTACGCCCCCTCACGACCGTGGCCCGCGAACTCGCCCCGCTGCTCGACGCCGCCGTGGCCCCGCCCTCCTGACCGGCCCCGCACGTCGGACGCCCCGGCCCGGGTCACCGACGGTGACCCGGGCCGGGGCGTCGTACCGCGGCGGGCCGGCTACGGCACCGTGTTCCACTCGGCGAGCACGGGCCGCCCGTGCTCGGTGGACAGGCGGCTGACCGTGCCGGTCGCCAGCTGGAACAGGCGGCCCTCGGCGGGCGCGAGGCCGAGCCGGCGGGCGGTCAGCACCCGCAGGAAGTGGGCGTGGGCGACGAGCAGCACGTCTCCGGTGCCGTCCGCCAATGCCGCGTCCACCCGGGCCAGCACCCGGTCGGCGCGCGCCCCCACCTGCTCGGCCGACTCGCCGGGGTGGCCCTGCGGGCCGGGCGGTACGCCGTCCGTCCACAGGTACCACCGCGGGCGCGTCCGGTGGATCGCAACCGTGGTGACGCCCTCGTAGCCGCCGTAGTCCCACTCGCACAGGTCCGGGTCGGGCCGGGCGCCGGTGACGCCCGCGAGGACGGCGGTACGCACGGCCCGGCCGAGCGGGCTGGTCAGCGCGAGGGCGAGGGTCCGGCCGGTGAGCAGGGGAGCGAGGGCCTTGGCCTGCTCCTCGCCGTGCTGGGTGAGGGGCAGGTCGGTCCAGCTGGTGTGCTGTCCCGACGCGCTCCACTCCGTCTCACCGTGGCGGACCAGCAGCAGGTCCCCCACGGCGGCTCAGTCCTGCTTCGCGGACTCGACGGCGTGGCCGCCGAACTGGTTGCGCAGCGCCGCGATCATCTTCATCTGCGGCGAGTCCTCCTGCCGGGAGGCGAACCGGGCGAACAGGGAGGCGGTGATCGCCGGGAGCGGCACCGCGTTGTCGATGGCCGCCTCGACCGTCCAGCGGCCCTCACCGGAGTCCTCCGCGTACCCGCGCAGCCGCTCCAGGTGCTCGTCGTCGTCGAGGGCGTTGACCGCGAGGTCCAGCAGCCAGGAGCGGATGACGGTGCCCTCCTGCCAGGAGCGGAACACCTCACGCACGTTCTCCACCGAACGGGCCTTCTCCAGCAGCTCCCAGCCCTCGGCGTAGGCCTGCATCATGGCGTACTCGATGCCGTTGTGGACCATCTTGGAGAAGTGCCCGGAGCCGACCTTGCCCGCGTGGACGAAGCCGTAGGGCCCCTCCGGCTTGAGGGCGTCGAAGACGGGCCGCAGCCGCTCGACGTGCTGCTTGTCGCCGCCGACCATCAGGGCGTAGCCGTTCTTCAGCCCCCACACGCCGCCGGAGACGCCGGCGTCGAGGAAGCCGATGCCCCGCACGCCGAGTTCGGCGGCGTGTTTCTCGTCGTCGGTCCAGCGGGAGTTGCCGCCGTCGATCACGGTGTCGCCCTCGGCGAGCAGGTCCTTCAGCTCGTCGATGACGGACTGGGTGGCGGTGCCGGCCGGCACCATCACCCAGACGGCGCGCGGCGCGTCGAGCTTCTCGACGAGTTCGGCGAGGCTCTTGACGTCGGAGACCTCGGGGTTGCGGTCGTAGCCGATGACGGTGTGGCCGGCGTGGCGGATGCGCTCGCGCATGTTGCCGCCCATCTTGCCGAGACCGATCAGTCCGAGCTGCATGTCACTTCACTTCCTGAGAGAACGGTAGGCGGCGACGAGGGCGCGGGTGGAGGGATCGAGTCCCGGCACGTCCGCGCCCTCGGTGAGGGCGGGTTCGATGCGCTTGGCGAGGACCTTGCCCAGTTCCACGCCCCACTGGTCGAAGGAGTCGATGTTCCACACCGCGCCCTGCACGAACACCTTGTGCTCGTAGAGGGCGACGAGCTGGCCGAGGACCGACGGGGT
>NZ_JBVIYZ010000004.1:0-518174 GCF_055592085.1 Streptomyces sp. NPDC041135
GTCTCCGAGGTGAACCGGTCCCCCGTGAGCTGCATACCGTCACCCGAGTCCCCCGCGAACCGGATGATCACCCGGTCCAGACGACGAACGTCCTTCGTTCCGCCCGGTCTGCGCTGCTCTCCTACGACGGTTCCGTCGGTGTGCTCCGCTGGGCTGCTGACCTGACTGGTCACTGAACTGGACCTCCTTCGAGGCGGCTGTCCGGGAGTGGTCGTCCCACGGACCTTCCCGAAAACAACCCTACGTCGGTAAGGGTCGCCTTCCGGTGCGCATTCGCATGTTGAACGGCGTTTTGAGACGGACCCTCGCCCTGACGCGTCATGACTTCCCACGTCCGCCGCTTTTCGCACGGACCGGCCGGGTGCGGGCGCGGTGGCGGCTCTCAGGAGTTCAGGTAGGTCAGTACGGCCAGCACCCGCCGGTGGTCGCCGTCGCTCGGGGACAGGCCCAGCTTCAGGAAGATGTTGCTGACGTGCTTCTCCACCGCGCCGTCGCTGACCACCAGCTGCCGGGCGATCGCGGAGTTGGTGCGCCCCTCGGCCATCAGGCCCAGCACCTCGCGCTCGCGCGGGGTCAGCTTCGTCAGCACGTCATGCTTCCGGCTGCGCCCGAGGAGCTGGGCCACCACCTCCGGGTCCAGAGCCGTACCGCCCGCGGCCACCCGGACCACCGCGTCGACGAACTCCCGCACGTCGGCGACCCGGTCCTTGAGCAGATACCCCACGCCGCGGCTGGAACCGGCCAGCAGTTCGGTGGCATAGCGCTCCTCGACGTACTGCGACAGCACCAGCACCCCGAGCCCGGAATGCGACTTGCGCAGCTGGACGGCCGCCCGCACTCCCTCGTCCGTGTGCGTCGGCGGCATCCGCACGTCCGCCACCACCACGTCGGGCAGCTCACCCTGCGCGTCGAGGTCGGCGATGGTCTTCAGCAAGGCCTCCGCGTCCCCCACACCGGCCACGACATCGTGCCCGCGGTCCGTCAGCAACCGGGTCAGGCCCTCCCTGAGCAGCACCGAATCCTCGGCGATGACCACCCGCACCCTGTCCTCCACGATCTCCCGGCCCCCCATAGCCCGTCCCTCCCACGCCGCCGCGGCTCGTCCACCGCGGTCCGTCACCCGTCCCTGCGAGGGTCCAGCATTCCAGCATTCGACGCGGGCCGCCGAAGCTGTGGACAAGGGCTGTGGACAACGTTGCGGACAGAGACCGCGGACGACCGGAGAAGGCCGCCGGGAGGGGGAACGGTGACCGGGGAAGCCCGCCGGGAGGGGACGCGGGGGCTCAGCCGCAGGGGGTGCGGGGAGTCATCCGCGCCAGGGCAGCTCCGCCGTCACCCGCGTCGGTCCGCCCGCCGGGGAGTCCACCACCAGGACGCCGTCCACCGCGCCCAGCCGCTCGGCCAGACCGGCCAGACCCGAACCGCCGCGCGGGTCGGCGCCGCCCGCCCCGTCGTCCATGACCTGGAGCATCAGCCGGTCCTCCACCCGCCACACGTCGACCGACGCACCGCGTGCCCCGCTGTGCTTGCTGACGTTCTGCAGCAGCTCCGAGACGGTGAAGTAGGCGATCCCCTCGATGGCCGGGGCCGGCCGACTGTCCAGGTCCACCTCCACCCGCACCGGGACCGTGCAGCGGGAGGCGACCGACGACAGCGCCGCGTCCAGGCCCCGGTCGGTCAGCACGGCGGGGTGGATGCCCCGGGCGAGGTCACGCAGTTCCTGCAGCGCGGTCTTCACCTCGCCGTGCGCCTCGTCCACCATCCGCGCCGCCGCCCGCGGGTCCTCCCGGAGCTTCTCCTTCGCCAGGCCGAGCCCCATCGCGAGGTTGACCAGCCGCGCCTGCGCCCCGTCGTGCAGGTCCCGCTCGATGCGCCTGAGGTCCGACACCGCCGTGTCGACCACGATCCCCCGGTCCGACTCCAGCTCCACCACCCGCGCCGACAGCCGCGACGGTCCGAGCAGCCCCTTCACCAGCTGCCGGTCCACCATGGTCAACGCCCGCACGAGCCAGGGCGTGGCCAGCGTGAACAGCAGCCCGACCAGTGCGGTGACGGTGACCTCGAAGGGGTTGTCCAGGTAGATCTGGTGCTGCCCGTCGCCGTACAGCTGAAGGCCGCCCTGGCCGCCGTAGACCGGGAACACCCAGAACCACAGCGGGTAGGTCAGCAGCGCCCAGCCGTAGGTCCAGAAGCTGACCGCGACGCAGAACGAGAACACGGCCCAGGGAAAGTGCAGCAGCGCGTACAGCAGGTGCCGCCATGACGTGCCGCTCTTGAGCAGCGCGCCCATCCACGCCATGACGCCCGGGCGGCCCGTCCGCAGCGGCTCGGGGTCGGCCACTTCCAGGCCCAGCAGTCCGCGCGCCCGCACCCGCTCCAGCGCCCCGATGCCCCGGCAGCCCGCCAGCCCCGCCGCCAGCACCGGAACCCCGAGGAACGTCACCAGCAGGCCCGCCCCGAGCGACACCATCGTGACCGCCCACACGAACAGGACGCAGGCGATCGGCAGACTCAGCAGCACGTACCCGAACTCGCGCCAGCTGCGCGCCTCGACCGGCGCCCGCAGCACGGCGGGCAGACGGTGGCGCCGTGGCTCCTCGTGCCCGTACCGGTGCCGGTACTCGCGCGGGTCGTCGTGCGGGTGGACCCGCATGCGGTCCCGGTCGTGCTCGGAGCCGTACCCCGAGCCGTACCCCTGGCCGTGCTCCTGCCCGTACTGCGTGGTCATCGGCGGCGTCCCGTTCTCCTCGTCAGGCGGCTGTGTTGCCCTGCCTTCAGCCTGCTGCGTCGCAGGTCCACGGGCCATGGAGGCCGTCGGCGTCTCCTGCGGGGGGTTATCCCTACCTTCGGCGGGACCGCTGCCGGGACACCTGGTCGGAGGTGTCCGACCGGTCGCGCCAGGGCAGCTCCGCGGTGACGACCGTCGGGCCGCCGGGCGGGGAGTCGACGACGAACAGACCGTCCACCGCGCCCAGCCGCTCCGCGAGTCCGCGCATACCGGTGCCCCCGTCGAGGGCGGCGCCGCCCCGGCCGTCGTCCCGCACCTGTATGAGCAACCGGTCCTCCACCCGCCACACGTCGACCGACGCGCCGCGCGCCCCGCTGTGCTTGCTGACGTTCTGCAGCAGCTCCGAGACGGTGAAGTAGGCGATGCCCTCGATCGCGGCGGCCGGCCGGGTCGCCAGGTCGGCCGTCACCTTCACCGGCACCGTGCAGCGCGAGGCCACCGACGACAGCGCCGCGTCCAGACCCCGGTCGGTCAGCACGGCGGGATGGATGCCCCGGGCCAGGTCGCGCAGCTCCTGCAACGCCAGCTTCACCTCGCCGTGCGCCTCCTCGACCATCGCCGCCACGTGCTCGTCGGCCCGGCCCTCGGCCAGCTTCTCCTTCGCCAGGCCGAGCCCCATCGCGAGGTTGACCAGCCGGGCCTGCGCCCCGTCGTGCAGATCCCGCTCGATGCGTCTGAGGTCCGCCGCCGCCGTGTCCACCACGACCCCGCGGTCGGACTCCAGTTCGGCGATGCGGCGTTCCAGCTCGTCGGAGGGCGACAGCAGCCCGCGCACCATCGCCCGGTCCACGTTCGTCAGCGCCCGTGCGATGAACGGCAGCACCGGCCACAGCACGAACAGCGAGGTCAGCGTGGTGACGAAGGTGAAGATGCCCCAAGGCAGCCGGATGCCGTCGTAGAGCAGCGTCCGCCAGCCCACCGGGTCCCTCAGCGACATCCACAGCCGCTGCACCGGGCCGCCGCGGCCCCGGGCGAAGGGCAGCCGGCTCGGCTCCTCCACCCGTACCCCGAGCAGCGCCCGGGCCCGGCCACGCTCCAGCCTCCCCAACTGCCGGGCGCCCAGCAGACCGGCCGCGAGCAGCGGGAAGCCCACCACGGTCAGGGTCAGGACGCCGCTGACCGTCAGAACCGTGACGACGTAGACGAAGCCGACCAGCGCCATCGGCAGGTTCGTCAGGAGATGCGCGATCTCCTTCCAGGTGTGCGCCTCGAAGGCCGGGCGGGCCGGTGGCAGGCGGTCGGCACCGTCCGGTCGCGCGGCGGCGGGCCGCGTGTCGGCGGCGGGCAGGGAAGCGGTCATAGGGGCCAGCGTGCCGTGCCCGGCGGCCCGGCGCCATGAGGTAGGCCGCCCGGACGTGCGGGGGAAAACCCCACCCCCGCGTCTCACCCCGTGACGGGCCGCTTACCGTCTCTTTATCAGGGCCTAGACTCCCGTGCGTACAGATCCTCGAATGGCAATGCGGCGCAGGGGTCACTCAGGTCACGAGGTCACGTCACCAGGTCAGGCCACGAGGTCAGGGAGCGAGGGACGCAGGGTGCGGGAGACGTTGGCGGGCTCGACCGTCGTCGCGGCGGACGCCGCGACCGGCTACTTCCGGTCCTACTCGGTCGTAGGACTGCTCGCCGTCCTCGGCGTGCTCTTCGTCGCGGTCGCCTTCGGCGCCGGCCGCCTGCTGCGGCCCGTCGTGCCCACCCCCGAGAAGCTCCTGACGTACGAGTGCGGCGTCGACCCCGTCGGCGAGGGCTGGGCCCACACCCAGGTCCGCTACTACGTCTACGCGTTCCTGTACGTGATCTTCGCCGTCGACTCGGTGTTCCTGTTCCCCTGGGCCACGGTCTTCGCCGCCCCCGGCTACGGCGCGACCACCCTGGTGGAGATGTTCGTCTTCCTCGGCTTCCTCGCCGTGGGCCTGCTCTACGCATACAAGAAGGGGGTCCTGACATGGACGTGAGCCCCTCGGTCTCCGAGCCCGTGCCGCTGCCCGAGCCCAAGCGGCTGGGCGCCCTGGCACGTCTGGCCCCCGAGCCGATGAAGGTGGTGCTGAACTGGGGCCGCCGCTACTCGCTGTGGGTCTTCAACTTCGGCCTCGCCTGCTGCGCGATCGAGTTCATCGCCGCGTCGATGGCCCGCCACGACTTCATCCGCCTCGGCGTCATCCCGTTCGCGCCGGGCCCCCGCCAGGCCGACCTGATGGTCGTCTCCGGCACGGTCACCGACAAGATGGCCCCGGCCGTCAAGCGCCTGTACGAGCAGATGCCCGAGCCGAAGTACGTCATCTCCTTCGGCGCCTGCGCCAACTGCGGCGGCCCCTACTGGGACTCCTACTCCGTCACCAAGGGCGTCGACCAGATCATCCCGGTCGACGTGTACGTCCCCGGCTGCCCGCCCCGCCCCGAGGCGCTGCTCCAGGGCATCCTCAAGCTCCAGGAGAAGATCGCCCGGGAGTCGCTGGCCGAGCGGTACGGCACGACCGCCGGCCGCCCTTCCGCCGCCGCCCTGCAGAGCGGTCTCGTACGGCCTCCCGCGCCCGCGAGCGGCACTGCTGACGGCAGGGCTGACGGCTCCTCCGCCGCGGAGGGGGACGCGCGATGACCGCGACCGGCTGGCTGCCCGCTCCCGCCGAGGAGCTGTTCGGCACGGACGCGACGGCCGAGGAGTCGTACGAGGTCCTGACGGTGGACGTACCGCCCGCCGCCTGGATCTCCGCCCTGCGCACCGCCCGCGACGAGCTGGACTGCACCTACTTCGACTGGCTGAGCGCCGTCGACGAGCCGGGCACCGGTTTCCGCGTCAGCGCGCACGTCGTCGCCCTCGCCCCGGTCCGGCGCCTGCTGCTGCGCACGACCGTCCCGTACGAGACGCCGGCGCTGCCCTCCGCCGTCGACGTCTACGCGGGCGCCGCGTGGCACGAGCGCGAGACCCACGAGATGTTCGGCGTCACCTTCGACGGCCACCCCGGGCTCGACCACCTCCTCCTGCCCGACACCTTCGAGGGACATCCCCTGCGCAAGGACTTCGTCCTCGCGGCCCGGGTCGCCAAGGCCTGGCCCGGGGCGAAAGAGCCGGGGGAGTCCGCGGCGGGCGCCGGCCACGGCGGCCCCAAGCGCCGTCAGATGCTGCCGCCCGGTGTCCCTGATCCGAACGAGTGGGGGCCCTTGAAGGGCCAGCTCCCGCCCGCCCCGGCCCGCCCGGCCCGGGGTGCGGCCCGTGCGGCGGGGGAGCGGCCGGTACGGGCGGCGGCCGCCGGTGAACGACCCGCCGCAGGCGGGCGTCCCGCTTCCGGTGAGCGTCCCGCCCGGCGGGCGCGTACGGCGGCGCAGGGCTCGGCGAGCCAGCTGGCGAGCGGCGCGGCGGGTACGGAGGCGGAGGGCGCGACCGCACCCCCGGTCACCTCCGCGTCCGCCGGTACGGAGATCCCCGGTGCTCCGGACGTTCCGCGCAGCCCGGGTGCGGCGGCCCCGGCCGGGGGTCCCGCCTCCGGGCGTACCGCTCCCTCCGGGCCGCGCCGGGCACGCAGCGCCTCGGCGGGCTCCGCCTCCCAGCGCGCCGGGACACCGGAGGCCGCGGAGCCGACGGCACCCGACACCTCCACGCCACGCGCGCGTGGCACCGCTCCCCGCAGCGCGGACGCCCCCTGGCACCACGCCCGCCCCGCGTTCGACGAGCCCACGCGGCAGCCGGAGCCCACGCAGGCCTCCTCACAGCCGGAGCCCGCGCAGCGGCCGGAGCCGGAGCGGACCCCCGACCCGGAGCCGGAGCGGACCCCCGACCCGGAGCCCACGCGGCAGTCGGAGGCCCCGGACCAGTCGGCGGCCCCGGAGCAGCCGGACCGCGACGGCGCTCCCGCCGCCGACGACCCCACCGGCACCGGCACTCGCGCCCCCGAAGACCCCACCACCCCCGACGACCCCGCAGGAGGCCCGCGGTGAACGGCGCGCTCGACGTCGCCCTGCGACTCCTCGTCGTGTTCGTCGTCTTCCTCACCTTCCCCCTGATCGTCGGCCAGACCGAGCACAAGGTGATGGCCCACATGCAGGGCCGCCTCGGTCCCATGTACGCAGGCGGCTTCCACGGCTGGGCCCAGCTCGTGGCGGACGGTGTGAAGTTCGCGCAGAAGGAGGACGTGGTCCCGGCGGGCGCCGACCGCCGCGTCTTCCAGCTCGCGCCCGCCGTCGCCCTGCTGCCGTACCTGCTGGTCCTGCTCGCCATCCCGATCGGCCCCGGGGAGGGGGCCGTCGGCCAGGTCCTCGACGCGGGTGTCTTCTTCGTGCTGGCCGTGATGGGCGTCGGCGTGCTCGGCTCGCTGATGGCCGGATGGGCCAGCGCCAACAAGTTCTCCCTCCTCGGCGGCCTGCGCACCGCCGCCCAGCTCCTCGCCTACGAACTCCCCATGCTGCTCGCCGCCGCCTCGGTCGCGATGGCCGCCGGCACGGTCTCCCTGCCGGGCATCGCCGAGGCCTTCCGCTGGTGGTGGCTGCCCTGGCAGATCGTCGGTGCGCTGGTGTTCTTCGTGGCCGGTCTGGCCGAACTCCAGCGTCCGCCGTTCGACATGCCCGTCGCCGACTCGGAGATCATCTTCGGCGCGTACACCGAGTACACCGGTCTGCGCTTCGCCCTGTTCCTGCTCGCCGAGTACGCCGGGATCATCGTCCTGTGCGGCCTGACCACCGTCCTCTTCCTGGGCGGCTGGCACGGTCCCTGGGGCGCGGACGGCCTCGGCTGGGTGTGGACGCTGGTGAAGACCGCGATCCTCGCGTTCGTCGTCATCTGGCTCCGCGTCACCTATCCCCGGCTGCGCGAGGACCAGTTGCAGAAGCTCTCCTGGACCCTCCTCGTCCCCCTCTCCCTCGCTCAGATCGCCCTCACCGGCATCGTCAAGGTGGTGATCTCCTGATGGCTGAGTCGGTCCCCTCCACCCGGCCCCGCATCCCCGGCTCCGGACTCGCCAAAGGCCTCGCCGTCACGCTGCGCACGATGACGAGGAAGACGGTCACCCAGCAGTACCCCGACGTCCAGCCCGACCTCCCGCCGCGCACCCGCGGCGTGATCGGCCTGTTCGAGGAGAACTGCACGGTCTGCATGCTGTGCGCCCGCGAGTGCCCCGACTGGTGCATCTACATCGACTCCCACAAGGAGACGATCCCGGCGGCGGCCCCCGGCGGCCGCGAACGCAGCCGCAACGTCCTCGACCGCTTCGCCATCGACTTCGCCCTGTGCATGTACTGCGGTATCTGCATCGAGGTCTGTCCTTTCGACGCGCTGTTCTGGTCCCCGGAGTTCGAGTACGCCGAGACCGACATCCGCGAACTCACCCACGAGCGCGACAAGCTCCGCGAGTGGATGTGGACCGTGCCGGCCCCGCCCGCCCTCGATCCGGGCGCGGAGGAGCCGAAGGAGATCGCCGCCGCGCGCAAGAGCGCCGAGAAGCTCGCCGCGGCGCAGGCCGCACCGCAGGAGCCGCAGGAGCCGCGGGAGCCGCTGGACCCGCAGGGGGACGACTCGTGAGCCTCGCAGCAGCGACCGCGGCGGTGACCGCGACGACACCCACCGGCCCGCTCGCCCGCGGCACCGCCGGCGCCCTCCTCGCCGCGTCCGAACGGCACGGCTTCCTGTCCCCGACCGGTGTCGAGATCGCCTTCCTCCTCGTCGGCCTGGTCACCCTCGGCGCCGCCCTCGTCACGGTCACCACGCGGCAACTGGTGCACGCCGCCCTGTGGCTGGTCGTCGCCCTGGGCGGCCTCGCCGTGGAATACCTCCTGCTCACCGCCGAATTCATCGCCTGGGTGCAGGTGCTCATCTACGTCGGTTCCGTCGTCGTCCTCCTGCTGTTCGGGCTGATGCTCACCAGGGCGCCCATCGGCCGCTCCCCGGACGCCGACTCCGGCAACCGCTGGGCGGCCCTCACCGTGGCCGTCGCCGGCGCCGCGGCCCTGGTCTGGGTGGTCGTCGACGCCTTCCGCGCCACCTGGATCGACCTGGACGGCCCCGCCGCCGGCTCCACCGAGGTCACCGGCGCGAGCCTGTTCCGGCACTGGGTCCTGCCCTTCGAGGCGCTCTCCGTCCTCCTCCTCGCCGCACTCGTCGGCGCGATCGTCCTGTCCCGCAAGGCGGACGCGGCCGCCGTCACCGACGGTGTCCCGCACGCCCGCGGCGGCGACGACGCCCCGGCCGACCAGGACGGTGTCCGCTGATGCACCTCGCCTATCCCGCCGTCCTCTCCGCCCTCCTGTTCTGCACCGGCCTGTACGGCGTCCTCGCCCGCCGCAACGCGATCCTGGTCCTGATGTCGGTCGAGCTGATGCTCAACGCCGTCAACCTCAACCTCGTCGCCTTCGACGTCTGGCTGAGCAGGACCGCCGAGGAGACGCTGCACTCCGGGCAGGCCCTGACCCTGTTCACCATCGCCATCGCCGCCGCCGAGATCGGCATCGGCCTGGCGATCGTCCTCGCCGTCCACCGCAACCGCGGCACCTCCGACATCGACAGGCTCCGCGACACCGCCGAGGGCCGCGCGAGCGACGGCCCCGGCAGCGACACCCCACCGGCGGAGAAGGCTGAGGCCACCGCGTGACCACGACCACCCTCGCCGTCCTCGTCCCCCTCCTTCCGTTCCTGGGCGCCGCGGCCGGCCTGCTGCTGGGCCGCACGGCCCCCGGCTTCGTCCGCCCGCTCGCCGTGCTGCCGCCGCTGGCCGCACTGGTCCTGGCCGCGGTGGTCGCCGAGCGCCAGGGCGGCGGCGCGGCGATCGACTCCGCCACCGAGCTGACGCCCACCGGCTCCGTGCCGATCGAGCTGGGCCTGCACATCGACGGCTTCGCGGCCCTGACCGCCGTACTGGTCGCCTTCGTCGCCACCTGCGTGCAGATCTACTCGACCGGCTACCTCCGCGACGACCCGCGCTACCCCTCCTACGCCGCGCTCGTCTCCCTGTTCACCTCCGCGATGCTGGTGGTCGTCTACTCCGGCGACCTGATGGTGCTGCTGGTCGGCTGGGAGGTCATGGGCATCTGCTCCTACTTCCTGGTCGGCCACTACTGGGAGACCCCGGAGGCCCGGGCCGCCTCCCTCAAGGCCTTCCTGGTCACCAAGCTCGGTGACGTCCCCTTCCTGATCGGCCTGTTCGCACTCGCCGCCGGCGCCGGTTCCTTCCGGATCACCCGCGTCCTCGGCGCCGTCGCGAGCGGCTCACTGCCGCACCCGACGCTGACCGCCCTGCTGCTCCTCGCGGGCGTCGCGGGCAAGTCGGCGCAGTTCCCGCTGCACACCTGGCTCCCCGACGCGATGGCGGGCCCCACGCCCGTCTCCGCGCTGATCCACGCCGCGACGATGGTCGCCGCCGGTGTCTACTTCGTCGCCCGGCTGCTGCCCGTCTTCGAGGCGTCCGCGGCCGCGACGATCGTCATGGCCGTCATGGCCGCCGTCACCATGACCGGTTCCGGTCTCGCCGCGCTCGCCCAGGACGACATCAAGCGTGTCCTCGCCTACTCGACGATCGGCCAGCTCGGCTACATGACCGGCGCCCTCGCCGTCGGCGAACGCGGCGCCGCCGTCTTCCACCTCCTGTCCCACGGCGCCTTCAAGGCGCTGCTGTTCCTCGCGGCCGGCGTGGTCATCCACACCGCCGGCACCAACTCGCTCGCCGCGATGTCCCGGATGAGCGGCCTGCGCGACCGCGTCCCGGACGCCTACTGGACGATGACCGTGGCCCTCCTCGCGCTCGCCGCGATCCCTCCCTTCAGCGGCTTCTTCTCCAAGGAGTCCGTCCTGGGCGCCGCCGAGCACGCCGCCACCGGACATCCCGGTCCCGTTCCCGGCAGCGCCGGCTGGATCGTCCTCGTCGCCGGTCTGCTCACGGCCGTGCTCACCGCCGCGTACGCCACGCGGCTGTGGCTGCTGGCCTTCCGCGGCCGGGGCGCCGAGGTCCCCGACCACGGCCGCCAGCCGCTGACGATGACCGTCGTGCTGTGGGTGCTCACCGTGCCCTCCCTCGCCTTCGGCGGCTTCGCCTACCGCTCGCTGCCCGACTGGTTCGACGGCCACGACCTCACCCCGGCCCTGACGACCTCCGTCCTCGGCACCGGCCTCGCCCTGGCCGGCGGCCTGCTCACCTACGGCGCCTGGCGGCACACCGCGGCCCGGGCCGCCCAGGTCCCGATCGGCGCGGTCGCCGCCCACCCCGAGGGCGACGCCGCACTGGTCGAGGCCGAGGCCATCGCCGGCCACACACCGGCCTACGGCGACATCGCCCACGCCGCCGACCCGGCCGACCCGGGCAGGCTGCTGCTGGGCCCGCTGCACCGGCCCGCGGCCGCCGGCTTCCGCCTGGACGCCCTGTACACGGCGGCGTTCGTCCGCCCGGTGCAGGCCGCGGCGAGCCTCGTCCGGTTCCTGGACCGCGAGGTCGTCGACACCTACGTCCGCGGCGCCGCCGCCCTGCCCCGCCTGCTCGGCGCCGGCGTCCGGCGCGCCCAGACCGGCAATGTGCAGACCTATGTGAGCGCGCTGCTCGCCGGCACCGTCGTCCTGGCGGTCGCCGTCCTCCTCGTCGCCACGGGAGCGTGAGCAGGCGTGATCGATATCAACGAGTCCGTGATGCAGTTCCTTCTGGCGTTCGTCGTCGTCGGCCCGCTCCTCGGCGCCGTCGCCGCCCTGCTGCCCGCCCCGCCCGGACTGAAGGGGAAGTCGCCCGAGCAGGCCGTACTGCGGCACGGCGTCACCGTGACGGGCGTGATCCTCGTCGCCGCGGTGGTCCTCGCGCTCGGCTTCGACCACGACCATCCGTCGAGGATGCAGGCCACGACCGACATCAGCTGGATCCCCGCACTCGACGTGCGCATCCACCTGGGCATCGACGGCATCTCCCTCCCCCTTCTGGTCCTGACCGCGCTGCTGACGTTCCTCTGCGCCCTGTATTCCTACTTCAAGGCGCCGTCCGGTCCGAGCCCCAAGGCCTTCGTCGCCCTGGTGCTCGTCCTGGAGTCCGGCACCCTCGCCACCTTCGCGGTCCTCGACCTGCTGCTGTTCTTCCTCGCCTTCGAGACGGTGCTCATCCCGATGTACTTCCTCATCGCCCGCTGGGGCGGCGAGGGCCGGACCCGGGCCGCGTGGAAGTTCATCCTCTTCACGCTGCTCGGCTCCGTCGTCATGCTGCTCGGCCTGCTCCTGATCGGGATCAAGGCCGGCACCTTCGACATGGTGGCACTCGCCACTGACAACGGCCGGTCGCTGACCACGTCCGTGCAGGTCATCGCCGTACTGGCGATCGGACTCGGGCTCGCGGTCAAGACGCCGATGTGGCCGCTGCACAGCTGGCTGCCGGACGCGCACACCGCCGCGCCCACCGTCGGCTCGGTCCTGCTGGCCGGTGTCCTGCTGAAGATGGGCACGTACGGTTTCGTCCGCATCCTGCTGCCGGTCGCGCCGGACGGCTTCCGCACCTTCGCGCCCTACCTCGCCGCCCTGGCCGTGGTCGGCATCATCTACGGTTCCCTGGCCTGCCTGGCCCTGGCCCGGCAGGGCGGGAAGGGCGACCTCAAGCGCCTGATCGCCTACTCCTCCGTGGGCCACATGGGCTTCGTCCTGCTCGGCATCGCCACCATGACCCCGACCGGCGTGAACGGCGCGCTGTTCGCCAACATCGCCCACGGACTCATCACCGGCCTGCTGTTCTTCCTGGTCGGCTCGCTGAAGGACCGCACCGGCAGCACCGACCTCGACGCCCTCGCCGCGCAGACCGGCGCAGCGCTGTACGGCCGGGCCCCCCGCCTCGGCGGACTGCTCGCCTTCGCCGCGGTCGCCTCCCTCGGCCTGCCCGGCCTCGCCGGGTTCTGGGGTGAGATGCTGTCGCTGTTCGGCGCCTTCGACCCCGCCGCCGGTCTCAGCCGCCCGGCCTTCCTCACCTTCATGGCGATCGGCGCGTTCGGCACCCTGCTGACGGCCGCCTACCTGCTCGTCGTGGTCCGCCGGGTCTGCATGGGCGTCGTACCCCGGCAGGCGCCGGCCCTCGCCGACGTCCACGGCTACGAGTTCGCGGCCTGGACCCCGCTGATCGTGTTCACCCTGGTCGCCGGGCTCTGGCCCAAGGTCCTCCTCGGCCTGACCGATCCGGCCGTGCAGCAGCTCCTGGCAGGAGGCAACCGATGAGCGCCCTGGCCCAGCCGCCGGTCCAGTCGGTGGTCCAGTCCGTCGACTGGCTCGCCGTCGCCCCGCCCCTCACCGCCGCCCTCGTGGGCCTCGCCGTCCTCGTCGCCGACCTGTTCGTGCCCCAGGCCCGCAAGGCCGTCCTCGGCTGGGTCTCGGTCGCCGGGCTCGCCGCGGCCGCCGTCCTCCTGCTGCCGCTGCTCGACGGCGACCGCAGCACCTTCTGCGTCAGCGGCGGCACGCACGCGTGCAGCTACACCGCGGACCGGTTCACCCTCGTCATCCAGTTCCTCGTCCTCGGCGGCGCACTGCTGGCGTCCCTGCTGTCGGTGACCACCCTGAAGGACGAACAGCGGCGCGTGCCCGAGGGCGAGTTCTGGTTCCTGCTGCTCTCCTCCGCGGCCGGCGCCGCCCTGCTGCCCGCCTCCCGCGACCTGGCCACCCTCATCGTCGCCCTCGAGGTCGCGTCCCTGCCCGCCTTCGCGCTGGTCGGCATCCGGCACGGCGACCGCAAGTCCTCCGAGGCGGCCCTGAAGTTCTTCCTGTCCTCGGTCACCGCCACCGCCGTGAGCCTCATGGGCATCAGCTTCGTGTACGCCACCACCGGCACCCTGTACCTCACCCAGGTCGCCGACCGCATCCAGCACGTCGACGGACAGCTGCACACCCTCGCGCAGACCGGCGTCGTCCTCACCCTGATCGGCTTCGCCTTCAAGACGGCGGCCGTGCCCTTCCACTTCTGGGTCCCCGACACCTACGTCGGCGCCCCCCTGCCCATCGCCGCCTACCTGTCGGTCGTCGGCAAGGCGGTCGGCTTCTCCGGCCTCATCCTCGTCACCGTCGTCGCCTTCCCGTCGTACGCCGACGTCTGGGGCCCCGCCCTGGCCGTCCTGGCCGCGCTGACCATGACCGTCGGCAACGTCGGCGCCCTGCGCCAGCAGGCCGCCCGCGCACACAGCGCCGTACGGCTGCTCGCCTGGTCCTCCGTCGGCCAGGCCGGCTACCTTCTGGTGCCGATCGCCGCGGCCGGATACACCGATGACGCCCGGAAGACGATCGGCTCCACCGTCGCCTACGCCCTCATGTACGCCGCCGTGAACCTCGGCGCCTTCGCGGTCGCCGCCCTGGTGGGCCGCACCAGGGCCCTGAACCGCCTCAGCGACTACCGGGGCCTGTACGCCTCCAATCCGGTGACCGCGCTGCTGCTGGCCTTCTTCCTGCTCTGCCTCGCCGGCCTGCCGCCGGGCGTGATCGGCCTGTTCGCCAAGGTCACCGTGTTCGGCGCGGCCGTCGACGCGGGCCTCGGCTGGCTGGCCGTCGTCATGGCCGTCAACGTGGTGATCGCCCTCTTCTACTACCTCCAGTGGACGGCCCTGCTGTTCCGCGCCCCCGAGGGCGAGCCCGCCCGCCACCGCCTCCCCGCCCCCCTCACGGCCGCACTCACCCTCACCGGCGTCCTCGGCGTCGTCCTGTCCGGCGCGCCCCAGCTGGTCCTCCGCTTCGCCTCCACCGGCCTGTTCTGACCCGCGGCACGCGCGCGAGGAGCCCTCCCCGCGCGCGTGCGCCCCCGCGACCTCCCTCACCCGGACAGCCGACCCGCGCCGCCGCCCGCACCAGGGAACTCGCGGCCGCCGCCTGGCGTTGACCAGAGCGGGAAGGTCCACTGGACGTGACACCACGGCACCGGTGGCATCGCAAGACCGGCAAGGCAGATCCGCAGGCGACGGGTTCCCTGCTGCACCACTTGGAGGGCGCACCGTGCACCGTCGGCACAACGGGCTCAGGACCGCGGCGCTCCTCGGGGGGCTGTCCGCGCTCATCATCGTCGTCGGCAGCCTCTTCGGGCGGACGGGCCTGGTCGTGGCGGTCCTGGTGGCCCTGGCCACCAACGCGTACGCCTACTGGAACAGCGACAGACTGGCGCTGCGCGCGATGCGTGCCCGCCCCGTGAGCGAGTTCGAGGCCCCTGCGCTCTACCGCATGGTCCGCGACCTGTCCACGCAGGCCCGCCAGCCCATGCCGCGCCTGTACATCTCGCCCACCGAGGCACCCAACGCCTTCGCGACCGGCCGCAACCCCCGCAACGCCGCCGTGTGCTGCACCGACGGCATCCTGCGCCTGCTGGACGAGCGGGAGCTGCGCGGCGTCATCGGACACGAGCTGAGCCACGTCTACAACCGCGACATCCTCATCTCGTCGGTCGCCGGCGCCCTCGCCTCCGTCATCATGTTCCTGGTCAACTTCGCCTGGTTCATCCCGATCGGCCGCTCGGACGACGACGACGGTCCCGGCCTGCTGGGCATGCTGCTCGTCATGATCCTCGGACCGCTGGCCGCCAGCCTCATCCAACTGGCCATCAGCCGCTCCCGGGAGTACGAGGCGGACGCCTCCGGCGCGCAGCTCACCGGTGACCCGCTCGCGCTCGCCAGCGCCCTGCGGAAGCTGGAGGCGGGCACCAAGCAGCTGCCGCTACCGCCCGAGCCCCGGATCGAGACGGCGAGCCACATGATGATCGCCAACCCGTTCCGACCGGGTCAGGGACTGTCCAAGATGTTCTCCACGCATCCTCCGATGGGGGAGCGCATCGCCCGGCTGGAACGAATGGCAGGTGGATACCGGTGAAGACCGTCCTGAACGTCATCTGGCTCATCCTGAGCGGCTTCTGGCTGTTCCTCGGCTATCTGCTCGCGGGCGTCCTGCTGTGCGTCACGATCATCGGCATCCCCTTCGGGCTCGCCGCCTTCCGCATCGGCGTGTACGCCCTGTGGCCCTTCGGGTACACCACCGTCGATCGCCGTGACGCGGGCGCCCCCTCCTGCCTCGGCAACGTCCTGTGGCTGGTCCTGGCCGGCTGGTGGCTGGCCCTCGCCCACATCGTCACCGGCATCGCCCTGTGCGTCACCATCATTGGCATCCCGTTCGGCGTCGCCAACTTCAAGCTGATCCCCGTCTCGCTGCTGCCCCTGGGCCGCGAGATCGTACGCACCGACCAGCCGTTCGCGACGCGCTGACGGCGCAGCTCCGGGTCCGCGCGGTCCCGGGGGGCCCACTGCGGCGAGCCCTCCGCCGAGCGCCGCAACCACCGGTGCCCACCAGGCGTCCTCCACGAGAGACGGCACGGACCCCCGCCTGCCGACCGGAGGTCACAGCGTTTCCCGGCCGGAGAAGCACAGGGCCGTAACAGCGCCGGCACAGCGGGAGAGGGCAGGTTCACGGCATGAGCATCATCGGTTGGATCATCTTGGGGCTGCTGGCCGGAGCCATCGCCAAACTGCTGCTGCCCGGACGCGACCCGGGCGGTTTGATCGGCACGACGCTCATCGGCATCGCGGGAGCGTTCGTCGGCGGCTGGATCTCCGCCCGCTGGCTGGACCACCCCGTCAGCAAGCACTTCTACGACGGACCCACCTGGGCCGCCGCGATCGGCGGCGCGCTGGTGCTGCTCGTCCTCTACCGCGTCGTGTTCGGGAACTCCCGGGACTGAGCCGGGCGCGTATTCGGCAAGGACGGCATGCGGCAAGGGATGGGCGTGCGGCAAGGACGGGCACGTGAGAAGGGCGGGCGCCCGGAGGCGCCCGCCCTTCCCCGTCCCGCCCGGGCAGGGACTACCGGTAGTTCACGAACTGCACCGCGAAGTCGAAGTCCTGCCCCTTGAGCAGCGCGATCACGGCCTGGAGGTCGTCGCGGCTCTTGGAGCTGACGCGCAGCTCGTCGCCCTGGACCTGGGCCTTGACACCCTTGGGACCCTCGTCCCGGATGATCTTGGCGACCTTCTTCGCGTTCTCCTGGGAGATGCCCTCCTCGATGGAGGCGAACAGCTTGTACTCCTTGCCGGAGAGCTGCGGCTCGCCCGCGTCCAGCGCCTTCAGCGAGATACCGCGCTTGATCAGCTTGGACTGGAAGACGTCGAGGACTGCCTTGACCCGCTCCTCGGAGTTCGCCTCCATCAGGATCTTCTCGCCGGACCACGAGATCGAGGCACCGACGCCCTTGAAGTCGTAGCGCTGCGAGATCTCCTTGGCGGCCTGGTTGAGGGCGTTGTCGACCTCCTGCCGCTCGACCTTCGAGACGATGTCGAAACTGGAGTCGGCCATGTCCTGTGGCTCCTTGTGTCCGGGTGCGTGTGTGTATGGGCTGCGTGTCGGCGTGCGCGGCGGCGGCCGCCGAGCCCGGCGCCGAGCCGGGCCGCATCCGTCCCAGCCTAGTCACCCCGCGACCCGCGAGCGCCGATCAATCGGGTGGCGAAGCACCCCTCCGTATCGGGTATTGTTTACGTCGTTGCCAGGGAGCACCGCCGCAAGCGGGCCGCCTTGGTGGCAAACCCCGGCGGTGTGCCCGAGCGGCCAAAGGGAGCAGACTGTAAATCTGCCGGCTCAGCCTTCCCAGGTTCGAATCCTGGCGCCGCCACACGGGAACAAGGGCCCTGTGACCTGCTGCAACAGCAGGTCACAGGGCCCTTGTCGTACGTCGCCCCGATCAGCGCAGGGGCTGTTGGCCATTCGTGCGGGCAGCAGCGTCCCGCCGCCCGGTCGCACGCTCGTGCATCCTGCGGCAACGGGGCACGCACGAAGCCAGGTTGTCCTCAGCCGTTGGGCAGGATCGGGCAGGATCGGTTGGGGGCTGGGAACACACGAGGCGACTGGTTTCGTCTGCCTTGGGCTATTGAGGCGAGCGCTGCTTCCCTTCCGCGTGACTCGACATCGGTCTTCCTTACGTTTCGCAAGGGGCACCGGTTTCGTTGACCGCATGAACACAGATCCCCAGACCCTGGCTTCCGGCGCCCTCCGGCCGGCAGCACCGCATGGGCGTCGGCTGAGCAGGGCCACCGCCGTCGTGCTGGGCGCGATGCTCGCCGCTGCCCCGTACGCCAGTGCATCGTCAGCCACCCTCCGTCCCCCAGGCCAAGGAGCGGCGTTCGTGTCGACGCAGCAGCCAAGGGCCGAGGCTCCCGCCGCCGCGAGAGCTGTGATCCACGTGACCAGCGCAGAGCAGTTCAACGAGCTGCTCGCGGACAATCCGAAAGTCATCACGGATTTCACAGCGGTCTGGTGCGGCCCCTGCAAACTCATCCAGCCCAGATTCGAGCGCTTTTCCACAGAGCCGGAGTACAGCGGCGTCAGGTTCGCGATCATCGACGTCGACCAGGTCCCAGACGTGTCCGAGGGGGCCGGCATCAGGGCCATGCCTACCTTCCAGACCTACTGGAACGGAGAGAAGAAGGGCGAACTCCTCGGGGCTGACCCGAACAAGCTCCGCAAGCTGCTGGACGAACTGGCCGGGGCCTAGCGTCCGAACCCGCCCGCCTCGCTGGCAACCGCTAGCCGGACCGTCACACGCCGCATCAGCGCCTTCTACGGCGAAGGGTCTCGCGTGACCGAGGAGATCACGGGCCGGGCTCACTACCCGGCTCCGCCTCTCCCGTTCGCCACTGAGTCGGAGCCGTCCAGCCGGGTACCTCAGGGCCCGCCTAGGTGCCGTCCGTGCCCCGCGCGGGTGGGCGCAGTCGGGCGCTGCGGCGGTCCCTGGCGTTCCAGCAGGCATGGTGCCAGTGCCGTCGCTCGTCGACGTTGCCGTACTGCGGCCAGACCACCACGTGCGGCGTTCCCGGCCTGATCTCCTGGTCGCATCCCGGGCAGCGGTAGGTCTTGCCGACGGTGCCGGCCACCACGCGGACCACCCATGCCTCGCCCCGCCAGACCTCGCCGCTTGCTGAGGGCCCTGCCGGGGAGCCGGTGGCGGTGCCGGCCGTCTCCTCGTCGTCCGAGCGGTGAGCACGTCGCAGGAGCGCGCGGGCTGCCTCCGCACTGCGCCGGCCGTCGGCCAGGAGCGCGTCCGACGCTTCGCCGGGCAGACGCTCGGCCAGCTGCCGCTCCAGCTCCGCACTGTGCGCCAAGAGCTCCCGTACGGTGCGGGACCACTCCTCGACCGTGGGCGCCGGTCCCAGGAAGGCAGGGCCGGCCACCTCGCGGACCCGGTCCAGCGCACGGTCCCGGTCGGCCGTCTCCGGCAGTAACCGGGTCAGCGCGTAGGCCACGGGGACCACGAGCGCGGGGCGCTCCTGCGGAGCCTGGAGCACCCGGTGGACGGTCGTGGTGGACACGCCGTCCACCAGGGCGGCGATGCGGCGCAGGCTCGGCCGGCCCGCTGCGACCCGCAGGTCCTCGAGCGCCGTCCTGAGGTCGGCGGCGCCGGAGGTCCGATCCTCCGGGGCGGGCTCGGGCTCGGGCCCGCGCCGCTCGTCGAGGGCCCGCCGCCACAACCGCGTGAGCTGACGCTGCTGTTCGGGGTCGAGGTCGAGAGCCAGGAACAGGCGGTGCAGGAAGGCCTCGCCGGGAAGGCGGGAGCCGCTGAGCAACCGGGAGAAGGTCGCCGCGCTGGTGTCGGTCAGCTCGGACAGCCGGGTGTAGGTCAGGCCCGAGTCGTCGCACAGGCTCCGCAGGACCAGGACGAGTTCACGGCCGGCGGGCGGGACCGTACTGGGCACCGGGTTCGCGCGGCGGGGGGACATCGATCCTCACCTCCATTGTTTCCAACCGTTCCATCCTTGCGTAGTCTAGAAACACGCTCGGGGGCCTGGACGGACGGACGTCCCGATGGCGCTGTCTCGGCGTGCCCGAGAACCCGTACGGACCATGACCCTGGGGGACGCGTGTCCAGTCTGGCACCCGCGCTGGTGGGGATCTTCACCCTCGTGGCGCTGATGATCAGCCTCTTAGGTTTCCAGCTCGCCGTCGGCGACAACACCCCCGCCCGACTGGCCCTCCTGCCCGCGGGCAGCGGATTCGTGGGCACCCTGGTCAACGTCGCCGCCGTGGCCGTCGCGCTGGGGCTGCCGGACCACACCCCGGGCGGCATCCGGGTCGGCTGGGTCGCCTTCGGCGAGGTCTGCGCGACCGTGGCGGCCGTGGGCGCGTACTGCGCGACCGGCGGCACCAACCCCGGCACGGGAACGGCTTACATGGGCAGAGCCAAGCGCTGGTACACCTCGGGCGGCGCGTTCACCGCCATGACGACGCTCGTCGGCTTGGCCGCCTACTTCCTGGCGTGACGCGCGCGTTGGCGCTACCGGGCGACCCGGGCGACCCGTCCGTCGGTTCGTCGGTTCGTCGGTTCGTCGGTTCGGCGTGCGACGACGTCCGACTCCGTCCGGCTGTGCCGTGTTTGGGGGTGTGAGTGGCAACACGGGACGGGTGGCGGCGCGTTCGGGGGGGCGCCCTCGCACACTGGGATCATGACTTCCCGTCGGAGAACCTGTCCCGAGTGCGGGCGTGACATCGCCGTCGTCGCCGGACGCTTCGCGCGGCACGACCCACCCGGCACCCGTGGCCCCGGAGACCTCGTGTCCTGTGCGGGCTCGCGGCGGCAGGCCCAGCTCGGGGCGGTCCAGCCGTCGTTGGACGGCTACACCGTGCCGGACCACCCGGGGCAGCTGCCCCTCTTCTGACAGCGGCGCCCGTCCGAGCGGGCCGGCAGCCCGTGCTCCCGACGGACCCTCAGTTGCCCGCCACCGACTTCACCGCCACCGGCACCGGGATCGAGCCGCCGATCAGCTCCAGGGTCAGGCCGGCCGTCGCCGGGGTGTCCACCAGTTCCGCCAGGACGGCCGCCACGTCGTCGCGCGGGACGGCGCCGCGGCCGGTGTGGGCCTCCAGGCGTACCAGGCCGGTGCCGGGCTCGTTCGTCAGCGAGCCGGGGCGCAGGATCGTCCAGTCCAGGGCCGTCTGACGGGCGACGTACGCGTCCGCCTCGCCCTTGGCGCGCAGGTAGACGTCGAAGACGTCGTTGCCCTGGTGCTCCGGGTCCGCTCCGAACGAGGAGACGACCAGGAAACGGCGCACTCCCGCGTGGACCGCCGCGTCCGCGAACAGCGTCGCCGCGCCCCTGTCCACCGTCTCCTTGCGGGCCGTACCGCTGCCCGGACCCGCGCCCGCCGCGAAGACCGCCGCGTCCGCGCCCCGCAACCGCGACGCCGTCTCCTCGACCGAGGCCGACTCCAGGTCGAGCACGATCGGTTCGGCGCCGACCGCTCGCAGATCGTCGCCCTGCTCGGCCCTGCGGATGATCCCCGCGACCTCGTCCCCGCGCGCGGCGAGCAGCCGCTCCAGCCGCAGCGCGATCTGACCATGACCACCAGCGATGACAATGCGCATGATTCCGACCGTACGCCCGAAGGGCCGCATCCGCCGCACGACTTGACACCGGTCACCGGGACGCGCATGGCGCATGGCGTCGGAGTGCGCACTGCTGGGTCGCCCAGGCGTACGCCGTGCGGGCGCCGGGGCGCGCGCTCGCAGGCAGCGCCCTCCGTTCACGACAACGCGCCCCGCCCCTGCCGAGGAAGCCCCAGCTCAGCGGCGGCGGCCGAGTTGCAGTACTCGCGGACCGCGCTGGTACGGGCCACCACGCGCCCGCGGTGCACCACGATCCGGCTGTAGGCGAGCGAGAGCGCGCCCGCCAGGTGGTCACCGCGCACGGCGAGCAGCTCGGCCGGGAAACCGGCCTCCACGCGGACCTCCGGCAGGCCCAGCGCGGCGCGTGCGGAGGTGCTCACCGCTTCGTAGGCGTCCTCGGGGCGCAGGCCGTAGCGGGAGGCGAGCAGGTAGGCCGCCTCCAGGGGGTCGCCGCGGCCCACCGGGTTGGACAGGTCCCTTAGGGCGCCGCTGCCCGCCGCTACCCGTACCCCGGCCGCGCGCAGCAGCCGTACCGGTGCCGTGCCGCGCCCCTCGGCGCCGGCGCAGCCGCCCTGGGGCAGGCAGACCACCGTGACGCCGGCGGCGGCGAGCTGGTCGGCGATCCGCGCGGCGGCGTCGGCGGGCAGGCGCGCGAGGCCGGCGCACGGACCGAGGGTCACTCCGGGGCGCAGGCCGCCCGCCATCACGGCGAGCCGGGACAGACGGGCCGGGTCGGTGGCGTCCGTGTGCAGGTCGACGGGGCAGCCCTGCTCGGAGGCCACCTCCAGGACCGCCTCCACATAGCCCGTCGGATCGGGGTCGAGGTCCGGGCAGCCGCCCACCACGGAGGCGCCCATCTTGGCCGCGTCCCGCAGCATGGCGAGCCCGTCGGCGCCCGCGACGCCGGTCAGCAGCCGGGGCATCGCCACCGTGGTCAGCTCGGCCAGCCCGCGCAGCGACCGCCGGGCCCGCAGGACCGCGCCGAGCGCGCCGAGGCCCTGGACGTCGCCCACGCGCACGTGTGCGCGTACCGCCGTCGCCCCGTGCCCGAGCTGGAGCAGGGCGGCCTCGGTGGCCCGGCGCTGGACGTCCTCGGGCGCGTACGGCACCGGCCCGTCGTGCTCGGCGGACAGGGCGGTGTCGGCGTGGGCGTGGGGTTCGGCGGGCGCCGGCAGGAGCAGGTAGCCGCCGAGGTCCACGCGGGAGACGCCGGTACGGACCGGGCCCGGCGCCAGGCTGCCGGCCGTGCCGACCGCCTCGATACGCCCGCCGACCAGCCGTACGTCCACGATCCGGCCGTCCGTGAGCCGCGCCCCGCACAGCAGGAGAGCAGCCGACTCCGCCTGCCCCGAGGATCCCGGAGCCCCCGGCGACCCGGACGACCCGGACGACCCGGACGACCCGGACGACCCGGACGAGCAGGAGGAGCCGGACCGGCGCGGTGGGTCCTGCCGGTCGGACGGGCCCGGCGAACTCGACGGGCCCCAGGAGCCCGAGGAGCCCGACGGTCCCGAGGAGTCGGACGGTCCTGAGAAGTCCGACGGTCCCGGGGAGTCGGACGGTCCTGAGAAGTCCGACGGTCCCGAGGCGTCGGACGGTCCCGAGGAGTCGGACGGTGGTCGGGGCGGCTGCGGCTGGCTGTCGTGCATCGCGCTCCATGGGGCGGACTGGAGGTGGGCTGTGGGGTCCCGGCTGAGCTGGGCCGGCTGAGCCGGGACGGGCCGGCTGGGCGCGGGACTCAAGATCACGCGAAGTGAGACGAGCCTAGGGTGACCGGTCACGCAGAGTGTGGAGGAGCGCAATAGTCGTACCGGCGTGGTCCCGGCGTGAGTCCGCCGAAGGTGTGTCCTCAACCGCGCGCGTGGCCGGCGATCAGGGCCCGCGTGGCCAGGCGATCAGGGGCCCGCGGGGCTGCCGGGAGGCCTGGGGAGAGGGCCCGGACCGGGGGCCGGGAACGGATTTGGGCGAACGGCGGCGGACCGTGTAATGTCTTCATCGCTCGCCCCAATAGCTCAGTCGGCAGAGCGTCTCCATGGTAAGGAGAAGGTCTACGGTTCGATTCCGTATTGGGGCTCTGGTGTGAGAGGTTCCCGTCGCAAGGCGGGGGCCGATCTCATCAAAGCGGTGTAGCTCAGTCGGTAGAGCAAGCGGCTCATAATCGCTGTGTCACCGGTTCAAGTCCGGTCACCGCTACTGACAGTAGCCGATTGCGGGGTCGGTCCTTCGATCGGCTACTCTTGCTTGCGTTGAATCAGTCCATCCGTTCGTCTTAGGAGCACTCACGTGGCTGCCACCGACGTCCGCCCGAAGATCACGCTGGCCTGCGTGGAGTGCAAGGAGCGGAACTACATCACCAAGAAGAACCGGCGTAACAACCCGGATCGTCTGGAGATGAAGAAGCACTGCCCGCGTTGCAATGCGCACACCGCGCACCGCGAAACGCGATAAAACAGGCTCGTACTCGAGGCCGTCCCCTCATTCAGGGGGGCGGCCTCGAGTCGTTTCCCCGGTTGGCCATCAAGGCTGTGGGCCGCCGCGGGCCGTCACCGGCCGTCGCGGCAGAAGGCAGCCGCAGCGGTACACAGGCAGCAGCAGACATCAGGAGGTGCCGGGCCATGGCGCTCGACCAGTCCTTCGTGGGGCGGAGCTACCCGCCCACCGAGCCCTACGAGGTGGGCCGGGAGAAGATCCGCGAGTTCGCCGAGGCGGTCGGGGAGACCCATCCCGCCTACACGGACGCGGAGGCCGCCAAGGCCCTCGGTCATCCGGATGTGATCGCCCCGCCGACGTTCGTGTTCTCCATCACCTTCAGGGCCGCCGGACAGGTCGTCGAGGACCCGCAGCTCGGCCTCGACTACAGCCGCGTGGTGCACGGCGACCAGAAGTTCGCCTACAGCCGCCCGGTGCGGGCCGGGGACCGGCTCACCGTCACCTCCAGCATCGACGGCATCAAGTCCCTCGCGGGCAACGACATCCTGGACATCCGCGGCGAGGTCCGCGACGAGGCCGGTGAGCACGTCGTGACCGCCTGGACCAAGCTCGTGGCGCGCGCGGCGGGCTCCGCGGAAGGCGAGGCGTGAGACCGATGACGGCGAAGATCGCTTACGAGGACGTCGAGGTCGGCACCGAGCTGCCGGCCCAGGCCTTTCCCGTGACCCGCGCCACCCTGGTGCGCTACGCGGGTGCCTCCGGGGACTTCAACCCCATCCACTGGAACGAGAAGTTCGCCAAGGAGGTGGGCCTGCCGGACGTCATCGCGCACGGCATGTTCACCATGGCCGAGGCGATCCGCGTGGTCACCGACTGGGCCGGCGACCCGGGCGCGGTCGTCGAGTACGGCGTCCGCTTCACCCGTCCGGTCGTCGTCCCGAACGACGACACGGGTGCCCTCATCGAGGTCAGCGGCAAGGTGGCGGCCAAGCTCGACGACCACACCGTGCGCGTCGACCTGACGGCGACCAGCGGCGGCCAGAAGGTCCTGGGCATGTCCCGGGCGGTCGTACGGCTCGCCTGAGGAGCAGCAAGCACCGCTCACAGCAGCAAAGCACTGCTCACAGCAGTAAGCGCCGATCACAGCAGTGAGCACCGCTCACCGCGCACAGCGATGTGGTGATGTGATCAGCGATGTAAGGGGTGTCCGCCTGGGCGGACACCCCTTACGCATGTCGCCCCGTGGAGCCGCTTGACTAAGTTAGTGATTGAGTACTAACTTACTCGCATGGCCAGGATGAGTGCTGAGGAACGGCGCGAGAGTGTCATTCGCGCGGCGATCACGGAGTTCGCGCAGAGGGGCTACTACGGCACCTCCACCGAGGCGATCGCCAAGCGTGTGGGCGTCTCGCAGCCGTACCTCTTCCGGCTCTTCCCGGGCAAGATGGCGATCTTCACCGCGGCGTCCCTGCGCTGCATCGAGGACACCTGCCGCGTCCTCGCCGAGGCGGCCGAGGGTCACGAGGGCGAAGAGGCGCTGCAAGTGATGGCCCAGACGTACGTGCGGCTGATCCAGCAGCACCCGGAGCGGCTCCAGATGCAGATGCAGACGTACATCACGGTGTCCGCGGCCGACGCCGAGGGCGACCACGCCTTCGGTGAGGCCGTGCGGGCCGCCTGGATGAGGTTCTGGAACACCGTGCACCTGCCCCTGGGGGCGGACGCGGACGAGACCACGACCTTCATGGCGTACGGGATGCTCATCAACACCCTGGCGGCCATGGGGTTCCCGCCCGAGCACCAGGTGTGGCAGGCGATGTACCCGTCGGTCCGGCTCGCGGGGCGGCCCGAGGCGGAGGCGGCGGAAGCCGTGTGACGCGGTCGGGGGTGCGGTCGGGAGCGGCGGTGTGTGCCGTTCCTCATGCCCACGAAAGTTAGTAATCAATAACTAATCTTCACGACACAGAACTTCACGACCTACTCAGATGCTTCTTGGGGGAGCGATGTCACAGCAGACCGGACAGGGCGCCGTCGCACGGCGCGGGGGTGCCGCCTGGGCACTCGTCATCACCAGCGTCGCCGGCTTCATGGCGGCCCTCGACAACCTCGTCGTCACCACCGCCCTGCCCTCCCTGCGCGCTGACCTCGGCGGGGCGCTGGACGACCTGGAGTGGACCGTGAGCGCCTACACGCTCACCTTCGCCGTGCTGCTGATGTTCGGCGCGGCCCTCGGCGACCGGTTCGGCCGCCGCCGGATGTTCCTCGCGGGGCTCACCGTGTTCACCGCCGCCTCCGCGGCCGCCGCCCTGGCCCCGGGCATCGGCTCCCTCATCGCGGCCCGGGCCGTGCAGGGTGCCGGAGCCGCCGTGATGATGCCGCTGACGCTCACCCTGCTGACGGCGGCGGTGCCCGCGGCCAAGCGCGGGACCGCGTACGGCATCTGGGGTGCCGTCAACGGCCTCGCGGTCGCCTCCGGGCCGCTCATCGGCGGCAGCCTCACCGAGCACATCTCCTGGCACTGGATCTTCTGGCTGAACGTGCCCCTCGGCGTGGCCCTGCTGCCCCTGGCCCGCCTGCGCCTCGCCGAGTCCCACGGGGCCGGCGCCCGGCTCGACCTGCCCGGCACGGTGCTCGCCAGCGGTGGCCTCTTCGGGATCGTCTACGGCCTGGTCCGCGGCCCGGCCGACGGCTGGAGCGACTCGGTGGTGCTGACCGCGCTGATCGGCGGCGGAGCCCTGCTGGCCGGATTCGTCCGCTACAGCGCCCGTGCCAACAACCCCATGCTGCCGATGCGGCTGTTCCGCTCCCGCGCCTTCGCCGGGATCAATGCGGCCAGCCTGCTGATGTTCGTCGGGATGTTCGGCTCCATCTTCCTGCTGAGCCAGTACATGCAGGGTGTCCTCGGCTACTCGCCCACCGAGGCGGGGCTGCGGATGCTGCCCTGGACCGGTATGCCGATGCTCGTCGCTCCCGTCGCCGGAATCCTCTCCGACCGCGTCGGCGGCCGCCCGGTCGTCGCCACCGGCCTGTTCCTCCAGGCCCTGGGCCTCGGCTACATGGCCAGTGTGGTCACCGCGCACGCCTCCTACGCCGTCCAGCTGCCCGGCCTGATCGTCAGCGGCATCGGCATGGCCCTGTACTTCGCGCCGGCCGCCAACCTGGTCATGTCCAGCGTCCGCCCGCAGGAACAGGGCATCGCCTCCGGCGCCAACAACGCGCTGCGCGAGGTGGGCGGTGCGCTGGGCGTCGCGGTGATGTCGTCGATCTTCTCCGCCCAGGGCGGCTACCAGTCCGCCCAGGCCTTCGTCGACGGTCTGCGGCCCGCTCTCGTCACCGGCGCCGCGGTGGTCGCCCTCGCCGCCCTCGCCGCCCTGGTCATCCCGGCCCGCCGCCGCGCCGCCGGACGCCTCGTCGCCACGGGGGAGCCGAACCGGGTGCTGGAAGGCGTCGGGCACTGACGCCCCGGCGGGAGGAACTCCGCACCCGCCCGACGGAAACGACCCGCCACGCGCGCGTACGGCCCCGGCAGCCTGCCGGGGCCGTCCCGCGCGCGGAGGAGCGGCGGGCGCCGGCCGGTGACCGGCAGGGGCGCCGCGCGGGGGCCGGGCTGTCGGTGCGGTCTCGTAGTCTTGGCGCGTGCACGAACTCCACGACGCCCCCCTCGCCCCGCTGACCACCTTCCGGCTGGGCGGTCCCGCGGCCCGGCTGGTCACCGCGGTCACCGACGCCGAGGTGATCGACGCCGTCCGCGCGGCCGACGACAGCGGTACCCCGCTGCTGGTCATCGGCGGCGGCTCCAACCTGGTGATCGGCGACAAGGGCTTCGACGGCACCGCCCTGCGCATCGCGACCCGGGGCCTGGAGCTGCACGGCACGACACTGGAGCTGGCGGCCGGCGAGGTGTGGACCGACGCCGTGGCCCACGCCGTGCGTGCCGGGCTCGCCGGCATCGAGTGCCTGGCCGGCATCCCGGGCTCCGCGGGCGCGACACCGATCCAGAACGTGGGCGCCTACGGGCAGGAGGTCTCCTCCACCGTCACCGAGGTCGTCGCCTACGACCGGCGCGCGGGCGAGACGGTCACGCTCACCAACGAGGAGTGCGCCTTCTCGTACCGCCACAGCCGCTTCAAGGCCGACCCCGAGCGGTACGTCGTCCTGCGCGTCCGCTTCGAACTGGAGGACGCCGACGGGCTGTCGGCGCCGGTCAGGTACGCGGAGGCGGCGCGCGCGCTCGGTGTCGGGCCCGGCGACCGGGTGCCGGTGGCCGCCGCCCGGGAGACCGTGCTGAAGCTGCGGGCCGGGAAGGGCATGGTGCTGGACCCCGAGGACCACGACACCTGGTCGGCCGGGTCCTTCTTCACCAACCCGATCCTCACCGACGACCGGTTCGCCGCCTTCCGCGCGCGCGTGGCGGAGCGCCTGGGCGACGGCGCCGAGCCGCCCGCCTACCCGGCGGGCGAGGGCCGCACCAAGACCTCCGCCGCCTGGCTGATCGACAAGGCCGGCTTCACCAAGGGCTACGGCACCGGCCCCGCGCGCATCTCCACCAAGCACACCCTGGCCCTCACCAACCGGGGCGGCGCCACCACCGAGGACCTGCTCGCCCTGGCCCGTGAGGTCGTCGCCGGGGTCCGCGAGGCCTTCGGCATCACCCTGGTCAACGAACCGGTGACGGTCGGCGTCAGCCTCTGACGGCGCCCGCACTCACCGGGACCGCCCTTCGGCAGGCGGCTCAGTAGGCGACGCCCACGCCCTGCTTCACCGTGCCCGGGTCGGGGATCATCGCCAGCATGGCATGGGCCACGTCCGCGCGGGCGATGAAGCGCCCCCGGGGCGGGAACCCGCCGATCACCGTGCGGTAGGTGCCGGTGAGCGGCTTGTCCTGGAGGCGGGGCGGCCGTACGGAGGTCCAGTCGGTGGTGCTGCGCGCCAGCTCGTCCTCCATCTCGCGCAGGTCGGCGTACACGTCCTTCAGGATCGCCGACACCAGACTCCGCAGCCCGCGGTCCAGGAGGCCGTCGTGCTGCGGGGCGGGGCCGACCGGCCCGGCGCTGACCACGAGCAGCCGCCGTACCCCCTCCGCCTCCATGGCCTCCAGCACCGTCCGGGTCAGCCGCGTCGCCACGCCCGCGTCGGCGCGGCGGCGGGCGCCCAGTCCGGACAGCACCGCGTCCCGCCCGGCGACGCACGCGCGCAGCGCCTGCGCATCGGTCAGGTCGGCGCGGGTGATCGTCAGGCGGTCCCCGGCGACGGTGAGCCGGGACGGGTCGCGCACCACCGCCGTGACCTCGTGCCCGCTGTCCAGGGCCTGGCCGACCAGCTCGCGGCCGATCCCTCCGGTGGCGCCGAAAACGGTGAGCTTCATGACGACTCCCGTGCTGCGATGAGGTGGGTGAGTGAGTGGTGGGTGAGTGTTCACTCACCGGGTGCCTTCTAGGGTGGGTAAGCGACCACTCACCCGTCAACCCCGCACGACCCCGAAAACCCCGGAAGGACCACCCATGGAGCCGAAGCCGGCGCGTGTCCGCATCCTCGACGCCGCTCACGAGCTGATGCTCACGGTCGGACTCTCCCGCGCCACCACCAAGGAGATCGCCCGGCTCGCCGGCTGCTCCGAGGCGGCGCTCTACAAGTACTTCCCCGGCAAGGAGGAGCTGTTCGTGCGCGTCCTGGCCGAACGGCTGCCCCGGCTGACCCCGCTGCTGAGCGGCCTCGCCGCCGAGCCCGGGCAGGGCACCCTGGAGGACAACCTCACCGAGATCGCCCGCCGGGCCGCCCTCTTCTACGAGCAGAGCTTCCCGATCGCCGCCTCGCTGTACGCCGAGACGCAGCTCAAGCGCCGGCACGACGACGCGCTGCGCGCGATGGGTTCCGGACCGCACCTGCCGATCGAGGCCCTGGACGCCTACCTCCGCGCCGAACAGGCCGCCGGCCGGGTCGCCGCCGAGGCCGACACCTTCGCGGCCGCCTCCCTGCTCCTGGGCGCCTGCGCCCAGCGCGCCTTCGCCTACGACGCCACCGAGACCGGCGCCCGCCCGCCCGTCGACGCCTTCGCCGCCCGCCTGGCCCGCACCCTGCTGGCCGGGATCACCGCGGCGCCCGGCTCCGCGTGACCCCGGCAGGCCTGTCCGCCCTGCCCCCGGTTCAGACGGCCGGGCGGGCGAGCCAGTCGTCGATCCCGGCCAGCAGCCGCGCCGTGACGTCCGCGGGCGCCGCCGACGCCCGTACCGACTGCCGGGCCAGCTCGGCCAGCTCCGCGTCCGTGAAGCCGTGGTGCCGGCGCGCCAGCTCGTACTGGGCCGCCAGCCGGGACCCGAACAGCAGCGGGTCGTCGGCGCCCAGGGCCATCGGGACGCCCGCCTCGAACAGCGTGCGCAGCGGGACGTCCCCGGGCTTCTCGTAGACCCCGAGGGCCACGTTCGACGCCGGGCACACCTCGCACGTCACGCCCCGGTCCGCGAGCCGCCGCAGCAGCCGCGGGTCGTCCGCCGCGCGCACGCCGTGCCCGATCCGGGCGGCGCCCAGGTCGTCCAGGCAGTCGCGCACCGACGTCGGGCCGGCCAGCTCACCGCCGTGCGGCGCGGCCAGCAGGCCGCCGTCCCGGGCGATGGCGAAGGCGCGGTCGAAGTCCCGCGCCATGCCGCGCCGCTCGTCGTTCGACAACCCGAAGCCGACCACGCCCCGGTCCGCGTACCGCACCGCCAGCCGGGCCAGCGTGCGCGCGTCCAGCGGGTGCTTCATGCGGTTGGCGGCCACCACCACCCGCATGCCCAGGCCCGTCTCCCGCGACGCCGCGTCCACCGCGTCCAGGATGACCTCCAGCGCCGCGATCAGCCCGCCCAGCCGGGGCGCGTACGACGTCGGGTCCACCTGGATCTCCAGCCATCCCGAGCCGTCCTTGAGGTCCTCCTCCGCGGCCTCCCGGACCAGCCGCCGGATGTCCTCCGGCTCTCTGATGCACGAGCGCGCGGCGTCGTACAGCCGCTGGAAGCGGAACCAGCCCCGCTCGTCGGTCGCCCGCAGCCGCGGCGGCTCGCCGCTCGTCAGGGCGTCGGTCAGGGCCTCGGGCAGGCGCACGCCGTACTTGTCGGCCAGCTCCAGCAGGGTGGTGGGCCGCATCGAACCGGTGAAGTGCAGGTGCAGATGGGCTTTCGGCAGCGCAGAGACATCACGTACAGGCTCCATCCCAGGATCCTGCCGCACGTCCGCGGCCCACCGGTAGCCGTTTCCCCGTTCGTGGTCTTGCTCGCACGCACGAACGGGCCGCCTCCCCGGAGGGAAACGGCCCGCCCGCGCGCGTGCAGCACAGGCGGACGTCAGTCCCGCGCCTCCGCCAGCAACTTCTGCAGCCGGCTCACGCCCTCGGCGAGGTCCTCGTCGCCGAGCGCGTACGACAGCCGCAGGTAGCCCGGCGTACCGAAGGCCTCACCGGGGACGACCGCGACCTCGGCCTCCTCCAGGATCAGCGCGGCCAGCTCCACGGTGTTCTGCGGGCGCCTGCCGCGGATCTCCTTGCCGAGCAGGGCCTTGACCGACGGGTAGGCGTAGAAGGCGCCCTCGGGCTCCGGGCAGAGCACGCCGTCGATCTCGTTGAGCATCCGCACGATCGTGCGGCGGCGCCGGTCGAAGGCCTCGCGCATCCGGGCCACCGCGTCCAGGTCACCGGAGACGGCGGCCAGGGCGGCCACCTGGGCGACGTTGGAGACGTTGGAGGTGGCGTGCGACTGGAGGTTGGTCGCGGCCTTGATGACGTCCTTGGGGCCGATGACCCAGCCCACGCGCCAGCCGGTCATCGCGTACGTCTTCGCCACGCCGTTGACCACGATGCACTTGTCGCGCAGCTCGGGCGTGATCGCGGGCAGCGAGACGGCGGCCGCGCCGCCGTAGACCAGGTGCTCGTAGATCTCGTCGGTGAGCACCCACAGGCCGTGCTCCACGGCCCAGCGGCCGATCGCCTCGGTCTCGGACTCGGTGTAGACCGCGCCGGTCGGGTTGGACGGGGAGACGAACAGGACGACCTTCGTCTTCTCCGTGCGGGCGGCCTCGAGCTGCTCCACGGACACCCGGTAGCCGGTCGTCTCGTCCGCGACGACCTCCACCGGGACACCGCCGGCCAGCCGGATCGACTCCGGGTACGTCGTCCAGTACGGCGCCGGGACGATGACCTCGTCGCCCGGGTCGAGGATCGCGGCGAAGGCCTCGTAGATGGCCTGCTTGCCGCCGTTGGTGACCAGGATCTGCGAGGAGTCGACCTCGTAGCCGGAGTCGCGCAGCGTCTTCGCGGCGATCGCGGCCTTCAGCTCGGGCAGGCCACCGGCCGGGGTGTAGCGGTGGTACTTGGGGTTCTTGCACGCCTCGATGGCGGCGTCGACGATGTAGTCCGGGGTCGGGAAGTCGGGTTCACCCGCGCCGAAGCCGATCACCGGACGCCCGGCGGCCTTGAGGGCCTTGGCCTTGGCGTCCACGGCGAGGGTGGCGGACTCGGAGATCGCGCCGACTCGGGCGGAGACCCGGCGCTCGGTGGGAGGGGTTGCAGCGCTCATGAACCCATCGTTTCAGACCGGAAATGCCCCCGGCACACGGGTTTCACGGACTGAACAGCTTCGGGTCGAGGCGTGAACACCCATCCGAATCCCCGCCCCGGCCAGGACGATCTTCCGTGCGCCGCCCCCGGCTGGCACTTTCTGTTCGACGCGCGGCCGTGGACCACGTACACTCTCACCTCGTTGGCCTTCGGCAGCCGTGCCCGAGCCGGTGCACACCGAGCACCCGGTCGGATGCGGTACGTTGGGGGACACCAAAGGGTCGTAGCTCAATTGGTAGAGCACTGGTCTCCAAAACCAGCGGTTGGGGGTTCAAGTCCCTCCGGCCCTGCTACACACACCGCCAGGATGTGTGCGCATGTACGTACTGCAATGCACCGCCGTGCGGCTCAGAACCGGGCGCGGCACGGCCACGACCCGGGATCAGGTGAGGACGCATGACGGACGCCGTGGGCTCCATCGACACGCCTGATGCTCAGGACGAGCTGCCGGAGTCCAAGAAGCCCCGCAAGGGCGGCAAGCGCGCCAAGAAGGGCCCGCTGCGGCGCCTGGCGACCTTCTACCGGCAGATCGTCGCGGAACTCCGCAAGGTCGTCTGGCCGACGCGTAACCAGCTGACGTCGTACACCACAGTGGTGATCTTCTTCGTCGCCATCATGATCGCCCTGGTGACCGTGATTGACTATGGGCTCAACCACGCGGCCAAGTACGTCTTCGGCTGAGCCAAGAGCGAAGGGCGCCGTGGTACCGGCGCCCCTTTTCGCATGTTCCACCCCTATGTATCCAGGAAGAAGCAGCCACCGTGTCTGACCCGAACCTGAACGACGCCATCGAGCCGGATGCGTCCGTGGATGACGAGCTCGACATCGTCGAGGGCGCGGACGAGCAGGACGAGTTCGAGGCTGCGGATGCCGCGCTGGGTGAGTCCGCCGAGGACGCCGCGCTGCACGTCGAGGACGAGTCCGGCGACGACGAGTCCGGTGACGACGAGGTCGAGTCCGACGAGATCGAGTCCGGTGACGACACCGAGGGCGCCGGCGACGACGGCGACGACCTGGCCGTGGCGGACGACGCCGAGGCCGAGGAAGAGCCCGCGGAGCCCGTCGACCCCGTCGAGGCCCTCCGCCAGGAGCTGCGGACGCTGCCCGGCGAGTGGTACGTGATCCACACCTACGCGGGTTACGAGAACCGCGTGAAGACCAACCTGGAGCAGCGCGCCGTCTCGCTGAACGTCGAGGACTACATCTTCCAGGCCGAGGTGCCGCAGGAAGAGGTCGTCCAGATCAAGAACGGCGACCGCAAGACGATCAAGCAGAACAAGCTGCCGGGTTACGTCCTGGTCCGCATGGACCTGACGAACGAGTCCTGGGGCGTCGTCCGCAACACCCCGGGTGTCACCGGCTTCGTCGGCAACGCCTACGACCCCTACCCGCTGACGCTGGACGAGATCGTCAAGATGCTCGCCCCGGAGGCCGAGGAGAAGGCCGCCCGCGAGGCCGCCGAGGCCGAGGGCAAGCCGGCCCCGCAGCGCAAGGTCGAGGTCCAGGTGCTGGACTTCGAGGTCGGCGACTCGGTCACCGTCACCGACGGCCCGTTCGCCACGCTCCAGGCGACCATCAACGAGATCAACCCCGACTCGAAGAAGGTCAAGGGCCTGGTGGAGATCTTCGGCCGCGAGACGCCGGTCGAGCTCTCCTTCGACCAGATCCAGAAGAACTAGCTTCTCTGGACCTCCCGCTTCCACGCAGGTCAGTCAGGCTCTCGCAGCCGGTCTGACCTGCTTGGTTTTCAGCCGCACAGTTATACCCGTTATCGTTGTGCGGTATGCCTGCGTCCGGGTTGTCCCCCGAGCGCAGGCAGGACCCGAACCGAAAGGACCCGGAGAGCTATGCCTCCCAAGAAGAAGAAGGTCACGGGGCTCATCAAGCTCCAGATCAACGCCGGTGCGGCGAACCCGGCCCCGCCGGTCGGCCCCGCGCTCGGTCAGCACGGCGTCAACATCATGGAGTTCTGCAAGGCCTACAACGCCGCGACCGAGTCGCAGCGTGGCTGGGTCATCCCGGTGGAGATCACGGTCTACGAGGACCGTTCCTTCACCTTCGTGACCAAGACTCCGCCGGCCGCCAAGATGATCCTCAAGGCCGCGGGTGTGGAGAAGGGCTCCGGCGAGCCGCACAAGACCAAGGTCGCCAAGATCACCGAGGCGCAGGTCCGCGAGATCGCCCAGACCAAGCTGCCCGACCTGAACGCCAACGACCTGGACGCCGCGTCGAAGATCATCGCCGGCACCGCCCGCTCCATGGGCATCACGGTCGAGGGCTGAGTCCCACCTTCCCCAGGCATTCCGCGGCGGTGGTCCCGTTGATCACCCGCCGCACGTGGCAGGGCCTGCTCGGCCCGTACCACGCCTCCTTTCAGAACACACAGGAGCAGTTGTGAGCAAGCGCAGCAAGGCTCTCCGCGCTGCGGACGCCAAGATCGACCGGGAGAAGCTGTACGCCCCGCTCGAGGCCGTCCGTCTCGCCAAGGAGACCTCCACGACCAAGTTCGACGGCACCGTCGAGGTCGCCTTCCGCCTGGGTGTCGACCCGCGCAAGGCCGACCAGATGGTCCGTGGCACCGTGAACCTGCCGCACGGCACCGGCAAGACCGCCCGGGTCCTGGTCTTCGCGACCGGTGACCGTGCTGCGGCCGCGGAGGCCGCGGGCGCCGACATCGTCGGCTCCGACGAACTGATCGACGAGGTCGCGAAGGGCCGTCTGGACTTCGACGCCGTCGTCGCCACCCCGGACCTCATGGGCAAGGTCGGCCGTCTCGGCCGTGTGCTCGGTCCGCGTGGTCTGATGCCGAACCCGAAGACCGGCACCGTCACCCCCGACGTGGTCAAGGCCGTCACCGAGATCAAGGGCGGCAAGATCGAGTTCCGCGTCGACAAGCACTCGAACCTGCACTTCATCATCGGCAAGACGTCCTTCGACGACGAGAAGCTGGTGGAGAACTACGGCGCCGCGCTGGAGGAGATCCTCCGTCTGAAGCCGTCCGCCGCGAAGGGCCGCTACATCAAGAAGGCGGCCATCAGCACCACGATCGGCCCCGGCATCCCGGTGGACGCCAACCGCACCCGCAACCTCCTCGTCGAGGAGGACCCGGCCGCCGTCTGAGCCCCACGCTCACCCCGGTAGCCGCGTCAGCGACGCGACAGCATCAGGGCGGACCCCGCAACCTTCACGGTGCGGGGTCCGTCCTTTTCGGTGTCCGGATGTTCCGGGTACGGCTGTCGGTGGGCTGCACTGGCGTGCGGAGCACGGCGATCACAGGAGTGGGGACCAGATGAAGAGCACGACCGTCCGCCGGGTGACACTCCCGGCAGCGGCGCTGACCGCGCTGGTGTCGCTGGCCGCATGCGGCTCCCCGGACTCGTCCGGCGGCCCCGAGGAGGGCGCCGGGGGCACCGGCCGGCCGGCCCGTGTCAGCCCCGTGGCCGTGACCGCCCTGAGGTCCGCCGAGCGGTCCACCGACCGGGCCGACTCCGCGCGGGTCCGGGTGACCACCGTGCTGGGCTCCGCGATGTCCATGAAGGGCGACGGCGTCCTCGGCTGGAGCGACGGCATCACCGGCGACCTCACCCTCACCTACACCGGCGGCACCGTGGCCGGCACCATGCGCCGGCTCGGCACGACCTCCATGCGGGCCCGCTACCTGCCCGACGCCTTCTACGCCCGCATGAGTGACGCGTACGCCCGGCAGACGGGCGGCAGGCACTGGCTGAAGTACACCTACGACGACCTCGCCGACGTCGGCGGCAGCTCGGGCGCGTTCCTGAAGGACCAGATGCAGAACACCACGCCGAACCAGGCGGTGAAGCTGCTGCTGGCCTCCGGTGACCTGCGCAAGGCCGGCGAGGACACGGTCGCGGGCGTCAGGGCCACGCACTACTCCGGGACCGTGGGCGTCGCCGACCTGGCCGGCCGGAGCAGCCGGAACCTCACCGCCGGGCAGCTGGCCGGCCTGCGCAAGCAGCTCGACCAGGCGGGTGTCACCACCGAGCGCGTCGACATCTGGGTCGACAGCCACGACCTGCTGGTGAAGAAGGTCGAGCGGGCCGACATGGCGTCCGGTGCCATGACCAGCACCGCGTACTACAGCGACTACGGGGTGAAGGTCGCCGTCCAGGAACCCCCGGCCGCCGACACCAGGGACTTCAAGGACCTGCTGAAGTCGGCGGGGACCGCGACCGGCGGCTCGGGGACCGCGACGGGCGGCGCGGGGACGGTGGCGGGCGGCTCGGGCACCGGCTCCTGAGCCCGGCCGGGGCCGCCCGAACGGACCGATTTGCCTGGGGGCGACCCGGTCCCGTACTCTCCTGAGGAAGCCAAAGACCGCTGGTCGTTGCCGTGCTCTCCGAGGGCGCGGTGGCCGAAGGATCCGCTGAAAAGTGGACGACCCGCGCAGGTGTCGTGGAAGAACTCCTGGAGCATGTGCCGCTGTGCATCTGCGACCGGTCGAGTCCGCCCCGTGCGCCTGCGCCGGGGCGTTTCGTTTCCCCAGTCCTCCTTCGGGTCCGCGCGGTCCGAATCACCCGGAAGGAGGCCGAGGCTCTATGGCGAGGCCCGACAAGGCTGCCGCGGTTGCCGAGTTGACGGACCAGTTCCGCAACTCCAACGCCGCCGTGCTGACCGAGTACCGCGGTCTCACCGTGGCGCAGCTCAAGAACCTGCGCCGATCGCTCGGTGAGAACGCCCAGTACGCCGTGGTGAAGAACACGCTGACCAAGATTGCGGCCAACGAGGCCGGGATCACGACGCTGGACGACCTGTTCAACGGTCCGACGGCGGTCGCCTTCGTCACCGGTGACCCGGTGGAGTCGGCGAAGGGTCTGCGCGACTTCGCCAAGGAGAACCCGAATCTCGTCATCAAGGGCGGTGTCCTTGACGGCAAGGTGCTGTCCGCCGACGAGATCAAGAAGCTTGCGGACCTCGAGTCCCGCGAGGTTCTGCTCAGCAAGCTGGCCGGTGCCTTCAAGGGCAAGCAGTCCCAGGCTGCTCAGCTCTTCCAGGCGCTGCCCTCGAAGCTCGTCCGCACCGTGGACGCCCTTCGTGCCAAGCAGGCCGAGCAGGGCGGTGCCGAGTAATTCGGCTCGCTTTCCGATCCTCACCGCATGAGGTGAGGGTCGACGCGGGCCCGACGTACGCCCGCCTCACCCCGTACATCCGGCACCTGCCGAATTAGTGGAAGGACCGCCATCATGGCGAAGCTCAGCCAGGAAGACCTGCTCGCGCAGTTCGAGGAGATGACCCTCATCGAGCTCTCCGAGTTCGTGAAGGCGTTCGAGGAGAAGTTCGACGTCACCGCCGCCGCCGCGGTCGCCGTCGCCGGCCCCGCCGGCCCGGGCGCCCCGGTCGAGCAGGAGGAGGAGAAGGACGAGTTCGACGTCATCCTCACCGGTGCGGGCGACAAGAAGATCCAGGTCATCAAGGTCGTGCGTGAGCTGACCTCCCTGGGTCTGAAGGAGGCCAAGGACCTCGTCGACGGCGCCCCGAAGCCCGTCCTCGAGAAGGTCGCCAAGGACGCCGCCGAGAAGGCCGCCGAGTCCCTCAAGGGCGCCGGCGCCTCCGTCGAGGTCAAGTAACACCCACCGGGTCCCCACGGACTCGCAGCGCGCCGATTGCGGCCCTCGGGGGCTGTAACGCGAACGCACCGAAGAGCGATCATCCATCCGGGTGGTCGCTCTTCGGCGTACGGGGGGTCAGGTGGCGGCTGCCTTGCGCCCGGGGTCGCGCGGAGTATGGTGATCTTCGTCGTGCCCTTGAGCGCCCCCGGGTTCCGGCTGCACGTGACGGGCGCAGCACCCGGTTCGGGCAAGTGGGGCCTTGACGAACCGCACGCAGCGCGCAATTCTCAGGACGCGTCGTCACAAGGATCCGAATCCGAGGCATGGATCGACGACGAAGAGGGCAGTATCAACGTGCGTTGAGGGCAGACATGCCGAGGGCGTAGACGAGGGCAGTGAGAGCGACGACGACGAGGGTCTTGCGGAACCCGCACTGGACATCAGTGTACCAAGTGGCTACACTGACCCTTTGCGCTGCCTGTTAGCTGTCCCCTGCCCGTCACCAGGGGTCTGCCCTCACCCGAGCACTGACGATCAGACGTTTTCCGAGCTGGACCTCCGGTCCGTTCGGGCCTGCCTGTCGCCGTGAGTGGGAGAGGGGCCGGTACGCGCGTAGTGAGTCCGAGCCCTCGGAAGGACCCCCTCTTGGCCGCCTCGCGCAACGCCTCGACCGCGAATACGAACAACGGCGCCAGCACTGCCCCGCTGCGCATCTCTTTTGCAAAGATCAAGGAGCCCCTCGAGGTTCCGAACCTTCTCGCGCTCCAGACCGAGAGCTTCGACTGGCTGCTCGGCAACGACTCCTGGAAGGCTCGCGTCGAGGAGGCTCTCGAGAACGGTCAGGACGTCCCCACCAAGTCCGGCCTCGAGGAGATCTTCGAGGAGATCTCCCCGATCGAGGACTTCTCCGGGTCGATGTCGCTGACCTTCCGCGACCACCGCTTCGAGCCGCCGAAGAACAGCATCGACGAGTGCAAGGAGCGCGACTTCACGTACGCCGCGCCCCTCTTCGTGACGGCGGAGTTCACCAACAACGAGACCGGCGAGATCAAGTCCCAGACCGTCTTCATGGGCGACTTCCCGCTCATGACGAACAAGGGCACCTTCGTCATCAACGGCACCGAGCGTGTCGTGGTGTCGCAGCTGGTCCGGTCGCCGGGTGTCTACTTCGACTCCTCCATCGACAAGACGTCCGACAAGGACATCTTCTCCGCCAAGATCATCCCGTCCCGGGGTGCCTGGCTGGAGATGGAGATCGACAAGCGCGACATGGTCGGTGTGCGCATCGACCGCAAGCGCAAGCAGTCCGTCACCGTCCTCCTGAAGGCGCTCGGCTGGACCACCGAGCAGATCCTCGAGGAGTTCGGCGAGTACGAGTCCATGCGCGCCACCCTGGAGAAGGACCACACCCAGGGCCAGGACGACGCGCTGCTCGACATCTACCGCAAGCTGCGCCCGGGCGAGCCCCCCACGCGTGAGGCCGCGCAGACGCTGCTCGAGAACCTCTACTTCAACCCCAAGCGCTACGACCTGGCCAAGGTCGGCCGCTACAAGGTCAACAAGAAGCTGGGTGCAGACGCTCCGCTGGACGCGGGCATCCTGACCGTCGAGGACATCATCTCGACGATCAAGTACCTGGTGAAGCTGCACGCCGGTGAGGCCGAGACCGCCGGGGACAACGGCGACACGATCGTCGTCGAGACCGACGACATCGACCACTTCGGCAACCGTCGTCTGCGCAGCGTCGGCGAGCTCATCCAGAACCAGGTCCGCACGGGTCTGGCCCGGATGGAGCGCGTCGTCCGCGAGCGGATGACCACGCAGGACGTCGAGGCGATCACGCCGCAGACCCTGATCAACATCCGGCCGGTCGTCGCCTCCATCAAGGAGTTCTTCGGCACCAGCCAGCTGTCGCAGTTCATGGACCAGAACAACCCGCTGTCCGGGCTGACGCACAAGCGTCGTCTGTCCGCGCTCGGCCCGGGTGGTCTCTCCCGTGAGCGGGCCGGCTTCGAGGTCCGTGACGTCCACCCCTCGCACTACGGCCGCATGTGCCCGATCGAGACGCCCGAAGGCCCGAACATCGGTCTGATCGGCTCGCTCGCCTCCTACGGCCGGGTCAACGCGTTCGGCTTCGTCGAGACGCCGTACCGCAAGGTCGTCGACGGCCAGGTCACCGACGAGGTCGACTACCTGACCGCCGACGAGGAGGACCGCTTCGTCATCGCGCAGGCCAACGCCACGCTCAACGACGACATGCGGTTCGAGGAGTCCCGCGTCCTGGTCCGCCGTCGTGGCGGCGAGGTCGACTACGTCCCCGGTGACGACGTCGACTACATGGACGTCTCGCCGCGCCAGATGGTGTCGGTCGCGACCGCCATGATCCCGTTCCTCGAGCACGACGACGCCAACCGTGCCCTCATGGGCGCGAACATGATGCGCCAGGCCGTGCCGCTGATCAAGAGCGAGGCCCCGCTCGTCGGCACCGGCATGGAGTACCGCTCCGCCGTCGACGCCGGCGACGTGGTCAAGGCCGAGAAGGACGGTGTGGTCCAGGAGGTCTCCGCGGACTACATCACCACCGCCAACGACGACGGCACGTACATCACGTACCGCCTGGCCAAGTTCTCCCGGTCCAACCAGGGCACCTCGGTCAACCAGAAGGTCATCGTCAACGAGGGCGACCGGATCATCACCGGTCAGGTCCTCGCCGACGGCCCGGCCACCCAGAACGGCGAGATGGCCCTGGGCAAGAACCTGCTCGTGGCGTTCATGCCGTGGGAGGGTCACAACTACGAGGACGCGATCATCCTGTCGCAGCGCCTCGTGCAGGACGACGTCCTCTCCTCGATCCACATCGAGGAGCACGAGGTCGACGCCCGTGACACCAAGCTCGGCCCGGAGGAGATCACCCGGGACATCCCGAACGTCTCCGAGGAGGTCCTCGCCGACCTCGACGAGCGCGGCATCATCCGCATCGGTGCCGAGGTCGTCGCCGGCGACATCCTGGTCGGCAAGGTCACGCCCAAGGGCGAGACCGAGCTGACCCCGGAGGAGCGCCTGCTGCGCGCCATCTTCGGTGAGAAGGCCCGTGAGGTCCGTGACACCTCGCTGAAGGTCCCGCACGGCGAGATCGGCAAGGTCATCGGCGTCCGCGTCTTCGACCGCGAGGAGGGCGACGAGCTTCCCCCCGGTGTGAACCAGCTGGTGCGCGTCTACGTCGCGCAGAAGCGCAAGATCACCGACGGTGACAAGCTCGCCGGCCGCCACGGCAACAAGGGCGTCATCTCCAAGATCCTGCCGATCGAGGACATGCCGTTCCTGGAGGACGGCACCCCCGTCGACATCATCCTCAACCCGCTGGGCGTCCCGTCCCGGATGAACCCGGGACAGGTCCTGGAGATCCACCTCGGCTGGCTCGCCAGCCGCGGCTGGGACGTCTCCGGCCTGGCGGAGGAGTGGGCACAGCGCCTGCAGGTGATCGGCGCCGACAAGGTCGACCCCGGCACGAACGTCGCGACCCCCGTCTTCGACGGTGCCCGCGAGGACGAGCTGGCGGGTCTGCTGCAGCACACCATCCCCAACCGCGACGGCGAGCGCATGGTGCTCCCGACCGGTAAGGCGCGGCTGTTCGACGGCCGCAGCGGTGAGCCGTTCCCGGACCCGATCTCGGTCGGCTACATGTACATCCTCAAGCTCCACCACCTGGTCGACGACAAGCTGCACGCCCGGTCGACCGGTCCGTACTCGATGATCACCCAGCAGCCGCTGGGTGGTAAGGCCCAGTTCGGTGGCCAGCGCTTCGGTGAGATGGAGGTGTGGGCGCTGGAGGCTTACGGCGCCGCCTACGCCCTCCAGGAGCTGCTGACCATCAAGTCCGACGACGTCACCGGCCGCGTGAAGGTCTACGAGGCCATCGTCAAGGGCGAGAACATCCCCGAGCCCGGCATCCCCGAGTCCTTCAAGGTGCTCATCAAGGAGATGCAGTCCCTGTGCCTCAACGTGGAGGTGCTGTCCTCGGACGGCATGTCCATCGAGATGCGCGACACCGACGAGGACGTCTTCCGCGCGGCGGAGGAGCTTGGCATCGACCTGTCCCGGCGCGAGCCGAGCAGCGTCGAAGAGGTCTGACGGGAGTCCGGCGGCCTTCCTCGTGAAGGCCGCCGGCCCCAGGACCCCCGTATCAGACCCCATGACTTACAACCCTGAGAGGGATTGACGCATAGTGCTCGACGTCAACTTCTTCGACGAGCTCCGGATCGGTCTGGCAACCGCTGACGACATCCGTCAGTGGAGCCACGGCGAGGTCAAGAAGCCCGAGACGATCAACTACCGCACGCTCAAGCCCGAGAAGGACGGACTCTTCTGCGAGAAGATCTTCGGTCCGACCCGGGACTGGGAGTGCTACTGCGGAAAGTACAAGCGCGTCCGCTTCAAGGGCATCATCTGCGAGCGCTGCGGCGTCGAGGTCACCCGCGCCAAGGTGCGTCGTGAGCGGATGGGCCACATCGAGCTGGCCGCTCCCGTCACCCACATCTGGTACTTCAAGGGTGTCCCCAGCCGGCTGGGCTACCTGCTCGACCTGGCGCCCAAGGACCTCGAGAAGGTCATCTACTTCGCCGCGTACATGATCACGTACGTCGACGAGGAGCGCCGCACGCGTGACCTGCCCTCCCTGGAGGCGCACGTCTCCGTCGAGCGGCAGCAGATCGAGAACCGCCGGGACGCCGACCTGGAGGCCCGCGCCAAGAAGCTCGAGACCGACCTGGCCGAGCTGGAGGCCGAGGGCGCCAAGGCCGACGTGCGCCGCAAGGTGCGCGAGGGCGCCGAGCGCGAGATGAAGCAGCTGCGCGACCGTGCGCAGCGCGAGATCGACCGGCTCGACGAGGTGTGGACGCGGTTCAAGAACCTCAAGGTCCAGGACCTCGAGGGCGACGAGCTGCTCTACCGCGAGCTGCGCGACCGCTTCGGCACGTACTTCGACGGCTCGATGGGTGCCGCGGCGCTGCAGAAGCGCCTGGAGTCCTTCGACCTCGACGAGGAGGCCGAGCGCCTCCGCGAGATCATCCGCACCGGCAAGGGCCAGAAGAAGACCCGTGCGCTCAAGCGCCTCAAGGTCGTCTCCGCGTTCCTGCAGACCAGCAACAGCCCCAAGGGCATGGTGCTGGACTGCGTGCCGGTCATCCCGCCGGACCTGCGTCCGATGGTGCAGCTGGACGGTGGCCGCTTCGCGACCTCCGACCTGAACGACCTGTACCGCCGTGTGATCAACCGCAACAACCGCCTGAAGCGCCTTCTCGACCTCGGTGCGCCCGAGATCATCGTGAACAACGAGAAGCGCATGCTCCAGGAGGCCGTCGACGCGCTCTTCGACAACGGTCGCCGCGGCCGCCCGGTCACGGGCCCCGGCAACCGTCCGCTGAAGTCGCTGTCCGACATGCTCAAGGGCAAGCAGGGCCGCTTCCGCCAGAACCTGCTCGGCAAGCGGGTCGACTACTCGGCGCGTTCCGTGATCGTCGTCGGTCCGCAGCTGAAGCTGCACCAGTGCGGTCTGCCGAAGGCGATGGCGCTGGAGCTGTTCAAGCCGTTCGTGATGAAGCGCCTGGTCGACCTGAACCACGCGCAGAACATCAAGAGCGCCAAGCGGATGGTCGAGCGCGGCCGCACCGTGGTGTACGACGTCCTCGAAGAGGTCATCGCCGAGCACCCGGTGCTGCTGAACCGTGCGCCCACCCTGCACCGCCTCGGCATCCAGGCCTTCGAGCCGCAGCTGGTCGAGGGCAAGGCCATCCAGATCCACCCGCTCGTGTGCACCGCGTTCAACGCGGACTTCGACGGTGACCAGATGGCCGTGCACCTGCCGCTGTCCGCGGAGGCGCAGGCCGAGGCCCGCATCCTGATGCTGTCCTCGAACAACATCCTCAAGCCCGCCGACGGCCGTCCGGTGACGATGCCGACCCAGGACATGGTCCTCGGTCTGTTCTTCCTCACCACCGACGGCGAGCTGCGTGACACCAAGGGCGAGGGCCGCGCGTTCGGCTCCACGGCCGAGGCGATCATGGCGTTCGACGCCGGCGAGCTGGCGCTGCAGTCGCCGATCGACATCCGCTTCCCGGTGGGCACCATCCCGCCGCGCGGCTGGACCCCGCCGGCCCGCGAGGAGGGCGAGCCCGAGTGGCAGCAGGGGGACTCGTTCCGTCTGCGCACCACCCTGGGCCGCGCGCTCTTCAACGAGCTGCTGCCCGAGGACTACCCGTTCGTCGACTACTCGGTGGGCAAGAAGCAGCTCTCCGAGATCGTCAACGACCTGGCCGAGCGCTACCCCAAGGTCATCGTGGCGGCGACGCTCGACAACCTGAAGGCGGCCGGCTTCTTCTGGGCGACCCGTTCCGGTGTCACCGTGGCCATCTCCGACGTTGTCGTTCCCGAGGCGAAGAAGGAGATCGTCAAGGGCTACGAGGCGCAGGACGAGAAGGTCCAGAAGCAGTACGAGCGCGGTCTGATCACCAAGGAAGAGCGCACGCAGGAGCTCATCGCGATCTGGACCAAGGCGACCAACGAGGTCGCCGAGGCGATGAACGAGAACTTCCCCAAGACCAACCCCATCTTCATGATGGTCGACTCGGGTGCCCGAGGAAACATGATGCAGATGCGGCAGATCGCGGGTATGCGCGGTCTGGTGTCGAACGCGAAGAACGAGACCATCCCGCGTCCGATCAAGGCGTCCTTCCGTGAGGGCCTGTCCGTGCTGGAGTACTTCATCTCCACGCACGGTGCCCGTAAGGGTCTGGCGGACACCGCCCTGCGGACCGCCGACTCGGGTTACCTCACCCGTCGTCTGGTGGACGTCTCCCAGGACGTCATCATCCGCGAGGAGGACTGCGGCACCGAGCGCGGCCTCAAGCTGCAGATCGCGGAGCGCGGTGCGGACGGCGTCCTGCGCAAGGCGGAGAACGTCGAGACGTCCGTGTACGCGCGCTGCCTCGCCGAGGACATCGTGGTCGAGGGACAGGTGCTGGCCCCGGCCGGCACCGACCTGGGCGACGTCCTCATCGAGGAACTGGTCGGCCGCGGCGTCGAGGAGGTCAAGACCCGCTCGGTCCTGACCTGCGAGTCCGCTGTCGGTACCTGCGCGATGTGCTACGGCCGTTCGCTCGCCACCGGCAAGCTGGTCGACATCGGTGAGGCGGTCGGCATCATCGCCGCCCAGTCCATCGGTGAGCCCGGCACCCAGCTGACGATGCGTACCTTCCACACCGGTGGTGTGGCCGGTGACGACATCACCCAGGGTCTGCCGCGTGTCGTCGAGCTGTTCGAGGCGCGTACCCCGAAGGGTGTCGCCCCGATCTCCGAGGCCTCCGGCCGCGTGCGGATCGAGGAGACCGAGAAGACCAAGAAGATCGTCATCACGCCGGACGACGGCAGCGACGAGACGGCTTACCCGATCTCGAAGCGTGCCCGGCTCCTGGTCAGCGAGGGCGAGCACGTCGAGGTGGGCCAGAAGCTCACCGTGGGTGCCACCAACCCGCACGACGTGCTGCGCATCCTGGGCCAGCGTGCCGTCCAGGTCCACCTGGTCGGCGAGGTCCAGAAGGTCTACAACTCGCAGGGTGTGTCGATCCACGACAAGCACATCGAGATCATCATCCGGCAGATGCTGCGCCGTGTGACGATCATCGAGTCCGGCGACGCCGAGCTGCTGCCCGGCGAGCTGGTCGAGCGCTCCAAGTTCGAGCAGGAGAACAGGCGCGTCGTCCAGGAGAGCGGTCACCCCGCCTCCGGTCGTCCGCAGCTCATGGGCATCACCAAGGCCTCGCTGGCCACGGAGTCCTGGCTGTCGGCGGCGTCCTTCCAGGAGACGACCAGGGTCCTGACGGACGCGGCGATCAACGCCAAGTCCGACTCCCTGATCGGCCTCAAGGAGAACGTCATCATCGGTAAGCTCATCCCGGCCGGTACGGGTCTGTCCCGCTACCGCAACATCCGGGTCGAGCCGACCGAGGAGGCCAAGGCCGCGATGTACTCGGCCGTCGGCTACGACGACATCGACTACTCGCCGTTCGGCACCGGCTCCGGCCAGGCCGTTCCGCTGGAGGACTACGACTACGGTCCGTACAACCAGTAAGCGGTGGTGAACCGAAGGGCGGTCATCCTCAGGGGTGGCCGCCCTTCGGCGTACCCGCGGGCGCCCGCGAGCCCCGGATGCCCCGTGCGCGCGCTCAGCGGCCCTTCCTGGGCTCGTGGGCGCCCACCGGCCGGGGGAGTGCGGTGGCGCCGGTTCCGGGTCGCAGGGCGCCGCTGCGGGGTTTCGGGAGCCGCCGCGCGGCCGCCGGCCGTGACGTGCCACGGACGGGCGTACGGGGCCGGGCGGGTCCACAATGGCAAGCGTGATAAATCCGGCGTGTCGGAGCGCACTCCATTTGTTTTGACCGAAGTCCGTGCGGTAGGTACGCTCAGACCTTGTGCCTGGGGTGTGCCCTGGCTCTCGTGCGTGCCTTCGAACCGCATGGCGAGCTGTAAGCGGCCACCGTGATCCGTGCCCTTTCGCCCTCCGGCGGGAATCTGCGGGATACGACACACCCGACCGCGTGGGTCGGTGAATGTTCCAGGTTAGCTACACCTATCGGCACACAGAAACCGGAGAAGTAGTGCCTACGATCCAGCAGCTGGTCCGTAAGGGCCGGCAGGACAAGGTCGAGAAGAACAAGACGCCCGCACTCGAGGGTTCCCCTCAGCGTCGTGGCGTCTGCACGCGTGTGTTCACGACCACCCCGAAGAAGCCGAACTCGGCCCTGCGTAAGGTCGCGCGTGTGCGTCTGACCAGCGGGATCGAGGTCACCGCTTACATTCCGGGTGAGGGACACAACCTGCAGGAGCACTCCATCGTGCTCGTGCGCGGCGGCCGTGTGAAGGACCTGCCGGGTGTTCGCTACAAGATCATCCGCGGTTCGCTGGACACCCAGGGTGTCAAGAACCGCAAGCAGGCCCGCAGCCGCTACGGCGCCAAGAAGGAGAAGTAAGAATGCCTCGTAAGGGCCCCGCCCCGAAGCGCCCGGTCATCATCGACCCGGTCTACGGTTCTCCTCTTGTCACGTCGCTGATCAACAAGGTGCTGCTCAACGGCAAGCGCTCCACCGCCGAGCGCATCGTCTACGGCGCCATGGAGGGTCTGCGTGAGAAGACGGGCAACGACCCGGTCATCACGCTGAAGCGCGCGCTGGAGAACATCAAGCCGACCCTCGAGGTCAAGTCCCGCCGTGTCGGTGGCGCCACCTACCAGGTGCCGATCGAGGTCAAGCCCGGTCGCGCCAACACCCTCGCGCTGCGCTGGCTCGTCGGCTACTCCCGCGCCCGTCGCGAGAAGACCATGACCGAGCGCCTCCTCAACGAGCTCCTCGACGCCTCGAACGGCCTCGGTGCGGCCGTGAAGAAGCGCGAGGACACCCACAAGATGGCCGAGTCCAACAAGGCCTTCGCGCACTACCGCTGGTAGTCGCTACCCACATCGAGACCGAGAGAAGACTGAAGCCTTATGGCTACCACTTCACTTGACCTGGCCAGGGTCCGCAACATCGGGATCATGGCCCACATCGACGCGGGCAAGACGACCACCACCGAGCGGATCCTGTTCTACACCGGTGTGTCGTACAAGATCGGTGAGGTCCACGACGGCGCCGCCACCATGGACTGGATGGAGCAGGAGCAGGAGCGTGGCATCACGATCACCTCTGCTGCCACCACCTGTCACTGGTCGCTGGAAGACGTCGACCACACCATCAACATCATCGACACCCCGGGCCACGTCGACTTCACCGTCGAGGTGGAGCGTTCGCTGCGCGTGCTCGACGGTGCCGTGACGGTGTTCGACGGTGTCGCCGGCGTCGAGCCGCAGTCCGAGACCGTGTGGCGTCAGGCGGACCGCTACGGCGTGCCGCGCATCTGCTTCGTCAACAAGCTCGACCGGACCGGTGCCGAGTTCCACCGCTGCGTCGACATGATCAGCGACCGCCTGGGCGCGCAGCCGATCGTCATGCAGCTCCCGATCGGTGCCGAGGCCGACTTCAAGGGCGTCGTGGACCTGGTCCGCATGAAGGCGCTCGTGTGGTCCGCCGAGGCGACCAAGGGCGAGATGTACGACGTCGTCGACATCCCGGACACGCACACCGAGGCTGCCGAGGAGTACCGCGGCAAGCTGCTCGAGGCCGTGGCCGAGAACGACGAAGAGATCATGGAGCTGTACCTGGAGGGCGAGGAGCCGTCCGAGGAGCAGCTGTACGCCGCGATCCGTCGTATCACCATCGCCTCCGGCAAGAGCGACGGCACCACGGTGACGCCGGTCTTCTGCGGCACCGCGTTCAAGAACAAGGGCGTGCAGCCCCTGCTCGACGCCGTCGTGCGCTACCTGCCGTCGCCGGTCGACATCGAGGCCATCGAGGGCCACGACGTCAAGGACCCGGAGACGGTCGTCAAGCGCAGGCCGTCCGAGGACGAGCCGCTGTCCGCGCTGGCGTTCAAGATCATGAGCGACCCGCACCTCGGCAAGCTCACCTTCGTCCGGGTCTACTCGGGCCGCCTGGAGTCCGGCACCTCGGTGCTGAACTCCGTCAAGGGCAAGAAGGAGCGCATCGGCAAGATCTACCGCATGCACGCGAACAAGCGTGAGGAGATCGACGCGGTGGGCGCCGGCGACATCATCGCCGTCATGGGTCTGAAGCAGACCACGACCGGTGAGACGCTGTGCGACGACAAGCAGCCGGTGATCCTGGAGTCCATGGACTTCCCGGCGCCGGTCATCCAGGTCGCCATCGAGCCCAAGTCGAAGGGCGACCAGGAGAAGCTGGGCGTCGCGATCCAGCGCCTGGCCGAGGAGGACCCGTCCTTCCAGGTCCACTCGGACGAGGAGACCGGCCAGACCATCATCGGCGGCATGGGCGAGCTGCACCTCGAGGTGCTGGTCGACCGTATGCGCCGTGAGTTCAAGGTCGAGGCCAACGTCGGCAAGCCGCAGGTGGCCTACCGTGAGACGATCCGCAAGGCCGTCGAGCGCGTCGACTACACCCACAAGAAGCAGACCGGTGGTACCGGTCAGTTCGCGAAGGTGCAGATCGGCATCGAGCCGCTCGAGGGTGGCGACACCTCGTACGAGTTCGTGAACAAGGTGACCGGTGGCCGTATCCCGAAGGAGTACATCCCTTCGGTGGACGCCGGTGCGCAGGAGGCCATGCAGTTCGGCATCCTCGCCGGTTACGAGATGACCGGCGTGCGCGTCATCCTCCACGACGGTGGCTACCACGAGGTCGACTCCTCCGAGCTGGCCTTCAAGATCGCCGGTTCGCAGGCCTTCAAGGAGGCCGCGCGCAAGGCTTCGCCCGTGCTCCTGGAGCCGATGATGGCCGTCGAGGTCACCACGCCCGAGGACTACATGGGTGAGGTCATCGGCGACATCAACTCCCGCCGTGGCCAGATCCAGGCCATGGAGGAGCGGGCTGGTGCCCGCGTCGTGAAGGGCCTCGTGCCCCTGTCGGAGATGTTCGGCTACGTCGGCGACCTCCGCAGCAAGACGTCGGGTCGCGCAAGCTACTCGATGCAGTTCGACTCCTACGCCGAGGTTCCGCGGAACGTCGCCGAGGAGATCATCGCGAAGGCCAAGGGCGAGTAACGCACCGCGTTCACACGCCTTAGGCTTGACTCCGGAGCCTCACGGGGCATTCAGCCGCAATCCTGGTTGAATGCCCCCGGTTCCGGGACTTAACAGCAAAGATCACCTGGCGCCGATGAAGTAAGGCGTACAGAACCACTCCACAGGAGGACCCCAGTGGCGAAGGCGAAGTTCGAGCGGACTAAGCCGCACGTCAACATCGGCACCATCGGTCACATCGACCACGGTAAGACGACCCTCACGGCCGCCATTACCAAGGTGCTGCACGACGCGTACCCGGACCTGAACGAGGCCACCCCGTTCGACAACATCGACAAGGCGCCGGAAGAGCGTCAGCGTGGTATCACCATCTCCATCGCGCACGTCGAGTACCAGACCGAGGCGCGTCACTACGCCCACGTCGACTGCCCTGGTCACGCGGACTACATCAAGAACATGATCACCGGTGCCGCGCAGATGGACGGCGCGATCCTGGTGGTCGCCGCCACCGACGGCCCGATGCCGCAGACCAAGGAGCACGTGCTCCTGGCCCGCCAGGTCGGCGTCCCCTACATCGTCGTCGCCCTGAACAAGGCCGACATGGTGGACGACGAGGAGATCATGGAGCTCGTCGAGCTCGAGGTCCGTGAGCTCCTCTCCGAGTATGAGTTCCCGGGCGACGACCTGCCGGTCGTCCGTGTCTCCGCGCTGAAGGCGCTCGAGGGCGACGAGAAGTGGACCCAGTCGGTCCTCGAGCTCATGAACGCCGTCGACACCTCCATCCCGGAGCCCGAGCGTGACGTCGACAAGCCGTTCCTCATGCCCATCGAGGACGTCTTCACGATCACCGGTCGCGGTACGGTCGTCACCGGCCGTATCGAGCGCGGTGTCCTGAAGGTCAACGAGACCGTCGACATCATCGGCATCAAGACCGAGAAGACCACCACCACGGTCACCGGTATCGAGATGTTCCGCAAGCTGCTCGACGAGGGCCAGGCCGGTGAGAACGTCGGTCTGCTCCTCCGTGGCATCAAGCGCGAGGACGTCGAGCGCGGCCAGGTCATCATCAAGCCGGGCTCGGTCACCCCGCACACCGAGTTCGAGGCGCAGGCCTACATCCTGTCCAAGGACGAGGGTGGCCGTCACACGCCGTTCTTCAACAACTACCGTCCCCAGTTCTACTTCCGGACGACGGACGTGACCGGCGTGGTGACCCTCCCCGAGGGCACCGAGATGGTCATGCCGGGTGACAACACCGAGATGAAGGTGGAGCTCATCCAGCCCATCGCCATGGAAGAGGGCCTGAAGTTCGCCATCCGTGAGGGTGGCCGGACCGTGGGCGCCGGCCAGGTCACCAAGATCAACAAGTGATCTTGAACTGACCCGGCAGGTCTCTGCCAGGTAGCTGTGGAGGGGCCCGTACGACTTCGGTCGTACGGGCCCCTTCGCCATGCGCCCTGCGCACGGTCAGCTAGTCGGCCTTCTTCTGGGCCGCGCTGCGGGTGTCCTGGGTCTTCACCGCGTCGTTGACCTTCTTGGCGAGGTCGTCGTCCAGCTTCTTGAACTCGCGCACGACCGTGTCCGCCATGTCGGCGAGCGCGTCGAGCTGCTGCGTGATGTCCTCGCGGCCGTCGTCCCAGTTCGACTCGAAGTCGCCCAGGGCGTCGTTGACGTTGCCGGCGCCGATGTCGTCCCGGTAGCTCTCGAACAGCTTCTTGGTGTGGTTGAGGCGCGTCTTGATCGAGCGGAGCCGGCGGCCGTAGCCCTCCAGCTCGGTCAGCGGCAGTGAGAGGTCACTCTGGCCCGTGCCCACGCGTCGGTCCCCCTGTCTCGTAGTCTGGCGGCACCGTACAGCAGTACGGCGCGCAAGCGACCGACCGAACGAACGGAGCCCGGCGACCCATGGCCCGCTACATGGAGGCACTCACCGTCCGGCGCGGCGGATTCCTGATCAAGGTGCCGGAGTCGTGGTGGGAGTTCGACGTGCGCCCGGAGTCGCGGGACGACTCGATCCGGCGGATGGTCGGCGAGCGCGTCCGGCAGCATCCGCAGCTGGCCGAGCACCGGGACACCTACGTCGCGTTCCTGCGGAAGGCGGCGGCCGACGCCTGGAAGTCCGGCGCCCTGTACTGCGGCTGCATGGCGGAGACCTTCGGCGGCGACACCCCGGTCACCGCCTCGGTCACCGTCTCCCTGGTCGGCGGCCGCACCCGCGACGGCGCGCCGCTGCCCAACGACCCGGCCTCCGTCGCCGCCCAGCTCGCCGTCAAGGAGGCGGTGAAGGAGGGTGACTCCTGGCGGAAGGTGACCACGGTCGACATCCCCGGCGCCGGCCCTGCCGCCCGCACCCACGGCATCGAGGACATCGCCGTCCCCGGGGACAGCCTGGGCCGCACCGTGCGGGCCGTGCTGATGCAGACGTACATCCCGGTGCCGGGCCAGGAGGGCAAGGTGGCCCTGGTCGCCGGCAGCAGCCAGGTGCTGGACCTCGCCGACTCCTTCTTCGACATCTTCGACGCGATCACGTCGACGTTCCGCTTCGCGGACTGAGCGGACCGCCCGCGGAACGACCGCGGCCCGCCGGCGGCCCGCCCCCGCGCCCACGCGGTTCCCGGCGAACACACGTACCCGGTAAGTTCACGCGTGCATACGGTTGTTGATGGTGCGGGTGCGACGGGGGTTGCGAGGACATGGCGGGGTATCGGCCGGCGGACTGGCATCCGCTGGACCTGGACAAGGACCCGACTCCGGGGGATCCGCAGCGGGTGCGGTCGCTCGCGAAGCAGCTGCACGACTTCGCCGACGACGTCTCCGAGGCGCTCCGGCTGGTCAAGGGGATGGCCGGCGAGGAGACGCTGCTGGAGTGGGCGGGGAAGTCGGCCGAGGTCTTCAAGGACCAGTTCGGCGACGTCCCGAAGAACCTGAAGAAGCTGAAGAAGTCGTACGAGATGTGCGGCGACGCGCTGGCCGGGTTCTGGCCCGAGCTGGAGCGCGCCCAGGCGCTGGCCGACCGGGCGCTGGTGAAGGCCAGGGCGGCGCAGGACGACCTGTCGTCGGCCAAGTCCCGGCTGGCGTCGGCGGATTCCTGGATGACGCGGGCCGGCAAGGAGGCCGACAAGTACAAGGACGACCCCTCGGGCCGCGGCACGGACGCCGACAAGCCGGACGAGGCGAAGGTCCGCGCGGCCACCCGGGACGTGCAGAACGCCAAGTCGGCGCACTCCAAGGCCCAGTCGGACGTCACCTCGGCGCAGAGCGCGCTGGACGCGGCGAAGAAGATGGCCGAGGACGCGCGCCGGATGCGGGACGACGCGGCCCGCGACGCGAAGACGAAGATCGACGAGGCGTCCGACGCGGGCATCCAGAACCGGTCCTGGTGGGAGGACATCGGGGACTGGTTCGAGGACAACTGGGACACCATCGTCGCCGTCTGCAAGGTCGTCGTGACGGTCGTCGGCATCGTCGCGATGATCATCGGAGGGCCGATCCTGGGCGCCATCGTGCTGGTCGCCGCCCTGGTCGTGCTGGCCGACACCTTGAACAAATACCGAAAAGGCGAGGCGGGCCTGCTCGACGTCGCCTTCGCCGCCATGGACTGCATCCCCGGCGGCAAGGGCCTGACCTCGCTCGGCAAGCTCGCCAAGGGCATGAAGGGCCTCGGCAAGGGCGGCCTCAAGGCCATGGCGAAGGGGCTCGGCAAGGGCCTGCGCCGGGAGGCCGACGACGCCGCCGCCAAGGCCAAGCCCCCCAAGGCGCGCTGCAAGAACGGCGACCCGATCGACATGGTCTCGGGCGAGATGCTCATGGAGACCACCGACGTCGAGCTGCCGGGCCTGCTGCCCCTGGTGCTGCGCCGCACCCATCTGTCCACCTACCAGTGGGGCCGCTGCTTCGGCCCGTCCTGGGCGTCCACGCTCGACGAACGCCTCGAACTCGACGACGAGGGCGCCGTCCTCGCCACCGAGGACGGCATGCTGCTGTTCTACCCGGTGCCCCGGCCCGGCGCCTCGGTGCTGCCCGCCGAGGGCCCGCGCCGGCCGCTGGACTGGGACGGCGCCCCCGGCGCCCCGCTGCGCGTCACCGACCCCGTCACGGGCCTGACCCGGCACTACGCCCCCCGCACCGCCCCGGCCGCCCCCGACGAGGCGTTCACCCTGCCGCTGGCCGCGATCACCGACCGCAACGGCTGCCGCGTCGACATCGACCGCGACCCCCACGGCGTCCCGGTCGCCGTACGGGACTCCGCCGGCCGGTACCTGCACGTCGACACCGACGGCGGGCGCGTCACCGCGCTGCGCCTGCGCAACCCCGAGGACGGCCCCGACGGCACGGTCCTGCGCCGCTTCGGCTACAGCGCCGCGGGCGACCTCACCGAGGTCCACGACAGCACCGGACTGCCGCAGCGGCTCACCTACGACGAGCGTGCCCGCATCACCTCGTGGACCGACCGCAACGGCTACCGCTACGGCTTCACCTACGACGCCCTGGACCGCTGCACCGGCGGCGCGGGTGCCGACGGCAGCCTCGCCTGCACCGTCGCGTACGACAGCGAGGACCGCGAGACCCGCTACACGGACGCCCTCGGCAACACGACGACGTACCGCTACAACGACCTGTTCCAGCTCGTCTCCGTCACCGACCCGCTGGGGCACACCGAGTACTCGGAGTGGGACCGGTACGGGCATCTGCTGGCCCGGACCGACGCGCTCGGCAACACCACCCGGTTCACCCTCGACGAGCGCGGCGAGCCGCTGCGCATGGAGCGGCCCGACGGGACCGTCATCGAGGTGGAGTACAGCGCCGACGGCCTGCCCACCGCCATCACGGACGCCGACGGCGCGCGCTGGGAGTGCGCCTACGACGACCGGGGCAACCTGCTCACCAGCACCGATCCGCTGGGCGCCGTCAGCGCCTTCGCCTACGACGGCCGCGGGCACCGGATCGCCCGGACCGACGCGCTCGGCCACACCTTCCGCTTCGACACCGACCCGGCCGGGCTGCCCGTACGGGTGGTGGACCCGCGGGGCAGCGTCGTCACCGTGCGGCGGGACGCGTTCGGCCGCGCCGTACGGATCGACGACGCCGTCGGCGGGACCCTCCGCCAGGGCTGGAGCCCCGAGGGACGGCTGCTGTGGCGGGAGCACGCCGACGGCCGTCGCGAGACCTGGTCCTACGACCTCCAGGGAAACCTCACCGAGCACCTCGACCCGGCCGGCCTCAGCACGCGCTTCGAGTACGGCGCGTTCGACCTGCCCAGCGCCCGCACCGACCCCGACGGCACCCGCTACCGCTTCACGCACGACGCCGAGCTGCGGCTGACCGCGGTGACGAACCCGCTCGGCGCCGAGTGGAGCTACCGCCACGACGCGGCCGGGCGCGTGATCGCCGAGACCGACTTCGACGGCCGCACGCTCACCTACCGCCACGACCCGGCCGGCCGCCGGACCGAGCGGACCAACGGCGCCGGGCAGAGCGTACGGTTCGGCCACGACGCCGCCGGCCGCGTGGTGAGCGCGCGGACGAGCGACGGCGCCGTCACCACCCTGCGTTACGACGCCGCGGGCCGGCTGCTGGAGGCCGCGGGCCCGGGCGGCACGGTCGCCTACCGCTATGACGCGGTGGGCCGGATAGTCGCCGAGACCACCGACGGCCGCACCGTCACCAGCGCCTACGACCCACTCGGCCGCCGCGTCCGGCGCACCACGCCCTCCGGCGCCACCTCCCACTGGTCCTACGACGCCGCGGGCCTGCCCGCCTCGCTCGCCACCGCGGGCGGCGAACTGACCTTCACGCACGACGCGGCCGGCCGGGAGACCGCCCGCGGCCTGGCCGGCGCCGCCACGCTGACCCAGAGCTGGGACGCCGGTCACCGCCTCGTCGAGCAGGTCGTGCGGGCCGGGTCCGGCAGCGGGCACGGGGACACCGCCCCGATCCAGGCCCGCTCCTACGCCTACCGCGGCGACGGCAACCTCACCTCGGTCACCGACCGGCTGAGCGGCACCCGCCGCTTCCAACTCGACGGCGCGGGCCGCGTCACCCGGGTGACGGCCGAGACCTGGACCGAGACCTACGCCTACGACGAGCTGGGCAACCTCACCGCCGCCGCCCACCCCGCCCCCGGCGGCCAGGACGCGCAGGGACCGCTGCGGCACTCGGGGACGAGGGTCACGTCGGCGGGCCGCACCACCTACGAGCACGACGACCAGGGCCGCGTGGTCCGCATGATCCGGCGCACGCTGTCCGGCCTGCGCCGGATCTGGTCGTACGCCTGGGACGCCGACGACCGGCTCACCGAGGCCGTGACGCCCGACCGCGGAACCTGGCGCTACCGCTACGACGTGCTTGGCCGGCGCACCGCCAAGTGGCGTGTGGCCGAAGACGGTTCGGCAACCGACGAAACCCTCTTCAGCTGGGACGGCACCCAGCTCGCCGAGCACCGGACGCTGCGCGCGGGCCTGCTGGAGACCGACACCTGGGACTGGGAGCCGGGTACCCACCGGGCCGCGGCCCAGCTGCGCAGACGGTGGCACCCGGACGCGTCCGACGAGGTCACCAGCCGGTTCTACGCCATCGTCACCGACCTCGTGGGCACGCCCACCGAGCTGGTCGACGAGGACGGCACGATCGCCTGGCGGGCCCCGGCCAGCCTGTGGGGCAGGCCGCTGACCGACCCCGGCGACGCCCTGTGCCCGCTGGCCTTCCCGGGCCAGTACCGCGACACCGAGACGGGCCTGCACTACAACCTGGCCCGCTACTACGACCCGGACACCGCGAGCTACCTCAGCCCCGACCCGCTCGGCCTGGTCCCCGCCCCCAACCCCCACGGGTACGTCGACAACCCGCTGCGCCGCAGCGACCCGCTCGGTCTGGAGGGGGACGGCGGCGAACCGGTCCGGGTCTACGACGACTCCACCTACAACAAGCACGGCTCGGGCAGCGGTTCCTCGGCCAAGGGCGAGATCAGCCGCGCGCCCAGCAACGGCCAGGCCGCGCTGGACCGTTCCCTCCCGCTGGGCGACCCCAACAACCCGGACAACTTCCGGCGGGTCGGCGTGGACCACGCCAACAACGAGATCGTCGTCCTGGACCGGCACGACTACACCATGGACAAGGACGGCAATATCATCAAGGAGATCTACCACGGCCATGTGCAGGGCTCGTACCCGTCCAAGAGCGTCACGCAGGGCGACCTGACCAAGCTGAAGAAGGCGGGAATGATCGACAACGTCAAGAAGCAGCGGGTGCTTCCGCCGCCGTGCGCGGACTGACGGACCCGAGGAGAGACCGGCTGTGGCTGCGCGATGGAACTGGGCGACCGGCGAGGGCCTGCTGGGCCTGGACGCCCCCGGCGAATGGGACGCCGCGTTCGCCCGCGGTGAGCGGCACCTCGGCACCGCGGTGATCGGACTGGCCCTCAACTGCCCGCTGGACGAGGCGTCCCCGCGGATCGCCCGGGCCATGCTGCTGCCCGACCGGCACCAGCGGGGATTCGCCTTCACGGCGGCGGGCCACGCCGCCCGCCTGCACGGGAGGCTGACCCCGCAGCTGTACGCCGCGCTGCGCGCCGAGGGCCCCGGGGGAGCCGCCGAGCACCCCATCAAGGACACGCTGACGTACGTGCCGTACCGGGACCTGCCGCCGTGGTTCAAGTGGCGGTGGCTGCGGTCGGCCGTGCGCGACACGCTGGAGGGCTGGTGGCTGAGGTCCGCGGACGCCGTCGAGGAGGGGTGGCGGGCCCTGCGCGGCCGCCGCTCGTGACGCCCCGGTGAACGGGGAGCCCGCACCCCGCTGGTCCGCGCGGACGGACCGGGTCCTGCGCGCCGCCGGCTGGTATCCCGGCCGCGCGGTGCCCGTCCGGCCGTGGGAGACCGCGCTGCGCGAACGCGGCGGGTTCGAGTTCCACGAGGCCGCGCGACGCTTCCTCGCCGAGTTCGGGGGGCTGGAGAGCGGCGAGCGCGGGCCCGGGCGGACGATGGCCCGCATGGGGTTCCGGCTCGACCCGATGGCCGCCGAGTGCGACGACGAGATCTTCGACGTGCTCAGCGAGGAGGCCGGCGTCCCGCTCTGCCCGATCGGGGAGGCCGACCGGCGCAACACCTACCTGGCCATCGCGCCGGGCGGCGCGGTGTACACCGGCATGGCCGGCGTCACGCTGCTGGCCCGCACGGCGGACGAGGCCCTGGACAAACTGGTCCTGGGGATCCGCTGACCGGTCGGATCCGCCGACCGGTCGTCCCGAGCGCGCTCCGGGGGCCCGCCCGTTCCCGGACCGCGCCCGTGCCGGTTTGACCTACATCACCTTCGGGGTAATCTCTTCGGCCCGATTGGCCAGGCAGCTGCCCCATATGGCAGACTGTCCGAGTTGCTCGGTCGAGTGTTGATGCTGTGCGCCTCCCGCCGGGAGGACCGGAAGCGAGTCCCACAGTACTCGTCAACCCCCTGCGGGTTGGACGTACGGGAATCTTCCGGGAAGTGTCAGCGCGGCACTGGCCAGGCACCCGGTGGGTCGTCGCCCCCGGCTTGCGGTTCCGGAAGGGCCGTGTGCAGTTCCCGCAGGGATGTTCGAACAAGGGGCATCTGTGTCAGTGGAACAGCGACACGCCCGACCGCGTGGGTCGGCGGAGACAGAAAAAGGAACATCGGGTTCCAGAGCGTTAGAGAGACAGGACTACTGAGTAGCCATGGCGGGACAGAAGATCCGCATCCGGCTCAAGGCCTACGACCACGAGGTCATCGACTCCTCGGCGAAGAAGATCGTCGAGACGGTGACGCGCACTGGTGCGTCGGTCGCGGGCCCGGTGCCGCTGCCCACTGAGAAGAACGTGTACTGCGTCATCAAGTCGCCGCACAAGTACAAGGACTCGCGCGAGCACTTCGAGATGCGCACGCACAAGCGCCTGATCGACATCCTCGACCCGACCCCCAAGACCGTTGACTCTCTGATGCGACTCGACCTCCCGGCCGGTGTCGACATCGAGATCAAGCTCTGAGGCCGGTGATCTGAGAGATGGCTAAGCAGATCAAGGGCATCCTGGGCGAGAAGCTCGGCATGACGCAGGTGTGGGACGAGAACAACCGTGTTGTTCCGGTCACCGTCGTCAAGGCCGGCCCGAACGTCGTCACCCAGGTCCGTACGAACGATGTCGACGGCTACGAGTCCGTCCAGATCGCTTTCGGCGAGATCGACCCGCGCAAGGTGAACAAGCCCCTCAAGGGCCACTTCGCCAAGGCCGACGTCACCCCCCGTCGCCACCTCGTCGAGATCCGCACCGCGGACGCCTCCGAGTACACGCTCGGCCAGGAGATCACCGCTGAGGTGTTCGAGGCCGGCGTGAAGGTCGACGTGACCGGCAAGAGCAAGGGCAAGGGCTTCGCCGGCGTCATGAAGCGTCACAACTTCAAGGGCCTCGGCGCCGGACACGGCACCCAGCGCAAGCACCGCTCGCCCGGTTCCATCGGTGGCTGCGCCACCCCGGGCCGCGTGTTCAAGGGCCTCCGCATGGCGGGTCGCATGGGCAACGAGCGGGTCACCACCCAGAACCTGACCGTCCACGCCGTTGACGCGGAGAAGGGCCTGCTGCTCATCAAGGGCGCGGTCCCCGGTCCGAACGGCGGCCTCGTCCTGGTCCGCACCGCGGCCAAGGGGGCCTGAGGTAACCGATGAGTACTGTTGACATCCTTTCGCCGGCGGGCGAGAAGGCCGGTTCCGTCGAGCTCCCCGCGGAGATCTTCGACGCCAAGGTCAGCATCCCGCTGATCCACCAGGTCGTCGTCGCGCAGCTGGCCGCTGCCCGCCAGGGCACCCACAAGACCAAGACGCGTGGCGAGGTCCGCGGCGGTGGCAAGAAGCCGTACCGCCAGAAGGGCACCGGCCGCGCCCGTCAGGGCTCGACGCGTGCGCCGCAGTTCGCCGGCGGTGGCGTCGTCCACGGCCCGCAGCCGCGTGACTACTCGCAGCGCACCCCGAAGAAGATGAAGGCCGCCGCCCTGCGCGGTGCCCTCACCGACCGGGCGCGTCACAACCGCATCCACGTCGTCTCCGGCGTGATCGAGGGCGAGAACCCCAGCACGAAGGCCGCCCGGAGCCTGTTCGGCAAGATCAGCGAGCGCAAGAACCTGCTCCTGGTCGTCGACCGCGCCGACGAGGCCGCGTGGCTGTCCGCCCGCAACCTGCCCCAGGTCCACATCCTGGAGCCGGGCCAGCTGAACACGTACGACGTTCTCGTCTCGGACGACGTGGTCTTCACCCAGGCCGCGTTCGAGTCCTTCGTGTCCGGCCCGAAGGCCAATGACACCGAAGGGAGCGAGGCCTGATGGCTACGCGTCACCCGAGCATCGCCTCGAAGGCCGCCAAGGCCGCCAAGGCCGCGCGCGTCGCCAAGGCGCGTCGCCACGCCGCCGAGGGCAAGAACACCGTCGAGACGCCGCTGAGCAAGTCGTACACGGACCCCCGTGACGTCCTGCTGAAGCCGGTCGTCTCGGAGAAGAGCTACGCGCTCCTCGACGAGAACAAGTACACGTTCATCGTCGACCCGAACGCCAACAAGACCCAGATCAAGCAGGCCGTCCAGGCGGTCTTCTCGGTCAAGGTCACCGGGGTCAACACGATCAACCGCCAGGGCAAGCGCAAGCGCACGAAGACCGGTTTCGGTCAGCGTGCCGGCAGCAAGCGCGCGATCGTGACCCTCGCTGAGGGCGACCGTATCGACATCTTCGGCGGTCCGACCGCGTAAGCGGGTCGGATCGTCCGATATCGGACGAGGACTGAGAAATGGGAATCCGCAAGTACAAGCCGACTACGCCGGGCCGTCGTGGCTCCAGCGTCGCCGACTTCGTCGAGGTCACGCGGTCCACGCCGGAGAAGTCGCTGGTCCGCCCGCTGCACAGCAAGGGCGGCCGTAACAACGCCGGTCGTGTGACCGTTCGCCACCAGGGTGGCGGACACAAGCGCGCCTACCGAGTGATCGACTTCCGTCGTCACGACAAGGACGGCGTGCCGGCGAAGGTCGCGCACATCGAGTACGACCCCAACCGCACCGCGCGCATCGCGCTGCTGCACTACGCCGACGGCGAGAAGCGCTACATCCTCGCCCCGCGCAACCTGCAGCAGGGTGACCGCGTCGAGAACGGTCCCGGGGCCGACATCAAGCCGGGCAACAACCTGGCCCTCCGCAACATCCCGGTCGGTACCACGATCCACGCGATCGAGCTCCGTCCCGGTGGCGGTGCCAAGTTCGCCCGCTCCGCCGGTGCCTCGGTGCAGCTGCTGGCTCGTGAGGGCGCCATGGCGACCCTGCGTATGCCGTCCGGCGAGATCCGCATGGTGGACGCGCGCTGCCGCGCCACCGTGGGTGAGGTCGGCAACGCCGAGCAGAGCAACATCAACTGGGGCAAGGCCGGCCGCAAGCGGTGGCTGGGCGTTCGCCCGACCGTGCGTGGTGTGGTCATGAACCCGGTGGACCACCCGCACGGTGGTGGTGAGGGCCGGACCTCCGGTGGCCGCCACCCCGTGTCCCCGTGGGGCAAGAAGGAAGGCCGTACTCGTTCGCCCAAGAAGGCGTCGAACAAGTACATCGTCCGCCGCCGCAAGACGAACAAGAAGCGCTAAGGACGGGTTGAGATGCCTCGTAGCTTGAAGAAGGGGCCCTTCGTCGACGACCACCTGATCAAGAAGGTGGACACGCAGAACGAAGCCGGCACCAAGAACGTCATCAAGACCTGGTCCCGTCGCTCGATGATCGTCCCGGCCATGCTCGGTCACACGATCGCGGTGCACAACGGCAAGACCCACATCCCGGTGTTCGTCACCGAGTCGATGGTCGGCCACAAGCTCGGCGAGTTCTCGCCGACGCGCACCTTCCGGGGCCACGTCAAGGATGACCGGAAGTCGAAGCGCCGCTAGCAGCGGATCGCATTCAGACACGTAAGTAACTGAAGGGACAACCATGGAAGCCAGGGCCCAGGCGCGGTACATCCGCGTCACGCCCATGAAGGCCCGCCGCGTGGTGGACCTCATCCGTGGCATGGACGCCACGGAGGCCCAGGCCGTCCTGCGATTCGCTCCGCAGGCCGCCTCCGTGCCGGTCGGCAAGGTGCTCGACAGCGCCATCGCCAACGCCGCGCACAACTACGACCACACCGATGTCGACAGCCTGGTCATTTCCGAGGCCTACGTCGACGAGGGCCCGACCCTGAAGCGGTTCCGGCCGCGTGCCCAGGGCCGCGCCTACCGGATCCGCAAGCGGACCAGCCACATCACCGTGGTCGTCAGCAGCAAGGAAGGAACCCGGTAATGGGCCAGAAGGTAAACCCGCACGGGTTCCGGCTCGGTGTCACGACCGACTTCAAGTCGCGTTGGTACGCCGACAAGCTGTACAAGGACTACGTCAAGGAAGACGTCGCCATCCGCCGGATGCTGACGTCCGGCATGGAGCGCGCCGGTATCTCCAAGGTGGAGATCGAGCGCACCCGTGACCGCGTGCGCGTCGACATCCACACCGCGCGTCCGGGCATCGTCATCGGCCGCCGCGGCGCGGAGGCCGACAAGATCCGCGGTCAGCTGGAGAAGCTGACGGGCAAGCAGGTCCAGCTGAACATCCTCGAGGTCAAGAGCCCCGAGACCGATGCCCAGCTGGTCGCTCAGGCCGTCGCCGAGCAGCTGTCCTCCCGCGTCTCCTTCCGTCGTGCCATGCGCAAGAGCATGCAGGGCACGATGAAGGCCGGCGCCAAGGGCATCAAGATCCAGTGCGGTGGCCGCCTCGGCGGCGCCGAGATGTCCCGCTCGGAGTTCTACCGCGAGGGCCGCGTGCCCCTGCACACGCTCCGCGCGAACGTGGACTACGGCTTCTTCGAGGCCAAGACGACCTTCGGCCGCATCGGCGTGAAGGTCTGGATCTACAAGGGCGATGTCAAGAACATCGCCGAGGTCCGCGCCGAGAACGCTGCCGCCCGTGCGGGTAACCGCCCGGCCCGCGGTGGCGGCTCCGACCGCCCGGCCCGTGGTGGCCGCGGTGGCGAGCGGCGCGGTCGCAAGCCGCAGCAGGCTGCTGGCGCCGAGGCCCCCAAGGCCGAGGCTCCCGCGTCCGCTCCGGCTGAGAGCACCGGAACGGAGGCCTGACCGTCATGCTGATCCCCCGTAGGGTCAAGCACCGCAAGCAGCACCACCCGAAGCGCCGTGGTCAGGCCAAGGGCGGTACGACGGTCGCGTTCGGCGAGTACGGCATTCAGGCCCTCACGCCGGCGTACGTGACCAACCGCCAGATCGAGGCGGCCCGTATCGCGATGACCCGCCACATCAAGCGTGGCGGCAAGGTCTGGATCAACATCTACCCGGACCGTCCCCTCACCAAGAAGCCTGCCGAGACCCGCATGGGTTCCGGTAAGGGTTCGCCGGAGTGGTGGATCGCGAACGTGCACCCCGGTCGGGTCATGTTCGAGCTGTCCTACCCCAACGAGAAGATCGCCCGTGAGGCGCTGACTCGTGCGGCCCACAAGCTGCCGATGAAGTGCCGGATCGTCAAGCGCGAGGCAGGTGAAGCGTGATGTCGGCCGGTACCAAGGCGTCCGAGCTGCGCGAACTGGGTGACGAGGAGCTTCTGGCGAAGCTCCGCGAAGCCAAGGAAGAGCTGTTCAACCTCCGCTTCCAGGCGGCGACCGGTCAGCTCGAGAACCACGGTCGGCTGAAGGCCGTCCGCAAGGACATCGCGCGGATCTACACCCTGATGCGTGAGCGCGAGCTGGGCATCGAGACGGTGGAGAGCGCCTGATGAGTGAGAGCAACGTGACTGAGCAGACTGCAGAGGCCCGCGGCTTCCGCAAGACCCGTGAGGGTCTCGTCGTCAGCGACAAGATGGACAAGACCGTCGTCGTCGCCGTCGAGGACCGCGTCAAGCACGCGCTGTACGGCAAGGTCATCCGTCGTACGAACAAGCTCAAGGCCCACGACGAGCAGAACGCCGCGGGCGTCGGCGACCGCGTCCTCCTCATGGAGACGCGTCCGCTGTCCGCGACGAAGCGCTGGCGCGTCGTCGAGATCCTCGAGAAGGCCAAGTAGGTAATTCGCGCAAGCGAATTCCAATGAAAACGCCCTGCGGGGCAAATCCCGCAGGTCAGTTCCGCCAGGCTCCGGGGGCCGCTGAGAAGCGGCCCCCGGGGAACCGGCAGACGATCAGGAGATAGACGTGATCCAGCAGGAGTCGCGACTGCGTGTCGCCGACAACACTGGTGCGAAGGAAATCCTTTGCATCCGTGTGCTCGGTGGCTCCGGTCGCCGCTACGCGGGCATCGGTGACGTCATCGTCGCCACCGTCAAGGACGCGATCCCCGGTGGCAACGTGAAGAAGGGTGACGTCGTCAAGGCGGTCATCGTTCGCACCGTCAAGGAGCGCCGCCGTCCGGACGGCTCGTACATCCGCTTCGACGAGAACGCCGCTGTCATTCTGAAGAACGACGGCGACCCTCGCGGCACCCGTATCTTCGGCCCGGTCGGCCGTGAGCTGCGCGAGAAGAAGTTCATGAAGATCATCTCGCTCGCGCCGGAGGTGCTGTAAGCATGAAGATCAAGAAGGGCGACCTGGTCCAGGTCATCACCGGTAAGGACAAGGGCAAGCAGGGCAAGGTCATCGCGGCCTTCCCCCGCGAGGACCGCGTCCTGGTCGAGGGTGTCAACCGGGTCAAGAAGCACACCAAGGCCGGCCCGACCGCAGGCGGTTCCCAGGCCGGCGGCATCGTGACCACCGAGGCCCCGATCCACGTGTCCAACGTTCAGCTGGTCGTGGAGAAGGACGGCAACAAGGTCGTCACGCGCGTCGGTTACCGCTTCGACGACGAGGGCAACAAGATCCGCGTTGCCAAGCGGACGGGTGAGGACATCTGATGGCTACCACCACCACTCCGCGTCTGAAGCAGAAGTACCGCGAGGAGATCGCGGGCAAGCTGCGTGACGAGTTCAAGTACGAGAACGTCATGCAGATCCCCGGCCTCGTCAAGGTCGTGGTCAACATGGGTGTGGGCGACGCCGCCCGCGACTCCAAGCTGATCGAGGGCGCCATCCGCGACCTCACCACGATCACCGGTCAGAAGCCGGCCGTCACCAAGGCCCGCAAGTCCATCGCGCAGTTCAAGCTGCGTGAGGGTCAGCCGATCGGTGCCCACGTCACGCTCCGTGGCGACCGCATGTGGGAGTTCCTGGACCGCACCCTGTCGCTCGCGCTGCCGCGCATCCGCGACTTCCGCGGTCTGTCCCCCAAGCAGTTCGACGGCCGTGGCAACTACACCTTCGGTCTCACGGAGCAGGTCATGTTCCACGAGATCGACCAGGACAAGATCGACCGTGTCCGGGGTATGGACATCACCGTGGTCACCACGGCGACCAACGACGCTGAGGGCCGCGCGCTCCTTCGTCACCTCGGCTTCCCCTTCAAGGAGGCGTGAGCGAGATGGCGAAGAAGGCTCTGATCGCTAAGGCTGCCCGCAAGCCCAAGTTCGGCGTGCGCGGTTACACGCGCTGCCAGCGTTGCGGCCGTCCCCACTCCGTGTACCGCAAGTTCGGCCTGTGCCGCGTGTGCCTTCGTGAGATGGCTCACCGTGGCGAGCTGCCGGGCGTGACCAAGAGTTCCTGGTAATCCCGCCTTTTAGGGATTCCGGAAGCTCTCGGTAAGCATCTGGGTCGGCAGGGGCCCACCTCCGCATGCCGTAGGCTTGCGGGGTTGGGCGTCTGCCGCCCGTACGACTTACTACGCCGTAGGTCCACCGCACCGCACCCGCCCCGTCTCGGATCGAGGAGAGGGATGGCGCACCAGGAAACCCCGGCGAGAGAGGCCGAAGGCCAATTCATGACCATGACTGATCCGATCGCAGACATGCTTACGCGTCTGCGGAACGCGAACTCGGCATACCACGACTCCGTGACGATGCCGGCATCGAAGATCAAGTCTCACATCGCGGAGATCCTCCAGCAGGAGGGCTTCATCACGGGCTGGAAGGTCGAGGACGCCGAAGTCGGCAAGAACCTCGTCCTGGAGCTGAAGTTCGGCCCCAACCGTGAGCGCTCCATCGCGGGGATCAAGCGCATCTCCAAGCCCGGTCTCCGGGTGTACGCGAAGTCCACCAACCTGCCGAAGGTGCTGGGCGGCCTGGGCGTGGCGATCATCTCCACGTCGCACGGGCTCCTCACCGACAAGCAGGCCGGCAAGAAGGGCGTGGGTGGGGAAGTCCTCGCCTACGTCTGGTAGCAGAAGGGAACGGAGGAAACAGCTATGTCGCGCATCGGCAAGCTCCCCATCGCGGTTCCCGCCGGCGTGGACGTCACCATCGACGGCCGTACGGTCAAGGTCAAGGGCCCCAAGGGCGAGCTGACCCACACCGTCGTGGCACCGATCGAGATCGTCAAGGGCGAGGACGGCGTACTCAACGTCACGCGCCCCAACGACGAGCGTCAGAACAAGGCCCTGCACGGCCTGTCCCGCACGCTGGTGGCGAACATGATCACCGGCGTGACCCAGGGTTACGTGAAGAAGCTCGAGATCAGTGGTGTCGGTTACCGTGTGACCGCCAAGGGTTCGAACCTCGAGTTCGCGCTCGGCTACAGCCACCCGATCACCGTCGAGGCCCCCGAGGGCATCACCTTCAAGGTGGAGGCCCCCACCCGGTTCTCGGTCGAGGGCATCGACAAGCAGAAGGTCGGCGAGGTTGCGGCCAACATCCGCAAGCTGCGCAAGCCCGACCCGTACAAGGCCAAGGGCGTCAAGTACGAGGGCGAAGTCATCCGCCGCAAGGTCGGAAAGGCGGGTAAGTAAGCCATGGCATACGGACAGAAGATTCTCAAGGGCGACGCTTACAAGCGTGCCGCGATCAAGCGCCGCCACATCCGGATCCGTAAGCACATCTCGGGTACGGCTGAGCGTCCGCGCCTGGTCGTGACGCGCTCCAACCGCCACATCGTGGCCCAGGTCATCGACGACATCAAGGGTCACACCCTGGCGTCGGCGTCGACCCTGGACACGACGATCCGCGGCGGCGAGGGCGACAAGTCCTCGCAGGCCAAGCAGGTCGGCGCCCTGGTCGCCGAGCGTGCCAAGGCCGCCGGTGTCGAGGCTGTCGTATTCGACCGTGGTGGCAACCAGTACGCCGGGCGCATCGCCGCTCTGGCGGACGCCGCCCGCGAAGCCGGACTGAAGTTCTGAGCCGGTTCCGTAGCTAGCGGAAACAGAGAGAGGTAATTCCAATGGCTGGACCCCAGCGCCGCGGTGGCGGTGCCGGTGGCGGCGAGCGGCGGGACCGGAAGGGCCGTGACGGCGGCGCAGCTGCCGCCGAGAAGACCGCGTACGTTGAGCGCGTCGTCGCGATCAACCGCGTCGCCAAGGTTGTGAAGGGTGGTCGTCGCTTCAGCTTCACCGCGCTGGTCGTGGTGGGCGACGGTGACGGCACCGTGGGTGTCGGATACGGCAAGGCCAAGGAGGTGCCGGCCGCCATCGCCAAGGGTGTGGAGGAGGCCAAGAAGCACTTCTTCAAGGTCCCCCGCATCCAGGGCACCATCCCGCACCCGATCACGGGTGAGAAGGCTGCGGGCGTCGTCCTGCTCAAGCCGGCTTCCCCCGGTACCGGCGTCATCGCCGGTGGCCCGGTGCGTGCCGTGCTCGAGTGCGCCGGCGTGCACGACATCCTGTCGAAGTCGCTCGGTTCGTCGAACGCGATCAACATCGTGCACGCGACCGTGGCGGCCCTGAAGGGCCTGCAGCGTCCCGAGGAGATCGCGGCCCGCCGCGGTCTGCCGCTCGAGGACGTCGCTCCCGCGGCTCTGCTGCGTGCGCGTGCCGGGGCTGGTGCTGCGTAATGGCTCAGCTCAAGATCACCCAGGTGAAGTCGTACATCGGCAGCAAGCAGAACCACCGTGACACCCTGCGGTCGCTTGGTCTCAAGGGGATCAACACCGTGGTCGTCAAGGAGGACCGTCCCGAGTTCCGCGGCATGGTGCACACCGTCCGCCACCTCGTTTCGGTTGAGGAGGTCGACTGATCATGGCGGAGAACAACCCGCTCAAGATCCACAACCTCCGTCCCGCCCCGGGCGCCAAGACCGCCAAGACCCGTGTCGGTCGTGGTGAGGCGTCGAAGGGTAAGACGGCCGGTCGTGGTACCAAGGGCACCAAGGCCCGTTACCAGGTTCCGGAGCGCTTCGAGGGTGGCCAGATGCCCCTCCACATGCGTCTCCCGAAGCTCAAGGGCTTCCGGAACCCGTTCAAGACCGAGTACCAGGTCGTGAACCTCGACAAGCTGGCGGCGCTGTACCCCGAGGGTGGCGAGGTCACCGTCGAGGGCCTCGTGGCCAAGGGTGCCGTTCGCAAGAACAGCCTCGTCAAGGTCCTCGGACAGGGCGAGGTCTCCGTGGCGCTGCAGGTGACGGTCGACGCCGTCTCCGGCTCCGCCAAGGAGAAGATCACCGCCGCGGGCGGTACCGTCACCGAGCTGGTCTGATTTTCTCAGGCCCGTCGATGACGTAAGCAGTTCCGACCGGGGATACCTCACAATGAGGTATCCCCGGTTGGTCGTTCCTAGGGAGGCAGTGTCGCCGGTAAGGTGGCCTGCACTTGTTCTTCATCCGTATTCGTCGCACCTCAGACCGTCACCCTTGACGCACTTGCGCGGGGGTCGCAGGAGGCACCGTGCTCACCGCGTTCGCCCGGGCGTTCAGGACGCCCGACCTGCGCAAGAAGCTGCTCTTCACGCTGGGCATCATCGTGGCCTACCGGGTCGGTACCCACGTCCCGATCCCCGGCGTCAACTACAAGGCCGTTCAGACGTGCGTGAACGAGGCGTCGGGCAACCAGGGCCTGTTCGGCCTGGTCAACATGTTCAGCGGTGGCGCGCTGCTGCAGATCACGATCTTCGCGCTCGGCATCATGCCGTACATCACGGCCAGCATCATTCTCCAGCTGCTGACCGTGGTCATCCCGCGTCTGGAGGCCCTCAAGAAGGAGGGCCAGGCCGGCACGGCGAAGATCACGCAGTACACCCGCTACCTGACCGTGGCCCTCGCCATCCTCCAGGGCACCGGCCTGGTGGCCACCGCGCGCAGCGGTGCGCTGTTCAGCGGGTGCTCGGTCGCGTCGAGCATCGTCCCGGACCAGGCGATCTTCACCACGATCACCATGGTCATCTGCATGACCGCCGGTACGGCCGTGGTGATGTGGCTCGGTGAGCTGATCACCGACCGCGGCATCGGCAACGGCATGTCGATCCTGATGTTCATCTCGATCGCCGCGACCTTCCCGTCCGCGCTGTGGGCCATCAAGAAGCAGGGCACCCTGGCCGGCGGCTGGATCGAGTTCGGCACGGTCATCGCGGTGGGCCTGGTCATGGTCGGGCTCGTGGTCTTCGTGGAGCAGGCCCAGCGCCGCATCCCGGTCCAGTACGCGAAGCGCATGATCGGCCGCCGGTCCTACGGCGGTACGTCCACCTACATCCCGCTGAAGGTGAACCAGGCGGGTGTGATTCCCGTCATTTTCGCCTCGTCGCTGCTCTACATTCCCGCACTCGTGGCTCAGTTCGCGGGGGGTACATCTGGCTGGAAAACCTGGATCGAGCAGAATCTGACCAAGGGCGACCACCCGATTTACATCAGTATGTACTTCTTGCTCATCGTTTTCTTCGCGTTCTTCTACGTGGCGATCTCCTTCAACCCCGAGGAAGTCGCCGACAACATGAAGAAGTATGGTGGCTTCATCCCGGGCATCCGGGCTGGCCGACCGACCGCTGAGTACCTGAGCTACGTGCTCAACCGGATCACCTGGCCGGGTTCGCTGTATCTGGGTCTGATCGCTCTCGTACCGACGATGGCGTTGGTGGGCTTCGGGGCAAGCCAGAACTTCCCGTTCGGCGGGACGAGCATCCTCATCATCGTGGGTGTCGGTCTCGAGACGGTGAAGCAGATCGAGAGCCAGCTCCAGCAGCGCAATTACGAAGGGTTCCTCCGCTGATGCGAATCGTCCTCGTCGGGCCGCCGGGCGCCGGGAAGGGAACGCAAGCTGTTCGCCTTGCCGAGAAGCTGCGTATCCCGCACATCTCCACGGGCGACCTGTTCCGCGCCAACATCAGTCGGCAGACGGAACTGGGCAAGCTCGCGAAGTCCTACATGGACGCCGGCAACCTCGTTCCCGACGAGGTCACGATCGCGATGGCGAAGGACCGCATGGAGCAGCCGGACGCCGAGGGCGGCTTCCTGCTGGACGGCTTCCCGCGCAACGTGCAGCAGGCGGAGGCCCTCGACCAGCTGCTGGAGACCGAGGGCATCACGCTGGACGCGGTCCTGGACCTGGAGGTCCCGGAGGAGGAGGTCGTCAAGCGGATCGCCGGCCGGCGCATCTGCCGCAACGACTCCAGCCACGTCTTCCACGTGACGTACAGCGCGGCCAAGCAGGCCGGGGTGTGCGACGTCTGCGGCGGTGAGCTGTACCAGCGCGACGACGACTCCGAGGAGACCGTCCGCAAGCGCCTGGAGGTCTACCACACGCAGACCGAGCCGATCATCGACTACTACAAGTCGCAGGGCCTGGTCCGCACGATCTCCTCGCTGGGACCGGTGGAGGAGATCACCGAGCGGGCGCTGGACGCCCTCCAGGGCGAGAAGGCCGAGAACAAGTAGAGCGTGGTCGTCACGGCCGCGGTGCCCGCCCCCGGACTGTTCCGGGGACACCTCAGGGGCGCCGCGGCCGTACTGTTGTACAGGTAACCCAGCCGACGTGAGTGACGGAGAGCGCAGGCCCCCCATGGTGCAGATCAAGACCCCGGAGCAGATCGCCAAGATGCGTGCGGCGGGGTTGGTCGTCGCCGCGATCCACGCGGCGACCCGGGAGGCGGCGGTGCCCGGAGCCAGCACCAAGGACCTGGACGAGGTCGCCCGCAAGGTGCTCGCCGAGCACGGCGCCAAGTCCAACTTCCTCGGCTACGGCGGCTTCCCGGCGACCATCTGCACCTCGGTGAACGAGGTCGTCGTCCACGGCATCCCGTCCGACGAGGTGGTCCTCAAGGACGGCGACATCATCTCCGTCGACTGCGGCGCCATCGTCGACGGCTGGCACGGCGACGCCGCGTACACGGTGTTCGTGGGCTCCGGCCACGCGCCGGAGCTGGTCGAGCTGTCCCGGGTGACCGAAGAGTCCATGTGGGCCGGCATCGCCGCGATGAAGCAGGGCAACCGCCTGGTCGACATCTCCCGGGCCGTCGAGACCTACATCCGCCGCCAGCCCAAGCCCGGCGGCGGCCGCTACGGCATCATCGAGGACTACGGCGGCCACGGCATCGGCACCGAGATGCACATGGACCCGCACCTGCTGAACTACGTCGACCGCCGCCGCGGCAAGGGCCCCAAGCTGGTCCCGGGCTTCTGCCTGGCCATCGAGCCGATGGTGTCGCTGGGCACGCCGCGGACCGAGGTCCTCTCGGACGACTGGACGGTCATCACCACCGACGGCACCTGGTCCTCCCACTGGGAGCACTCCGTGGCGCTGACGGAGCAGGGCCCCCTGGTCCTCACCGCCCCCGACGGCGGCCGCGCCAAGCTGGCCGAGCACGGCGTCGTGGCGGCACCGGACCCGCTGGCCTGACGGCCGGCCGGGGACCGGTCCCGCCGGTCCCCTCGCATGAGAATCGCCCGGATGGGGCAGACTTCCTCGATTCGTCTTTCCGGGTGCGCTGACGTAGACTGACTCGTCGGCTCTCGTGCACCCGCATGTCCGCATGCGCCCGTAAGGGACGCAAGGGAGTCGATCAAGGTAGTCGATTCGAAGGGCGAAGCGTGGCCAAGAAGCAAGGTGCCATCGAGATCGAGGGCACTGTCGTCGAGTCTCTTCCGAACGCCATGTTCAAGGTCGAGCTCCAGAACGGCCACCAGGTCCTGGCACACATCAGCGGCAAGATGCGTATGCACTACATCCGCATCCTCCCTGACGACCGGGTCGTGGTGGAGCTGTCTCCGTACGACCTGACGCGTGGCCGGATCGTCTACCGGTACAAGTAGATCTTGCCCGCGCCCCGGGAACTCCCGCGGCGATGGCACTGACCCGGAGAACCTCACCATGAAGGTCAAGCCGAGCGTCAAGAAGATCTGCGACAAGTGCAGGGTGATCCGCCGTCACGGTCGGGTCATGGTCATCTGCGAGAACCCGCGCCACAAGCAGCGCCAGGGCTGACGCACGACCGAACCCTCTGCACCCGCAGAGATTCGCGCGACGCAAGCTGAATTGTTCATACGCAGAACCCGAGCCCATGGCTCGACACCCCCGGTTCGGAGGCCGGGGACCCGGTTCGTACCTGGTACGGCGGCCGGGGTCCGGTTCTGTGGAAGACCTCCGAAGATCAACTGGAGCCATTGAATGGCACGCGTTTCCGGTGTTGACATCCCGCGCGAAAAGCGCGTGGAGATCGCCCTCACCTACGTGTTCGGCATCGGCCGGACCCTCTCCCAGCAGACGCTGGCCGCCACCGGCGTGGACCCGAACACCCGTGTTCGTGACCTCTCCGAGGAGCAGCTGGTCGCGATCCGCGAGTACGTCGACAACAACATCAAGACCGAGGGTGACCTCCGTCGCGAGGTGCAGGCCGACATCCGCCGCAAGGTCGAGATCGGCACCTACCAGGGTCTGCGTCACCGCCGTGGCCTGCCCGTCCGTGGTCAGCGCACCAGCACCAACGCCCGTACCCGCAAGGGCCCGCGTCGCGCCATCGCCGGCAAGAAGAAGCCGGGCAAGAAGTAGTCCGCAGCGGACCTCTGTCCACGGTCTTCGCTGTAGGACCGACCACCTCCCGTAGGAGTAATAGATGCCCCCCAAGGGTCGTCAGGGCGCTGCCAAGAAGGTGCGCCGCAAGGAAAAGAAGAACGTCGCTCACGGCCACGCGCACATCAAGAGCACGTTCAACAACACGATCGTCTCCATCACGGACCCGTCGGGCAACGTGATCTCCTGGGCCTCCGCCGGCCACGTCGGCTTCAAGGGCTCCCGGAAGTCCACGCCGTTCGCCGCGCAGATGGCCGCCGAGTCGGCCGCCCGCCGCGCGCAGGAGCACGGCATGCGCAAGGTCGACGTGTTCGTGAAGGGCCCGGGTTCCGGTCGTGAGACCGCGATCCGCTCCCTGCAGGCCACGGGCCTCGAGGTCGGCTCCATCCAGGACGTCACCCCGACCCCGCACAACGGCTGCCGTCCGCCGAAGCGCCGCCGCGTCTGACGCACGGCCGCTTCGAGGTTCCGGGCGGTACGGCACCGTGAAAACGGCCGTATCGCCCGTACCCTTGCAGTACCCGCATTTCTCACCAGGTGCGGTTTCCGTCGGGCGTCAAATAGCGGGCGTCCACGAAAGAAGGATCTGATCCACACATGCTGATCGCTCAGCGTCCCTCGTTGACCGAAGAGGTCGTCGACGAATTCCGCTCCCGGTTCGTGATCGAGCCGCTGGAGCCGGGCTTCGGTTACACCCTCGGCAACTCCCTGCGCCGCACCCTCCTGTCGTCGATCCCCGGTGCCGCTGTCACCAGCATCCGCATCGACGGCGTCCTGCACGAGTTCACCACCGTGCCGGGCGTCAAGGAGGACGTCACCGACCTGATCCTCAACATCAAGCAGCTGGTCGTCTCCTCGGAGCACGACGAGCCGGTCGTGATGTACCTGCGCAAGCAGGGCCCGGGTCTGGTCACCGCCGCCGACATCGCGCCCCCGGCCGGTGTCGAGGTGCACAACCCCGACCTGGTCCTCGCCACGCTCAACGGCAAGGGCAAGCTGGAGATGGAGCTGACCGTCGAGCGCGGTCGCGGTTACGTCTCCGCCGTGCAGAACAAGCAGGTGGGCCAGGAGATCGGTCGCATCCCGGTCGACTCCATCTACAGCCCCGTGCTGAAGGTGACGTACAAGGTCGAGGCCACGCGTGTCGAGCAGCGCACCGACTTCGACAAGCTGATCGTCGACGTCGAGACCAAGCAGGCCATGCGTCCCCGCGACGCCATGGCGTCGGCCGGCAAGACCCTGGTCGAGCTGTTCGGTCTGGCCCGTGAGCTGAACATCGACGCCGAGGGCATCGACATGGGTCCGTCCCCGACGGACGCCGCCCTGGCCGCCGATCTGGCGCTGCCGATCGAGGAGCTGGAACTCACCGTCCGCTCCTACAACTGCCTCAAGCGCGAGGGCATCCACTCCGTGGGTGAGCTGGTCGCCCGCTCCGAGGCCGACCTGCTGGACATCCGCAACTTCGGTGCGAAGTCCATCGACGAGGTCAAGGCGAAGCTGGCCGGCATGGGCCTGGCGCTCAAGGACAGCCCGCCCGGATTCGACCCGACCGCCGCCGCCGACGCCTTCGGCGCCGACGACGACGCGGACGCCGGATTCGTCGAGACCGAGCAGTACTGACAGCTCGGTCCGGACGGTCCGATTTCGGCTGCCGGCCCGCCGCGGCTGGCCGCGCAGTTCCCCGCGCCCCCTCGGGGCGCGGGTCTCCGACGGGCGACCGCCCGCTCGGATACTGACTCCGGTACCTGATACGGCCGGGGCAGACACACAGGAGAAGAACCATGCCGAAGCCCACCAAGGGTGCCCGTCTGGGCGGCAGCGCCGCGCACGAGAAGCTGCTCCTCGCGAACCTCGCGAAGTCGCTGTTCGAGCACGGCCGCATCACCACCACCGAGGCGAAGGCCCGCCGCCTGCGCCCGTACGCGGAGCGTCTGGTCACCAAGGCGAAGAAGGGCGACCTTCACAACCGCCGTCAGGTGCTCCAGGTGATCACGGACAAGAGCATCGTGCACACGCTGTTCACCGAGATCGGTCCGCGCTACGAGAACCGCCCCGGTGGCTACACCCGCATCACCAAGATCGGTAACCGCCGTGGCGACAACGCGCCCATGGCCGTCATCGAGCTGGTCGAGGCGCTGACGGTGCAGCAGAACGCCGTGGGCGAGGCCGAGGCCGCCACCAAGCGTGCGGTCAAGGAGTCCGAGCAGGCCAAGGCCGAGGACACCAAGGCCGAGGACGTCACCGAGGCTCCGGCCGAGGAGTCCGCCGAGGAGTCCAAGGACGCCTGAGGCACCACCTCGCGCTGAGCGGGTCCGCCCCTGTCGGGCGGACCCGCTTTCGCATGTCCGACACCTTCCAGGCCCTGAGAGGATCCAGGGGTGAGTGACGAAGTACAGCCCGCCCATGTCCGTGTCCGCCTCGACCTGTCCTACGACGGCGCCGCCTTCCACGGCTGGGCCAAGCAGGCCGGCGGCAGGCGGACGGTGCAGGGGGAGATCGAGGACGCCCTGCGCACGGTCACCCGGTCGCACGGGACGACGTACGAGCTGACCGTGGCCGGCCGGACCGACGCCGGGGTGCACGCCCGCGGCCAGGTGGCGCACGTCGACCTGCCCGCGCCGCTGTGGGCGGAGCACCGGGAGAAGCTGCTGAAGCGGCTCGCCGGGCGGCTGCCGAAGGACGTGCGGATCTGGCGTCTGGCCGAGGCGCCCGAGGGGTTCGACGCGCGCTTCTCCGCGATCTGGCGGCGCTACGCCTACCGTGTGACCGACAACCCCGGCGGGGTCGATCCGCTGCTGCGCGGGCACGTGCTGTGGCACGACTGGCCGCTCGACGTGGACGCCATGAACGAGGCCGCCCGGGCGCTGCTGGGCGAGCACGACTTCGCCGCCTACTGCAAGAAGCGCGAGGGCGCGACCACCATCCGCACGCTCCAGGAGCTGAGTCTGGTGCGGGACGCGGACGGGATCATCACCGCGACCGTCCGGGCGGACGCCTTCTGCCACAACATGGTGCGGTCGCTGATCGGGGCGCTGCTGTTCGTCGGGGACGGCCACCGCGGGCCCGAGTGGCCGGGGAAGGTGCTGGCCGCGGGCGTACGGGACTCGGCGGTGCATGTCGTACGGCCGCACGGGCTGACGCTGGAGGAGGTCGGCTACCCGGCCGACGAGCTGCTGGCCGCCCGGAACAAGGAAGCGCGCAACAGACGATCCCTGCCCGGGTCGTCCGGTTGCGAAACCTGTTAGTTACCCCGCATTGTCGATCACTTATGCCCCATCTCGGTGCTTACCGGGCGTAAGTTCCCAGCTATCCCTTACACGTTCCATACCCCTCGGATAAGGTTGCGTTTCTTGGCCGTCCGTACGAAGGGACGGCCGGGGTTGGCTGGGGGGTCGACGGGTCGTCACGGGCCCAGGGTGGGAAATCTCGATGAGTGCAGTGGGTCCCGTGCGGACCGGGGGGCGTCGTGCCGTGCGCCAGAGCGGCGGCCGGCGACGGGCGGGACGCGGAGCGAGTGCGTCGCTGGGGCTGCTGCCCCTGCCGCCGACGGACAAGGAGAAGTACTCCTACGCGCGCCGCAACCTGTGGATCCTGACCCTCAGTTCGCTGGTCAGCTTCTGCTGCCTGGTGGTCAGCCAGTTCAAGCTGGCCCAGTCCACGCCGGTGCTGTGGATCTACGTGCCGCTGCTGGTCTTCACGGTGATCTACTACCTGGTGTCGCTGCGGGTCAACGGCTTCACCCGGGACTTCGACATCGCCTACCACCGCAAGCTGGTGCAGAGCTGGCGCCCCGGGACGTACCCGTCCGTGGACGTGTTCCTGCCGGTGTGCGGCGAGCCCATCGAGGTGCTGCACAACACCTGGCGGCATGTGCGCGCGATGGCCGACCGCTACCCGGGGGTCTGCGTGCCGTTCGTCCTCGACGACGGCGCCAGCGGCGAACTGGAGGCGATGGCCCGCGACTTCGGCTTCCGCTACGGCACCCGGGAGAACCGCGGCTGGTTCAAGAAGGCCGGCAACCTGCACTTCGGCTTCGGCCAGTCCGACGGCGAGTTCATCCTGATCCTCGACGCCGACTTCACCCCGCGCGCCGACCTGCTCGAGGAACTCCTGCCGTACATGCACGACGACCCGCGCATCGGCATCGTCCAGTCGCCCCAGTACTTCCGCGTGCTGGACTCGCAGAACTGGATCGAGCGCGGCGCCGGCGCGGTGCAGGAACTGTTCTACCGGTCCGTCCAGGTCTCCCGGCAGGGCAGCGACGGCGCGATCTGCGTCGGCAGCTGCGCCATCTACCGCCGGGCGGCCCTGGACACCAACGGCGGCACGACGCTGATCGAGCACTCCGAGGACGTGCACACCGGGTTCGACCTGCGCGGCCTCGGCTGGGACCTGCGCTACGTGCCGGTCGCGGTCTCCACGGGCGTGTGCCCGGACACCGCGGGCGCCTTCTTCAACCAGCAGTACCGCTGGTGCTCGGGCTCGATGAGCCTGCTGGGCAGCAAGAAGTTCTGGCAGCGCAAGATCCGGCTCTCCAGCCGCCTGTGCTACATGTCCGGGTTCTTCTACTACATCCACACCGCGCTGTTCACGTTCGCGGCGCCGGTCATCCCGATCGTGCTGCTGCTGATGATGCCGGAGAAGCTCAAGGTCGAGCATCTGCTGCTGGTGGTGCCCAGCATCGTCTACACCACGATGATCTTCCCCATGTGGCACCGGGCGCCCTACCGGCTGGAGGCCTGGGCGGCCCGCATGATGTACGGCTGGGCGCACGTCTTCGCCATCTGGGACATCCTGCGCAAGAACCGCATGGGCTGGCAGCCGACCGGCTCCTCCGGCGCCAAGAAGAACAAGACCCGGCGCTTCTGGATCGGGATGTGGGCCTGGAGCGGCGGCACGGCCCTGATCTGGGTGACGGCGGCGGTGTACCGGACCTTCACCATGGACGCCCCGAACTTCGCCCTGGTGCTGTCCTCCGGCCTCTTCTACGCCCTGGTCGTGGGCCGCGTCCTGGTCCAGCCCCGGTCCGGGGCGGAGGCCTGATGAACCCGGTGAACCCCTCCCTCCCGGTCCGGGCGGTCCTCGCGGGCTGCCTGCTGGCCCTGCTCGCCCTCACCGGCTGCTCCCTCGCCGGCGACGGCGGCCCGGACGGCACCGTCCACGGCGGGGCCGGGCGGGAGGACTCCGCCGCGGGCGGCGCGAGCGACGTGCCCTACGACGTCGTGCCGCTGCTCAAGCCCGCTCACAAGTACTTCGGGGCGGCCGTCCCCGGGGCGCCGACGTCGCTGAAGGCCGTCGACGCCTACACCCGGATGACCGGCAAGCAGCCCGACCTCATCGAGTACTACGCCGGCTGGGGCGACGGCTTCGACGCCTCCGGGGTGCGCAGGGCCTGGGCCGAGGGCGCCCTGACGCTGATGTCCTGGGAGCCCTTCGAGACCAGGATCGCCGACATCGCGGCCGGGCACTCGGACGCCTACGTCAGGAAGTACGCCACCGCGGTACGGAAGCTGAACCTGCCCGTCGTGATCGACTTCGCGGACGAGTTCAACGGCCACTGGGAGAAGTGGGGCACTCAGAGCACCACTCCCCGGGACTACGTCGCCGCCTGGCGGCACATCCACCGGATCTTCCTCGACGTCGGCGCCTCCAACGTCATCTGGGCCTGGGCGCCCAACGTCGTCAACCCGGTCCCGGACGTGAAGCTGAAGCCGTACTACCCGGGCGACGCCTACGTCGACTGGATCGGGCTGATCGGCTACTTCACCGCCGGTGAGGACAACGCCTTCGACAGCGTCTTCGGGCCGACCCGGGACCAGGTCCGCACCTTCACGAGGAAGCCGATGCTGCTGCTGGAGACCGCGGCCATGCCCGGTGAGCGGCGCCGCGCCGACATCCGCAATCTCTTCGCGGGCGTGGCGGCCGACGACGACATGATCGGTTTCATCTGGTTCAACTACAAGAAACGTGCCGACTGGCGGCTGGAGGCGAGCCCGCTGGCACTCGAGGAGTTCAAGCGGCTGGCCGCCGACGACCGTTTCGGCTTCGACGTACGGAAGCCGTCATGACCTCGCGCCCCGAGCACTACACGCCTCAGCCCTACGACCCCTACGCCGACGACGACACCTCCGGCGGCTGGTTCAACTCCGACGGCTACATCCCGCGGCAGCCGGGCCCCGAGGACCACGAGACCTACCCCGGGCCCGGGACCTACCCGGGGCCCGGGACCTACCCGGGGCCCGGGACCTACCCGGGCCAGGCGGCCCCGCAGGCCTACCAGGCCCCGCAGGACCAGCGGGCCGGCCAGGACCCCTACGCCCCGCAGGACCACCGGCACCACCAGGTCCCGCAGGGCTACGAGGTCCCGGACAGCTACGACTACGACCCCCGGGTCTACCCGTACCAGCAGCCGGCCGACCAGCCGACGTACGCGCTGCGCACGGTGCCGGAAGCCGAAGCGGAGCCCGAGCCCGGGTATCACATACCCGAGACCCCCGACGCCGGCTGGGACGACACCCCGAGCAGGCGCCGGGCCTGGGTGAGCCGCGGTGTGCTGCTGCTCGTCCTCGCCGTCCAGGCACTGCTGTCGCTGCGGCTGTCCAACACCGCCTTCCAGGACGAGGCGCTGTATCTGGCGGCGGGCCACAACGTCATGGACCACTGGGCGAGCGGCACCCCGCTGCACAGCGGGTACGCGTCGTACTTCTCCGGCTCGCCCATGCTGTACCCGGTGGCCGCCGCCTTCGTCGACACGCACTTCGGGCTGGCCGGGGCCCGCCTGCTCAGCCTGCTGTGCCTGCTGGGTGCCACCGCGCTGCTGTACTCCTTCAGCCGGCGCCTGTTCAACGAGCGGGTCGCGCTGGTGGCCGCCGCGCTGTTTGCGGTCACGCAGCCGACGATCGTGCTGGGCTGGTTCGCCACCTACGACGCCCCGGCGATCTTCCTGCTGGCGCTCGCGGCGTGGATCGTGGTGCGCACCAACCGCGCGCCCGTCCTCGCCGTACTGCTCGCCGCGCCGGTCGTCGTGCTCGCCGTCGCGGTGAAGTACGCCTCCGGTCTGTACGTTCCCACGCTCGTCGTACTGGCCGCGCTCACCGCCTGGCACCACCACGGCTGGCGCTGTGTGCCGCGCGCACTCCTGCTGGCCGCCGGCACCGCCGTGCTGGCCGGGGCCGGTCTGATGTACACCGACGTGCTCGCCGGAGTACGGCAGACCACCACCAACCGCGCCCACGGCACCGACGCGGCGTCCGCGCTGCTGCAGAAGTCCGCGGAGTGGGGCGGCCTGATCTTCGCCACCGCCGTCGCGGGTGCCGTCGCCTACGCGCTGCGCGGCCGGATGAACGAGTCACCGCGCTCCCACGGCCTGCACGGCCCCGGCTGGCGCTGGCGCGCCTTGCTCGGCGCGACCCTGACCGGCACCGCGCTGCTGGCACCGGCGTACCAGATCCACCTGCACACCTCCGTCTCGCTCTACAAGCACCTCGGCTTCGGTCTGCTGTTCGCGGCGCCGATGGCGGGCATCGGCGTGATCCGGCTGGTCGGCAAGCACTTCCGCTACCCGCAGCTGGGCATCATGATCTGGGTCACCGCGCTGTGCCTGGGCGTCTCGCAGTCCGAGTGGCGCTACGACCAGTGGCCCGACTCCAGCGGCATGATCAAGGCCATCGAGCCGTACATGAAGCCGAAGGGCCACTACCTCGGTGAGACCTACGAGGTGCCCGTCTACTACCTGCGGAACAGCACGGACGCCTCGCAGTGGACCTCCACCTACGGCATCGGCTACGCGGACAAGAAGGGCGCCGTCCACCACGGGAAGCAGGGCTACCGCCTCGCCCTGAAGGACGGCTGGTTCGACGTGGTCCTGCTGGACGGCGTCTCGACGCCGGACCTGGACGGCTACCTCGAACAGCAGGTGACCAGGAGCGGCCACTACCGGCTGGTCGGCAAGATCCCGTTCCCGGCCGCCGGCGGCGGCACCGGCACGTACCGGATCTGGGTCAAGACCTCCTGACCCGTCCCGCCCCGCCGCCGCGCTGCTCCGACCGTCCCGTTGCTCCACCTTCCCACCAGCCAGAACACGAAAGGCCGTCGATCCATGCGGCTCACCGTCATAGGCACCGGCTATCTCGGTGCCACCCATGCCGCCTGCATGGCGGAACTCGGGCACGAGGTGCTCGGGGTGGACGTCGACCCGGACAAGGTCGCCGCGCTCGGCGCCGGCCGGGTGCCGTTCCACGAGCCGGGCCTCGGCGAGCTGATCGCCAGGCACACGGCGAGCGGCCGGCTACGGTTCACCACCTCCTACGCGGAAGCCGGCGCCTTCGCGGACGTGCACTTCGTGTGCGTGGGCACCCCGCAGCGCAAGGACTGCGAGGGCGCCGACCTGACCTACGTGGACGCGGCCTTCGCCGCCATCGCCGAGCACGCGGCGGCGGACGCCCTGCTGGTGGGCAAGTCGACGGTGCCGGTGGGCACCGCCCAGCGGCTCGCCGCCACGCACGAGCGCGCCGAGGTGGCCTGGAACCCGGAGTTCCTGCGGGAGGGCTTCGCCGTCGAGGACACCCTGCGCCCCGACCGGCTGGTGCTGGGGGTGGCCTCGCCGCGGGCCGAGGCCGTCCTGCGCGAGGTGTACGCGCCCGTGCTGGCCGCCGGCACCCCGCTCGTCACCGCCGACTTCCCGACCGCCGAACTGGTCAAGACGGCCGCCAACGCCTTCCTCGCCACGAAGATCTCCTTCATCAACGCGATGGCGGAGCTGTGCGAGGCCGCCGGCGGGGACGTCGGCACGCTGGCCCGGGCCATCGGCCACGACGACCGGATCGGACCGAAGTTCCTGCGCGCCGGGGTCGGCTTCGGCGGCGGCTGCCTGCCCAAGGACATCCGGGCCTTCGCCCACCGCGCCGACGAGCTGGGCGTCTCCCTGGCCTTCCTGCGGGAGGTCGACGCGATCAACATGCGGCGCCGCGACCGCGTGGTGGAGCTGGCGCGGGAACTGTGCGGGGGAGCGGTGCTGGGCGCCCGGGTCGCCGTGCTGGGCGCCGCCTTCAAGCCCGACTCCGACGACATCCGCGACTCGCCCGCGCTGAACGTCGCCGCGCGCCTGCGCCTGGACGGCGCCGACGTCACGGTCTACGACCCCGAGGCCATGGACAACGCCCGCAAGGCCTACCCGCTGCTCGGGTACGCCGCCTCGGCGCGGGACGCGCTGCGCGGGGCCGACCTCGTGCTGCACCTCACCGAGTGGCCGCAGTTCCGCTCCCTCGACCCCGAGGAGACGGCCGCGCTGGTCAACCGGCCCCGGATCGTGGACGGCCGGGGAGTGCTGGACGCCGACCGCTGGACCGCGGCCGGCTGGCGGTTCCGGGCGCTGGGCAGGCCCGCGCCCCGAGAGGATGCTGAGCGATGACGCAGTACCGCGACGTCACGGACGTCGGTGAGATCACCCGGGCCGCCGGTGTCACCGTGGTGATGCCGACGTACAACGAGGCGGCCAACCTGCCGCGGATGGCGGAGGCGCTGCTCGCCCTGGAGCTGGACGGGCTGCACCTGAAGGTCGTCGACGACTCCAGTCCGGACGGCACCGGGCGGATCGCCGAGGAGCTGGCCGAGAAGCACAACGCGGGCGGCCGGCGCCGCATGAGCGTGCTGCACCGCACCGAGAAGGACGGGCTGGGCCGGGCCTACGCGGCCGGCATGTCCGCCGCGCTGGAGGAGGGCGCGCAGTACGTCGTCCAGATGGACGCCGACGGCAGCCACCCGGTGGAGGCGGTGCCGCGGCTGCTGGCGGCGGCGGTGTCCTCCGGGGCGGGCCTGGTCGTCGGCAGCCGGTACGTCGAGGGCGGCTCCCTCGACGAGGACTGGGGCGCCCACCGGGTCCTGCTCTCCCGCTTCGCCAACCGCTACGCGCGCACGATCCTCGGCACCGACATCCGCGACATCACGGCCGGGTTCAACCTGTGGTCGGCCGCCACGCTGCGCGACGTCGGGCTGTCCTCCCTGGACAGCGCGGGCTACAGCTTCCAGGTGGAGCTGAAGTACAAGGCCGTGCGCTCCGGGCACACCGCGGTGGAGATCCCCATCCGGTTCGCCGAGCGCACGGACGGCGAGTCGAAGATGACCCTGCGCACCCAGCTGGAGTCGGCGGTCGTCCCGCTGCGCCTGCGGCTCAAGCGCCACTAGTCTCCGCACCACCGGCCACCGGCCACCGGCGCCGCGGCACGGCGGCGGGGGCTCCGGGCGGGCGGCTACTTGTTCGCGGCGGCCGACGCCTGGGCCTCGCCGCGGCGGCGGATCTGCTGGAAGGCGAACTGGGCCAGGTCGTCGCCGGCGCCGAACGCGGTGGTGTCCTTGGTGGTGACGTCCTTGCCGCTGGTGAAGCCGGTGATCGTGAAGTAGGCGTAGCGGCCGTAGGCGTTCGTCGTGGAGCGGCAGACGGCGGCGTTGCAGAAGTCCTTGACGCCCTTGCCGGACAGCGACTTCACGATGCTCCGGCGGTCGGCCTGCCTCTTGGCCTTCGTCGCCTGGGCCTCGGTGTCGAAGACGGCGACGCCGACGGTCACCGCGATGCCGTTCTCCCGGTAGCTGACGCGCATCAGGCGGGTGCAGCCGTTGGCGCTGAGGACCGGGGGCAGGGTGCCGGCGGCGGCCGAGGCGCAGGCGGAGGTGTCGGCCGTGGGGCCCTTCTTGTAGACGGTCCCGTTCATGGTGAGCTGGGTGCCCGGGAACAGGGTCTCGGGGCTCAGCGGCGCCGTGTCCTTCTTCACGCTGGATATGAAGTCCTTCGGGTCCAGCGGCGGCGGCGCGCTGGTCGGCGCGAAGGACGGCACCGCGCTGCCCGAGCCGCTGGGCAGGGTCGCGGTGGCGGGCAGGCCGCTGGGCTGCCCGGAGGCGCTGTCGTCACCGTTCGCCGACACGACGGCCATGGCGACGGCCGCTCCCACCCCCACCGTGGCCAGCGCCCCGCCCACGATGAACAGCAGCTTGCGCCGCTTGTTGCGCGTCTCCGAGGCCTCGGCCAGCGCCGCCCAGTCCGGAGACCCGTCGGCGCCGTCGCTCCACGGCTGCTGCGAGTTCGGCTTCCACGGGTCCCACTGGGACTGAGGTCCCCCCTGCCCATAGCTCATGGGGCGCATCTTAGACGGGAGGCGGGGGTGCTCCGGAGTTTCGCGGGCCGCCGGGGTCCGGCAGCGTCCCCGGGGGTCCGGGCGGCGGCCGTATCCTGGGTGCGGAGGCCGGCGGAGTCCGGTCGCGGCGGACGCGTTTTGACCCAGCCGTGGCCCCGCGGGTATTCTGCTTTTTCGTTGTGTATTGGCTTGCTCATTCTCACGGGACGGGCCCTTACACCGGTCCACCGGGCCGATGACCAGCGACCAGCACGCGGTATGCGTCACCGCAGTGCGGTCAGGGCTGTCGTGATCGTTTCGGTGACCTTGTTTAGGACCATTCACTCGAAGCGAAGGCTACGAACCGTGCGTACGTACAGCCCCAAGCCCGGCGATGTGACGCGCCAGTGGCACGTCATTGACGCTCAGGACGTCGTCCTGGGCCGTCTCGCCACCACTGCCGCGACCCTTCTGCGGGGCAAGCACAAGCCGATCTACGCGCCGCACATCGACGCTGGTGACTTCGTCATCATCATCAACGCCGACAAGGTGCACCTCTCCGGCAACAAGCGGACCCAGAAGCTGGCCTACCGCCACTCCGGCTACCCGGGTGGTCTGCGCTCGGTCCGCTACGACGAGCTGCTCGACAAGAACCCCGAGAAGGCCATCGAAAAGGCCGTCAAGGGCATGCTTCCCAAGAACACGCTGGGCCGTCAGATGCTCTCGAAGCTGAAGGTCTACAAGGGTGACCAGCACCCGCACGCTGCCCAGCAGCCGGTGCCGTTCGAAATCACCCAGGTCGCGCAGTAGTCCGGCCACCCCCTAAGACCGAAGAGAATCTGAGGAGAATCGTGGCCGAGACCACTGCCGAGCAGCCGCTCGAAGAGCTTGACATCGACAGCTACACCACGGAGTCGGACGTCCCCGTCGAGGGCGAGTACACCACCGAGTCCCTCGCGTCCCGCTTCGGCGAGCCCCAGCCGGCCGCCGGCCTGGGCCGTCGCAAGAACGCCATCGCCCGCGTCCGGATCGTCCCGGGCACCGGCAAGTGGAAGATCAACGGCCGCACCCTCGAGGACTACTTCCCGAACAAGGTGCACCAGCAGGAAGTCAACGAGCCCTTCAAGGTGCTCGAGCTGGAAGGCCGTTACGACGTCATCGCCCGTATCTCCGGTGGCGGTGTCTCCGGCCAGGCCGGTGCGCTCCGTCTCGGTGTCGCCCGCGCCCTGAACGAGGCCGACGTCGACAACAACCGCGGCGCCCTCAAGAAGGCCGGCTTCCTCAAGCGCGACGACCGTGCGGTCGAGCGCAAGAAGGCCGGTCTGAAGAAGGCCCGCAAGGCCCCGCAGTACAGCAAGCGCTAATCCCGCGCTGCTGCTCGTACTCCGAACGCCCCGGCGGCACGCCACTGTGCCAGCCGGGGCGTTCGTTTATCACAGCCAAGGGCGTATAACGGCACAAGACGCTCAAAGGCTTGTGTGCTCGGATGACAAGGCGCCTGACAGCGCAACTGACGCTTCCTCAGGAGGACAAGTGGGACGACTCTTCGGCACGGACGGCGTGCGCGGTGTCGCCAACGCGGACCTGACGGCGGAGATGGCGCTGGGCCTCTCCGTCGCCGCGGCGCACGTACTGGCCGAGGCGGGCACCTTCGCGGGCCACCGGCCGACCGCCGTGGTCGGACGGGACCCGCGCGCGTCCGGCGAGTTCCTGGAGGCGGCCGTGGTCGCGGGCCTGGCGAGCGCCGGGGTGGACGTCCTGCGCGTCGGCGTGCTGCCGACGCCCGCGGTGGCCCACCTGACCGGCGCGCTCGGCGCCGACCTCGGCGTGATGCTCTCCGCCAGCCACAACGCCATGCCGGACAACGGCATCAAGTTCTTCGCCCGCGGCGGGCACAAGCTCGCCGACGAGCTGGAGGACCGGATCGAGGCCGTCTACGCGGAGCATCGCACCGGCGCCCCCTGGGACCGGCCCACCGGCTCCGGCGTCGGCCGGGTGCGGGACTACGACGAGGGCTTCGAGCAGTACGTCGGCCATCTGCTGCGGGTGCTGCCCAACCGCCTCGACGGGCTGAAGGTCGTCCTGGACGAGGCGCACGGCGCGGCCGCCGGAGTCTCCCCGGAGGCCTTCACCCGGGCCGGCGCCGAGGTCGTCACGATCGGTGCCGCACCGGACGGACTCAACATCAACGACGGCTGCGGCTCCACCCACCTCGGCCCGCTGAAGGCCGCCGTCCTCGAACACGGCGCCCACCTCGGCATCGCCCACGACGGCGACGCCGACCGCTGCCTCGCCGTGGACCACACCGGGGAGGAGGTGGACGGCGACCAGATCCTGGCCGTACTCGCGCTGGCGATGCGGGAGCGTTCCGCACTGCGCTCCCACACCGTTGTCGCGACGGTCATGTCGAACCTGGGCTTCAAGCTGGCCATGGAGCGCGCCGGCATCCACCTCGTGCAGACGGCCGTCGGCGACCGCTACGTCCTGGAGGAGATGAAGGAGCACGGCTACGCCCTCGGCGGCGAGCAGTCCGGGCACGTCATCGTCCTCGACCACGCCACCACCGGCGACGGCACGCTGACCGGTCTGCTGCTCGCGGCCGAGGTCGCGCGCAGCGGCCGGACGCTCAAGGACCTCGCGTCGGTCATGGAGCGCCTGCCGCAGGTCCTCATCAACGTGCCGGACGTCGACAGGGCCCGGGTGAAGACCTCCGCCGATCTCGCCGCCGCCGTCGCCGAGGCCGAGCGGGAGCTGGGCGCCACCGGCCGGGTGCTGCTGCGGCCCTCCGGCACCGAGCCGCTGGTGCGGGTCATGGTCGAGGCCGCCGACATCGACCAGGCCAGGTCGGTCGCGGGCCGGCTGGCGGACGCGGTGAAGTCCGCGCTCGGCTAAGCCCCGGATTCCCGGGCGGCCCGGGCGTCGCGGGTGGCGGTCCTGCGCTGCTGCGCGGCCCAGAGTCCCTTCTGGGCCAGCAGCGTGAGGATGCCCGCCAGGATGATCCCGAGCAGGTTCAGCAGGAGCTGCTCCGTGGAGCGGCCGGCCTGGACGGTGTCGCCGTAGACCAGTGCCACGGCCGCGTTGGCGGCGGCCGGTACGGTCGTCACGGAGATGGCGACGCCGACCAGGGCGCCGGACTTCGCCGACGTCAGCGACAGCATGCCGGCCGCTCCGGCGAGGACGGCCACCACGAACGAGAACCAGTCGGGCGCGTAGATGAAGCCGGTGTTGGGCCGGTCGGCCTCCAGCTGCGCCTTGCTGAACAGGCCCACGGCGTCCATGAAGAGGCTGAACGCCGAGGTCAGCAGCATGGCCGCGGCGAAGCCCACCAGCAGCGCCACCAGCGAGCGCAGCGCGAGGCGCGGCGCCCGCCGCACCGTCGCGGTGCAGATCCCCGCCAGCGGCCCGAACTCCGGCCCGACCGCCATCGCGCCGACGATGAGGATCGCGTTGTCGAGCAGCACACCGCAGGCCGCGATCATGGTGGCCAGGGTGATGAAGGCGACGTAGGTGACCGAGAGGGTCGACTCCTCGTGCGTCTCGTCCGCCAGGTGCTCCCAGAGCACCGCGTCCGCGCCCTCGCCCGGCGCGTCCTCCTCGGCCCGGTCGGCCCGCTTCGACAGGGACAGGTCGATGTCCTCCACGGCGATCGAGCCGCTGCTGTCGATGCCGAGCCGTTGCAGTCCGCTCAGCAGGCTGTCGCCCGCCTCCCGGGCCACGTCGCACAGGACCACGTCGCCGGCCGGGTCGCGGGCGGCGCCCGGCAGGACGACGAGGTGGGTGGTGCCGACCGTCTCCTCGATCAGCCGCACCACCTCCTCCGTCTCGGCGGCCGGGGTGATCAGACGCAAGTGCAGCATCCCCGCAGGGTAGCGGTCACAGTTTGCGCAGCCGCAGCCGCTGCACCTTGTGGTCCTGGCCCTTGCGGAGGATGAGGCCGGCCCGGCCGCGGGTGGGGGCGATGTTCTCGATCAGGTTGGGCTTGTTGATCGTCCGCCACAGCGTCCGGGCGTAGTCGAGGGCCTCCTCCTCCGACACCTGGGTGTACTTGCGGAAGTAGGAGGAAGGGTCCTGGAAGGCGGTCGCGCGCAGCTTGCGGAAGCGGCTGAGGTACCAGTGCTCGATGTCCTCGACGCTCGCGTCGACGTACACGCTGAAGTCGAAGTAGTCGGCGAGACCGACCCGGGTGCGGCCGTCCTTGCCGGGCAGCGCGGGTTGCAGGACGTTGAGCCCCTCGACGATCAGTATGTCGGGACGCCGGACGGTGAGCCGCTGGTCGGGGACGATGTCGTAGATCAGGTGGGAGTAGACGGGGGCGGTGACCTCGTCCTTGCCCGCCTTGATGTCGGCGACGAACCGGGTCAGGGCGCGGCGGTCGTAGGACTCCGGGAAGCCCTTGCGGGACATCAGCCCGCGGGCCCGCAGTTCCTTGGTGGGCAGCAGGAAGCCGTCGGTCGTGACCAGCTCCACCCGCGGATGCTCGGGCCAGCGCGACAGCAGTGCCTGGAGCAGGCGGGCCACGGTGGACTTGCCGACGGCGACCGAGCCGGCGACGCCGATGACGAACGGGGTGCCCGACTGGGAGCCCTGCTCGCCGAGGAAGGTGTTCAGCGCGCCGCGCAGGCCGTCGGTGGCGCCGACGTAGAGGTTGAGCAGCCGTGACAGCGGCAGGTAGATGTCCCGCACCTCGTCGAGGTCGATGACGTCACCGAGGCCGCGCAGCTTCTCCACCTCCTCCGCGGTGAGCGGCAGCGGCGTCTTGTCACGCAGCGCGCTCCACTCGGCGCGGGTGAGGTCCACGTAGGGAGTCGCCTCCGGGCGGTGCCGGTGGGCGCTCCGGGGCTTCGGGGAGACCGGAGAGATCACAGTCCATTGTTAACGGAGTTTGAACGGCATGGCGGGTGGGGTGGGTCACGCCCGGCCGCCGCTCGAGCGGGACGCGTGGTGCGGAGGGCTCGTACGACGGTGGGAATTTCCGATTCCGGGCACGCGGGAGCCGTTTCGGGCCGGAGATCGTGCGTAGGCTGCCGCCCATGTGCGGAATCGTGGGATACGTGGGGGCGCAGTCGGCGCTCGATGTCGTGATGGCCGGACTGAAGCGGCTGGAGTACCGCGGCTACGACTCGGCGGGCGTCGCGGTGCCGGCGGACGGCGGGCTGGCCGCGGCCAGGAAGGCCGGGAAGCTGGTCAACCTGGAGAAGGAGCTGGTCGAGCGGCCGCTGCCGAACGGTTCGACGGGCATCGGGCACACCCGCTGGGCCACGCACGGAGCTCCCACGGACGCGAACGCCCACCCGCACCTCGACAACGCCGGCCGGGTGGCGGTCGTCCACAACGGCATCATCGAGAACTTCGCGGCCCTGCGCGCGGAACTGGCCGAGCGCGGCCACGAGCTGACCTCGGAGACCGACACCGAGGTGGTCGCCCACCTGCTCGCCGAGGAGTTCTCCGGCTGCGCCGACCTGGCGGAGTCGATGCGGCGGGTGTGCCGGCGCCTGGAGGGCGCGTTCACGCTGGTCGCGGTGCACGCGGACGAGCCGGACGTGGTGGTGGGCGCGCGGCGCAACTCGCCGCTGGTGGTGGGCGTGGGGGAGGGCGAGGCGTTCCTCGCCTCCGACGTCGCCGCGTTCATCGCCCACACCCGCTCGGCCGTCGAGCTGGGCCAGGACCAGGTGGTCGAACTGCGCCGCGACGGGGTCACGGTGACCGGGTTCGACAGCAGCCCGGCCGAGGTCCGCTCCTACCACGTGGACTGGGACGCCTCCGCCGCGGAGAAGGGCGGCCACGACTACTTCATGCTCAAGGAGATCGCCGAGCAGCCCAAGGCGGTCGCCGACACCCTGCTGGGCCGCATCGACGCGGCGGGCTCGCTGAGCCTGGACGAGGTCAGGATCTCCCCGTCCGAGCTGCGGGAGGTGGACAAGGTCGTCATCGTCGCCTGCGGGACGGCGTTCCACGCGGGCATGATCGCCAAGTACGCCATCGAGCACTGGACGCGGATTCCGTGCGAGGTGGAGCTGGCGAGCGAGTTCCGCTACCGGGACCCGATCCTGGGCGTGCGGTCCCTGGTGATCGCCATCTCGCAGTCCGGCGAGACCATGGACACGCTGATGGCCCTGCGGCACGCCCGGGAGCAGGGCTCCAAGGTCCTGGCCATCTGCAACACCAACGGCTCGACCATCCCGCGCGAGTCGGACGCGGTGCTGTACACGCATGCCGGGCCGGAGGTCGCGGTCGCCTCGACCAAGGCGTTCCTGACCCAGCTGGTCGCCTGCTACCTGGTCGCCCTCTACCTCGGGCAGGTCCGTGGCACCAAGTGGGGCGACGAGATCCGCGCCGTGATCCGGGACCTGTCGCAGATCTCCGGCGAGGTCGAGCGGGTCCTGGAGACCATGGAGCCGGTACGGGCCCTCGCGCGGTCCCTGGCCGGGAAGGACACGGTGCTGTTCCTCGGCCGGCACGTGGGCTACCCGGTGGCCCTTGAAGGCGCCCTCAAGCTCAAGGAACTCGCCTACATGCACGCCGAGGGGTTCGCGGCGGGCGAGCTGAAGCACGGGCCGATCGCGCTGATCGAGGAGGACCTGCCCGTGGTGGTCGTCGTTCCGTCACCCCGCGGCCGGTCCGTCATCCACGACAAGATCGTCTCCAACATCCAGGAGATCCGGGCACGGGGGGCGCGGACGATCGTGATCGCGGAGGAGGGCGACGAGGCGGTCGTCCCCTACGCCGACCACCTCATCCGCATCCCCGTCACCCCGACCCTGCTCCAGCCCCTGGTGGCCACGGTTCCCCTCCAGGTCTTCGCCTGCGAACTGGCGACGGCCCGCGGCAACGAGGTCGATCAGCCGCGCAACCTGGCGAAGTCGGTGACGGTGGAGTAGCCCCCCTTCACCGCCCCGAGAAACTCCGCGAAGACCCTGCCGGGGAAGGTGAGGATGTCTCCGGCGGGGGACTTGGAGTCGCGGACGGCTATGTGGGTCGGGGTGGCCGCTACCTCCACGCAGTTGTTGCCGTCACCGCCACCTGAGTAGGACGACTTCCGCCAGTTGGTCACGGGGTTCCTCACAGCTCCTTGGTCAGCCTGTGGATGAAGTCACGCGATCGGACGGGATCGAGTGAGACGGCTTCCACCCTATGGAAAAGCGTGCGGAAGACGCCGAGTTGGGCCTCGGAATCAATGAATCCCGTGCCGTGAGGCGCGTCGCGGACCGCCGTGTCCAGCTTGGGCACGGCGCCGCCGGCCAGCATCATGGGGCTCCAGGCCCCGCCGAAGCCGTCCAGGTCGAAGGGGATGACGCGCACGGTGATGTGATCCGCTTCGGAGAGCTCCAGCACACGGAGGAGCTGGGCGCGGGAAGCGGCACGGTCACTGACCCTGATGCGTAGTGCCGCCTCGTGGATGACCGCTTCATAGGGAACGGTGTCGGAGCCGGTAAGGATCACCTTGCGCTGCATGCGATGACGGACGCGCACGTCCAGGTCATCCTTGGGGAGTTCGGGGACCCTGGACGAGAAGGCGGCTCGGGCGTATTCGGGTGTCTGCAGCAAGCCCGGAACGAACAGGAACTCCACGTCACGCCGGTACGTGGCGTGATGCTCCAGCTCGGCCAGGTCGAGGAACGACGTCGGCAGCAGCTCCCGGTACTCCTCCCACCAGCCCCGCGTGCGGTCGTTGGCCATGGCCACCAGGGCCTCGATCAGCTCGCTGTCCGAGCAGGAGTAATTGGCGGCAAGGCGGCGCAGCCGCTTCTCGCTCACGCCCGCGAGGCCGGACTCGATCTGACTGATCTGCGGAGCGCTGACCCCGAGCAGGGCGGCCGCCTCCCGCGAGGTGAGGCCTGCCGCGTCGCGGAGCCTGCGCAGCTCGACCGCCAGACGCAACTGACGCGCCGTCGGCTCGCCTCTCTTCGCCATCGACCGTTCCTCTCAACACACCGGTGGGCGCCACCCGTTCGGGGGCAGGTTACGTGACCGGCTTGCCGGATCTAAACAGTTACCCCTACGTTCGGTGATGCAACGCGCACGCAGTGGAAGCGCACTGTCGCCGCGCGCGGAGATCCCCTCTTCCCCACGGAGTTGACGCCCCATGTCCGAAACCTGGGACTACACCCTCTGCATCCCCAACGACCTCAGAGCCGTCACCATCTGCCGCCGCACCCTGCGGCTGATCCTGACCATGCACGGGCTCATCGCTCTTGTGGACACCGCCGAACTCCTCGCGGCGGAGCTGGTCTGCAACGCCGTACGCCATACCAACGGCCCCGCCGCCCTGAGGGTGCGCCGCAGCCCGGAGGGCGTCGTGTGGATCGGGGCCTGGGACACCGACCCCGAACCACCGGGACCGCCGAAGCCGGTGGACCGGCCCCTGGACGCGGAGGCCGGCCGGGGCCTCGCCCTGGTCACCGCGTGCGCGACCCACTGGGGCTGGCAGCCGTCCGCCAGGTTCGGCAGCCGGGGCAAGTACGTGTGGTGCGAACTGGAGGCGGCATGATGGTGGGCTCGTCGCATGAAGCACTGCACAGGATCTTCCAGAAGGACCCCGCCCTGCTGACCCGGGCCTTGCAGCGTGTGCTGCACGTACCGTTCCCGGAACCACGCGAGATCGCGGCGCTGAACGTGGACCTCACGGAGGTCGAGCCGGTGGAGCGGCGCGTGGACACCTTGCTGCGGGCGGAGACGGACCAGGGCACGTACCTGCTCGTGGTCGAGTCGCAGGGCAAGAAGGACGAGCGCAAGCGCGGCAGCTGGCCGTATTACCTGTCCTACCTCTACGAGAAGTACCGCTGTGAGCCGGTGCTCATCGTCATCACCCAGAGCAGCGCCACGGCGAAGTGGGCCTCGCGTCCCATCCGGCTCGGCTTCCCCGGCTGGCACTCGATGACGGTGCGCCCGCTCGTGCTCGGCCCGGACAACGTACCGGTCATCGCGGACGAGCGGCAGGCCGAACGGGACGTACCCCTTGCGGTGCTTTCGGCGATGACACATGGCCGCGGTCCGCAGGCCCCGGCCATACTGGAATCCCTGGCCGCCGCCCTGCGGACCGTCGAACCCGACAGTGCCGCAGTCTTCGTGCAGTTCGTCGACTCGTGCCTGGCCGACCCCCAGGCGAAGCAGATGTGGAGGGACCTGATGACGGCGATCCAGTACTTCTGGCGCCACCCGCTGGCCGAGCAGGTGCGTGAAGAGGGGCGTGAAGAGGGCCGTGAGGAAGGGCGCGTGAAGGACCGGAGGGAGATGGTGCTGCGGATTCTGGAGTGGCGCGGCATCGCGGTGACCGGTGCCGTGCGCGAACGGGTGGAGGGCTGCGCGGATCTGGAGCGGCTCGAGGTGTGGGCGCGGCGGGCCGTGCACGCGGTGGACGCGGGGGAGTTGTTCGCGGAAGAGTGAGTTCAGGTTCGTGGCCGGTGGGCGGCCGGCCCTAAGGTGCTGCCCATGAGCATCATCGGGGTCGGGATCGACGTGGCCGAGATCGACCGGTTCCGGGCGTCGCTGGACCGTACGCCCGGGCTGGTGGACCGGCTGTTCGTGCCGGGCGAGGTCGTGCTGCCCAGCGGGGAGCGGCGCGGTATCGCCTCGCTCGCCGTGCGGTTCGCGGCGAAGGAGGCGCTGGCCAAGGCCCTCGGCGCGCCGCCCGGGCTGCACTGGACGGACGCCGAGGTGTACGTCGAGGCCAACGGGCAGCCCCGCCTGCGGGTGAAGGGCACCGTGGCCTCCCGGGCGGCGGAACTCGGCGTGCGGTCCTGGCACGTCTCGCTCAGCCACGACGCGGGAGTGGCCTCCGCCGTGGTGATCGCGGAGGGCTGAGGACCCCGCTCAGTGAGTGCGCGTCCACCACTGCACGGCCGCCACCAGTGCGGGCCCGGCCGCGTCGGCCAGGCTGACGGTCAGCCGCCGCCATGCCTCACGCGGTACGGAGTCACGCGCGGCACACGGCTCCGGGGCGGGCTCGGTCCCCGGAGTCCGGTGGTGGTGCGGGTGGGGCGTGCGGCGGGCGCGACGGCGCTGGGACATGACGGTGCTCCTCGAACGCGAGTGGACGCGAGTGGACGGTGCTGCGCGCCGGGCCCGGCGTGATGGGACCACGCTGGCCTCCACTCCCGGTCCCGCGCAGCAAGTACCGTGCGTGCGGGGCGAGTTGCCTCGCGCGTCGCTGGTCGCGGGGTTGCCCGGTGCCACCCCGCGCGCCCGGCTCCGGGCGGCGCCCGGTGGCGTACGGCCCGGGCACGGCCGCGAAGGGGAGGAGTCCGGGATGGGCGAGCGGAAGAAGGAACTGCACGCGAGGCTGCGAGGGCTGCGGGAGCGGGCGGAGACGGCGCGGCGGGCGGCCGGCAAGCCGCACAGCCAGCAGCACGCGCTGGCGCCCGCGGTCAGGAAGCTGCCGGGCGGGCGGGACTTCGAGGGGAAGCGGGCCAGCTCCTGGGCGCCGCGGACCCTGGAGCGGTTCAACGTGCCGCACAGCGGCAGTGACCCGGCGGTGCTGGCCCTGGTCGAGGTCTGGTCCGGCTGGGCGGGCGATCGCCTCGACAGGAGGGAGTGGGAGCGCCTGCTGAGGGCGGCCCGTGAGGAACACGACGCCGAACGCGGGGGGCGGCGTGCCGCGGGCGCCGCGGAGCCGGCCGGCGGCGCCGCCTTCCGCAGGCCCGGGCCCGGCGGCGGGACCTCGGCGGACTGCGACCTCGGCGGGATCCCACCCCTGTCGCCGAACCACACCGGACACGTCGGCGTTCTCGGCGCGTTGCTCGACGCACTGGCACCCCCGGAACGTCCGACCGCGCCCGGCAGCCCCCGCGTGTCCGTGGTGACCGGGATGCCCGGCGCCGGCAAGACGGAAGCCGCCCTGCAAGCGGCGCACGCGGGTGCCTCCCGCGGCTGGTTCCCCGGCGGCGTGCTGTTCGCGGATCTCAACGGGTACGACGCCGAACCCCGCCGACGCGGAAGCGCCGCGCAGATCCTGGACGCGTTCCTGCGCCGGCTCGGCCGTGACGTGAAGGCCGGTGGCGGCGCCCCGGACCGGTCGGGCGAGTTCCGCGGCGTGCTGGCGGACCTGGCCGCCACCGGCCGACGCGTGCTGCTCGTCCTCGACAACGCCTCCAGCCGGTCGGAACTGGCCCCCCTGCTCCCGACGGACGGCGTCACCCACGTGCTCGTCACGTCCCGCGAGAGCCTGACCCTCGGCCGTATCCACGAAGTCGAGCCCCTGACGACCGAGTCCGGCGTCGACCTGCTGCGCCGCACGCTGCGGACCGCCCGGGGGGACGCGGACGACCGCGTCGACCGGATGCCGGCGGCCGCCGCCGAGATCGTCACGCTGTGCGGTGGACTGCCCCTGGCCCTGACCATCGCCGGCGCGTTCCTCGCGGGCTCCCCCGTACTCGGCGTGGACCGTTACGCCGGCCTGCTGCGCAGCGAGCACAGCAGGCTCAACCGGCTGCGCACAGGGGACATCGCGGTCGAGGCGGCGTTCGACCTGTCCTACCGCTCCCTCTCCGAGCGCGAACGCGAGGTGTTCCGCCTGGCGTCCGCCAACCCCGGCCCCGGCTTCTCCTCCGAGGCCGCGGCCCACCTCACCTGTCCCGACGCCGACATCGACGACGACCGTGTCGACGACACCGAGATGCTCCTCCACGGCCTGGCCGCCGCCCATCTCGTCGAACCCGGGGCGTACCCGGGGCGCTGGCGGATGCACGACCTGATGGTCCTGTTCTCGGTGCGCCGGGGCGAGGAACCGGAGCAGGCCGCGGCGGACCGGCGGGACGAGGCCGTCCAGCGTGTCCTGCGGTACTACGCGCAGTGGCTCGTACGGGCCGGTGAGCTGCTCGACAACCCTTTGTCGGCCCAGAGCGGCGACCGGCCCTTCCCGGACGCCGGATACGCGCTGGGCTGGTGCGACTTCGAACGGGCCAATCTCTTCGCCGCCGTCCGGAGCGCGTCGACCCGCGCCGTGGACCTCGCGGTCGTGCTGTGCGCGGGGCTGGACGTCTACACCGCGCGACAGCACCTGTTCGAGGACATGCGCGTCGCGGCGCTGACCACCCTGGCGGCCGTCCGGGCGACGGGCGAGTCCCGGCACGCGGCGGTGGTCCTCGGCTGTCTCGGCAATGCTCTGGCGGGTCTGCGTCGCCACGACGAGGCCCTCGCGGCGTACCAGGAGGCCGCCGACACGGCCGGCCGGTCCGGGAAGACCATGCCGCAGGCCGTGATCGGCAGGGGCGGTGTGCTCGCGGAGACCGGCCGCCTCGACGAGGCGATGGAGATCTTCACCGGGTTCCTGGAGCAGCCCGGCGCGGAGGCCTCGCGCTACTTCGGGCTCGCCCACACCAACGTGGCCGGAATCCTGTCACGCATGGGCCGGCACGCGGAAGCGCGGACCGCGGCCACCGCGGCCCGCGACATCCAGCGCGCACGACGCGATCCCTGCGGGGAGGGCGTGGCGCTCAGCGTCCTCGGCGCGGCGCAGGCCGGACAAGACGCCCTGACGGAGGCCGCCGCCACCCTCTCCCGCTCGCTGGAACTCCTCCACGGCTGCGGTGACCGGCGCAACGAGGTGAGAGTCGCCACCTCCCTGGGGTGCGTGTACCGCGACCTCGGCCGGCACCGGGAGGCCGCCGGCGTCCTGACGACCGCGCTCGACCTGTGCCGGCCGACGGGCGATCCGCCGACCCTGGCGCTGCTGCTGCGCCACCTCGCCGGTGTCCGGCGCGCCACCGGCCGGCATCCCGAGGCCCTGGAGGCGTACGAGGAGGCCCGAGAGCTGCTGTCGGCCCTCGGTGACGACCACGGGGTGGCTCAGGTGGAGAGCGAGATGGTGGCCGACCGGTGGTTCGGCGGCGACCGCGAGGGCGCCCTCGCGCTCGCCGCCGCGACACGCGAGTCCTTCCGGGCCCTGGGAGACCGTCAGGGTGAGGCCGTGCTCGCATGCCTCGCCTCCGGATTCCTGCGCGAGGCGGACCGGTGGGACGAGGCTCTGACGGCCGCGCGCCGGGCCGAGAGCCTCGCGCGGGACGTCGGCAACTCCCGGCTCGTGGCGGCGGCGCAGCGAAAGGCGGGGGAGGCCCTCTGGGCCGGCGGTCGGCTCGACGCCGCCGTGGAGCCCCTGCGGCGGTCGGTCGCCGGCTTCCGGGAGATCGGCTGCGCGGAGGAGACACGGGCGTCACGCAGCTGCCTGGTCAGTGTCCTGCTGCTGGCCGGCCGTCACGAAGAGTTCCACGAGGTGATGTCCCAGGCGCGGGCCGGATGAGAACGCCCCGGGACCGCCGGCCGGTGGTCCCGGCGGTGGACGTCCCGCCGTGGCTGCGGCAGGCGGCGGCTTCGGGGCAGACTCGGAGCCATGCGTACTGCCTACAGCGTGGAAACGGTCCGGGCCGCCGAGCGCCGGCTCATGGCCACCCTCCCCGAGGGCGCCCTCATGCAACGTGCCGCCGCGGGACTCGCCGCCGCCTGCGCCGACCTGCTCGGCCGGGTCTACGGCCGCCGGGTCGTGCTGCTCGTCGGCAGCGGCGACAACGGCGGTGACGCCCTGTACGCCGGTGCCCGGCTCGCCCGGCGCGGCGCCGGCGTCACGGCGGTGCTGCTCGCCCCGGAGCGGACGCACCGCGGCGGCCTCGCGGCGCTGCGGCGCGCGGGCGGCACCACCGTGCGGCCCGCCGCCGCCGAACCGCTGGTCGCCCGAGCCGACCTCGTCGTCGACGGCATCGTCGGCATCGGCGGCAAGGGCGGCCTGCGCGAGGACGCCGTACCGCTCGCCGCCGCCGCCGAGCGTGCCCGGGGCGCCGTCGTCGCCGTCGACCTGCCGAGCGGCATCGAGCCGGACACCGGCGAGGTGCACGGGCACGCGGTGCGCGCCGACCTCACCGTCACCTTCGGCACGCACAAGCCGGGCCTCCTCATCGACCCCGCCCGCCAGTACGCGGGTTCGGTACGGCTGGTGGACATCGGTCTCGACCTGCCCGCCCCCGCCGACCTGGAGGCCCTGCAACACGCCGACGTGGTACGGCTGCTGCCCGTGCCCGGCGCGGCGAGCGACAAGTACCGGCGCGGCGTCGTCGGCGTCGCCGCCGGATCGGCCCGCTACCCCGGGGCGGCCGTGCTCGCGGTCAGCGGGGCGCTGCGGGGCGGCGCGGGCGCCGTGCGGTACGTCGGCCCCGCCGCGGACGCGGTGATCGCCCGCTTCCCGGAGATCCTCGTCTCCGACGGGGGCCCCCGGAAGGCCGGCCGGGTCCAGGCGTGGGTGGTCGGCCCCGGCGCCGGGGACGACGCGGCGACCGTCGCGGAGGTGCTGGAGGCGGACGTGCCCGTGCTCGTCGACGCGGACGGGCTGCGGCTGGCGGACCGGGACACGGTGCGGCGGCGGACCGCGCCGACGCTGATGACCCCGCACGCGGGCGAGGCGGCCGCGCTGCTGGGCGTACCGCGCGAGGAGGTCGAGGGGGCCCGGCTGGAGTCCGCCCGCAGGCTGGCCGGGCAGTACCGGGCGACCGTGCTGCTGAAGGGCTCGACCACGGTGGTCGCCGACCCCGGCGGCGGTGCCGTACGCGTCAACGCCACCGGCACGGGATGGCTGGCGACGGCCGGGAGCGGGGACGTGCTGTCGGGTCTGGCCGGGTCCCTGCTGGCGGCCGGGCTGCCGGCGCTGGACGCGGCGAGCGCGGGGGCCTATCTGCACGGCCTGGCAGGGCGGTTCGCGGCCGACGGGGCACCGGCCGGCGCCCACGACGTGGCCGCCATGATCCCCGAGGCCTGGCGGGACGTGTGCGACGTACGCGGCTGAGGGGCCGGTGCCCGCGTCCGTCCACCGGGTGACCCGGCCGGGACCGGACCGCGCGGCGCCCGGGATCAGGGAGGGCGGCACGTTTCTCTGATCGCATGATGAGCAGACGTATCGCACGCCGGGGGGCCGCGGCGCTGCTGGCCGCAGCGGCCGCCCTCCCGGCCGCCGGGCCGGCGCTCGCGGCCCCCGCCGCACCCCGTACCTCACCCGCCCCGCCGGCCCCCGGCCCCGTCACCGCCCTGGTCCCCGGGGTGGCCCCCGGCCCCGGGCAGCCCTGGCAGATCGACACGCCCGACCAGGCGCTGCCGCCGAAGATCTACACGCCCTCCGCCGAGGAGGACGCGGTCGAGCCCCGGAACGCGCCCGAGGGGGCGTACGACCTCATCGAGTACGTGCCGCTCGAGGACGCCGTCGCCAAGGTGACGTGCAGCAAGCGGACCGGGCCCTACCAGCGCCAGGTGGAGCGCTGGCTGAAGCTGAGGGTGGACGGGAAGCAGTCCGGCACCGACTGCCGGGCCATCCGCGCCTTCCAGAAGAAGTACCGCATCAAGCCCGCCGCCGGCTTCGCGGGACCGGTCACCTGGTCACGGATGACGCTCCTGTCGGCGAGGAAGAACCCCAACGCGGCCGGCCGGTGCCCCGTGCGGTCCTACCGCATCGCCTGCGTGGACCTCGACCGGCAGCTGACGTGGGTGCAGAAGGGCACCAAGGTGCTCTACGGACCGGTGCCGATGCGCAGCGGCCGCAGCGGCCACCGCACCCGGACCGGGCTGCACACCGTCTACTGGCGGCACAAGAACCACTGGTCGACCCTCTACAACTCGCCCATGCCCTATGCCCAGTTCTTCGACGGCGGCCAGGCCTTCCACGCCGTCTACGGCAGCATCCACACCACCGTCGGCTCCTGGGGCTGCGTCAACCTCACCCTCGGCGACGCCCGCACGCTGTGGAAGGTGCTGAAGAAGGGCGACCGGGTGTACGTGTGGGGGCGCCGGCCGGGTACCTGACAGCCCACGGGCCCTGCGCCCCGGGGCCGGCACCGGCCTCTGAGACACTGGGGGCGCGATGAGTACCACAGCACCTGCACCGACCGCGCCCCTGCGGGCCCGCGCCGAGATCGACCTGGCCGCCCTGCGGGCCAACGTCCGGGCCCTGCGCGCCCACGCGCCGGGCGCGGCCCTCATGGCCGTCGTCAAGTCCGACGCGTACGGCCACGGCGCGGCGCGGTGTGCCCGCGAGGCCGTGGCCGCGGGGGCCGGCTGGCTCGGCACGGCCACGCCCGAGGAGGCCCTCGCGCTGCGCGCGGACCCCTCGATCCCGCCGCACGTGCGCGTGCTGTGCTGGCTGTGGACCCCGGGCGGCCCCTGGCGGCAGGCCATCGAGCGGGACATCGACGTGTCCGTCAGCGCGCTGTGGGCCCTGCGCGAGGTCACCGAGGCGGCCCGGCAGGCCGGCCGGCCCGCGCGCGTGCAGCTGAAGGCCGACACCGGGCTCGGCCGCAACGGCTGCCAGCCCGCCGACTGGCCCGCACTGGTCGCCGAGGCCCTGAGCGCCGAGCGCGCCGGCCTGATCCGCGTCACCGGCCTGTGGTCGCACTTCGCGTGCGCCGACGAACCCGGCCACCCCTCCGTCGCCGCCCAGCTCGGCTGCTTCCGGCAGCTGCTGGCGCACGCCGAGGAGCAGGGGGTGCGCCCCGAGGTACGGCACATCGCCAACTCCCCGGCGACCCTCACCCTCCCCGAGAGCCACTTCGACCTGGTCCGCACCGGCATCGCCCTGTACGGCATCTCGCCCAGCCCGGAGACCGGCACCCCGGCCGACTTCGGCCTGCGCCCGGTGATGACCCTCTCGGCGTCGCTGGCCCTGGTCAAGCACGTCCCGGGCGGCCACGGCGTCAGCTACGGCCACCACTACGTCACCCCGGGCGAGACCACCCTGGGCCTGGTGCCCGTGGGCTACGCGGACGGGATCCCCCGGCACGCGTCCGGGTCCGGCCCGGTGCTGGTCGGCGGCAAGTGGCGGACGGTCGCGGGCCGGGTGGCCATGGACCAGTTCGTCGTCGACCTCGGCGGCGACGAGCCCCCGGTCGGCAGCCAGGCCGTGCTGTTCGGCCCCGGCGACCGGGGCGAGCCCACCGCCGAGGACTGGGCCCAGGCCGCGGGCACGATCGCGTACGAGATCGTCACACGCATCGGAACCCGCGTTCCTCGCGTCTATGTCGACGAAGGACAGGACCGGCAGGACGGGTAACCCGTCAGGAGGGCCCGCGAGGGCCGGTGCCGGGCCCGCCCCGGTGCCGCCGGTCGCCGGCTCCGCCGGCACCACGCCTTCCGCCGGCCCCACCGGCGCAGGCACCATCAGCACCACCGGCATCACCCGTACGACCCATCCTGCGAACTGCAGTACGGCGAAGAGGAGCGGTACGTGAGCGAGAGCAGCGCGGAGGCCGTGGCGGACGTCATCGCCTCGGTGGCCGTCGCCTCCGCCGCGGGGGCGACGGCCGCGAGCTGGCGCAGGGCGACCGGCATCGCCGGCACCGCGATAGGCGTGCTGGCCGCGGGCGCCGCGGCCGGTGTCGCCCTGGAGCGGATGACCGTCGGCCGCGACATGCGGCGCCGGGCCCGGCTGGCGCTGGACTCGGCGGGCCCCTACGGCGCCCTGCGCGGCACCCCCGGCACGGCGTACGCCGACGACGGCACCGAGCTGTACTACGAGGTCGACGAGGTCGAGCCGGACACCGGGGCGGCCGTCTCGCCGCGCCGGCGCCGGCTGTTCGGCCGCAAGGCGCCCGCCCCGGTCACCGTCGTCTTCAGCCACGGCTACTGCCTCAGCCAGGACTCCTGGCACTTCCAGCGCGCGGCCCTGCGGGGCGTCGTCCGCATGGTGCACTGGGACCAGCGCAGCCACGGCCGGTCGGGGCGCGGCGTCGGCCAGGTCCGCGACGGCGTGCCGCTCACCATCGACCAGCTCGGCCGCGACCTGAAGGCCGTCATGGACGCCGCCGCGCCGGACGGCGGGCTGGTGCTGGTCGGCCACTCCATGGGCGGGATGACGATGATGGCGCTGGCCGCCCAGTACCCGGAGCTGATCCGGGAGCGGGTGGTGGCCACCGCGCTGGTCGGTACCTCCTCCGGGCGCCTCGGCGAGGTCAACTTCGGCCTTCCGGTGGCCGGCGTCAACGCGGTGCGCCGGGTGCTGCCGGGCGTGCTGAGGGCGCTCGGGCAGCAGGCGGCGCTGGTGGAGAAGGGGCGGCGGGCGACGGCCGACCTGTTCGCCGGGGTCATCAAGCGGTACTCGTTCGCGTCCCGGGACGTCGATCCGGCCGTCGAGCGGTTCGCCGAGCGCATGATCGAGTCCACCCCGATCGACGTGGTCGCCGAGTTCTACCCGGCCTTCACCGACCACGACAAGACCGAGGCGCTGGCCTGCTTCCGGGACAAGCCGGTGCTGGTGCTCGCCGGGGTGCGGGACCTGGTGACGCCGAGCGAGCACAGCGAGGCCATCGCCGACCTGCTGCCGGACGCCGAACTGGTGCTGGTGCCCGACGCCGGGCACCTGGTGATGCTGGAGCACCCGGAGGTGGTCACCGACCGCCTCGCGGACCTGCTCACCCGCGCGGGCGCCGTCCCGGCAGGGGCTACCGTAAGTGGGTATGGAAGCACCAGCAGCACCGCACAACCCGGCTGAGACCCAGTTGATCGTCAACTCCCCTGACCAGATGAAGGAGTTGGGCCGCCGCCTGGCGAAGCTGCTGCGCGCCGGCGACCTGGTCATGCTCACCGGGGAACTGGGCGCGGGCAAGACGACGCTGACCCGCGGTCTCGGCGAGGGGCTCGGTGTACGGGGCGCGGTCACCTCGCCGACCTTCGTGATCGCCCGTGTGCACCCCTCCCTGGGCGGCGGCCCCCCGCTCGTCCACGTCGACGCCTACCGGCTCTCCGGCGGCCTCGACGAGATGGAGGACCTCGACCTCGACGTCTCGCTGTCCGACTCGGTGATCGTCGTGGAGTGGGGCGAGGGCAAGGTCGAGGAGCTGACCGACGACCGGCTCGAGGTCGTCATCCACCGCTCGGTGGGCACCGCGGCCGCCGGACCCGCTCCCGCCGAGTCCCCTTCCGGGTCCGCGGACACCGACGAGGCGCGGCGGGTGACGGTGACCGGGCGCGGGGCCCGCTGGGCGGCCGCCGACCTCGGGGCGCTCTCCGCCTGAGCACCGGGAGCACCAGGGGCGCCGGGAGCACCGGACGGGCGCGCGCGGATATTCCGACAACCTGTCGGCACGATGTTGCGCCGGACGCATCGGGCGTGGTCACATGGTAGCCAGCCGGTGGTTAGGTGAACCTAACCACGCCCGCCCCCGCACCTCAGGAGGCGTCCCATGCCCGCTTCCCGCCCCACAAAGCAGCCCCTGCCGACCGGGTTCGCCGGGGTGTCCATGAGCGAGCTGCTCGCGTCCTGCGCGGCGGCGGAAGCCGTCTCCAGGCCCCCGCGGGCGCCGCAGGCCCCCCGGCCGGCGGGCTCGGCGCCCAGGACACCGGTGACGCGGCGACAGCACCCCGAGGCCGCCTAGGACCTGTTGCGCACGCGCGGCGCGCGTCAGCGGATCACCACGACCGGTACCCCGATGGTGGCGAACCGCCACATGGCCTCGCCGTCCGCCCGGGTCTCCCGGATGCCGCCCGTCTTCACGGCCGTGCCGTTCGTGCTGCCGGAGGTGTAGCCGGAGTTCAGCACGGCCGCGCTGAAGCCGATCACCACTCCGTCCACGCTGGTGAAGCGCACGACGTGCTCGATGGGGACGCCGTCGGTGCCGGTGACGGCGTTCGAGCGGGACGTCACCCAGTACACGCCCGGCAGCGGGTCGACCGTCCCCGGACGCACGGCGAACGTGCGCTGCACCTTCTCCCGCTCACTGACCAGCCACACCCGGTCGTCGTCCACCGAGTACACGACCCGTTCACCCTGCCCGGAGCCGGCGGGCAGGGCGCCGGGACCGCCGTGGCCGCGGGGCGCCCGTGAGGCGGCCGCGGAGGCCGAGGCGCCCGCCGACGGCCTGCCGCCCAGGCTCTCGGGAACGTTCGCCGACGCCTGGTAACCGAGGAAGCCGACCGCTCCGACGGCCGTCACGGTGAGGCCGGCCACGATCACCGAGCTGGTCCCTGCCACGTGCGCCACCTCTGTCTCGTGCGATATGTCGTACTTCGTACGAACCGTAGCAGTCGGTGACCGTCCGTCCCGGACGGCCGTGCGGGAGGCGCGGGAGCCGTAGGCTGTTCGCGTGCTCTTGCTCGCTCTGGATACCGCCACCCCCGCCGTCACCGTCGCGCTGCACGACGGCACGGACGTCATCGCCTCGTCCAGCCAGGTGGACGCGCGCCGGCACGGAGAGCTGCTGCTGCCGGCCGTCGACCGCGTCCTCGCCGAGGCCGGGCTCGCCCTCGACGCCGTCACCGGGATCGTCGTCGGCACCGGGCCCGGGCCGTACACCGGGCTGCGCGTGGGCCTGATGACCGCCGACACCTTCGGCCTCGCGCTCGGCGTCCCCGTGTACGGCGTGTGCACGCTCGACGGCCTCGCCCACGCCGCCGACCTCACCACGGGCCCCTTCGTGGTGGCGACCGACGCCCGGCGCAAGGAGGTCTACTGGGCCACCTACGCCGACTCCCGCACCCGGCTCACCGACCCGGCCGTCGACCGCCCCGCCGACATCGCCGAGCGCGTGGCGGGCCTCCCGGCCGTCGGCGCCGGCGCGCTGCTCTACCCGGACACGTTCCCCAGCGCCCACGAGCCCGAGCACGTCTCGGCCGCCGCCCTCGCCTCGCTGGCCGCCGGAAAGCTGGCCGCGGGGGAGGAGCTGCCGGCGCCCAGACCGCTCTACCTGCGCCGCCCCGACGCCCAGGTCCCCAGGAACTACAAGGTGGTCACCCCGAAGTGACCGGACCCGTGAAGACCACGCTGCGCGAGATGCGCTGGTGGGACATCGACCCGGTGCTGGGGATGGAGAAGGAGCTGTTTCCCGAGGACGCCTGGTCGCGGGGCATGTTCTGGTCCGAGCTGGCGCACTCCCGGGGCCCGGGCGCGACCCGGCGGTACGTGGTCGCAACCGAGGGCGAGCGGATCGTCGGGTACGCGGGCCTGGCCGCCACCGGCGAGCTGGCGGACGTGCAGACCATCGCCGTCGCCCGGGACCACTGGGGCACCGGCCTCGGCGGCCGTCTGCTGGCCGAGCTGCTGCGGGCGGCGACCGCCTTCGAGTGCGCCGAGGTGATGCTGGAGTGCCGGGTGGACAACGACCGGGCCCGCAGACTCTACGAGCGCTTCGGCTTCGAGCCGATCGGCTTCAGACGCGGCTACTACCAGCCGGGCAACGTGGACGCCCTGGTGATGCGGCTGACCGACCCCTCCACTTCCGTGAACGGCGTACAAGGAACCGAGATCAATGGCTGACGAACCCCTGGTCCTGGGGATCGAGACCTCCTGCGACGAGACCGGCGTCGGCGTCGTCCGCGGGACGACCCTGCTGGCCGACGCCATCGCCTCCAGCGTCGACGAGCACGCCCGCTTCGGCGGCGTCGTCCCGGAGGTGGCCTCCCGGGCCCACCTGGAGGCGATGGTCCCGACCATCAACCGCGCGCTCAAGGACGCCGGGGTCAGCGCCAGGGACCTCGACGGCGTCGCCGTCACCGCCGGCCCCGGCCTCGCGGGCGCCCTGCTGGTCGGCGTCTCGGCGGCCAAGGCGTACGCCTACGCGCTCGGCAAGCCGCTGTACGGCGTGAACCACCTGGCCTCCCACATCTGCGTGGACCAGCTGGAGCACGGACCCCTGCCGGAGCCGACGATGGCGCTGCTGGTCAGCGGCGGCCACTCCTCGCTGCTGCTGTCGTCCGACATCACCTCGGACGTCCGCCCGATGGGCGCGACCATCGACGACGCGGCCGGGGAGGCCTTCGACAAGATCGCCCGGGTGCTGAACCTCGGCTTCCCGGGCGGCCCGGTCATCGACCGGTACGCGCGCGAGGGCGACCCGAAGGCCATCGCCTTCCCGCGCGGCCTGACCGGCCCGCGCGACCCGGTCTACGACTTCTCCTTCTCCGGCCTCAAGACGGCCGTGGCCCGCTGGATCGAGGCGAAGCGGGCGGCCGGCGAGGAGGTCCCGGTGCGGGACGTGGCGGCCTCCTTCCAGGAGGCGGTCGTGGACGTCCTGACCCGCAAGGCGGTGCGGGCCTGCCGCGACGAGGGCGTCGACCACCTGATGATCGGCGGCGGGGTCGCCGCCAACTCGCGGCTGCGCGCGCTGGCCGCGGAGCGCTGCGAGGCGGCCGGCATCCGGCTGCGGGTGCCGCGGCCCAAGCTGTGCACGGACAACGGCGCGATGGTGGCGGCGCTGGGCGCCGAGATGGTGGCCCGCGGCCGGGCCGCGTCCGGCTGGGACCTCTCCGCGGACTCCTCCCTGCCGGTGACGGACCCCCATGTGCCGGCCCACGACCACGCGCACGAGACCGGCGGGGAGAACCTGTACCCGTGACGGTCACCCTGATGTGGGAGGCCCGGGCGACCGAGGGCCGGGGCGCGGAACTCCTCGCCTGGGCGCGGCGCCAGGAGCTGCCCGGCACGCCGCTGCGCCGGGAGACGTTCCGGGCGCCCCAGGACCGGGTCCTGGTGCTGACCTGGTGGGACGCGCCGTACGACGCCGAGCTGCCCGAGCTGCCCGAGCCGCCCGGGGACCTGGTCACCCGGACGGTGCACCGCTGGCGGTTCGAGTCCCTGGGCACGGCGGCGGACTGACGACCGGCCTCGAAGAAGGCCCTCGAGGGTTCGAATGTTTCGCAAATCGCACCGAATGTTCCGGGAGCCCGAGGGAAGTGTGACCCTTCGTCAGTCGGGACGGCGGGGATACGATCGCGGACATGAAGTCTCCGAAGCTCCCAGAAACGCAGACGGCGACGCTCGCCGAAATCGCCCGTGAGGCAGGCGTGTCCGCTCCGACTGTTTCGAAGGTGCTCAACGGCCGTGCCGACGTCGCCCCCGCGACCCGCACCCGGGTGGAGGAGCTGCTGCGGGCCTACGGGTACCGGCGCAGGCGCGCCGAGGCCTCCCGCTCGCCCCTGATCGACCTGGTCTTCCACGAACTGGAGAGCGCCTGGGCGATGGAGGTCATCCGGGGCGTGGAGAACGTGGCCCGGGACGCCGGGATGAGCGTGGTGCTCAGCGAGAGCGCCGGGCGGCTCACCCCCGGCCGCAGCTGGGCCGACCAGGTCGCCGCCCGCCGGCCGCACGGCGTGGTGCTGGTGCTGTCGGAGCTGGACGAGTCGCAGCGGGCCCTGCTGACCAGCCGGGGCATCCCGTTCGTGGTCATGGACCCGGCCGGCGACCCGGGCCCGGACGTGCCCTCGATCGGCGCCACCAACTGGCAGGGCGGCCTCGCCGCCACCCGGCACCTGATCGAACTGGGCCACACCCGGATCGGCGCGATCAGCGGCCCGTCCCGGATGATGTGCAGCCGGGCGCGGGTCGACGGCTACCGGGCGGCGCTGGAGACGGCCGGACTGCCGGTCGACCCGGCCCTGATCACGGCCGGCGACTTCCACCACGACGCCGGCTACCGGCTGGGCCTGGAGCTGCTGCGCCGCCCGGACCGGCCCACCGCCGTCTTCGCGGGCAACGACCTCCAGGCGCTCGGCCTGTACGAGGCCGCCCGCGAGCTGGGCCTGCGCATCCCGGAGGACCTGAGCGTGGTCGGCTTCGACGACCTGCCGGTGGCCCGCTGGGTCGGGCCGCCGCTGACGACCGTACGGCAGCCGCTGACCGAGATGGCGGAGGCGGCGGCCCGGCTGGTGCTGGACCTCGGACGCGCCCCGGACTCCCCGGTCGCCACCCGGGTGGAGCTGGCGACGAGCCTGGTGGTGCGCAGCAGCACGACCGCCCGGCCGGCGGGGTGACGGGAGCGAAGACGGGTTGACGTATTGACGCGTGGGGCGCGTGGCCCCACACTCCTCCGAAGCCAGTCGGTAATACGGCCGAAACTTTCGGAGGCACCCGCGTTGAGAACCTCCAGAAATTCCAGGACGACCGCACCCCGCGCCACACCCCCACCGCCCCCCACGGCACACCGGTCACCCGCCGCGCCCCGCAGGTCCCTGCGCACGCGCCTGACCGCGCTGCTCGCCGGCGCCCTCACGGCCGGTGCCCTGCTCACCGCCGGGGCCACCACCGCCCACGCCGCCGACACCCCGCTGCGCGACCTTGCCACCGCCAAGGGCAAGCTCATCGGCAGCGCGGTCTCCGGGGGCAAGCTGACCGGCACCTACGGCGACATCGCCGGGACCCAGTTCAGCTCGCTCACCCCCGACAACGCCATGAAGTGGGGGTCCGTCGAGCCCACCCAGGGCAGCTTCACCTGGGGTGAGGCGGACCAGATCGTCGCCTTCGCCCAGGCGCACAACCAGCAGGTGCGCGGCCACACCCTGGTCTGGCACAACCAGAACCCGGGCTGGCTGACCAACGGCAACTGGACGGCGGCCCAGCTCGGCACCCTGCTGCAGAACCACATCACCACCGAGGTGAGCCGCTACAAGGGCAAGATCGCCGCCTGGGACGTGGTGAACGAGGCGTTCAACGAGGACGGCACCCTGCGCTCGGACCTCTGGTCCGACAAGCTCGGCTCCGGCTACATAGCCAACGCCCTGACCTGGGCGCACGCCGCCGACCCGGCCGCCAAGCTGTACATCAACGACTACAACGTCGAGGGCGTCAACGCGAAGTCGACCGCCCTGTACAACCTGGTCAAGAGCCTGAAGCAGCAGGGCGTGCCGATCGACGGGGTCGGCCTCCAGGCCCACTTCATCCTCGGCCAGGTGCCGTCCACCCTCCAGCAGAACATCCAGCGCTTCGCCGACCTCGGCGTGGACGTGGCGATCACCGAGCTGGACGTGCGGATGGCGCTGCCCGCGGACAGTGCGAAGCTGGCCCAGCAGGCCACGGACTTCAAGTCGGTGGTGGCCGCCTGCGTGGCGGTGACCCGCTGCGTCAACGTCACCGTCTGGGGCTTCACCGACGCCGACTCGTGGGTGCCGGGGACCTTCTCCGGCTACGGGGCGGCGACGCCGTACGACGAGAGCCTGGCGCCGAAACCGGCGTACCACGGCATCGCCGAGGCGCTCGGCGGCAGCACGACCACCCCGCCGCCGCCGCCGACGGACGGCTGCACCGCCGCCTACAGCGTCACCAGCCAGTGGAACACCGGCTTCACCGGGCAGGTGACGATCTCCTGCGCCGGCAGCTCGCTGTCGTCGTGGAAGGCGAACTGGACGTTCGGCGCCGGCCAGCACGTCACCCAGGCCTGGAACGCCACCTGCACCCAGACCGGCGCCGCGGTGTCCTGCGCCAACGCCTCGTACAACGGCTCGGTGCCGAGCGGCGGATCGGTGACCTTCGGGTTCAACGGGTCGTGGAGCGGGACCAACCCGGTACCGGCGGTGACGCTGGGCTGACAGGCGCGGGGCGGGGCGGCGCGGCCGGTTCCGGGGCCACCGCGGGCCGGGAAAACTTCTTCCGGCGCGGATGTCGATCCGGGCGTCTTCCGTTCGACGCACGGGTGAGCGGCGGGGAACAGCCCCGCCGTCCCGACCCCGGGCGCTCGCGCCCGACCGAAGGAGACACCATGCCCCGCTACCTGTCGCTGGTGCGGATCGACGAGTCCGCCGCCCCCGCCGAGGGGCCCAGCGAGGCCCTGATGCAGCGGATGGGCGAGCTGATCGAGGAGGTCACCAAGGCCGGCGTCATGCTCGACACCGCCGGGCTGACGCCCTCCGCCGACGGCACCCGGGTGCACTGGGAGGGCGGCCGGATCTCCGTCACCGACGGGCCGTTCACCGAGTCCAAGGAGGTCATCGGCGGCTACGCGCTCATGCAGTGCAAGGACAAGGCGGAGGCCCTGGAGTGGACCAAGCGGTTCCTCCAGGCCCACGAGGAGTTCTGGACGGTGACCTGCGAGGTCCGGGAGATCGCCGAGGGCTGACGCCGCCCGGACCGGCGCACCGCCGCGCCCGGCGGGCCGTTCGCTGGCGGGCGGCCGCCGGGCGGTGTTGCATGGGGGGCTGTGGAACGACAGCCCGCCGCCGCCCCGCCCGGCCGCCCGGCCCCCGCGGCCCCTGCCGACCCGGCAGGCACCGCCGCCGCCCGGTCCGCCGGTACGGCCGCGCACGCCATCGAGACGGTCTTCCGGATCGAGTCGCCGCGGGTCGTCGCCGGCGTCGCCCGGGTCGTCCGGGACGTCGGGATCGCCGAGGAACTGGCCCAGGACGCCCTGGTCGCGGCGCTGGAGCAGTGGCCGCGCGACGGCGTCCCGGACAACCCGGGGGCCTGGCTCATGGCCACCGCCCGCCACCGCGCCGTCGACCTGGTCCGCCGCCGCGAGACCTACGCCCGCAAACTCGCCGAGATCGGCCGCGACCTGGCCACCACCGCCCCGGCCGCGGAACCGGCCGACCCCGACGCCATCGACGACGACCTGCTGCGCCTGATCTTCACCACCTGCCACCCGGTGCTGTCCGCCGAGGCCCGCACCGCCCTCACCCTCCGCCTGGTGGGCGGCCTGACGACGGCCGAGATCGCCCGGGCCCACCTGGTCCCGGAGCCCACCGTCGCCCAGCGCATCGTCCGCGCCAAACGCACCCTGGCCACCCGGAACGTCCCCTTCGAGGTGCCGTACGGCCCCGACCGCGAGGCCCGCCTCGGCTCCGTCCTCGACGTCATCTACCTGATCTTCAACGAGGGCTACGCGGCCACCGCCGGCGACGACTGGCTGCGCCCCGCCCTGTGCGAGGACGCCCTGCGGCTGGCCCGGGTGCTCTCCGGCCTGATGCCCGGGGAACCCGAGGTCCACGGCCTGACCGCGCTGCTGGAGTTCCAGGCCTCCCGCGCCGCCGCCCGCACCGGCCCCGACGGCAGCCCGGTGCTGTTGCGGGACCAGAACCGCGGCCGCTGGAACCGCATGCTCATCACCCGCGGCGTCACGGCCCTGGCCCGGGCCGACGCCGCCGCTCCAGGCCCGCCCGGCCCGTACGCCCTGCAGGCCGCCATCGCCGCCTGCCACGCGCACGCCCACACCTACGAGGACACCGACTGGCGGACCATCGCCACGCTGTACGCCCTGCTCGCCGCCCGGTCGCCGTCGCCCGTGGTGGAACTGAACCGCGCGGTCGCCGTGTCGATGGCCCAGGGCCCGGCCCCGGCGCTCGCGCTCGTCGACGCCCTGGCCGCCGAGCCGTCCCTGCGCGACTACCACCTGCTCCCCAGCGTCCGCGGCGACCTCCTGGCCCGCCTGGGCCGCACGGCCGAGGCCCGCGCGGAGTTCGAGCGGGCCGCGGCACTGACCCGCAACGAACCCGAGCGCGCCCTGCTCCTGCGCCGGGCGCGGGCGTGCGGCACCCCAGGCCGCTAGGTGTATTGATCACGAGCGCAGTTCCGCTCAGCCGACCTGATCCAAACGACAGGCCCTAAGGCGTGCCCGGGGCCGTTGCGTCCCGCCCGCGGGCCGGACGGCCGATCAGCATCGCCGGGGCGCCCGCGACCCGGGTCAGGAACACCGTGGCCGCGTTCGGGCCCTGGGGCCTGACCTTCCGGCGCAGTTCCTCCGGCTCCACCGCCGAACCGCGCTTCTTCACCGTCAGCGTGCCGACCCCGCGCTCGCGCAGCAGCGCCTTCAGCTTCTTGACGTTGAAGGGGAGGTGGTCGGTGATCTCGTAGGGCGTCGCCCAGGGCGTGGGGCGCAGGGTGTCCGCGGTGACGTAGGCGATCGTGGCGTCGAGCAGGCCGCCGCCGACCTCCTCGGCGGCCTCCGCCACCAGGTGGGCGCGGATCACCGCGCCGTCCGGCTCGTACAGGTACCGGCCCACCGGACGCACTCCCGGGTCCGGCAGACCGCGGCCCGGCAGGGAGCGGGGGCCGGGCAGCAGGGTGGCGCGGACGGCGCCCGGCGCGCCGGTGCCGAACCACAGCACCGCCTCCTTGACGTCACCGGCGTCCGAGATCCACTCCGCCTCGGCCGCGTCCGGCACCGCCTCGTGCGGGATGCCCGGGGCGACCTTCAGGGCGGCGACCGGCGCCGCGGCGGCCGCCCGCACCGCCCAGGACAGGGGCGGGGAGTACGCCTCGGGGTCGAAGACGCGGCCGCGGCCGCCCCGCCGGGCCGGGTCGGCGAACACCGCGTCGTACCCGGCGGTGGCGACCTCCGTGACGTCCGCCTCCCGCACCTCGATCAGCTCCGCCAGCCCCAGCGCGTCGGCGTTGGCCCGGGCCACCGCCGCCGTCAGCGGGTCGCGGTCCACGGCGAGCACCCGGATTCCCTCGCGGGCGAAGGCGATCGCGTCGCCGCCGATGCCGCAGCACAGGTCGGCCACGGACGTCACCCCCAGCGCCCGCAGCCGCCGCGCCCGGTACGCCGCCACGCTCGTCCGGGTCGACTGCTCGACCCCGGCGGGTGTGAAGAACATCCGCTCCGCGTCCTCGGCCGGGAACTTCGCCGCCGCCCGCTGCCGCAGCCGGGCCTGGCCGAGCGCCGCCGACACCAGGTCGGCGGGGTGCTCGCGGCGCAGCCGGGTGGCGACGGCGAGTTCGTCGGCCGGTGCCGTGCCGCGCGCCGCGTCGAGGAGGGCGCGGCCCTCGGGGGTGAGCAGGGAGTGGAAGGGGAGCAGGTCGTTCACCGGCTCATTGTGGGCCAGTCGGTGGACGGTGCGCCTCCGGCGGCGGTGTCGGGGCCGGTTGCGGGCCGGGGCCTGCGAGGATCCGGCACCATGCGAGTAGTCGTACAAAATGACAAAAACAGGGCGCAGCAGGCGATCCGGGGTGGGCTCGCCGCACTCGCCGTCGCCGCCGTCGTCTCCGGGTGCGCCGGACCGGGCGCGGACACCGCCGTACGGCCGGCCGCCGGCCGCCGGCCGGGCGCGGAGGGAGCCGCCGGGGCGCGCGACTCCGCCGCCTCCCGCCTGGCCGCCGAACGCGCCGCGGTGGCCGCCGCCGCCCGGCGCTGGGGCCTGGAGCGGCCGCCGCTGACCCCGCCGCCCCCGCCGGCGACGAAGCCGCGCATCACCCCCCGCGACGGCTTCGAGGTGGACGGCCAGGAGGAGGAGAACCTGCCGCCGGTCTTCACCACCGTCCCCACCAAGCGCAAGGTCGTGTTCCTCACCATCGACGACGGCTCCGACAAGGACCCCGCCTTCGTGCGCATGATGAGCGAGCTGAAGGTCCCGTACACCGCCTTCCTCAGCGACTACCTGGTCAAGGACGACTACGGCTTCTTCCGCCGGATGCAGGCCAAGGGGGTCACCCTCAACAACCACACCCTCACGCACCCGTATCTGCCGGGGCTGTCGTACGAGGAGCAGGAGCACGAGATCTGCGGCATGCAGGCGATCATGAAGAAGCAGTTCGGCCGGGCCCCGGCCGTCTTCCGGCCGCCCTACGGCAACTACAACGGCGACACCCTGCGCGCCGCCAAGTCCTGCGGCATCAAATACGCGCCGATCTGGGACGAGGAGGTCTTCGTCGACCACTGGGAGTACCGCGACGACGACCGCGGTCTGCACCCCGGCGACATCGTGCTCTCCCACTTCCGCGGCCCCGAGGACTGGGCGGGCACCATGCCCGACATGATCCGCCGCTTCCTGAACAAGGTCACCCGGGACGGCTACGCGGTGGCACGCCTGGAGGACTACCTGTGACGCGCCCGGGGCGGCAGCGGCGGCCGGCGCGCGGGCGGCGCCGGAGCCCGGCCGCCTCGCCGCTCACCTGTGCGCTCCTGCTCGCCGCCCTGCTGCTGGGCGGCTGCGCCCAGTCGGTCGACCCCATCGAACGGCTGGGCAAGAAGGCCGCCCAGGGCGTACGGCCGCACGGCCCGGCCGGTGACCGCTCCTACCGCGCCTGGGGCCTGAGCGCCCCGCTCGCCGAGGCCCCGCGGCCCGCCGCGCGCCCGCCGGCGCCCCGCACCGCGGACCCGGCGGCCCCGCTCCCGGTCGTCGACCACGTCGCCACCTCCGACCCGGTCGTCTTCCTCACCTACGACGACGGCGCCGAGACGGACCCCCGGTTCGTCGACATGGTCCGTGACCTGCGGCTGCCGGTCACCCTCTTCCTCACCGACCGCGTCGCCGGCCCCGGCTACGGCCGCTTCGCCCGGCTGCGCGCGGTCGGCGCCAACCTGCAGAACCACACCCTCGACCACCCCGCCCTGCCCGGACTGCCCTACGCCGGCCAGCGCGCCGAGATCTGCGGCCAGCAGGACAAGCTCAGATCCCGCTTCGGTATCCGCCCCCGCCTCTTCCGGCCGCCCTACGGCCGGTACGACACCACCACGCTGCGCGCCGCCGCCGACTGCGGCGTGGCGGCCGTCGTGCTGTGGCGCGTGTCGGCGGGCGCGGGCGACCCGGCGTACACCCGGGGCGCGCCGCGGCTGCGGCCCGGCGACATCGTCGCCGTCGGCCCCGGCGAGAACGACGGCTCCGCCCTGCGGGAGCGCACCGCCCGGCTGCTGCGCCGGATCCAGCAGCGGGGCCTGACGGTGGGCCGCCTGGAGGACTACCTCTAGGGCGCCGGTAGGGCTCCGAGACGTCACAGGGGCGGGCGCCGAGGGGGCGCCGGAGGCGGCGCGACGCACGGCAACTGGCACTCCGCTTGACCGAGTGCTAATCGCAGTCATAGTCTCAGGTCTGGCACTCCCCCCTGGAGAGTGCCAACAACGCGACGGGCAGGTCCGGCACCCGCGACGACGGATCGACCTGGTCGCCACCTCAGACAGTTAACCCCGTGAGATCTCCGAAGGGGGAGGTCGGATCGTGACGACCGCCAGCTCCAAGGTTGCCATCAAGCCGCTCGAGGACCGCATTGTGGTCCAGCCGCTCGACGCCGAGCAGACCACGGCCTCTGGCCTGGTCATTCCGGACACTGCGAAGGAGAAGCCCCAGGAGGGCGCCGTCCTCGCCGTGGGCCCGGGCCGATTCGAGAACGGCGAGCGCCTGCCGCTCGACGTCAAGGTCGGCGACGTCGTTCTGTACAGCAAGTACGGCGGCACCGAGGTGAAGTACAACGGCGACGAGTACCTCGTCCTCTCGGCTCGCGACGTGCTCGCGATCATCGAGAAGTAGTACCACCTCGAGCACTCCGCTCGTGACTGCGCCCCTGGCCCCCGACCTAGAAGAAGCCGGGCGCCCGGGGCGCAGTTTTTTCTTTCACCCCAGACATTCGAGAGGGCTCCCGCTGTCATGGCGAAGATCCTGAAGTTCGACGAGGACGCCCGTCGCGCCCTCGAGCGCGGCGTCAACAAGCTGGCCGACACGGTGAAGGTGACGATCGGCCCCAAGGGCCGCAACGTCGTCATCGACAAGAAGTTCGGTGCCCCGACCATCACCAACGACGGCGTCACCATCGCCCGTGAGGTGGAGATCGAGGACCCGTACGAGAACCTCGGCGCGCAGCTGGTGAAGGAGGTGGCGACCAAGACCAACGACATCGCGGGCGACGGTACGACCACCGCCACCGTGCTCGCCCAGGCGCTGGTCCGCGAGGGCCTGAAGAACGTCGCCGCCGGTGCCTCCCCGGCCGCCCTGAAGAAGGGCATCGACGCCGCGGTCAAGGCCATCTCCGACGACCTGCTGGCCTCGGCCCGCCCGATCGACGAGAAGTCCGACATCGCGGCCGTCGCCGGTCTGTCCGCCCAGGACAGCCAGGTCGGCGAGCTGATCGCCGAGGCGATGGACAAGGTCGGCAAGGACGGTGTCATCACCGTCGAGGAGTCCAACACCTTCGGTCTGGAGCTGGACTTCACCGAGGGCATGGCCTTCGACAAGGGCTACCTGTCGCCGTACTTCGTGACGGACCAGGAGCGTATGGAGGCCGTCCTCGACGACCCGTACATCCTCATCCACCAGGGCAAGATCTCCGCGATCGCGGACCTCCTGCCGCTGCTGGAGAAGGTCATCCAGGCCAACGCCTCCAAGCCGCTGCTGATCATCGCCGAGGACGTCGAGGGCGAGGCGCTCTCCACCCTCGTCGTCAACAAGATCCGCGGCACCTTCAACGCCGTCGCGGTGAAGGCCCCCGGCTTCGGCGACCGCCGCAAGGCGATGCTGCAGGACCTGGCGGTCCTCACCGGCGCCACGGTCATCTCCGAGGAGGTCGGCCTCAAGATCGACCAGGTCGGCCTGGACGTGCTGGGCTCCGCCCGCCGCGTCACCGTCACCAAGGACGACACCACCGTCGTCGACGGTGCCGGCGACTCCGCCGACGTCACGGGCCGCGTCGCCCAGATCAAGGCCGAGATCGAGAACACCGACTCCGACTGGGACCGCGAGAAGCTCCAGGAGCGCCTCGCGAAGCTGGCCGGCGGCGTGTGCGTGATCAAGGTCGGCGCCGCCACCGAGGTGGAGCTGAAGGAGAAGAAGCACCGTCTGGAGGACGCCATCTCCGCGACCCGCGCCGCGGTCGAGGAGGGCATCGTCTCCGGTGGCGGTTCCGCTCTGGTCCACGCCGCCAAGGTGCTGGAGGGCGGCCTGGGCAAGACCGGCGACGAGGCCACCGGCGTCGCCGTCGTGCGCCGCGCCGTCGTCGAGCCGCTGCGCTGGATCGCCGAGAACGCGGGCCTCGAGGGCTACGTCATCACCGCCAAGGTGGCCGAGCTGGACAAGGGCCAGGGCTTCAACGCCGCCACCGGCGAGTACGGCGACCTGGTCAAGGCCGGCGTCATCGACCCGGTCAAGGTCACCCGCTCCGCCCTGGAGAACGCCGCCTCCATCGCCTCCCTGCTGCTCACGACCGAGACCCTGGTCGTCGAGAAGAAGGAAGAGGAGCCGGCCGAGGCCGGTCACGGCCACAGCCACGGCCACTCCCACTGAGGCATGCGCCCACCGGCACGCTCACCGGGCTAGCGCCCGGCGGACCGCCCCGCGGGGCCCGTCCGCCTGAGGCCCGCCCGCTGACAGAAGCCCCCGTTCCCGCTGCCGGGAACGGGGGCTTCGCCCCTCGCGGGTCCTGAACCGGGTACCCCAGGAGTCTGCGACCGGGGTCCCCGGACCGGGCGGTGGTCAGGTATCCCGTGCGCCCAGCTGCGCCATCAGCCCCAGCCGGTCGTACTGCCACCAGCCCTCGGCGATCTTGCCGTCCCGGTCGATCCGGAAGATCGTCGTACCGGTCATCCGGACCTGCCGCCCGGTGTTCGGCAGCCCCATGAACTCGCCCTTGTGCACGGCCGTCCAGCTCCACCGGGTGCACACCCGGTCGCCCTGGGCGATCTGGTCGTCCACGGTGAAGAGGAAGTCGAAGGCGGCGCGCCAGCTCTCCACCTCCCGGCGCATCGCGTCCCGGCCGGTGACGTCCCGCTCGTTCGCCGGGTCGTGATGGTGGTAGCGCGAGGCGAGGACGTCGGTCAGCGGCGGCAGTTCACCCGCGACCGCGACGGTGTCGAAGAACCGCCGCGCGGCCTCCGTGCCCAGCGGCTCGTCGCGCACCACGTCCAGGTCGGTGAACGTGGGCAGCTCCTCGCAGAGGGCGACCATCCCCTGGAAGATCCGGTCGGTCTCCGGCAGGTTCGAGTTCCGCATCGCGTCCTCGTACGACGGGAACTCCACCACCTCGATGACGTGCGAGGTGTCGGAGCGGTCCGTGGCGACCACCGCGTGCGTCGCCGTCCGCTTCCCCTTGGTCTGCGCGACCCAGTCGTCGATGAGCCGGTTCATCTCGTCCAGCCGGCTGGTCCTGCAGTCGATGAGCTGTACGAACGTCATGGCGCCGCCCTCCGGCCCCCCTGGCCCGGTCCTCTACGGCCAGTCTCGCACCGGAACGGCGGCGCCACCCCCCGCGCGCACGGCCTACTGCGGCCCGTACTTGCGCCCGGTGCGGGAGCTGACCCCGCCCAGCAGCGCGCGCGGGGTCACCTTCACCAGTCCCATCAGCGCCTTGTAGCGCGGGTCGGGGACGGACAGCGTCCTGCCGCGCGCCAGGTCGGCCAGCGCCGCGGCCACCAGCTTGTCCGCGTCCAGCCACATCCACTTCGGGATGTTGTCCGTGCCCATCCCGGCCCGCTCGTGGAACTCCGTGCGCACGAAGCCGGGGCACAGCGCCATCAGCCGCACCCCGCTGCCCGCGAGGTCCTTCGCCGCGCCCTGGGTGAACTGCACGACCCACGCCTTGGACGCGCCGTAGGTGCCGCGCGGGACGAAGGCCGCCACCGAGGCCACGTTGACGACTCCGCCGCGCCCGCGCTCCCGCATCGACCCGGCCGCCGCCGAGGTCAGCCGCAGCACGGCCTCGCAGTGCACCTTGAGCATCCGCAGCTCGTCGGCCATCGACACGTCGAGGTAGCGGCCCTTGTTGCCGAAGCCGGCGTTGTTGATCAGCAGGTCGACGGCGTTCCTGCGGTCGGCGAGGCGGGCGGCGACCGTCTCGATGCCGTCGTCCGTCGCCAGGTCGGCGGTCAGCACCTCCGCCTCGATGCCGTGCCGGTCGTGCAGCTCGGTGGCCTGCTCGCGCAGCCGCTTGGTGTCCCGGGCCACCAGGACCAGGTCATGCCCGTCAGCAGCCAGCCGCCGTGCGAACGCGGCGCCGATGCCCGCGGTCGATCCCGTAATCAGAGCCGTTGTCATGCCGCAAGGGTAGTGACCCGCACCGGTGGCGCCCGCGCCGCGCGGCGGGCCGTCCGCCCGGCGCGGCCGCGGTGCGCCCGGCCGCCCGACGGCCCCTCAGGAGACCGGGCCGGCGGCGTACTCGCGGGCATCGCGCAGCGACTCCGGGTGCAGCGCCGTACCGGCCGCCAGCAGCCGGGGCAGCAGCTCGCGCTCGGTGGTGGACGCGCGGAACTGCAGCGCGACCGTCACGTCGTGGTCCGGGCGGTGCACGATCTCCACCGGGTCGCCCGCGCGTATCTCACCCGGCTCGATCACCCGCAGGTACGCCCCCGGCGCACCCTTCCGGGTGAATCTCTTCACCCAGCCCTGTTCGCCCAGGTGGCCCTGGAACGTGCGGCACGGGATGCGCCCGCAGGTCACCTCCAGCACCACCCCGGAACCGATCCGCCAGCGCTCGCCGATCAGCGCCCCCGACACGTCCAGGCCCCGGGTCGTCAGGTTCTCGCCGAAGCACCCGCTGGGCAGCGTCCGCCCCAGCTCCCGCTCCCAGCCGTCCAGGTCCTCCCGCGCGAACGCGTACACCGCCTGGTCGTCGCCGCCGTGGTGGCGCTTCTCGCACACCGCGTCCCCGGCCAGCCCGCTGCCCCCGTACCCCTTCGGCCCGGGCGCCGCCACCCGCACCGGCCCGTCCACCGGCCGCTTGTCGATGCCGGTCAGCCCCTCCGGCTGCCCCGTGTACGGCACCGGGCGCGGGCGGCCCACATTGAGCGAGAGAATCATCATGGGCGCACGGTACGAGGGCCCACCCCAAAGCGTCGACGCATTTTCCCGGGGTGCGTCCAAGCAGGGCTTATGGCCGGACGTATCCTCGACGTGTGATCGAGGCCCGTCATCTCCGTGTCCTGCGCGCCGTCGCCACCACCGGGTCCTTCTCGGCGGCGGGGCGCGAGCTGGGCTGCACCCAGCCCGCCGTCAGCCAGCAGATGAAGGCCCTGGAAGCCTCGGTAGGCACCCCGCTGCTGGTGCGCAGCGGGCGCGAGATGCGGCTGACCCAGGCCGGCGAGGCCCTGGTGCGGCACGCCTCCGGCATCCTCGCCGGGCTCACCGCGGCCGAGGAGGAGGTCGCCGCCATCGCCGGCCTGCGCGCGGGCCGGGTCCGCCTGGTCTCCTTCCCCAGTGGCAGCTCCACCCTGGTCCCCACCGCCCTCGCCGCCCTGCGCGCCGCCCATCCCGGCACCCGGGTCTCCCTGGAGGAGGCCGAGCCCCCGGCCTCGGTCGAGCTGCTGCGCGAGGGCGACTGCGACGTGGCCCTGGCCTTCCGCTACGTGGGCGCGGCGGCCGCGGAGGAGTGGGACGACCTGGTCGTGCGGCCGCTGCTGACGGACCGTCTGGTCGGCCTCGTGCCCGAACGGCACCGCCTCGCGCGCGCGGGGTCGGTCGCCATCGGGGAGCTGGCCGGGGAGCCGTGGATCGCGGGCTGCCCGCGCTGCCGTGGCCAGCTCGTGCAGGTGTGCGAGAGCGCCGGCTTCACGCCCCGCATCGACTTCGCCACCGACGACTATCCGGCCGTCGTGGGACTGGTCGGCGCCGGTCTGGGGGTGGCCGTCCTGCCCCAGCTGGCGGTGGAGTCGGTGCGCCCCAGGGGCGTGCGCACGGTCGCGCTGGAGCCGGCGGTGCGGCGGGAGATCGTCGCCCTGACGCTGCCGGACCTCGCGCAGGTCCCGGCGGTGGCGGCGACGCTGGAGCAGTTGGCCCGGGCGGCCCGGCGGCCGTGAGCCGCGCGGCACGCACGCGCGTGCCCGGCCCGGAGGGCGGTCCGGACGACAGCCGGGGCGGCGGTCCGGACGACGGCCCGGATGACGGCCTGGATCACGATCCGGACGGGGCCGAATGGTGCAGAAACGTTCCTTCAGGTGTCAGGTGTCCGACGCGCCGTCCGCGCCGGCCGGCGAGGCCGTGACCAGCCGGTTGCGCGCCCGCCCCATCAGTTCCTCGCGCTCGTCCTCGGTGAGGCCGCCCCACACGCCGTACGGCTCGCGCACCGCCAGCGCGTGTGCCGCGCACTGCGCGCGGACCGGGCACCGCATGCAGACCTCCTTGGCCGAGTTCTCACGAGCACTCCGAGCCGCCCCGCGCTCGCCCTCGGGGTGGAAGAAGAGCGAGCTGTCCACCCCGCGGCAGGCAGCCAGCAGCTGCCAGTCCCACAAGTCCGCGTTCGGTCCGGGAAGGCGGGAGAAATCTGCCATTGCATGACCCCTTGTAGCCGTTCTGGGCGGATACTGTGGCGATGACCGTAAAAGTCCGGTCTAAGGAGATGAAAATATGACTCATTGCGAATCTAGCTCCAGACACTGCGAAAGGGGAACAAAAAGGTCTAAATGGGGCATGGCTTGTGATGAAAAGTTGAGGGTCCGCCGGGCATGTCTGCACCGTGTCGGTCCCCTCACGTAGAGTGCCGAAGTCAGCGTGCGGGCCCGTAACTCTTTCGAGTGACCGTCGTTGAGAGTGCGGAGGCGGTTGAGAACAGAAGCGCTCGGGCAGGCGTCCGAGACGGTCGACCGCACAGGTGACGATTCCGTACCAGCCTGGAGGCTCAAGGTGACGCGCATCAGCTGCGGAGGGCGGTCATGACATCCGTCCTCGTCTGCGACGACTCCCCGCTTGCCCGAGAGGCGCTCCGCCGCGCGGTCGCGACCGTGCCCGGTGTCGAGCGCGTGACGACGGCGGCCAACGGCGAGGAAGTCCTCCGCCGCTGGGGCGCCGACCGATCCGACCTGATCCTGATGGACGTGCGCATGCCCGGTCTGGGCGGCGTCGAGACCGTGCGCCGGCTGCTGTCCGCCGACCCGGGCGCGCGCATCATCATGCTCACCGTCGCCGAGGACCTGGACGGCGTGGCCCTCGCGGTCGCCGCCGGTGCCCGGGGCTACCTGCACAAGGACGCCTCACGCGCGGAACTGCGCGCCACGGTCACGCAGGCCCTCGCCGACCCGACCTGGCGGCTGGCCCCGCGCCGGCTGCGCTCGGCCGAGATGGGCGCGGCGCCCACGCTCACGGCGCGTGAGATCCAGGTGCTGGAGGGCATGAGCCACGGCCGCTCCAACGCCGAGATCGGCCGTGAGCTGTTCCTGTCCGAGGACACCGTCAAGACTCACGCCCGGCGTCTGTTCAAGAAGCTCGGCGCCTCGGACCGGGCCCACGCGGTGGCGCTCGGCTTCCGGTGGGGCCTGGTCCGGTAGGAGTGCCGCGGCGGGTGCGGACGGACCCCTGCCGTCCGGTCCACCCGCAGGCGGGCGGGGGTGCGCGGCCTCGGCGGAGCGCGGGTGCGCCCGCGCGCCCCGGGCGCGGTGCCGTACCGTCGAAGCACGTTCCGCCCGTGTCGAGCAGGGTTCCGGTGCCGTCCGCAAGGCGACCCGCCGGACGCCCGCTGCTCGTTTCGCCGCGGATGCCGCATCCTTGAGGTGTGGAGTCTCTCGGGGACGAGTCGGTCGAGCGGAAGGGGAGGGCGCAGGAGATGAGTGCCGGCGCACCTGCTCATAACGCTTCGGTGCACAACCACGGTCGCGATGCGACGGACCGGACGGCCGCAGTGCACGATGGACCGATGCGCGACGACGATGCGGGCACGGCCCCCGGGGCGATCGGCGCGCTCGTGCACCGCGCCGTCGACGGGGACGAGCAGGCCACGCACGACCTGCTCGCCCATGTCCACCCGCTGGCCCTGCGCTACTGCCGCACCCGGCTGTCGCGGCTCCCGGGCGACGCGCGCCACTTCGTCGAGGACCTCGCGCAGGAGGTCTGCGTCGCGGTCCTGCTCGCCCTGCCGCGCTACCGCGACACCGGACGCCCCTTCGAGGCGTTCGTCTTCGCCATCGCCTCGCACAAGGTCGCCGACCTCCAGCGCGCCGCGATGCGCCACCCCGGCTCCACCGCCGTCCCCTCGGACGAGATGCCGGAGCGACCGGACGACTCCCTGGGCCCCGAGGAGCGCGCCCTGCTCAGCAGCGACGCCGAGTGGGCCAAGAAGCTGCTGGCCAACCTGCCGGAGAACCAGCGCGAGCTGCTCCTGCTGCGGATCGCCGTGGGCCTGACCGCCGAGGAGACCGGCCAGATGCTCGGCATGTCACCCGGCGCCGTGCGTGTGGCCCAGCACCGGGCGCTGAGCAGGCTGCGGGCGCTCGCCGAGCAGTGACCCCGGCCGGCCGGTTCCCCCGGGCGACCGGTGACCGCGGGCGGCAGGCCCGGTGACGCATACGGCCACGCTGGGCGGCGACCCTGCAGGCGCCGCGAGACATCCGGATCACGGGCCGCGAGACATCCGGATGCCGGTCGAGAGGCCGGACCGCGGCGCCAGGACGTGACGCACGCGCGCGCCGGACACGCACCGCCGGGCGGCTCCGGGACCGCGGGCCCGCTCCGGGCCCACCGTGCCGGGCCCGGCGCCGCGGCCGTCGGGGATACTGGAAGACGCTGAACGCATCACGAAAGGCCACAGACGTGACTGAGATCGAGATCGGGCGCGGCAAGCGCGGCCGCCGGGCGTACGCCTTCGACGACATCGCCGTCGTCCCCAGCCGCCGTACGCGAGACCCGAAGGAGGTCTCGATCGCCTGGCAGATCGACGCCTACCGCTTCGAGCTGCCCTTCCTGGCGGCCCCCATGGACTCGGTCGTCTCCCCGGCCACCGCGATCCGCATCGGCGAGCTGGGCGGCCTGGGGGTGCTGAACCTCGAGGGCCTGTGGACGCGCCACGAGGACCCGCAGCCGCTGCTCGACGAGATCGCCGAGCTGCCCGCCGAGGCGGCCACCCGCCGCCTCCAGGAGATCTACGCGGCCCCCGTCAAGGAGGAGCTGATCGGCGCGCGCATCAAGGAGGTGCGCGACTCGGGCGTGGTCACGGCGGCCGCGCTCTCCCCGCAGCGCACCGCGCAGTTCTCCAAGGCGGTCGTGGACGCGGGCGTGGACATCTTCGTCATCCGCGGTACGACGGTGTCGGCGGAGCACGTGTCGTCCTCGCACGAGCCGCTGAACCTCAAGCAGTTCATCTACGAGCTGGACGTCCCGGTGATCGTCGGCGGCTGCGCGACCTACACGGCGGCGCTGCACCTGATGCGCACCGGCGCGGCCGGCGTCCTGGTCGGCTTCGGCGGCGGCGCCGCGCACACCACGCGCAACGTGCTCGGCATCCAGGTCCCGATGGCCACGGCCGTGGCCGACGTGGCGGCGGCCCGCCGGGACTACATGGACGAGTCCGGCGGCCGGTACGTGCACGTGATCGCCGACGGCGGCGTCGGCTGGTCCGGCGACCTGGCCAAGGCCATCGCCTGCGGCGCCGACTCGGTGATGATGGGCTCCCCGCTCGCGCGAGCGACCGACGGGCCCGGCAGGGGCCACCACTGGGGCATGGAGGCCGTCAACGAGGAGCTGCCGCGGGGCCAGAAGGTGGACCTCGGCACCGTCGGCACCATCGAGGAGATCCTCACCGGCCCGTCCCACACCCCCGACGGCTCGATGAACTTCTTCGGCGCCCTGCGCCGCGCCATGGCCACCACCGGCTACAGCGAGCTGAAGGAGTTCCAGCGGGTCGAGGTGACGGTCGCGGACAGCCAGCACCGGCGCTGACCCGCCGACGCGGAAGGGCCCGGCCACCGTCGCGGTGGCCGGGCCCTTCTCCGTGCGGGGCGCCGACGCGCTACCGGGCGGCCTTCTGCGCGCTGGAGAACGCGGCGTACCCGGCGATGCCGAAGAAGAGGAAGGTGAGCGGGTCGGCCTCTTCCTTCCAGGCCTCCTGGACCACGTCGAAGTGGTCGAAGAACACCTCGGAGAAGTTCACGTGGACGGTGTCCGCGATGATCATCGCCTCGCCGACCAGCTGACCGAGGTAGACCGCCCCCAGGGCCAGCAGGACACCGGTGATCCACAGAGCCGGGTTGCGGCCGCCCGCCTTGCCCGCCGCGATGCCGATGAGGAAGCCGACGCCGACGGCCGCCCAGCCGATCTCGTGCTTGGTGGTGCCGATGATCACGCCGTAGAGGCTCGCGGTGACCAGCGCGGCGGCGACGGCGGCGAGCAGGCCGAGAGCCAGGTTGCCGCGGGCCGGGGCGGGCGGCGCCGGCGGCGCGGCGAAGGCGCCGGGCTGCGGGTACGGCACGCCGGGCGCCGGGGCCTGTCCGGGCGCCGGGGCCTGTCCGGGCACGTCGGCGGGCGGCTGCTGGGCGTACGGGTTGCCGTCGACCGGACCCGACTGCGGCTGAGGCTGCGATGGTGGCGGCGCTGACTGGCTCATGACAGAAATCCCCCCGTGCTGTGCACAACTGGATGACGAAACGGACGACGTGCACGCACACGTGTGCGGCGAGTCCGGGGGAGACTAACAGCCGGGACCGACGATCCCCCCGGCTGTTTTCCGTTCGTGACCGGCCCCGCGGCGGCCCCGGCCGCACCGCGGCGCCCCTGTACGTCCCCCGGGCGGGCCCGCTGCCAGGCGGGCGCTCACAGCCGGTGCGCGGCCCCCGTCGGCGTCGCTCCACGGGTGTCCAGCAGCAGCTGGGCCTTCACCGAGAGGCCCTGGAGGTCGTAGGTGCGGTGCTGCTGGAGCAGGATCGTCAGGTCGGCGTCGGCGGCGGCCTCGTAGAGGGAGTCCGCGCGGGGCACGGGGCGGTCCAGGACGCTCCAGGAAGCCACGTGCGGGTCGTGGTAGCTCACCGAGGCGCCCAGTCCCATCAGCCGCACCGCGATCTCCTGGGCGGGCGTGCCCTGCTGGTCGGCGAGGTCGGCCTTGTAGGTCACGCCGAGCAGCAGCACGCGCGCACCGCGGGCCGACTTGCCGTGCTCGTTGAGCAGGGCGGCGGCGCGCTGGACGACGTACCGGGGCATGCGGTGGTTGACCTGCTGGGCCAGTTCCACCATGCGCAGCGTGCGGCCCCCCTGGCCGGTCAGCTCCTGGGCGAGGCCGTGGCCGCCGACGCCCGGGCCGGGCCGGAAGGCCTGGAAGCCGAACGGCTTGGTCTCCGCGCAGCGGATGACGTCCCACAGGTCGACCCCGAGGTCGTGGCAGAGCACGGCCATCTCGTTCACCAGCGCGATGTTGACCTGCCGGTAGTTGGTCTCCAGCAGCTGCACGGTCTCCGCCTCGCGCAAGCCGCGGGCGCGCACCACCTTGTCGGTCAGCCGTCCGTAGAAGGCGGCGGCCGACTCGGTGCAGGCCGGGGTGAGCCCGCCGATCACCTTGGGGGTGTTGGCCGGGGTGAAGTCGCGGTTGCCGGGGTCGATCCGGCTCGGCGAGTAGGCGAGGTGGAAGTCGCGGCCCGCGCGCAGCCCCGAGCCCTTCTCCAGCAGGGGGCGCAGGAACTCCTCGGTGGTGCCCGGGTGCACGGGCGACTCCAGGATCACCGTGGTGTGCGGGCGCAGCCGCTCGGCGAGGGTGCGGGCGGCCGCCCCGACCTGGCTCAGGTCGATGGCGCCGTCGGTGCCGCGCGGGGTGGGCGCGCAGATCACGGCGGTGCGGACCCGGCCGAGCTGGGCGGGGTCGGTGGCCGGCCGGAAGCCCGCCGCGAACATCCGGCGCAGCTCGGCGGGGCTGAGGGAACTCGCCTCCGGCCCGGTCGCATACCCGAGGGTGGCGATGCCGGCGGCGACCGCGGCCTGGGCCAGGGGCAGGCCGTAGGGACCGAGTCCGATGACGGCGAGGTCTGCGGGCATGGCGTAGGCCGTCCTTCCCAGTAGCCGAAGCGGGACAGGTGCGCAAGCCCTGTGGACAGGAAGGGCCAGCGCAATGTCAGACTAGGAGTAAATATGACCGTTATGCGGGATTGTGTTCATGTGTCTTGGGCTGTCTTCGGCCCCTTTTTCGCCGGTCACCCGCCCGTTGTCCACAGGCGGGGAGCGCGTGGTGGCTGAAGTCGGGCATCACGGTCAGACTTTGGGCAGGAGGAGATCGAACCGGGCTTCGCCCACCGGGTGCGGCCGCGACCGATGGCGGGAGAGCGGGAGGCAGCGGTGAGGACAGCGACTCTGGGGCCGGCGCAGCGCGCCGAGGCACTGGCGGCGATGGCGGAGCGCGAACTGGACATCCTGGTGGTCGGCGCCGGGGTGGTCGGCGCCGGCACCGCGCTGGACGCGGTCACCCGCGGCCTGTCCACCGGCCTGGTGGAGGCCCGCGACTGGGCGTCCGGCACGTCCAGCAGATCCAGCAAGCTCATCCATGGCGGCCTGCGGTACCTGGAGATGCTCGACTTCGCCCTCGTACGGGAGGCGCTGAAGGAACGCGGACTGCTGCTGGAGCGCCTGGCCCCGCACCTGGTCAAACCCGTGCCGTTCCTCTACCCGTTGCGGCACAAGGGCTGGGAGCGCCTGTACGCCGGGTCGGGCGTCGCGCTCTACGACGCCATGTCGATGGCCCGCGGGCACGGCCGGGGCCTGCCCGGGCACCGCCACCTCACCCGCTCCCACGCCCTGCGGGTCGCCCCGGCGCTGCGCAAGGACGCCCTGGTCGGCGCGCTGCAGTACTACGACGCCCAGATGGACGACGCCCGCTTCGTGACCACCCTGGTGCGCACGGCGGTGTCCTACGGCGCCAGGGCCGCCAACGGCGCCCGGGTGACCGGGTTCCTGCGCGAGGGCGAACGCGTCGTCGGGGCCCGGGTGCGGGACGTGGAGGGCGGCGGGGAGTACGAGATCCGGGCGCGGCAGGTCGTCAACGCCACCGGCGTGTGGACCGACGACACCCAGGGCATGGTGGGGGAGCGCGGGCAGTTCCACGTCCGCGCCTCCAAGGGCATCCACCTGGTCGTGCCCAAGGACCGCATCCACTCCGCCACCGGCCTGATCCTGCGCACCGAGAAGTCCGTCCTGTTCGTCATCCCCTGGGGCAGGCACTGGATCATCGGCACCACCGACACCGACTGGGACCTCGACAAGGCCCACCCGGCCGCCTCCAGCGCGGACATCGACTACCTGCTGGAGCACGTCAACTCGGTGCTCTCGGTGCCGCTGACCCGCGACGACGTGGAGGGCGTGTACGCCGGGCTGCGGCCGCTGCTGGCCGGCGAGTCCGACGCCACCAGCAAGCTGTCGCGCGAGCACACCGTCGCGCACCCGGTGCCGGGCCTGGTGGTCGTGGCGGGCGGCAAGTACACGACGTACCGGGTGATGGCCAAGGACGCCGTGGACGAGGCGGTGCACGGCTTCGACACCCGCGTCGCGGACTGCGTCACCGAGGACACCCCGCTGCTCGGCGCGGAGGGCTACCGGGCGATGTGGAACGCCCGGGCCCGGACGGCCGCCCGCACCGGACTGCACGTGGTCCGCGTCGAACACCTGCTGAACCGGTACGGCTCCATGGCCGAGGAGGTCCTCGCCCTCATCGCCGCCGACCCGGCGCTCGGCGAGCCGCTGGCCGCGGCCGACGACTACCTGCGCGCCGAGGTCGTCTACGCCGCCTCGCACGAGGGCGCCCGGCACCTCGACGACGTCCTCACCCGCCGCACCCGCATCTCCATAGAGACCTTCGACCGGGGCACCCGCAGCGCCCGGGAGGCCGCCGAGCTGATGGCGCCCGTCCTCGGCTGGGACGCGGACCAGGTCGAACGCGAGGTCGAGCACTACGAGAAGCGGGTGGAGGCCGAGCGGGAGTCCCAGCGCCAGCCCGACGACCTGACGGCGGACGCGGCACGGCTGGGGGCGCCGGACATCGCACCCCTGTGACGGCGTCCCGGACGCACCGGCCGCGCGGTGGGGGCAGTGCGGAGCGCGATCCAGGGAAGGAGGTACCTGACGGGCTCGGCGCGCAGCTGCCGCGGCGGCCCCGGAGGGAGGGCGAGTGCCATGTGTACGCCTGAGGGACGGTCAGGGGGACGACGCCCCGGGTGACCGGGGCGGAGTCGGCGAATCCGCTGGTGTGGTTGAGCAGAACCGGTGCTGACGAAGCGTGACAACGGCTTCGGCGGCACCGGTATGGACAGGAGGGTCCGAAGCGTCGGGACGCGCGCTCTTTCCGTCCCGTGCCCGTCAACCCGGTGCGCGCGACGGCCGGTTCACCGGGTGCGCGACCGGCGGCCGGCACCGCGTGCGCGGTGCGCGGGCCCCGGCGTGCGGCCACGGGCACCCTGGGCGTGGGCCACTTGTCGGGTGAGGGACAATGAAGGCTCTGTCAGGGCGGGTTGCATGAGGGGACGCATGTCGGAGGCGGAGCGGGCGGGGACATCTCGTCAGGAGACTCGTCAGGACAAGAGCGAGCGTCTTCTCGCCGGGCGGTACCGGCTGGGAGAAGTGCTCGGACGCGGCGGTATGGGCACGGTGTGGCGCGCCGAGGACGAAACCCTCGGCCGGACGGTCGCCGTCAAGGAGTTGCGGTTCCCGTCGAACATCGACGAGGACGAGAAACGGCGCCTGATCACGCGCACCCTGCGCGAGGCCAAGGCGATCGCCCGCATCCGCAACAACAGCGCGGTGACGGTCTTCGACGTGGTCGAGGAGGACGACCGGCCGTGGATCGTCATGGAACTGGTCGAGGGCAAGTCCCTCGCCGAGGTCATCCGCGAGGACGGCCTGCTGGAGCCGAGGCGCGCCGCCGAGGTCGGGCTGGCCATCCTCGACGTGCTGCGCTCCGCGCACCGCGAGGGCATCCTGCACCGTGACGTGAAGCCGTCCAACGTGCTCATCGCCGAGGACGGGCGGGTGGTTCTCACCGACTTCGGCATCGCCCAGGTCGAGGGCGATCCGTCCATCACCTCCACCGGCATGCTCGTCGGCGCCCCCTCCTACATCTCGCCCGAGCGGGCGCGCGGCCACAAGCCCGGCCCGGCGGCCGACCTGTGGTCCCTCGGCGGGCTGCTGTACGCGGCGGTCGAGGGCACCCCGCCCTACGACCGGGGCTCGGCCATCGCCACGCTCACCGCGGTGATGACCGAACCGCTGGAGGAGCCCAAGAACGCGGGCCCGCTCAGGGACGTCATCTACGGCCTGCTCAACAAGGACCCGGCCGACCGGCTCGACGACGCGGGCGCCCGGGCCCTGCTCAACCGGGTGCTGCACGCGCCCGCGGCCGAGCCGCTGGACGCCACCCGGGTGGTGCCCCTGCCGGCGCAGCCCGACGGCCGGGGCGGCGGCCGCGACGCCGGTACCGGTGCCGGTGCCGGGGCCAAGCGGGGCGAGGAGGCCGCGGAGAAGCTGCGCGGCGCGCTGCGCAAGGTGGCCGAGGTGGCCGGCTCGGCGGCGGCGAACCGGACCAAGGGCGGTGGCGCCGCGGGCACGGCCGCCCGGTCGGCGGATGCCGCCTCCCGGGGCGCTGCCGCGGCCGGTGCCGGTGGCGCGCTCGCGGGCGCCGTCGGGGCCCAGGGCCGGTCCCCGGTGCCGCCGCCCCCGGCCCCGCCCTCCGTCCCGGCCGCGGGCCCGGCCTCCGGTGCGGCGCCGAAGACCGGCTCCGCCCGGCCGGGCCCGGGGGTGACGGGTCCGGGCAGCGCGGGTTCGGGCGGCACGGCTTCGGACAGCGTGGGGTCGAGCAGTGTGGGTTCAGGCAGCGTGGGTTCGGGCCGGGCGAGTTCCGGCTGGCCCGTGGTGCCGCCGCCGGACATACCGACGCGGACGGTGCCGAGAGCCCCGCTCACCGACGTGGTGCCGAAGCGGACGCTGGTGATCATCGCCGTGGTGGTGGCGCTCGCCGTGCTCGGCACGATCCTGGCCCTCACCCTCGGCGGGGACGACAGCGCCGGCAAGGACGACAGGAGCGGCGGCGGGGGCGGGCCGGCGGCGAGCGCGAGCGCCTCCCCCAAGAAGGACACCGGCAGCTCGGCCCGCACGGACGGTTCCACCGCGCCGTCCGGCTCGACCGGCAGTTCCGCCTCCGCACCGGCCCGCACGCCCAGCGCGAGCGCGTCCGGCAGCGCCGGGTCCGGGTCCTCCGACGGCTCGAAGCGGTCCGGCGGCAGCGCGCCCGCGCAGTCCACCCACCGGGGCACCCAGGGCTACTCGATCGGGCTGCCCAAGGGCTGGAAGTTCCAGTCCACGGGGGTCTCCGGCGACCGTTACACCGGCCCCGAGGGGCAGAAGCTGCTCATCGCCTGGACCAGCAAGCCCAAGAACGACCCGGTGGCGGACTGGCAGAACCAGGAGCACTACATGGTGCGCTCCCAGTACAAGCGCATCCGCATCGAGAAGGTGGGCTACCGCGGCTGGAACGCGGCCGACTGGGAGTTCACCTACGTCGACGGCGGCACCGGCTACCGGACCATCGACCGGGGCTTCGTGGTGAACAGCCACCAGGGCTACGCGCTGATGTACACCGCGCAGGCCGCGCGGTGGCACGGCGCGCTGCGTACGGACACCTGGCGGACCCTCACGAAGTCGTTCAAGCCGAAGTCGTGAGCCGGGGCGCCGCCCGCTGTTCGAACACGGGAATCCGTCAAGCTCTCTTTGCGGGTTGCCTCCGGCACGTATCGTGAGTGGTCGCGGACCGTACGCATCCAGCCGTGGTGACGCAACGAGCCGTGACGGGAACGGATTCGACCAGCCGGGTGGCCGGGGGAGGCACAGTGGACGACTACGCGGGCCGGGTGCTCGCCGACCGCTACCGCCTGCCGCTGCCGCCCTCCGACGAGTACGAACTCACCGACACCCGGGCGTTCGACACCTACAGCGGGCAGGAAGTGCTGGTCCGGCAGGTGCCGTTGCCGGAGGTCGTCGAGGCGGAGGTGCTGGACGCCGATGGGCTGCCCGACGGTTTCACCGCCCGTGCGGGCGGCGCGCGGCGCACCCCGGCGGCGCGGACGGCCACGCGCCGGCCCGCCGATCCGGCGGTGCGGCGGGCGGTGGAGGCCGCGCAGGCGGCGGCCCGCGTCCCCGATCACCCGCGGCTCGACCAGGTCTTCGACGTGTTCGCCGAGGGCGGTTCGCTGTGGATCGTCAGCGAGCTGGTGGCCGCGCGGCCGCTGTCCGCGCTGCTGACCGAGCAGCCGCTGTCGCCGTACCGGGCGGCCGAGGTCGCCTCCGACGTGCTCATGGCGCTGCGGGTGCTGCACGCCCACGGCTGGGTCCACCGCAACATCACCGCCCGCACGGTCCTCGTCTGCGACGACGGCCGGGTGATGCTCACCGGCCTCGCGGTCGGGGCGGCGGAGGAGGCGCTGTGCGGGTACGACCCGGTGCCCGCCCAGGACGAGGACGAGCCCCCCGGCCCCGACCGGTCCGCCGGCGGCCCCGCGGCGCATGGCGACGCGCCGGGTGACCCGGGGACCGTCCGGGGCGCGCCGGGCCCCGCTGACGCCGACCCCGAGGCCGCCCGGCGGGCCGCGATCCAGGCGCGGGTGGCCGGTGGGCTGCCGGAGCCGGACCCGGCGCCCGGGACACCGGCCCCGCGGGCCCTGGAGGCCGGCGACGACATCCGCGCCGCGCGGGCCGGGGCCATCGCCGCGTACCGTGCGGGCGCCCGTGCCGCGGCCCGGGTGCAGGGAGCCCAGCAGAACGGGCGCGCCGCGCTGCCCGGCGCCGGCCCGGCCGCCGACGGCACCGACGGGACGCCGTACGGGCCCGGACCGGGGCCGCGGCAGGACCAGCAGCGCGGTCCGCAGCAGGGGGCGCGGCAGGACGCGGGGCAGTGGGCGGACCCGCCCGCCGCCCTCGCCGGGTCGTTCCCCGAGACCGACGGCCCCGACCCGGGCCCGTACCAGCCCGGGCAGGGCCGGCGGCGGACCGCCGGCTCGCCGCCCGGGCAGATAGCCGACCCCTACGGCGTGCACGGCTCGCCCTGGCACGGCGCCGCGCCGCGCTCCGCGAACCCCGCCCCGGTGGCGGAGGGCGCCGCCCCGCGCGCCGCCCTGCCCCCGGCCGGCCCCGCGAGCGCCCCGGCACACGCCCCCGGCGCCGGGCTCACCCCCGCCGCGAGCCCGGCCCCGGCCCGCTGGGACGACCCGGCCGCCGGAACGCCCGCGCGGCGCGGCCCGACGACGGCGCTCGCCGCCGAACGGGCCCGGCAGGTGCGGATGACCGTGGTGGGCCCGGTGACCGAGCGCTGGGCTCCGGAACAGGCCGGCCCCGTGCACGAGAACTGGCAGCTGGCCGCGCCGATCGGACCCGCCACCGACCTGTGGGCGCTGGGCGCGCTGCTGTTCCGCGCCGTCCAGGGGCACGCGCCCTACCCGGAGGAGTCGACGGCCGAGCTGGTGCAGCTGGTGTGCGCCGAGCCGCCCGCCTTCGCCGAGGAGTGCGGCCCGCTGCGACCGGTCGTGGAGTCGCTGCTGCGTCAGGACCCCACCGAGCGCCTCGACTTCGAGGAACTGAGCGGCTGGCTGCGGTCGCTGGTGCGGTCCGCGCCCGAGCCGGACGCCGGTGCGCACGTCGTGCCCGCGCCGCCCGTCGACCCGGGACGGCTGCCGATCGTGCGGCGGCGCGGCGAACTGGTGCGCAGGCGGCGCGCCCGGCTGCCCGCGACCCATCCGCACGGCCGGCACAAGCGCGGTCGGGAGGAGGTCAGGTCCGCCCGCGGTCTGGGTCGTACGCTGCTGCTGCTCGTCCTGCTCCTGCTGGCCGGGGCGGTCGCCTACGCCATGCTGTTCATGCCCAAGGCCGGCGGCGACGGCGCGACGGGCGACGACCGGGCGGGATCGGCCGGGAACTTCAGCCCGGCACCCTCCGCGGGCGGCGACCGGGGCGGTGAGCCCTCGCGGGAGCCGAGCCCGTCCGGCACGCCGCAGGGCACACCGTCCGCGTCGGCCCCCTCCACCGAGACCCAGACCACCGGCGACCCGGCCGTGGCCGACGGATTCACCCTGCGCTCGGACCCGAACGGCTTCCAGGTCGCCGTCGCCGAGGGCTTCGGCCGCACGCCCAGGAACGGCAGCGGGCAAGTCGTCTACGCCAAGGGCAGCTTCGAGCTGATCGTCGTACCCGGCCGGGACAGCGCGGCGGCGTTCGGCAGCGACCCCATGGTCTACCAGCGGGACAAGGAGCGTGAACTGCGCCCCTACCGCGACTCCAGCTGGGCCACCGCCACCGGGCTGCGGACCATCGAGGTGGGCGGACGGACCATGGCCGAGGGGCAGTTCACCTGGACCGACGGCCAGGGGCGCGACCTGTACGTCCGCAACCTCGCCGTCCTCCTCGACGGCCGCTACCACATCGTCCAGGTGCGCGGCCCCGAGGCGCAGCGCGACGAGGTGACCCGGCTCTACGAACAGGCCTCGGCCACCTACCGGTTCACCGGCTGAGTCACCGGCCGTCCGGTTCCCGTATCCCGGTGGAAGCGACAACCGTCACAGTGCGGTCTCCGTGCCACCCCGCCGGTTCCCTGAAGGCAGGGCGGTACTTACTCTGACCCTGTCAAGAGCATTGCGGGGCAACGTGAATCAGATGCAGGGCCTGCTCGTCGCGGGCCGCTACCGGCTCGTCGATTCCATCGGCAGCGGCGGCATGGGCCGGGTGTGGCGCGCCCACGACGAGGTGTTGCACCGGGCGGTCGCCATCAAGGAGTTGACCGCCGCCCTCTACGTCTCCGACAGCGACCGGGGCGTCCTGCTCGCCCGTACCCGGGCCGAGGCGCGCGCCGCGGCCCGTATCAACCACTCCGCCGTCGTCACCGTGCACGACGTCCTGGAGCACGACGGCCGCCCGTGGATCGTGATGGAGCTGGTCGAGGGCTGCTCGCTGGCCGACGCGGTCAAGGAGCGCGGGCGGATGGAGCCGCCGGAGGCCGCCCGCATCGGACTGTGGGTGCTGCGGGCCCTGCGCGCCGCGCACACCGCCGGGGTCCTGCACCGCGACGTCAAGCCCGGCAACGTCCTGCTCGGCCGGGACGGCAGGGTCCTGCTCACCGACTTCGGCATCGCCCAGATCGAGGGTGACTCCACCATCACCCGCACCGGCGAGGTCGTCGGCTCGGTCGACTACCTCGCGCCCGAGCGGGTGCGCGGCCACGACCCCGGCCCGTCCTCCGACCTGTGGGCGCTGGGCGCCACGCTGTACACGGCCGTGGAGGGCCGCTCGCCGTTCCGCCGCACCTCGCCGCTGAGCACCATGCAGGCGGTCGTCGAGGAGGAGGCCGCCGAACCGGCGTACGCCGGCGTGCTCACGCCCGTCATCGGCGCGCTGCTGCGCAAGGACCCGGCCCAGCGACCGGACGCGGCCAAGACCGAGCAGATGCTCGCCGAGGCGGCCGAGGGGCGGCGGCCCGGCGCGGCGCAGGCGCACGTCCCGACGCGCCCCGCCGGACCGCGCCCGGGTGCCCACGGCGCCCAGCACGGGCCGGGCACCGCGAGCTACGGCGGCCCGGCGACCGGTACGACGGCGGCCACCGCGACGGCCCCGCCGCCCTACTCGGCCCCCACCCGCCCCCGGCGCCGGCGGCTGCGCACCCTCGCGCTCGTCGTCGCCTTCGCGGCCGTCGTCGGCGGTGGCGGGGCGGTGCTGTTCCAGCAGTGGGGCTCCTGGGAACAGCGGGACTCCGCCACGGACACCACTTCCGGCCCCACCCCCACTCCCACCCCCAGCCGCTCGGGCTCCGACGGCACCCCCGGACCGGACGGCACGGTCCCCGGCTCCTGGCGGCAGGTCCACGACCCGCTCGGCTTCAGCCTCTCCCTGCCCCAGGGCTGGAAGCGCTCGGTGTACGGCATCCAGGGCGACCTGAAGCAGGTCGACTACTCGCCGGACGGCGGCAAGCACTTCCTCCGCGTCGGCATCGACAGCTCCCCGGACTACGCCGACCCGCGCCTGCACCAGGTCGACCTGGAGCAGCGGTTGCAGGGGCTCGTCGACTACCACCGCCTGAAGCTGGAGAAGAACCTCTACCGCGACCGCGACGCCTCGCTGTGGGAGTACACCTGGCTGGCGCTGAAGAAGGACCCGCCGCACGTGGCCGGGGAGCGGCACGCCGTCGACGAGACGTACATCGCCCACGACGGCACCGAGTACGCCCTGTACATGTCCTCGCCCGCGCAGGACTGGGCGACGACCAGCAAGCAGTTCACCTGGGTGCTCCAGAGCTGGCAGCCCGGCACGTCCTGACCGGCCGGTCTTGAGGTGCACGCCCTGACCGGCCCGTCCCGCCGGGCGCGTCCGGTACGGCCCGCGGCGGTCGCCGTCGTTGTCCGGTCTTGGCCGGTCAACGCCCCGGAGGGGCACCGTCCGGTGCGGCATGATGGGGCTCATGGGGACCGAGGGGGACGACTTCCGCGTGATCGCCGGCCGTTACCGGCTGCGGGCACGGGTCGGGCGCGGCGGCATGGGTGTCGTCTGGCACGCGGAGGACCTGCTGCTGGGCCGCCGGGTCGCGGTCAAGGAGCTGACCCAGGACGACTCGCTCCCGGACGACGACGCCCGCCGCCGCCGGGACCGCACCCTCCGCGAGGCGCGGGCGGTGGCCCAGCTGCGGCACCCGCACATCATCGTCGTGCACGACGTCGTCGAGCAGGACCTGCGCCCGTACATCGTCATGGAGCTGATCGACGGCGGCTCGCTGGCCGACCGGGTCTCCGCCGACGGCCCGGTGGACGCCGCCGAGGCCGCCCGGATCGGCGTCGCCCTGCTGAGCGCGCTGCACACCGCGCACTCGGCCGGGGTGCTGCACCGTGACATCAAACCCGCGAACGTGCTGATCGAGGCGGGCACCGGGCGGGTGGTCCTGACCGACTTCGGCATCGCGCAGGTCGCCGGAGCCACCACGCTCACCGAGACCGGCTCCTTCGTCGGCTCGCCCGAGTACACCGCGCCGGAGCGGATGGCCGGGGTGCGCACGGGGCCGGAGTCCGACCTGTGGTCGCTGGGGGCGCTGCTGTGCGCGGTGCTCAGCGGCGAGTCCCCGTTCCGCCGCGACTCGCTCGGCGGCATCCTGCACGCCGTGGTCGCCGACGAGATCAGGCCACCGGCGCAGGCCGCGCCGCTGCTGCCCGTCGTACGGGGCCTGCTGGAGCGCGATCCCGACCGGCGGCTGGGGGCGGCCGAGGCGGAGGCCATGCTGCGGCAGTTCCTGGCGACGGGACGGACCCCGCCCGGTCCGCCCGCGGCGGACGGCACGGCGGCCGGGTCCGGCACCTGGCGCCGTACGCACTGGCGCACCGGGGGCCGTACGCCCCGGGCCGCGGCCGCGCCGCCCTACACGCCGACCCAGCGCGACGTGCCGCGCCCCGGCGGAACGGGCGCCCCCGCACCCGCGACCGCCGGACCGCCGCCGCCCGCCCGGCAGAACACCCGCGGCCTGCTGCTCGCGGCGCTGCTCGTCGCGGCGATGGCCGGGGCGGGCGTGTCGGCGGCGGCGCTGCTGATGAAGGGCGGGGACGGCGGCGGCAGCCCGCACGGGACGACGTCGAGCCCGGCACCGCGCCCCGGCACGAGTGCCTCGCGGTCCCCGTCACCCGCCCCGACGGTCACCGTCACCCGCTCCCCGGCCACGGGCGGTACGGGAAGCACCGGTGCGGGCGGCTCCGCGTCGGCGGGAACCACGGCAGCGGGCGCGCGTACGGCCCCCTCGGGCTACCGCGTCGCACGGGACCCGGCCGGCTTCTCCCTCGCCGTACCGGAGGGCTTCACCCGCCAGCGGCAGGGGGAGCGCGTCTTCTACCTGTCGCCCGGCGACACCTTCCGCCTCGGCGTCAAGGTGAGCGACCCCGAGCCCGGCGGCCCGTCGGCGGTGATGCGCCGGGCGGCGGCCGACGGCGGCGACGCCAACCCCGGGTACCACGACGGCCGGGTCACCGACACGACCCACGCCGGACACCCCGCCGCGCTCTGGGAGTTCACCTGGAACGGCTTCAGCGCGACGGAGGGCCCCCGGCACACCTACGACCTGTGCTGGGAGGAGTCCGGGCGGTTGTACGACGTGTGGGTGTCGGCGCCGGTCGGGCAGGTCCGGGAGGCACGGGAGCACTTCGACGTCGCGGTGGACACCTTCGTCGCGGACTGAGGGGTGCCGCGCCGCGCCTCGGTCACGGGTCTGTGACCGGTTCGCGCTCGTGCTGGAAGCGGACGCCCGGCGCGCGGTATGGATGGACCATGAGCAACGACGGGGGAGCCCGCCAGGGGGCCGACGAGCCGACGAATTTCGGTCTGCAACCACCGAGAACGCCGGTGCACGTACCGCATCCCGGCAATCCGTACGCGGTGCCCGCCCAGGCGGTCCCGCCGCAGCCGCAGCCGCACGCACCTGCGCAGCTCCAGCCGCCGGCGCACCCGTCGCCGCAGCCGCCGGCGTACCCGTCGCCCGAGCCCGGGGCCGGGCGGCTGATCGCGGGACGCTACCGCCTGCTGGCCAGGCTCGGGTACGGCGGCATGGGCACGGTCTGGCGGGCCGAGGACGAGACGGTGGGCCGGGAGGTCGCCGTGAAGGAACCCCGCGTACCGGACCACCTTCCCGAACGCGAACAGGCCAACGCGTTCGAGCGCATGCGCCGCGAGGCCCGCGCCGCGGCCCGGCTCGACCACCCCGCGGTGGTGAACGTGCACGACGTGGCGGTCGTCGACGGCCGGCCCTGGATCGTGATGGAGCTGGTGCGGGGCCGCTCGCTGGGCAGCGCGCTCCAGGAGGGCACGCTCGACGCGCGCGAGGCGGCCAGGATCGGCCTGGAGGTCCTCGGCGCGCTGGAGGCCGCGCACGCGGCTGGCGTCCTGCACCGGGACGTCAAGCCCGACAACGTGCTGCTCGGCCGGCACGGACGCGTCGTCCTGACCGACTTCGGCATCGCGCAGATCGAGGGCGAGACCAACCTGACCGACACGGGCGGCTTCGTGGGCTCGCCCGAGTACATCGCGCCGGAACGGGTGCTGGGCCGGCGCCCCGGCCCGGCCAGCGACCTGTGGTCCCTGGGCGTGGTCCTGTACGCGGCCACGGAGGGGGTCTCCCCCTTCCGCCGCAGCAACACCCCCGCCACCCTCCAGTCCGTCCTGCACGCCGTCCCCGCCCCGCCCGCCGCCGCGCACGGCCCGCTGGCCGAGGTCATCGACGGCCTGCTGCGCAAGGACCCCGCGCACCGCCCGGACGCCGCCCGGGTCAGGACCCTGCTGGCGGCGGCCGCCGAGCCGCCCGCCCCACCGGTCCCGGGCCCCACCACTGTCCCGAGTCCCACCGGGGCCCCGAGCCCCACCGTGGTTCCGGGTGCCCCGGACGGGCGCCGCGCCGTCCGCCCGGGGCGCCGCTTCCGGCTCGGCGCGGGCGCGGTGGCCGTCGCGGCGGCGGTGGCGGGCTGCCTGGTGCTGACCGACCCGTTCGCGGGCCCGCTCCCCGACGGCTGGACGGTGCGCGCGAACCCCGGCCTCGGCGCGTCGCTGGGGGTGCCGGCGGCCTACCAGGTGACCAGGCCCGAGGCGGACGACACCGACCAGGACTGGGTGACGTACTCCGACTGGAGCGGCGGCATCTGGGTCGGCCTGCACCTCTCCCGCAGGTCCGACGACTCCCTGCACGAGATCAAGAGCAGCGCACGGGCCCAGATGTACGCCGACAACGAGAAGTTCAAGACCGACGGCGACTACTCCCTCGACATGCGGAAGGCCGCCAGGACGGACCCGGACGCGGACGTGAAGTACCGCGGCGGGCAGGCCGCCGAGAACACGGTCGACTACACCACCGACGACACCCAGCACCCCCGCCCCCGCGAACTGCGCCTCTTCTACTACCGCACCGCCTCCGGCGACCTCTACCGGCTCACCGTCAGCTACCCGTCCAAGGGCGACTTCACGGCCCGGGGCCGGGAGGTGGCCCGGGCGGCGATCGCCAACCTGGACATCGGCAAGCTCTGAGCGGCCGCGGCGAGGCGGGACCGGTCGCCATCTGACGCGGCGACAACTATCGGCGCCGGGCGGGTAGTCGCCAGGCATGGACGACAACGGCGGGCGCCCGCCCGGAACCCGGCTGATCGGCGGACGTTACCGGCTGACCGAGCGCATCGGCTCCGGTCCCGCCGGTGTCGTCTGGCGGGCCCGCGACGAGCACGCGCACCGCGACGTCGCGGTCAAGGAGCCCTTGCTGCCGGGTGACCGGGGCGACCGAAGCGGTCCGGGGGACCGGAACGGGGAACGCGAGCGCGCCGCGCACCGGTTGCGCCACGAGGCACGCGCCGCGACCCGCGTCGACCATCCCTGCGCCGTCCGCATCCACGAGGTCGTCACCGAGGACGGGCTCCCCTGGATCGTCATGGAGCTGATCGACGGCGAGTCGCTGCATCAGGCCGTGCGGCGCGAGCCGCTCCCGGCCGCCGAGGCGGCCCGGGTCGGGCTCGCCGTGCTGGGGGCTCTGCGTGCCGCCCACGCCGTCGGCATCGTGCACCCCGACGTGAAGCCCGCCAACGTCCTGCTCGAAACCGGCACCGGCCGCGTCGTGCTCACCGACGTCGGCATCGGCCACGCGCCCGAGGAGCGGTCGGCGGCCGGGTTCGTCGCCCCGGAGCGGCTTTCGGGCCGCGGCGCCGGACCGGCCTCCGACCTGTGGTCGCTGGGCGCGCTGCTGCACTTCGCCGTCGAGGGCCGGCCACCGCTGCGGGGCCGTAGCGACCTCGGCGCGGCCTCCGCCCCGCACCCGGAGGGCGTCCCCGAGACGGAGCCCCCGGGATCGCGCCCGCACGTCTCCGGCCGGCTCGGCCCCCTCGCCGCCCTGCTGAGCCGCCTGCTCGACCCGCACCCCGGGCGACGGCCCGCCCCCGACGAGGTCGCCGCGGCGCTCGCGGCCGGCGTCGGCGCGCCGGGCAGTGGGACGCGCGCACCTGGCGGGGCGCCCGGTGCCAGGGTGACCGGGTCCGGACCGGGTGCCGGAGCGGTGGTCCCGGGGGAATCCGCGGCGCGCCGGGCGGTGGCCGTTCCGCCCCGGTAACCCGCTGATCAGCACGTTTGCTGCCAGTGATCGCTGGCAGCGTGTGAGCGGTCGGTGAATCCCCGTTACCGACGGGTACCCAAAGGCCGCGCGGCGGCATACCCTGCGCCTCATGACGGACTCGCAGGCCCCGGACATCGCGCCCGAAACCGCCCCGGAAACCGTGCCGGACAGCGCCGCGGGCACCGCTTCCGCGCCCACCGGCACCAACCCGCTCGCGCCCGCCCCGGCCGGTGCGCGCACCGCCGCCGACGTGGTCACCCCGGAACTGATCGCCCAGCTCACCAAGGGCGTCGCGGGCTCCGGCCGGACCGCCAGTCACACACCGTTCACCGGTGAGAAGCTGGCCGACCTGCCCGAGTCCACCCCGGACGACGTGGCCCGGGCCTTCGAGGCCGCCCGCGCCGCGCAGGCCGTGTGGGAGCGGACGCCGGTGCGCCGGCGCGCCGCCGTCCTGCTCCGCTTCCACGACCTGGTGCTGGAGCGGCAGGCCGAGGTGCTCGACCTGATCCAGCTGGAGACCGGCAAGGCCCGGCTGCACGCCCACGAGGAGGTGCAGGCCGTCGCCGTCGCCGCCCGGCACTACGGGCGCAAGGCCCCCGCCTACCTCGGGCCGAAGCGGCACGCCGGTGCCGTGCCCGTGCTCACCCGGGTCACCGAACTGCGCCACCCGCGCGGGGTGATCGGTCAGATCGCCCCCTGGAACTACCCCCTCGAGCTGTCGGTCGGCGACGCGCTGCCGGCCTTCGTCGCGGGCAACGCGGTCGTGATGAAGCCGGACACCGAGACCTGCCTGACCGCGCTGTGGGCCCGTGACCTGCTCATCGAGGCCGGGCTGCCGGCCGACGTGTTCCAGGTGGTGCTCGGCGAGGGCCCGGTCGTCGGGCCCGAGGTCGTCCGGCACGCCGACTACGTCTCCTTCACCGGCTCCACCCGCACCGGCCGCGAGGTCGCCCAGGGCGCGGCCGCCCGGCTGGTCGGCGTCTCCCTCGAACTCGGCGGCAAGAACGCCATGATCGTGCGGGAGGACGCGGACGTGGAGAAGGCGGCGGCCGGTGCCGTCCGCGCCTGCTTCTCCTCCGCCGGGCAGCTGTGCATCGCCATCGAGCGGCTGCTCGTCCACGAGTCGGTCGCCGACGCCTTCCTGGAGCGCTTCGCGGCCCGTACGAAGGCCATGCGGCTCGGCACCGCCCTCGCCTACGGTGCCGACATGGGCTCGCTGGTGGGGGAGCGGCAGCTGGAGACCGTCACGCGCCATGTGGAGGAGGCCGTCGCCAAGGGGGCGAAGGTGCTCGCGGGCGGCGTGGCACGGCCGGACATCGGCCCGTACTTCTTCGAGCCGACCATCCTCGACGGTGTCGAGGGCGACATGGCGGTGTGCGAGCAGGAGACCTTCGGGCCCGTGGTGTCCGTCTACCGCTTCTCGACCGACGACGAGGCGATCGAGCGCGCCAACTCCACGGCGTACGGCCTGAACGCGTCGGTGTGGACGAAGGACGTCCGCCGCGGCCTGGACGTCGCCGCCCGGCTGCGCACCGGCACCGTGAACATCAACGAGGGCTACGCGCCCGCCTACGGCAGCGTGCAGTCGCCGATGGGCGGGATGAAGGACTCCGGCCTCGGCCGCCGGCACGGCTCGGAGGGCATCCTCAAGTACACCGAGGCCCAGACGGTCGCCCGGCAGCGGCTGCTGCCCATGGCGCCGTCGCTGGGCATGGACGACGAGGCGTACGCGGCGTTCATGAGCCGCAGTCTCCGCCTGATGAAGGCATTCCGCTTCCGGTAACCCCTGATCCCGCAGTCCCCGCCCCCGGTCCCACCCATCCCGTTCTCGACGAGGAGAGCACGTGTCGCAGGAGAACTCCGTCCCCGAGCAGGACGATTCGGCGTACGACTACGACGTCCTCGTCGTGGGCTCCGGCTTCGGCGGCTCCGTCACCGCCCTGCGCCTGACGGAGAAGGGCTACCGGGTCGGCGTCCTGGAGGCCGGCCGCCGCTTCACCCGCGACACCCTCCCGAAGAACTCCTGGGACCTGAAGAACTACCTCTGGGCGCCCCGCCTCGGCATGTACGGCATCCAGCGCATCCACCTGCTGGGCAACGTCATGGTGCTGGCCGGGGCGGGTGTCGGCGGCGGTTCCCTCAACTACGCCAACACCCTCTACGTACCGCCGAAGGCCTTCTTCGACGACCCGCAGTGGCGGGACATCACCGACTGGCACGACGAACTGCGGCCGTACTACGACCAGGCGCAGCGCATGCTCGGCGTCCGGGTCAACCCGACCATGACCCCCTCCGACGTCCATCTGAAGGCGGCGGCCCAGCGGATGGGCGTGGGCGACACCTTCCACCTGGCCCCGGTCGGCGTCTTCTTCGGCGACGGCGAGGACGGCGACGGCAAGGGCAGGGCGCGGCCCGGGCAGGAGGCCGCCGACCCCTACTTCGGCGGGGCCGGTCCCACGCGCCGCGCCTGCACCGAGTGCGGCTCCTGCATGACGGGCTGCCGGCACGGCGCGAAGAACACCCTGAACGAGAACTACCTGCACCTGGCCGAGAAGGCGGGCGCGGTGGTCCACCCGATGACGACCGTCGTGTCCGTCACCGACGACTCCCGGGGCGGCTACGCGGTCGCCACCCTGCCGACCGACCGGAAGAGGAAGGGCGCGGGCCGGACCTTCACCGCCCGCCGGGTCGTCCTCGCCGCCGGCACCTACGGCACCCAGACCCTGCTGCACCGCATGAAGGCCGGCCGCCGGCTGCCGTACCTGTCGGACCGCCTGGGCGACCTCACCCGCACCAACTCCGAGGCCCTGGTGGGCGCTCAGACCGACGACCGGCGCTACCGCAAGGCGCACGGCGCGGCGAAGGCCGACTTCACACGGGGCGTCGCGATCACCTCCTCGATCCACCCCGACGACAGCACCCACATCGAGCCGGTCCGCTACGGCAAGGGCTCCAACGCGATGGGCAGCCTGTCGATCCTCCAGGTGCCGTACGCGGAGGGCTCCTCCCGGGTGCTGGGCTGGGTGGCGAACGCGGCCCGGCACCCGCTGCTGGTGCTGCGCTCGCTGTCCAACCGCCGCTGGTCGGAGCGGACGATCATCGGTCTGGTGATGCAGTCGCTGGACAACTCCCTCACCACCTATCTGAAGCCCGGCGGCGTCGGCAAGGGCCTGCTCACCGCCCGGCAGGGCCACGGCGCGCCGAACCCCAAGCAGATAAGGGCCGCCTCCGAGGCCGCGTCCGCGCTCGCCGCCGAGATCAACGGTTTCGCCGGCAGCAACGTCGGCGAGCTGATGGGCACCCCGCTGACCGCGCACTTCCTCGGCGGCTGCCCCATCGGCGACTCCCCCGACACCGGCGTCATCGACCCGTACCACCGGCTGTACGGCCACCCGGGCATCTCGGTGGTGGACGGCTCGGCGGTCTCCGCGAACCTCGGCGTCAACCCCTCGCTGACGATCACGGCCCAGGCCGAGCGGGCGATGTCGTTCTGGCCGAACAAGGGCGAGGAGGACCAGCGCCCGCCGCAGGGAGCCGCCTACGAGCGGCTGAAGCCGGTGGAGCCGCAGCATCCGGCGGTGCCGGCGGACGCCTTCGGCGCACTGCGGCTGCCGTTCCTCGGCATCCCGGCGGTCCCGCCGAAGAACGCCCCCGCGGGCTCCGGCCACTCCGGACATGATTAAGGACCTGCGCCCCCCTCCGAGCGCAGGTCCTTGATTCGCAGGGTTGGATCAGCGAGGACGGCGAAGGGTTGCCCGCGGAACGCGAAGTTCCCATGTGTTCTGGGTCACATTGCCGGGTGCCGGGTGCCGGGTGCCGGGTGCCGGGTGCCGGGTGCCGGTCCGGGGCCGGGCACGGGGAAGGGCCCCGCGGGACGGAGGCCGCGGGGCCCTTCTTCCGTCAGCACCGACGTCAGGGCAGCGCCGGTGCCTGGAAGCGGCGCAGGGGGGTCGCGCCGCTGGTTCTGAGTGCCTGTGCCGCCGGTACGCCCGGTACGCAGGGGAGCCGGTACGGAGCAGAACCGGTACGCGTCGGGGTCCCGTCGTGCGGGTGTGCGGTTGTCCGTCGGTCGGCCCCGGGCGTCCCCGGAGCCGGCCGTTCTCTTGCGTGACCGGGCCGCTGTCCCCTGCCGTCCGGTCACTTGTCCGGAGCGAGGTCCCACGGCGCACGGCACGATCCGTACGCCTCATCGCTCCGGCGAGCCACGCGTGGTTTCGTCGGGCCCGCCCCTGGCTGGCACGGACACCCGGACCAACGAAGCCGCGCGCGGGCCGGTCACGCGCCGTACGGGTGAGAGCGGGCCCGAACTCAGATGCGACCCCGGCACAGCTCCAGCAGGGTCATGGCGAGGGTGGTGCCGGGCTTGCCCAGCGCCTCCCGGTAGCGGCCGAGGATCTCCATCTCGCGGGAGAGGTTCACCCGGCGGCCGCCGGAGGCGATGCGGGTCTCCTGCACGACGGCGGAGACGGCCATCCGTTCCTGGATGAGGCCGATGATCCGGTCGTCCAGCACGTCGATGCGTTCACGGGCCCCGGCGATGGCCGCGGCCGGGGTGGGGGTTGTGGTGGTGGTCATGTCGGGGCTCCTGGATCGGGAGGGCGGAGGCCCCGGAACCGCAGAACCCGGAGAACGACAGGCGCCCCGGGCCTTGTCGGCCCGGGGCGCCTGGGAAGTCGCTCGGCGGTTCGCTCAAGCGTGACGACCATGGCAGCCGGCGGGCCGGTCGCCATAGGTAAAGAGGAAGGTCGTCTGCGTGAGCACGGGGTCAGTATGCCACGTCCCGTCCCGCATGCCACGGCCGTTCCGCCGCCGTGTGCCCGGCCCTGCCGTCCCGCCGGGCGCACGACGAGGTCACCCGCGGCGACCCCGGTAGAATCGGTAGTACAAGACCCCGCCCAGACCGCCGGAAGGCACCCCGTGTCATCAGCGACTCCCGCTGCCGCCACTCCCGACACCGTCCTGGTCGTCGACTTCGGCGCGCAGTACGCCCAGCTCATCGCCCGTCGCGTCCGCGAGGCGCGGGTCTACAGCGAGATCGTGCCGAGCACCATGCCGGTCACCGAGATGCTCGCCAAGAACCCCGCGGCGATCATCCTCTCCGGCGGCCCGTCGTCCGTGTACGCGGAGGGCGCCCCCCGCCTCGACCGCGAGATCTTCGAGTCCGGCGTCCCCGTCTTCGGCATGTGCTACGGCTTCCAGCTGATGGCGCAGACCCTCGGCGGCACCGTCGACAACACCGGCGCCCGCGAGTACGGCCGTACCGATCTGCACGTCTCCCGGACGTCCTCCACCCTCTTCGAGGGCACCCCGGCCGAGCAGCCGGTGTGGATGTCGCACGGCGACGCCTGCTCCGCCGCCCCCGACGGCTTCACCGTGAGCGCGTCCACGGACGTCGTCCCGGTGGCGGCCTTCGAGAACGACGAGAAGAAGCTCTACGGCGTCCAGTACCACCCCGAGGTCATGCACTCCACGCACGGCCAGCAGGTGCTGGAGCACTTCCTCTACCGCGGCGCCGGCCTGCGGCCCGACTGGACCACCGGCAACGTCATCGACGAGCAGGTCGCCGCGATCCGCGAGCAGGTCGGCGACAAGCGCGCCATCTGCGGCCTGTCCGGCGGGGTGGACTCCGCCGTCGCCGCCGCCCTCGTCCAGAAGGCCATCGGCTCCCAGCTGACCTGCGTCTACGTCGACCACGGCCTGATGCGCAAGGGCGAGACCGAGCAGGTCGAGAAGGACTTCGTGGCCGCCACCGGCGTCCAGCTGAAGGTCGTCGACGCCGAGGAGCGCTTCCTCACCGCCCTCAAGGGAGTCAGCGACCCCGAGGAGAAGCGGAAGATCATCGGGCGCGAGTTCATCCGCGTCTTCGAGCAGGCGCAGGCCGAGATCATCGCCGACGAGGGCCCCGCGGTCGAGTTCCTCGTCCAGGGCACCCTGTACCCGGACGTCGTCGAGTCCGGCGGCGGCAGCGGCACCGCCAACATCAAGTCCCACCACAACGTCGGCGGCCTCCCCGAGGACCTGGAGTTCCAGCTCATCGAGCCGCTCCGCAAGCTCTTCAAGGACGAGGTCCGCATGGTGGGCCAGGAGCTGGGCCTGCCGGAGGAGATCGTCCAGCGCCAGCCGTTCCCCGGCCCGGGCCTGGGCATCCGGATCGTCGGCGAGGTCACCAAGGAGCGCCTGGACCTGCTGCGCGACGCCGACGCCATCGCCCGCGAGGAGCTGACCGCGGCCGGTCTCGACCGGGACATCTGGCAGTGCCCGGTGGTCCTGCTCGCGGACGTCCGCAGCGTCGGCGTCCAGGGCGACGGCCGCACCTACGGCCACCCGATCGTCCTGCGCCCGGTCTCCTCCGAGGACGCCATGACCGCCGACTGGTCGCGGCTGCCGTACGACGTCCTCGCGAAGATCTCCACCCGCATCACCAACGAGGTCCGCGACGTCAACCGCGTCGTCCTCGACGTGACCTCCAAGCCCCCGGGCACCATCGAGTGGGAGTGAGCCCCCTGGCCTAGGCGGACGCTCGTCCCGTAAGGCATCCGCCGGCTCATCGGCCGGCTCGGTGCGCGAGAGGTGGAACGGCTGCGGCGGTTCCACCTCTTCGCCGTTCGCGGCGGCGGACGGCCCTGCGCTCCGTGCGGTCGGGCGGCGCGTGGGATCGTCACCTCCCGCCTCTGTTCTCCCAGGCCGACCGCGGGTACCTTCCGCCCCGTAACGCACACCCAGTGCTGGAGGACGTATGCACGGGCCCACCCCGCCCCAGCCGCTGCCCACCGACCAGCTGCGGTTCGCGATGCCGCCGATGTACGACTCGGTCGAGGACGAGCGGCGGCACCGCAAGGAACGCCTCGCGGCCGCGCTGCGGATCTTCGGGCGGTCCGGCTTCGAGGACGGGGTGTCCGGGCACATCACCGCGCGGGACCCGGAGTTCACCGACTGCTTCTGGGTCAACCCGTTCGGGATGCCCTTCCGGCACGTCACCGTCGGCGACCTGGTCCTGGCCAACCGGGACGGCCAGGTCGTCCAGGGCCGCTACCACATCAACCAGGCCGCCTTCACCGTCCACGCCCAGGTGCACGCCGCCCGCCCCGACGTCGTCGCCGTCGCCCACTGCCACTCGGTGCACGGCCGCGCGCTGTCCGCCCTCGGCGACCTGCTCGACCCGATCACCCAGGAGAGCTGCGCCTTCTACGAGGACCACGCCCTCTACGACAGCTACACCGGCGTCGCCGTCGACGCCGCGGAAGGCCGCCGCATCGCGGCCGCGCTCGGCTCCCGCAAGGCGCTGGTGCTGCGCAACCACGGGCTGCTCACGGTCGGCGACTCCGTGGACGCCGCGGCCTGGTGGTTCCTGACGATGGAACGCTCCTGCCAGGTGCAGCTGATGGCGAAGGCGGCCGGGCGCCCGGTCCTCATCGACCACAAGCTGGCCGTCGCCACCCGCGAACAGCTCGGCGGCGACCTGGTCGCCTGGATCAACTACCAACCCCTCTGGCGGGACATCAGCCGCGGCGAACCGGACCTGCTCGGCTGACCCGGACGGGGCCCGCCCGCCCGACCTGGCCACCGGCCGGCCGGTGGTCAGCCGCTGGTCAGCCCCGGGTCAGCCGGTGAAGCCGCGCAGGACGGCCGCCTTCGTCAGCGTGAACTCCTCGTCGGTGAGGACTCCGTCCCGGTGCAGTTCGCCCAGTTCACGCAGGCGGCGCAGCAGCACGTCGTGGTGGTCGCCCTGGCGCGGCACGGTTCCCGCGGCCCGGTCCCGGCCCTCCCGCGCGCCGGTGCCCTCCGGGGCGGAAGGGTGCGGCAGCCGGGCGGTGACGGCGGCCGCGACCAGCGCCGTCAGCAGGTCCCGGCGGGCACTGCCCCACAGGTCCAACGCGCAGGGGTCCTTGTCCGGCGGCAGGTCCGCGAACGCCGTCTCGCGGGTCACGAACCGCAGGAACCCGTCCTCGAAGCCCGAGTTGGGCAGCCACTCGACCCGCGTCACCTCGCGCAGGCCGATGATCCGGGGGCCCGCGGCGCGCTTGACCCGGTCGGAGGTGTCGGCCCAGTCCACGCGCACCTGCGTACCGTCGAAGGAGACCGTGCCGTCGGAGGACCGCACCGACACCGGCACCGGCGGACCGGGCAGCAGACAGGTCGCGGTGGGCGTCCGCGGAATCCGGTCCAGCAGCAGGGCGTGGCGGATCTCCTCGGTGACGTACTCGGCGACCCCGCAGCGGTCCGCGTCCACCGCCAGCCGGTAGGGATCGGCCGCGTCCGGCAGCCGGCCCCCGGTGGCCTGGAGCAGCGGGTCTGCGCCCTCGCGCAGCCGCATCCGCAGCCGGCCGCGTCTGCCCTCGGGCTCGAAGGCCACACCGGCCACCGCCTCCAGGGGCACGGCGACCTCCCCGTACGTCTGCCGGAACAGCGGCACGGAGCGGTGGAGCCCCGGCGTGATCCGGACCGTGCTGCCGTCGAACGCCCAGGTCCCGTTCCGCTGGATGATCTCGGCCATGGGCGAATTCTCCCAGTACGGTCAACCCGATGGGCCCGGCTTCACCCGCGGCCACCGGACCCGGCGGGCCCGCGAGGGCGTGGTGTAGGGCACAATTCGCTCTCGTCGCAGGGGAGTTGCACGGCGCCGGACGGGGCCTTCGAGGGCGCCGCCGGCCGTGTCTCGGGTCGTGGGGAAGGCGGGCTTCGGGCGTGGCGGTGCAGGAGGCGAGACAGGGCGCGGCAGCGGGCGCCGACGGGGGACACGAGGGCGGCTGCACCTGCGGGGACTGCCCGCACGGCGCGCGCGAGGGGCACCGGCGGGCGGTGAGCGCCTTCCTGCGCAGGCGGGACGAGTTCGCGGCCGGGCAGGGCCTGCCGGCGGCGGTGGCGCACTCGGCGTCCGCGTCCCGCCAGTGGGTCTCCGAGGAACTGACCCAGCAGGCGGAGACCGTCGCCGGGCGCGGCCGCGCGGAGGGGGAGGCGTGGCTGGCCCGGCTGTGGCGGCGCACCGTGTGCGTCGTCTGGGCGGCCGTCGTCGTGCTGCTGCTGACGCAGTCGCTCACCGCCGTCGGCGCGGGCTGGACCAGCGCGCGCACCGCCGGGCTGCTCGCCGCGCTGCTGGTGGCGGCCGCGCTGACCGCCGCCTCCTGGTTCCACCGGGCGCGCGGCGGGGCGCTGGCCCCGGTCGTCGGCGAGGACAACCGGATGTCCACCTCCCGGACGGTGGCCGCGGCCTGGGTGCTGTTCGTGGCCTACGCCGTCCTGCTGCTGGCCGGCCGCCTGGCCGCCGCGTCCGCGCACGCCGAGCGCGACGCGCTGATCTCCGGACTCGCACTGGGCCGCGCCGCGGGCGTGGTGACCGTCCTGGCGGTGGTCTGCGGCATCGCCGTACTCGTGCGCCGGGTGGTGGGCCTGCGCATCCTCGGCCTGCGGCTGCAGAAGATCCGCGCACACCGGCCGCGCGCTGCCGACCTGCTCACCGACGACTCCGGCCGGGGCACTTTCGCCGACATCCAGTACGTCGCGATCAGCGCCGTGGCCCTGGTGTTCGCCGCCGTACGGCTCGCCCGGCGCCCGGACCGGCTGCCCGACCTGCCCTGGGGACTGGTGGCGGTGGTGCTGATCTCGGCCGCGACCTACCTGGCGGGCAAGTACGCGGAGGGCGGGCGACCGGCGGTGCTGTCCGTGGTCCGGGTGCGGGAGGCCGGCGACCTGGACGGTCCCATCCGCACCGGCGACGACATCGAGATCCGCGGCACCGGCTTCGTCCCGCCCGGTGCCCAGGGCGCCGACCACCTGGCCCGGATGATCGTCCGCATCGGCGCGGTCCACGTCCACGTCCCGCTCGTCCCGGTCACCGGCGGTTTCAGCAACCCCACCGACACCTCCCTGACCGTGCCCGTCCCGGCGGACGTGGAGCCCGGCTGCCTGGACGTGCAGGTGATCACGGCTGCCGGGGTGGCGACCAACCGGTGCCCCGTGGAGATCACCGAGTGACCCCGGGCGGTCCCCGGAGGACGCCGCATCCCCCTTTCCCGCCGAAGCCGGAAAAAGGTGCCCGACGGGGTCGAGCGCTGACCGCCCCGCATACGTATGGTCTGTGAAGGGCCGGGGCACGGCGGGCGAGAGGCGGCTACAGCGATGACGTACGGCATGCGGACCGGACCACACACCTCCTCCCTCGACGGCCCCCGTACCTGGCGGGACACGGCCACTCATTACGCCCTCCTTCCGCTGCGCGTCTTCCTCGGCGTCACCTTCGTCTACGCCGGCCTGGACAAGCTCACCGACAGCGCCTTCATGAAGTCCAGCGGCTCCGGCTCCATCGGCGAGATCATGCGCGGCGTGCGCGACTCCTCCGCCGTCCCGGCCCTGGTCGACCTGGCCCTGAACAACCCCGTCGGCTTCGGCTACGCCGTCGCCCTCGGCGAACTGGCCGTCGGCGTCGGCATCCTGATCGGCCTGCTGGCCCGCCTGGCCGCCCTCGGCGGCGCGCTGATCTCGCTCAGCCTGTGGCTGACGATGAGCTGGGCGTCGACGCCCTACTACTACGGCAACGACCTCGCCTATCTGATGGCCTGGCTGCCGCTCGTCCTCGCCGGAACCCCCTACTTCTCCGTGGACGCCGCCCTGCGTGCCCGGCGGCGGCACCGGAGCGGCGGCTACCGCTAGGCGGTTACCGGTAGCCGCCCTCGGTGCCGCGTCGTCTGCGCACCACCCGGCCGACGACCGCCGCGACACCCGCCAGGCACAGGCCGCCGACGACCAGCGGGAGCGCCGCGAACCACTCGATGCGCCACCGCCCGAACGCGTCTCCCGCGTAGGCGACACCGGTCGCGGCGAGGAAGAGGCCGGCGACCAGCTTCCCCGGCTGGAACTCATGACGCGGCACGGCTGACCTCCACCTGTCCGGCACCGACCTGGAGGTCCAGGTCCAGCGTGCCCGTGTTCCGGCCACCCGTCGTCGGTGACAGGGTGACGTCCTCGCGCTTGTCCGGTGCCACGTCCACGTCGTCGGCCTTCTCACCGGGCAGTCTGATGTCGCCCAGACCGACGTGGACGCTCAGCCGCACGGTGGCGTCCGCCGGCACGATCACCTTCAGCCGGCCCGCGTCCACCTGGGCCTTCGTCCGCACCGTCTGCCCCTTGGCGGGCCGCACGGCCGTCAGGTCGAGGGTGCCGACGCCCGCGCCGAGGTCGTACCCCGGCCGTATGCCGGCCGTCGAGGCGGGCCGCCACGACTGGTGCCGCCAGTGGGTGGTGATGTCCCGGGGCATGGCCGCCGAGGCGGCGAGCAGGGCCGCCGTGACGATCGCCAGGAACACCGATCCCGCCCCGGTCCGCCCCAGGAAGGCGCTGAGCCCGATGCCCACGCCGAGGACAACCAGCGCGGCGGCGAGACCGGCCTGGAGGCTGGTGCCGAGCGGATGCGTCTTCCAGAACATGCCGGTGCCCACGGCGGCCGCGAGCAGGGCCAGCAGGAACACCCAACCGCCGATCCAGCGCGGTCCGCGTGGCTTCGGCGCCGCGGTGGTGTGCGGTGCCCGCGGCGGGTGCTGGGCGCCGGGATGCCGCCAGGGATAGGCCACGCCGACGTCGAGCGCCGGGCCGGCGTCCGGGGTCCGCGCGTCCGACGGGCCCCACAGGTAGCCGGTGCCGCCGACATGCGTGCCGTCCTTGACGATCGGATCGCGCCACCAGGACGGATAGGTGGTGACGACCGGCGGGGCCTGCGCCTCCGGCGGTGCGTCGGCGGCCGCCTGGGCGGCCAGCGGGTCGGGGTCGGCGGCGTCGCGCCGCCGCGACCAGTACCCCGCGCCGGCCAGCAGCAGGGAGAGGACCACGGAGAACGTCAGCACGCCGCCGTTGCGCAGCATCGTCAGGAACACCCCGCAGCCGACCAGCGCGAACAGCACCCCGGCCAGGGCCTGTCCGTCGACCCGGCCCGTCAGCAGCTTGCGGACCTCGTTCTCCTCCTCGTCCTCGTACGGCACGAGCAGCCAGGCGAAGCCGTAGAAGAGGAGACCGAGGCCGCCGGTCGCGGCCAGCACGGCCAGGGTGATCCGGAAGATCACGGGGTCCAGGTCGGTCTGCCGCCCGAGCCCGGCGCAGACTCCGGCGATCACCTTCTGCCGCGGGTCCCGGCGGAAGGGCGGGATCACCGCACCGGTCTGCGGCCCCGCTGCCCCCGCCGCACCCCCGGCCGCACCTTCGCCGCCGGCGCGCCCCGTCCCGCCGCCGGCGCCCGAGGCTCCGGCGGTGTCCGTCATTCCCTCTGTCCCCGTCGGCCCTGCCGCCCCTGCCGCCGAGGTCCTCCCCGTCGCGGCGGACGCGGCATCCGTCGGCCCGGGGCCCGGGCCCGGGGCCGGGCGCGGGCCGGAGCCGGGTCCCGGACCCGTCGCGGCGTGCTCGTGATCCGTCATGCGTCCATGGTGACGGCCCGGCCGCCGCGGCGGCAGTCGGAACGACCCTGGCCGGACCCTGATATCGGCCCCGAGACGGCGGGCGGGAAGTGTTCGGCCGGTGGCCCGGCGGAAGATCAGGGGCGACTAGGGGGCGGACCCTGATGCCCGGCGCCCACCGCCGTGTGACCATCGATGGCATGCCGGACGCCGCAGCACTGCCACTCGACGACCCGCGGCCGCCGCGCAAGCTCTACCGCAGCAGCGACGGCCGTTGGCTGGGTGGGGTGGCGCGGGGCCTCGCCGGGCACCTCGGGCTGCCCGTGATCTGGGTGCGGCTCGTCTTCGCCGGCCTGTTCCTCGCCAACGGCCTCGGCGCGCTGCTGTACGCCGCGTTCTGGTTCTTCGTCCCGCTCGGCGTCGGCGGCGTCGGCGACCAGAAGTCGCCCTCCCTGGTCGGTACCGAGACCTCACCGGACGGCCGCCGCAGACTCGTCGCCCGCAAGCCGGACCGGGGCCAGATGGTCGCGCTGCTCCTCATGGTCGTGGTGTCCATGGTCTTCGTGGGCAGCGTCAACCTGAGCAACGGCGCCAAGGCCTACCTCCTGCCCGCCGTCCTCGTCGCCGCCGGTGTCGCCCTGGTCTGGCGCCAGGCGGACAACGCCCGCCGGGCCCGCTGGGTCGAGGTCGGCAGCCGCCGCCGTACGCTCACGCTGCTGCGCGCCGGTGTCGGAGTCCTGCTGGTCACGGCCGGGGTCTCCGCCATCTTCGTCATGCAGGGCTCGGCCGCCCACCTCGGCTCGGTGCTCCAGGCCGCCCTGGCGGTGCTGGTCGGCATCACGCTCCTCGCGGGCCCCTACCTGGTCCGCATGACCCAGGACCTCTCCGAGGAACGCCTGATGCGCATCCGCGCCCAGGAGCGCGCCGAGGTCGCGGCGCACGTCCACGACTCGGTGCTGCACACCCTCACCCTGATCCAGCGCAACGCGGACAGCCCCGGCGAGGTCCGCCGCCTCGCCCGCGCCCAGGAGCGCGACTTGCGCGCCTGGCTGTACAAGCCCGAGGGCAACGGCAAGGACGAGGCGGACGAACCGACCACCCTCGCCGACGCGGTGAAGCGCAACGCCGCCGAGGTCGAGGACAAGCACGGCGTCCCCATAGAGGTCGTCGTGGTCGGCGACTGCCCGCTCGACGAACGGATCGCCGCGCAGATGCAGGCCGCGCGCGAGGCGATGGTGAACGCCGCCAAGTACGGTGGCGACGGCGGCGCCGTACAGGTCTACGCGGAGGTCGAGGGCAGTACGGTCTTCGTGTCCGTCCGCGACCGCGGCCCGGGCTTCGACCTCGACTCGATACCCGACGACCGCATGGGCGTCAGAGAATCGATCATCGGCCGTATGGAGCGCAACGGCGGCACGGCCCGGCTGCGGGCGGTGCCGGACGGCGGCACGGAGGTCGAGCTGGAGATGGAGAGGGCGGAGAGGACGTCATGAGCGACGCGACCGAGGGGAACGGCACGGCGGGGGCCGCGGAGGCGGCCGGTGCGGGTTCCGGACCTGCCGGGGGGCGGCACGTCCGTGTGGTCCTGGTCGACGACCACCGCATGTTCCGCACGGGCGTCCAGGCCGAGATCGGCCGGACCGAGGAGACCGGCGTCGAGGTGGTCGGCGAGGCCGCGGACGTCGACCAGGCGGTCGCGGTGATCACCGCGACCCGGCCCGAGGTGGTCCTCCTCGACGTCCATCTGCCGGGCGGCGGCGGAGTCGAGGTGCTGCGCCGCTGCGCCGCGTTGTCGGCGGACCCCGAGCGGCCGGTCCGCTTCCTCGCGCTGTCCGTGTCGGACGCGGCCGAGGACGTGATCGGCGTGATCCGGGGCGGCGCCCGCGGCTACGTCACCAAGACGATCACCGGCACCGACCTGGTCGCCTCCGTCTTCCGCGTCCAGGAGGGGGACGCCGTCTTCTCCCCGCGGCTCGCCGGGTTCGTCCTGGACGCCTTCGCCTCCACCGACGCCCCGCCGGTCGACGAGGACCTGGACCGTCTCACCCAGCGCGAGCGCGAGGTGCTGCGGCTGATCGCGCGGGGCTACGCGTACAAGGAGATCGCCAAGCAGCTGTTCATCTCGGTGAAGACGGTCGAGTCCCACGTCTCGGCGGTGCTGCGCAAGCTCCAGCTGTCCAACCGTCACGAGCTGACCCGCTGGGCGACGGCCCGCCGCCTCGTCTGAGCACCCGGCGGGGTCTCACGCCACCCGCGTCGCCCCCGCGAACGGCATCTGGTCGATCGGCGCCAGCCGGACCGGGGCCGACGGGTTCGGGGCGTGGATCATCTGGCCGTTGCCCACGTAGATGCCGACGTGAGAGATCCCGGAGTAGAAGAACACCAGGTCCCCGGGCTGGAGCTGGGAGCGGGAGACGCGCCGGCCGGCGTCGATCTGGGCGTAGGTGGTGCGCGGGAGGGAGACACCCGCAAAGCGGTAGGCGGCCAGGGCCAGCCCCGAGCAGTCGAACGCGTCCGGGCCGGTCGCGCCCCACACATAGGGGCTGCCGAGCTTCTGGTAGGCGTAGGCGACGGCCGCCGCGGCACGGGAGTTCACGGCGCCGGCCGTACCGGGCGCGTCCAGGGCGTCCCGGGCGTCGGCGGCGGCGCGCGAGGCGTGCCCCGCCGGGGAGCCGTCGGCGGTGGCCAGGGTCCGCTCCCGAGGGGTCAGCCGGGACAGCAGCCGCCGCGCCTCGGCCAGCTTCCCGGTGACGATCCGCTTCTGCCGCTTCAGCTCGGCCTGCCGTGCGCGCAGCGACGTCAGCTCGACCCGGGCCGCCCCCCGCAGCTGCTCGATCTCCCGCAGCTGCTGCCGTACCCGGGCGACGGCCCCGGCCTGGCGCCGGCCCGCCCGCTCGGCGAACGCGGCCCCGTCCAGATACTTGTCGGGATCGCCGGACAGCGCCAGCTGCCAGGCGGGGTCGATGCCGCCGTCGCGGTACTGGGCGGCGGCGGCCGAACCGAGCGCCTCGCGCGCCGAGTTGAGCCGCCCCTGCTTGCGGGCCGCCTGGTCGCGCAGCCCCGTCAGCCGCCGCCGCGCGGCCGCCGCCTTCTCCTCGGCGCCGTCGTACTTCTCCGTGGCGGTCTCCGCCTCCCGGTACAGCGTGTTCACCCTGGCCTTGACCTGAGCCGGTGTCAGTTGGGGCGCCGCGTGTCCCGTCCCGTCGAAGCCCGTCGCGGTCGCGGCGCCCGCGAGGGCGAGGGTGGCGGCCGCCTTGGCCGTACTGCCGCTGACCGAGCGCTGCCTGGGCTTGCGGTGCGCTGCCACCTGCCCGTCACGTCCTTCCGTACGAGTCGAGTACCAGGCCGGATCCTCGCGTCCGGCGGCGGCCCGCACAGGGGCGACGGGCCACCGCCGGACCTCCCCGGCGGTGGTGGCCGGCTGCCGCCCCTGGCCCGGGCGGCGTCGGAGAGCCGGTCACCTGGGGGAGGACGCTAAACCGGGGTGTGACGGCTTGGTGACGCGATGTACGGAACTGGTCGCACCGGACCGCGGCGGGACCTCCTGTGACCGGCTTCGCCGGGCGCGGAGTTCCGCTTGCCGCTGCCTGCTGACCGATGCGCGGATTCCGGGACCCGTGGGGAGGGTGGGGTGCTATGGCGTGGATATATGCGGCCTGTGCGCCCCAGGCGGCGGGTGGGACAAGGGTGGGCCCCGGTGGGAGGACGGGGCCGGCCGCTGATTAGGCTCCGGCCCATGGCCGTACTCATCCATCTCTTCGTCGCCCTGCACATCATCGGCATCGCCGCGCTGCTCGGCGGTTTCCTCACCCAGATGAAGGCGATGGGCCAGGGCACGGCCCGGTTCGTGCCGGGGATGCTGCACGGCGCGCTGACCATGCTGGTCACCGGTGTCGTCCTGGTCGGCCTCAACCAGGCCGACGACCAGCACGTCGACACCGTCAAGATCGGCGTGAAGCTCGCCCTGCTGATCGTGATCCTCGGGCTGGTCTACGTGAAGCGGGACGAGGAGAAGGTCGACAAGGATGCCTTCGCGCTGGTCGGCGGTCTGACCGTGGCGAACATCCTCATCGCCGTGCTGTGGACGTGAGCCATCCGGACCCCTGGGCACTCAGGTCACCTAGGTGACCTAGGGGGGCTAGGTGACCTCCGGGGCCTCCGCGGCCGCGGTGAGTCTCGCGCGGGTCGCCAGGGCCGCGCCGGCGGCCACCGCCAGCCAGGCCGCGACCGAGACCCACACCAGCACCCGTCCCGGCCCCTCCAGCCGGCGCACGCCGACCACCCCCGCGACGGACAGCGCCGCCGAGGCCGTCATGCCCATCGGGAACACCGTGGCCCAGCGCCGCACGTCGTAGCGCGGCCGCCGCCACCTCAGCTCGGCGGCCAGCAGGACGGCGTACCCGGCCAGGGACAGCACGAGCAGCGCGAGCGTCACATGGCGCAGGACACCGCGGTCGTCGTCGTTCCACAGGTACAGGCGGGCGCTGTCGGCGGCCAGCAGCCCCGTGCCGGCCAGCGCGGAGATCGCCAGTGCCCCGCCCGCGATCCACTGGTCCCCGGCGCCCTCGGCCAGCTGCCGCGGATCGAAGCGGGTCAGCGCCAGCCCGTACAGCACCAGGCCCAGCCAGAACAGCACCAGCGCGGTGTGCGCGAGCCACGCGCTCGCCTCGGCGCCGGCCAGGGCGGCCCCCAGGACGGCGGGCCCCTCGGTGGCCACGCATGCCAGGAACACCGTTCCCGGCATGCGCCGCCGCCAGTGCCGTACGACCAGCAGGAGCAGGCCCGGCCACAGCAGCGCGGCCAGCGCCAGCAGTGCCTCGGCCACTCCGTGCCGGCCCAGGGCCGCCAGCCGGGTACCGAGGACGCAGGTCGCGGCGACGGCGGTCAGCGCCCCCGGCGACTCGGCGTCGGCCAGCCACCGCCGCCGCTCCCGCAGCAGCCGTACGGCGAAACCGGCGGCGAGTGCCAGCCAGGCGACGCAGGTCAGCACGAGGGCGCACCGGGACAGGGTTTCGTCGCCGGTCAGGTGCAGGCCCACCGAGACGATGCCGGTCGCCATCACGGCGGCCCCGGCCGCCGGCCGCCGGTGCGCCCACCAGGCGCTCAAGGGTGTGAAGCCGGGCACTCCCCGATGCTAGGCAGCCGCGCGCGACGCGGGAGCCGGGGCGCGCCGGGGCTCACGCCGGACCTCCCACGCGCGCGGTGGGCGACCGGCGTGCAGCCGTCATCACCCGCTTCCTCCCTCGTGCGTGGGCGAGATCTCGCGGTCGTGGGGGCCGACTTCTCAGGGTGGCGGTCGGCTGTCAGTGCGGCGCCCTAGACTCGGAGAGCGATGAGCAGCCTCTTTGACGACAGCTTCCTGGCCGACCTCCAGGGCCCCCGCGCCCACGAGGAGGAGCCCCCGCCGCCCGACGACGACCACGCTCCCGAGCAGGTGCCGGACGACCTGTTCGGCGGCCGGTTCGACGTGCCGCCGGACCGGGACGCCTACTACCGCGACGGCGCCCCGCGGCCGGCCCTCGACGCGGCCGCGCTGCTGGCGGGGCTGAACGAGAACCAGCGCGCCGCGGTCGTGCACGCGGGTTCGCCGCTGCTCATCGTGGCCGGCGCCGGTTCCGGCAAGACCCGGGTCCTCACCCACCGCATCGCCCACCTGCTGGCCGAGCGGAACGTGCACCCCGGTCAGGTCCTCGCGATCACCTTCACCAACAAGGCCGCGGGCGAGATGAAGGAGCGGGTCGAGCAGCTCGTCGGCCCGCGCGCCAACGCGATGTGGGTGATGACCTTCCACAGCGCGTGCGTGCGCATCCTGCGCCGCGAGAGCAAGCGGCTCGGCTTCACGTCGTCGTTCTCGATCTACGACGCCGCCGACAGCAAGCGGCTCATGGCGCTCGTCTGCCGTGATCTCGACCTCGACCCCAAGCGGTTCCCGCCGAAGTCCTTCAGCGCCAAGATCTCCAACCTGAAGAACGAGCTGATCGACGAGGAGGACTTCGCCGCGCAGGCCACCGACGGTTTCGAGAAGACCCTCGCCCAGGCCTACGTCCTGTACCAGTCGCGGCTGCGCGAGGCGAACGCCCTCGACTTCGACGACCTGATCATGACGACGGTGAACCTGCTGCGCGCCTTCCCGGACGTCGCCGAGCACTACCGCCGTCGCTTCCGCCACGTCCTGGTCGACGAGTACCAGGACACCAACCACGCCCAGTACGCGCTGGTGCGGGAGCTGGTCGGCACCGCCGAGCACCCGGTCGACGTGCCGCCCGGCGAGGACGACCTGCCGCCCGCCGAACTGTGCGTCGTGGGCGACGCCGACCAGTCGATCTACGCCTTCCGGGGCGCGACGATCCGCAACATCCTCCAGTTCGAGGAGGACTACCCGAACGCGACGACGATCCTGCTGGAGCAGAACTACCGCTCCACGCAGACGATCCTCTCCGCCGCCAACGCGGTCATCGAGCGCAACGAGTCGCGCCGCCCGAAGAACCTGTGGACCAACGCGGGCGCGGGCGCGCGGATCACCGGTTACGTCGCCGACACCGAGCACGACGAGGCCCAGTTCGTCGCCGACGAGATAGACCGCCTCACCGACGCGGGCGACGCCAAGGCCGGTGACGTGGCGGTCTTCTACCGCACGAACGCCCAGTCCCGTGTCTTCGAAGAGGTCTTCATCCGCGTCGGCCTGCCCTACAAGGTCGTCGGCGGCGTCCGCTTCTACGAGCGCAAGGAGGTCCGGGACGTCCTGGCCTACCTGCGCGTGCTCGCCAACCCCGAGGACTCGGTCCCGCTGCGCCGCATCCTGAACGTGCCCAAGCGCGGCATCGGCGACCGCGCGGAGGCGATGATCGACGCCCTCTCCCAGCGCGAGAAGATCAGCTTCCCGCAGGCGCTGCGCCGGGTCGACGAGGCATACGGCATGGCCGCGCGGTCGACCAACGCCGTCAAGCGGTTCAACGTGCTGATGGAGGAGCTGCGGACCATCGTCGAGTCCGGCGCGGGCCCGGCGACGGTGCTGGAAGCCGTCCTCGAACGCACCGGCTACCTCGCAGAGCTCCAGTCCTCGACCGACCCGCAGGACGAGACCCGGATCGAGAACCTCCAGGAACTCGCCGCCGTGGCCCTGGAGTTCGAGCAGGAGCGCGGCGAGGACGAGTCGAGCACGCTGTCGGACTTCCTGGAGCAGGTCGCCCTGGTCGCCGACTCCGACCAGATCCCCGACGAGGAGGACGGCGACGGCGTCATCACGCTGATGACGCTGCACACCGCCAAGGGCCTGGAGTTCCCGGTGGTGTTCCTGACGGGCATGGAGGACGGCGTCTTCCCGCACATGCGCGCCCTGGGCCAGGCCAAGGAGCTGGAGGAGGAGCGGCGCCTGGCGTACGTGGGCATCACGCGCGCGCGGGAGCGGCTGTACCTCACCCGGTCCGCGCTGCGCAGCGCGTGGGGGCAGCCGTCGTACAACCCGCCCTCCCGCTTCCTGGAGGAGATCCCGGCCGCCCACGTGGAGTGGAAGCGGACGGGCGGGACCTCCCCGGTGTCGTCGGGGCCGGCCGCCGGGGTGGCGGCGTCGCTGTCCTCGTCGCGCTCCCGCTCGTCGGCGTCGGGCGCCTCCGGGTTCGCCACGCGGCGGGGTGCGGAGAAGCCGGTGGTGTCGGTGTCCGTCGGGGACCGGGTGACGCACGACCAGTTCGGGCTGGGCACGGTCGTCGGCGTCAAGGGAACCGGCGCCAACGCGGAGGCGACGATCGACTTCGGGGACACCAAGCCGAAGCGGCTGCTGCTGCGGTACGCGCCGGTGGAGAAGCTGTAGGGACTCAGCACTCAGCACACGGACTCCCCCTGGGAACTCACCCCGGGGGGCCGGTCCCGGGGTGACTACGTGGGGTCGAGTCCGTGGCTGCGCAGCCAGGGCAGCGGGTCTATGGCCGACCCGCCGGCCGGCCGGACCTCGAAGTGCAGGTGCGGGCCGGTGGAGTTGCCCGAGTTGCCGGAGTAGGCGACCGCCTGGCCGGCCTTCACGGTGGTGCCGGAGGCGACGCGGTAGCTGGAGAGGTGGCAGTACCAGGTCTCCGTGCCGTCCTTCGCCGTCACGATCAGCATGTTGCCGTAGGCGCTGTTCCACTGGGTGCGGACCGTGCCGTCGGTCGCGGCCATCACCGTGGTGCCGTACGAGACGGGGAAGTCGATGCCCGTGTGGACGGACATCCAGTTCACGCCGGCCTGGCCGAAGTAGGCGCTGAGCCCCTGCTGCGTGACCGGGAGGGCGAACTTGGGGCGCAGTCGCTCCTTGAGCGCGGCCTCGGCGGCCGCCTTCTTCTTCTCGGCCTCCTGCTGCGCCTTGAGGTCGATGCGTTCCTGCGTACGGCTGGCCCGGTCCGCGAAGTCGTCGGCGCCGGCCGAGAGGCTTGCGAGCTGGGTGTCCAGCTTGTTGTTGGCGGCGGACGGTTTCACGGCGTGGGCGTCCGAGGCGGACGCCGTCGTGTCGCTGCCGCCCCCGTCGCCGGTCAGGGTGGTGATCGAGGCGGCGGCGATCCCGGCGACGCCCATCACGCAGGCGGACGGCACTGCGACGGTCAGCAGCGCGGAGCGCTTGGGAGGCGTACGGCGGCGGGAGCGCGCCGCACCGCGGGCGGCCGCGCGGGTCGCCGGGACGGGGGCGGCCTCTTCCTGGTCGTCGAGCAGGGGCGAGACGGCGGGCAGCTCACCGGTGGCGGTCGGGTCCTCGCCCTCCTCCGCCGAAACGGTCTCCTCGTGGCCGGCCTGCTCGAACGTCGCCGGGGCCTGCTGCTCGAAGGGCTCGCCGGGCTGCTCGGGCTCGGCGGGACCGGCCGGTTCCCCGGAGTTCCACGCGGTCGCGTCGTACGCGCCGGTGTCGAAGGTCTGGGTGCCCCACTCCCACTGCTGGGTCGGGTCGGCGGTGCCCGCCTGCTCGGGCCCGGCCCAGGCGCCGGTGTCCCAGTGGGCGCCGGTGTCGGGGCTCGCGGCCTGCGGCGGGACCGTCCAGCCGGTGGTGTCGTAGGCGCCGGTGTCGTAGGCGGCGTGCTGCTGGGCCACGTACGGGTCGTAGCCCGCGCCCTGGTCGTAGTCCAGGGTGTGACCGGCGCCGGTCTGCCACTGCGTGCCGTCGTAGGCGCCGGTGCCCGCGGCCGTGCCCGGCAGGTCCCCGAAAAGCGGGTCGCTGGCGAAAGTGGTGGTTGCCTGGGCGGCATCGGGGAAACCGGTGGCACCGTAGTCCCCGTACGTGGTGAAGTCGCCGTACTGCGCTTCCTGTGTTCCGTACGGCGCGTAGGGCGCGGGGGAGGCGTCGGAAGCCGGAGCCGGGGTGGTCATGGTCCCCGACGGGTGACGGTCGTTCACCAACTTCTCTTTCGCCTCGACAACAGGGGCTGCCAGAGCAGTGCGGCGACTGTACCCGGCGGTATGCGGGCGCGACAATCTTCGGCAGGTTTCCCGTCGGCCGGAAACGGGCATTCGGCCGTGTTTCGGGGGGCGCTGGGCGCGGGCTTGGCCTTGTGTTCGATGCTCGTTCGATACCGGGAGCTGTCCGGGCCCTGTGGACCGGCCGTGCCGGTGCCCTCGCCAGGCGGCTCAGGCCACCGTCAGGCCACCCGCGCGCCGGTCCTCCGGACGCATGGAGTCGAGCGCCTGCCGTATCCCGGCCGCGACGGCGGGGTGCACGGGCAGGGCCAGATGCCCGATCCCGGTCACCCGGATGTTCTCCGCCAGCAGGTCGGGGTGGTCCACACAGGCCGACTCCAGCGGGTCCATCAGCGAGTCGAGGTCGCTCCAGAAGCCCACGAACCGCGTCCGGCAGCCCGGCGCGGGACGCCGCAGCTCCTCGATGACCTGGGAGTCCGGGCGCATCTGGCGGACGATGGGGTGGGCGTTGGCCAGCGGCGCCACCCGGGTCCCGGAGTGCGGCGTACCGAGGGTCACCAGGGTGCGCACCCGGAGGTCCCCGCCGAGCCGCTGCACGTAGTACCGGGCGATCAGCCCGCCCAGGCTGTGCCCCACGATGTCCACGTGCGCACTGCCGGTACGCTCGCAGATCTCCTCGATGTGCCGGCCGAGCAGCTCGGCCGCGATCCGGATGTCGCAGGTCAGCGGCGAGTAGTTCAGCGACTCCACGCGCTGCCCGCCGTGCTGGGCGAGGCTGCGGCGCAGCAGGACGAAGACCGAGCGGTTGTCGATGAACCCGTGCAGCAGGACGACCGGGGGGCCGGCCCGCACCGGCAGGCGCGCGGTGCCGTCCGGGGCGGGCAGCGCGGAGGCGCGGCGTTCCTGGGCGAAGCCGGTGGGATAGAGCAGCAGGTGGCCCGCCAGGATCGCGGCCTCCAGCGCCGCCGCCTTCAGCACCGCCAGCGACAGACCCGCGAGTCTGCCGGGCAGGAACCGGTGGCACAGCGGAGAGAACGGCTCCAGTATCCCGGTGACCTTCATTGGCCGACCTCCTGTCGGCACACGGGATGATGCATCGAAGCCCCGTGTGCCCTCATGTCCCACTGTGTGATTTCCCCCTCTGTCCGTTTCGTAAAACTGACGGCTGCGGGATCCTGGAGATAACGTTCGTTCACTTCGCGGCGCGTGACGGACCGCGCGGGGTGTGCGGTACTTGTCCGTACGGACGGAAGCAGTCGCTTCTGCAGTCGCTTCATGGAGGCAGTGATGGGTGTGGCAGCCGGTCCGATCCGCGTCGTGGTGGCCAAGCCGGGGCTCGACGGCCACGACCGCGGGGCCAAGGTCATCGCGCGGGCGCTGCGGGACGCCGGTATGGAGGTCATCTACACCGGCCTGCACCAGACGCCGCAGCAGGTCGTCGACACCGCCATCCAGGAGGACGCCGACGCCATCGGGCTGTCCATCCTCTCCGGTGCCCACAACACGCTGTTCGCCGCGGTCATCGACCTGCTCGTGGAGCGGGACGCCGCGGACATCCTGGTCTTCGGCGGCGGCATCATCCCCGAGGCGGACATCGCGCCGCTCAAGGAGAAGGGCGTGGCGGAGATCTTCACCCCCGGGGCGACGACGACCTCGATCGTGGACTGGGTGCGCGAGAACGTACGGCAGCCGGCCGCCTCCGGCGGCTGAGCGGTCGGAGGAAGCGGCGGAGAGCGCGGCAGCGGCCGCACGATCCGCTGCCCACTGCCTGCTGCCTGCTGCCCGCTGCCCCCTGCCCGCTCCCGGCTACCTGCTGGCCCTGCACGTTCCCTACGGCTCCGGCTGGCAGTGCCGCTGCCGTGGCCGAGCTAGCCGTCCTCCTCGTCCGCCGTCAGTTCGGCGGCCATCGCCGCCCGCAGCCGCAGGGTGCCCGCCAGCCGCTGGAACGCCTCCGCCCAGTAGCCCCCGGCCCCCGGCGCCGCGTCCTCCCGCTCGTCCGGTACGGCCAGCAGCCCGTCCAGCCGCGAGGCCTCGGCCGGGTCCAGGCAGCGCTCGGCCAGCCCCATCACCCCGCTGAAGCTCCAGGGATAGCTGCCCGCCTCCCGGGCGATGTCCAGGGCGTCCACGACCGCCCGGCCCAGCGGCGGGGCCCACGGCACGGTGCACACGCCGAGCAGCTGGAACGCCTCGGACAGCCCGTGCGTCGCTATGAACCCGGCGACCCAGTCCGCCCGCGGCGCCGCTCCCAGCGTGCCGAGGAGCTTGGCCCGCTCGGCCAGGGACACCGCGCCGGGGCCGCCCGCCTCCGGTGCCGAGGGCGCTCCCAGCAGGGCTTGCGCCCACTCCGCGTCCCGCTGCCGCACCGCCGCCCGGCACCAGGCCGCGTGCAGCTCCTGCTGCCAGCCGTCCGCCACCGGCAGGGCCACGATCTCCCGGGGCGTCCGTCCGCCCAGCCGCGCCGGCCAGGTCCGCAGCGGCGCCGCCTCCACCAGCTGGCCCAGCCACCAGGACCGCTCGCCCCGGCCCGCGGGAGGTCTGGCCACCACACCGTCGCGCTCCATCCCGGCGTCGCACTCGGGGGGTGCCTCGACCGCGATCACCGGTCCGGCCAGGGCGCCGCCGTCCTGGGCACGGGCGGTGCCGGTGCGGTCGACGGCCACGCACGCGGCGGCCCGCACCGCCATCCGCGCGGCGAGGGCCGAGCCGGGCAGCGCGGACAGCAGCTCGGCGGCCGTCGCCCGGACGTTGCGGCTGCGGTCGGCGAGCGCCTGCTCCAGGAACGGCTCGTCCGCGGCGGACAGACCGGCGCGCAGCGAGTCGAGGAACATCAGCCGGTCCTCCGCCCGTTCGGTCGCCCAGGTCGCCGCGAGCAGCTCGCGGGCGGCCGCGGGCCGGTGCGAGCGCAGGGCCGACAGCAGGGCGACCCGTTCGGCGAACAGCCCTTCCTGCCACAGCCGGTCCACCGCGGCGACGTCCTCGGGGCCGGGCAGCGCCGTCCCGCCGCCCGGGGCGGCGCGCAGCGCGAACCGCCAGTCCGGGTTCAGCCGGGCCAGCCACAGCGCGCGCGGGCCCGCGAACGCCAGCGCCGCCGGCCGCAGGTCGGTCCGCCCCCGGGCCGCGTCCAGCAGCGCGGGCAGCGCCTGCGGAGGCGCCGCGAAACCGCGCGCGTTGGCCGCGGCGAGCCACTGCGGCAGCAGCTCCATGAGGTCGGGGGCGGCGCTGCGGCGGCCGCCGCCCGGGGCACCGGAGCGGTCCGCGAGCAGCATCGTGAGCCTGCGCGCCGCCGCGGCGGGCAGCGCGGGGCGCGGGTCGTCGGGGGCTGGTTCCGGGCGCCGTGCCGCCCGGGCGGGCCGCAGACCGGCCCGCCGCCGTACGGTCGCCTCGGCCGCCGCGTCCAGCAGCGCCAAGGGGGCCTCCCGACCGGCGGCGCCGGGGAAGGGACGCCGGTCCGTGCCCAGCAGGGCCGTGCTGACCAGGTCCTCCCAGGAGGCCGGCCCGGGGTGTGCGGCCCCGGGCGCCGCGGAAGCCGCCCGCAGGTCTGCGGAGGACCCGGTGCCGGTGCCGGTGCCGTGCGTGCCGTGCATAGGGGTGCCTTCCGTCGGGTGTCCCGGGGGCGTCGGTCCGCTCAGCACAGGGCCACCGCCTCTCCCGGGCCCTCCGGCCAGGCCGCCAGCGGGGTGAAGCCGCGGTGGCCGCACTCGCCGAAGACCGTGACCGGCAGGCCGCCGGAGAGGGCGACGAGCCGCCACAGGCCGGGCCGGGCACGGGCGGCCGGGGTGATCGGCAGCGCCGCGTCCTGGCCGGCGTCGGCCAGCTGCCACCCGCCGCCCTCCCCGTCCGGTACCGGCACCACCCGGTCCAGGGTCACCGGTACGGCGTCCAGCCAGGGGTCGGCGCGCAGCGCCTCGCCGTAGCGGGCCGCCGCCTCGGCCGTACGCACACCCGGCGGCCGGACGGCGGAGGGCGCGGGCGGCGCGAACCGCTCGCCCAGGGCCGCTCGCGGCCGCCCGCCACCGGGATACGCGGACAGCTCCGCCTCCACGGCCAGACCGACCGGCAGCGCCAGCTCCGGTGCCCGGCCCGCCGCGCCGTAGGACAGCAGCAGGTGGACGCGGTGGGAACGGGTGCCGTAGAGCCAGATCCGGCGGGTGGTCAGCCGGGCGTCCGCGGTGTCGTACTGGGCCAGGACCAGCCAGTGGTCGCGCACCGGCGGGCCGTCCGCGGAGACGGGCAGGCCGACGCGGGAGCGGACCGTCGCCGCGAGGGCGCCGGGGAGCCGGTCGTGACGCAGCCAGCCCTGGTCCAGGAGGTGCAGCAGCGCGCACTCCTCCAGCAGCCGCACCGGCCAGCCCGGACCGGACGCCGGGATCGCCGCCAGTTCCCGCACGCGCGCGGCCAGCCCGGGTGCCTGCGCGTCGACCATGCGCGCCGCCGTCTCCTCCCACAGCCCGTGACCGGCCTGCTCGGCCGAGGCCAGACCGCCGCGCAGCAGGTCGGCCAGGCGCTGCTCCAGCTCCGTCGCGCCCGCCGTGACCCGCTCGGCCCGCCGCAGCGCCCGGCGCCGCGCCGCCTCCGGATCACCGCCGCCGGGCGCGGCGCCCCCGCCGTCCGCCGGGCGCTCGCCCGCGGTGCGCCCGCGTCGGCCCGCGAGCCACTCCTCGGCCCAGTCCGGCGCACCCTCCGCCGGCGGCACCGCCCCGTCAGCCCACAGCAGCAGCAGGCCCAGGGCGTGCTTGCACGGGACCTTCCGGCTCGGGCAACTGCACGTGCAGGCCGGGGCCGCGGGGTCCGCCAGGTCGACCACCGTCCGGTACGGGACGGCGCCGCCGCCCTTGCACAGCCCCCACACCGCCGCCTCGTCGCGGGTGCCCGTGCCGGACCACGGCCCGGCCGTGCCGAGCCTGCTTCCCGCCGTGCGTGACGCGGCGTCGGGCGCCAGTGCCAGCACCTGTTCCGCCGTCCGGCGCACCCCCTGCGAAGTCATGCGAACGACGGTAGATCCCCCCACTGACAATCGCCCCGGCCGGCGCGTCCTCGCAGGTCAGGGCGATTGTCAGTGGTGTGGTGCACGGTGGACAGCAGATCCGAACCGGCAGAGCTGGAGGGGGCCTCGGCCATGACTGTGTCCATGGGGCAGACGCGGGAGGACGACGGCGGCGGTGACGGCGGCGCCGGGCAGGGCGGCACCGGAGCAGGCGGCGCGGACGGTGGGGTCGCGCAGGTGCTGCGTCCGCACGCGGAGGACGCCTTCGCCGCCGAACTCGCCGCGCTGGCCGCGCAGGACGACCGGCCGCGCCCGGCCCGCTGGAAGCTGTCGCCGTGGGCGGTGGCGACCTACCTGCTCGGCGGCACCCTGCCCGACGGCACCGTGATCACCCCGAAGTACGTGGGCCCGCGCCGCATCGTCGAGGTCGCCGTCACCACGCTCGCCACCGACCGCGCCCTGCTCCTGCTCGGCGTCCCCGGCACTGCCAAGACCTGGGTGTCGGAGCACCTGGCCGCCGCCGTCAGCGGTGACTCCACCCTGCTGGTGCAGGGCACCGCCGGCACCCCGGAGGAGGCGATCCGGTACGGCTGGAACTACGCGGAGCTGCTCGCGCACGGCCCCAGCCGCGCCGCCCTCGTGCCCAGCCCCGTCATGCGGGCCATGGCGGAGGGCATGACCGCCCGGGTGGAGGAGCTGACCCGCATCCCGGCCGACGTGCAGGACACGCTGATCACGATCCTGTCCGAGAAGACCCTGCCGATCCCGGAGCTGGGCCAGGAGGTGCAGGCGGTCCGCGGTTTCACCCTGATCGCCACCGCCAACGACCGCGACCGCGGCGTCAACGAGCTGTCCAGCGCCCTGCGCCGGCGCTTCAACACCGTGGTGCTGCCGCTGCCCGGGAGCGCCGACGCCGAGGTGGACATCGTCTCCCGCCGGGTCGACCAGATCGGCCGCTCCCTCGACCTGCCGGCCGCGCCCGACGGCATCGAGGAGATCCGCCGCGTGGTGACCGTCTTCCGCGAGCTGCGTGACGGCGTCACCGCGGACGGGCGGACCCGGCTGAAGTCGCCCAGCGGCACCCTCTCCACGGCCGAGGCGATCTCCGTCGTCACCAACGGCCTCGCGCTGGCCGCCCACTTCGGCGACGGCGTGCTGCGGGCCGGTGACGTCGCCGCCGGCCTGCTCGGCGCCGTCGTCCGCGACCCGGCCGCCGACCGCGTCGTCTGGCAGGAGTACCTGGAGACGGTGGTCCGCGAGCGCGACGGCTGGACGGACTTCTACCGCGCCTGCCGGGAGGCCGGCGGATGACCGGAGCCGCCGGGGCGTACGCGTCCGGACCGCTGCTGCTCGGGGTGCGGCATCACGGGCCCGGGTCCGCGCGTGCGGTCCGGGCCGCGCTGGAGGCCGCCCGGCCGCGGGCGGTACTGATCGAAGGGCCGCCCGAGGCCGACGCGCTGCTCCCGCTCGCCGCCGACCCGGCGATGCGGCCGCCGGTCGCCCTCCTCGCCCACGCCGTGGACGAGCCCGGCCGCTCGGCGTTCTGGCCGATGGCCGGGTTCAGCCCCGAGTGGGTGGCGATCCGGTGGGCCCTGGAGCACGGGGCCGCGGTCCGCTTCATCGACCTGCCCGCCACGCACACGCTGGCGTGGGAGGGCGACAGCGGGCGGACGGCTCTGCCCGGCGACGCGGACACCGGCGAGGGGCCCGGTGACGAGCCCGGCGGTGAGCCCTGCGACCGTACGCGCGACGTTCGGGTCGACCCTCTCGGCATGCTCGCCGGGGCCGCCGGATACGACGACCCCGAGCGCTGGTGGGAGGACGTCGTCGAGCACCGAGGGCCCGGGGAGCGGGACGCGTGGGCGCCGTTCGCCGCGCTGGAGGAGGCCATGACGGCGCTGCGGGAGACCTGCGGCACCGGCGGGCGGCCCCGGGACCTGGTGCGGGAGGCCCACATGCGACTCCAGGTGCGGGCGGAACTACGGGAGTCCGGGCCGGCCGTGGCCGTGGTGTGCGGGGCCTGGCACGTGCCCGCGCTGCGGCACCGGACCACCGTCGCCGCCGACCGGGCGCTGCTGAAAGGGCTGCCCCGGGTCAAGGCCGACCTGACCTGGGTGCCCTGGACGCACCGCAGACTGGCCCGGGCGAGCGGCTACGGCGCGGGCATCGAGTCGCCGGGCTGGTACGCGCACCTGTTCGACGCCCCGGACCGGCCGGTCGAGCGGTGGCTGACCAAGGTGGCCGGCCTGCTGCGGGCGGAGGACCGGACGGTCTCCCCGGCCCACGTCATCGAGGCGGTCCGGCTCGCCGAGGCGCTCGCCGTGCTGCGCGGCCGCCCGCTGCCCGGCCTGAGCGAGACGACGGACGCCGTGCACGCGGTGATGTGCGAGGGCTCGGACGTGCCGCTGGCGCTGGTGCGCGACCGGCTGGTGGTCGGGGACGTCCTGGGCGAGGTGCCGGAGGGCGCGCCCGCGGTCCCGTTGCAGCGCGACCTGACCCGCGAGCAGCGCCGGCTGCGGCTCCGTCCGGAGGCACCGGAGCGGGAGCTGGAGCTGGACCTGCGCAAGGACACCGACGCCGGCCGCAGCAGGCTGCTGCACCGGCTGCTGCTGCTCGGCGTCGGCTGGGGTGAACCGGCCCCCTCGCGGGGCGGCACGGGCACCTTCCGGGAGACCTGGCGGCTGCGCTGGGAGCCGGAGCTGGCGGTGCGGGTCGCCGAGGCGGGGGTGTGGGGCACGACCGTGCTCACCGCGGCGACGGCCAGGGCCGACGCGGCCGCGGCGGACGCCCGGTCCCTCGCCGAGGTCACCGGGCTGGCCGAGCAGTGCCTGCTGGCGGCACTGCCGGACGCGCTGCCGCCGGTGATGCGGGCGCTGGCCGACCGCGCCGCGCTCGACACGGACGTCGGCGGGCTCGCCCGGGCGCTGCCCGCCCTGGTCCGCTCCCTGCGCTACGGCGACGTGCGCGGCACCGACACGCGCGCGCTGGCCGAGGTCGCCGCGGGGCTCGCCGAGCGGATCTTCGTCGGCCTGCCCCCGGCGTGCGCCGGCCTCGACCCGGACGCGGCCGAGGAGATGCGCCGCCAGGTGGACGCGGTGCACGGCGCGGTGGGACTCCTCGCCGGGGCCCGGGCAGCGGCGGGCGGCACCGGCCAGGGCGACCTGCGCAGCCGCTGGCGTGCCGTGCTGCGCACCCTGTCCGACCGGGACGCCGTGCCCGGTGTCGTCCGGGGCAGGGCCGCGCGGCTGCTGCTGGACGAGGGGGAGGTGGCGCAGGAGGAGGCGGCCCGGCTGATGGGGCTCGTGCTGTCACCGGGGACGCCACCGGCGGACGCGGCCGCCTGGATCGAGGGGTTCGTCGGCGGGGGAGGCGGGGGCGGCATGCTGCTCGTCCACGACGAGCGGCTGCTCGGCCTGGTCGACACCTGGCTCGGCGGGGTGCCGGCGGAGGCGTTCCGGGACGTCCTGCCGCTGCTGCGGCGCACCTTCTCGGCGTACGAGCCGGGGGTGCGCAGGACGCTCGGCGAGCTGGTGCGGCGCGGCCCGGGCGAGCGGGTGGCCGCCGTGGGCCACGGCCGGGGCCTGCCCGGCTTCGCCGCCGAACCGGACACCGCGCGCGCCGACGCCGTCCTGCCGGTCCTGCGGCTCCTGCTCGGCACCGGCACCGATGGCGGCACCGAAAACGGCAGCGGCCCCGGCACGGGCGGGGCGGCCGACGACGAGTCCGTGGGGGTGGGCGCATGACGACCGGGCCGACGACGCGGGACCAGAAGCCGGACAGCCCGAACAGCGCGAACAGCCCGGACAGCCCGGACGACCCGGCGGGGGAGCGGCTGCGGCGCTGGCGGCTGGTGCTCGGCGGCGAGGCGGCCGACGGCACCGGACACGCCCTGTCGGGGCGGGACGCCGCCATGGACGCGACCCTGGCCGCCCTCTACGGCACCGGGGACACCGGCCGGCCGGCGGCGGGGCGGGAGCGTTCCGCCGGGCTCGGGGCGTCCGCGCCCTCGGTGGCCCGCTGGCTCGGGGACATCCGCACCTACTTCCCCTCCTCCGTCGTCCAGGTCATGCAGCGGGACGCCATCGACCGCCTGGGGCTCGCCGCCCTGCTCCTGGAACCGGAGATGCTGACGGCGGTCGAGGCGGACGTGCATCTGGTCGGCACCCTGCTCTCCCTCACCAAGGCGATGCCGGAGACGACGAGGGAGACGGCCCGCGCGGTGGTGCGCAAGGTCGTCGACAACCTGGAGAAGCGGCTCGCCACGCGCACCCGGGCCACCCTCACCGGCGCCCTCGACCGCAGCGCCCGGGTCACCCGGCCGCGCCACCACGACATCGACTGGAACCGCACGATCGCGGCCAACCTCAAGCACTACCTGCCCGAGCACGGCACGGTCGTGCCGGAGCGGCTGATCGGCTACGGGCGGGCCGCGCGTTCGGTGCGCAAGGAGGTGGTCCTCTGCATCGACCAGTCGGGGTCGATGGCCGCCTCCGTCGTCCACGCCGCCGTGTTCGGGGCGGTCCTGGCGTCCATGCGGTCGATCGCCACCCGACTCGTCGTGTTCGACACGGCCGTGGTCGACCTCACCGAACAGCTCGACGACCCGGTCGACGTGCTGTTCGGCACCCAGCTCGGCGGCGGCACCGACATCAACCGGGCGCTCGCCTACTGCCAGGGACGGATCACCCGTCCGGCCGACACGGTGGTCGTGCTCATCAGCGACCTCTACGAGGGCGGCATCCGGGACGAAATGCTCAAGCGGGTCGGGGCGATGAAGGCGTCGGGGGTGCAGTTCGTGGCCCTGCTCGCGCTGTCGGACGAGGGGGCGCCCGCGTACGACCGGGAGCACGCGGCCGCGCTCGCCGCGCTCGGGGCGCCGGCCTTCGCCTGCACACCGGACCTGTTCCCGGAGGTGATGGCGGCGGCGCTCGAGAAGCGCCCGCTGCCGATACCCGACGGGACGTGAGCCGAGCCGGAGACGACGTGCCGGCGGCGTGCGCGGCGCGTACGGGGGCAAGGGTCAAGGCGTGCGGACATGGCCCTGCCCCCGGACGCGTCCGCAGCGACTCCGTGGACCGAAAGCGCCCGGACAGCCGAATGCCGTCGGCTGGTCCGGTCGCGATCCCACGGTTCGGCAGGCCGGCCCCCCGGGGTGGTGGCCGGCCGCCACCGGCCCCCGGGGCCGTACCTGAGGCCTCACCGGGTCGACCCCAACCCGGTGAGGCCTCGCGGACCGGTCCGGCGGACACCGCGGGAAGACGCCGCAGGTAGGCACGGCGTGCCAGGAAATCCGGCATCATGTGACAGGTATCACCGCTGAGGTGTGACCCGCGATTTAGAGGCCCCCAGCAAGCAGCGATAACCTGCGAGACGGACATGCCGCGCGCTCGGACACCGTGTGCGCATCCCTTGTGACACAGCGGACGTCACGTTGCCCTTCGCGGCACGCCCACGCATCCAACGAACCGCGAGATCACTGATAGGGACGGAAGCGCGTGGACCTGTTCGAGTACCAGGCGAGGGACCTCTTCGCCAAGCACGATGTACCGGTGCTGGCCGGTGAAGTCATCGACACGCCTGAGGCGGCGCGCGAGATCACCGAGCGGCTGGGCGGCAAGTCCGTCGTCAAGGCGCAGGTGAAGGTCGGTGGTCGCGGCAAGGCCGGTGGCGTCAAGCTGGCCGCCTCCGCGGACGAGGCCGTCGCCCGGGCGACGGACATCCTCGGCATGGACATCAAGGGCCACACGGTCCACAAGGTCATGATCGCCGAGACCGCTCCGGAGATCGTCGAGGAGTACTACGTCTCCTTCCTCCTCGACCGTGCCAACCGCACCTTCCTCTCCATCGCCTCCGTCGAGGGCGGCATGGAGATCGAGGAGGTGGCGGTCTCCCGTCCGGAGGCCGTCGCCAAGACCCCGATCGACGCCATCGACGGTGTGGACGAGGCCAAGGCCCGCGAGATCGTCGCGGCCGCCAAGTTCCCGGCCGAGGTCGCCGACAAGGTCGCCAACGTCCTGGTCAGGCTCTGGGACACCTTCATCAAGTCCGACGCCCTCCTGGTCGAGGTCAACCCGCTGGCCAAGGTCGCCTCGGGCGAGGTCATCGCCCTCGACGGCAAGGTGTCGCTGGACGACAACGCCGAGTTCCGGCACCCCGAGTACGCGGAACTGCACGACAAGGCCGCCGCCAACCCGCTCGAGGCGGCCGCCAAGGAGAAGAACCTCAACTACGTCAAGCTCGACGGTGAGGTCGGCATCATCGGCAACGGCGCGGGTCTCGTCATGAGCACCCTGGACGTCGTCGCCTACGCCGGTGAGAAGCACGGTGGCGTCAAGCCCGCCAACTTCCTGGACATCGGTGGCGGTGCCTCCGCCCAGGTGATGGCGAACGGCCTCGAGATCATCCTCGGCGACCCGGACGTCCGTTCCGTGTTCGTCAACGTCTTCGGCGGCATCACCGCCTGCGACGAGGTCGCCAACGGCATCGTGCAGGCCCTGAAGCTCCTCGAGGACCGCGGCGAGGAAGTCACCAAGCCGCTCGTCGTCCGCCTCGACGGCAACAACGCCGAGCTGGGCCGGCAGATCCTCACCGACGCCAACCACCCGCTCGTGCAGCGCGTCGACACCATGGACGGCGCGGCCGACAAGGCCGCCGAGCTGGCCCACGCCGCCAAGTAAGCACTCAGGACGAGGACACAACACACCATGGCTATCTGGCTCAACAAGGACAGCAAGGTCATCGTCCAGGGCATGACGGGCGCCACGGGCATGAAGCACACCAAGCTCATGCTCGGTGACGGCACCACCGTCGTGGGCGGCGTGAACCCGCGCAAGGCGGGTCAGGCCGTGGACTTCGACGGCACCGAGGTACCGGTCTTCGGCACCGTGAAGGAGGCCGTCGAGAAGACCGGCGCCAACGTCTCCGTCATCTTCGTGCCGGAGAAGTTCACCAAGGACGCGGTCGTCGAGGCCATCGACGCCGAGATCCCGCTGGCCGTCGTGATCACCGAGGGCATCGCCGTGCACGACTCGGCGTCCTTCTGGGCGTACGCCGGCAAGAAGGGCAACAAGACCCGGATCATCGGCCCGAACTGCCCCGGCATCATCACCCCGGGCCAGTCGAACGTCGGCATCATCCCGGGTGACATCACCAAGCCGGGCCGCATCGGCCTGGTCTCGAAGTCCGGCACGCTGACGTACCAGATGATGTACGAGCTGCGGGACATCGGCTTCTCGACGGCCGTCGGCATCGGTGGTGACCCGATCATCGGCACCACGCACATCGACGCGCTCGCCGCGTTCGAGGCCGACCCCGAGACCGACCTGATCGTCATGATCGGCGAGATCGGCGGCGACGCCGAGGAGCGGGCCGCGGACTTCATCGCCAAGAACGTGACGAAGCCGGTCGTCGGCTACGTCGCGGGCTTCACCGCGCCCGAGGGCAAGACCATGGGCCACGCCGGCGCCATCGTCTCCGGTTCCTCCGGCACCGCGCAGGCCAAGAAGGAGGCCCTCGAGGCCGCCGGCGTCAAGGTCGGCAAGACGCCGACCGAGACGGCCAAGCTGGCCCGCGAGATCCTCGCCGGCTGACCGCCGGTCACGCCCGGCGTCGGCTGACGCCGACGGGCCCGTCCCCGCTCCGGGGGCGGGCCCGCGGCGTTTCCCGGCCCACGCACGCGCCTGAGCACGCGCCTGCGCGCACGCCCACTCGCGCGCCCGCGCGCGCGACGAGGGTCCGTGGTGCCGTGCGGGTCAGCGGGGCTGGGGCATCACCCTTTCCGGTCCGCCGGCCGACTCCCGGCGCAGTTTCGCCCGCAGGGCCAGTTCCCGCTGCGAGAGCGGGCCGAGGGCCGCTCTCGGCGGGACGCCCTGCACGGCCTGCGGCGGGGCGAGCGGGGGGTCGTAGTGCGTCGGGGCGGTGCGCAGGGTCAGCGTCGTCGTGCCGACGATCGCGGCGGTCAGCGCGATGGCGGCCCGCGTCCAGAACACGCTGCGCCGCTCACCGCAGACCCGGACCGTGCGCGGCTTGGCGGCGCTCAGCCGCTCCGTCGAGGCCAGCTCGGTCAGCCGCCGGTGCAGCGCGGCGGGGTCGGCCAGCTCGGGGACGTGCGCGGCCACGGCCTCCCGGGCGCGGGTCAGCCGGCTCGCGGCGGCCGGGGTGCTCGCCTCCGTCTCCGCCGCCGTCTCCGGCAGGTCGAGGCCGACGCCGTCGTACAGCAGCAGGGTGCGGCGGTACGACGGCGGCAGCTGGAGCAGGGCGTGCAGCAGCGCGCGGTCGGCGGGGTCGGCGGGCGGTGGGTCGGGGTCGCGGTGGCGCAGCCGGAAGTGCTGCCAGGGGGAGAGGGCGCACTCGTACGCCAGCGCCCGCACCCACCCGGCCGGGTCCCGGTCCCGGGCCACCTCGGGCCAGCGCTGCCAGGCCTGTTGGAACGCCCGCTCGACCGCCTGCCGGGCGGTCTCCCGGCGCCCGGTGAGCAGATACGCCTGCCGGACGAGCGCGGGTGCGCAGAAGGCGTAGAGCGCGTCGAAGGCCTGAGCGGGCGTCAGCGGCGCGGTCCCCTCCGGCTCCGGGGCACGGTGCTCGGGGCTCGCCCGGTCCGGGTCCTCCTTCGCGCGGCCGGTTCCGGCTCGTACGGCGGCCTGAGCCTGAGCCTGACCCTGCGTCAGCGACCGGGACGGGCAGGGGCTTCGGCGGCCCTTGGGCGGTGGCGGCGGGTTGGCGGGGGTCTGTGTCACAGGTCCCCCCTTCGTACGAAAAAGTACATAAACGTATATTGGGCGACACTACGGAGGTTCGCCTGTTACGACGGGAAAGCGCGTGTCGTTGGGAGCATGGCGGGCGTGACTCTGTTGACCGCTCGCCGACCGTCGCTGTCGCTGCTGCTCCTGCGGATGCGCGACCGTTCGCCCGGCCTGTCCGGGAGCCTGCTGGCCGGTGCGGTCGCGGCCGGACTCGGCCTCGGCTGCCTCGCCGTGCTGGTGCTGGCCCTGTGGATCAGCTCCCCGTATCCCGACAGCGGTCCCGGTGGCGCCCTGCACATCGCGGCCGCCCTGTGGCTGCTGGGCCACGGCGTCGAACTGACCCGCACCGACACGCTCACCGGCGCCCCCCTGCCCGTCGGGCTGTCCCCGCTGCTGCTGCTCGCGCTGCCGGTGCTGCTGCTGTACCGGGCGGCCCGGGACGCGACCGACGCGCCCGCCGACACCGACGCCGACGGCCCTCCTCCGGTGGGCGCGCGCACCGCCTGGTCGGGTGTCGTCCTCGGCTATCTGGCCGTCGGCGCGGCCGCCGCCCTGTACTGCTCCGGCGGTGACCTGCGGCCCGACTGGGACGGGGTGGCGCTGCGTCTGCCGCTCGTCGCGACGGCCGCGGCCGGTGCCGGGGTGTGGGCGGCGTACGGCCGTCCGCACGAGCCCCTGCGGAGCGCGCTGGCGCTGCTGCCGGGCTTCCCGCGCCGGCCGGTGCCCGGCTCCGGCGGATGGGCCCGTACGGCGGCGGCCGTACGGGCCGCGGGCGCCGGGACGCTGGTCCTCACCGGCGGCGGCGCGCTGCTGCTGGGGACCTCGCTGGTGTGGCACGGCACGGCGGCGCGGGCCTCCTTCGTCCAGCTGACGGAGGGCTGGTCGGGCCGGTTCGCGGTGCTGCTGCTGGGCGTCGCGCTGATCCCGAACGCGGTGGTGTGGGCGGCGTCCTACGCCCTCGGCCCCGGGTTCACCCTCGGCGCCGGGCACACGGTGGACCCGTTCGCCTCCGATCCGGCCCCGCTGCTGCCACCGTTCCCGCTGCTGGCCGCGGTGCCGGACCCGGGCCCCGCGACCTCGCCGGCCTGGCCGGCCGCGCTGGTACCGGTCGCCGCGGGCATCACGGTCGCCTGGTTCGTGGCCCGGGCGGCGGTACGGCGGGGCGAGCCGGGGGAGTCCGGGCAGCGGGCGGTCGCGGTGCACCGGTCGGCCGGCTGGACGGCCGGGGTGACGGTACTGGCGGCCGGGGTGTGCGCGGCCGGGTTCGCGCTGCTCGCCGAGCTGGCGGGCGGGCCGCTGGGCGTGGCCGCGCTGGCCCGGTTCGGACCGGTGTGGTGGCAGGCGGGCGGCGCGGCGGGAGTCTGGCTCGCGGTGGTCGGCACGCCGGTGGCGATGGTGCTGCGGGCCTGGCGGTCCCGTGGGCGGACGGCGCCGGCGGCGGGCACGGCGGGCGGTACGACGACGGGGGGCAGGGCGGGCCTGGCCGGTGCGGCGGCCGTCGCGGCGGCGGAGGCGGCGGTGCGGCCTGCGGCCGTGGTCACCGGCCCGGCGCCGGGGGCCGCCCGGGGCACGGGGTGCGACCGGGACGCGGAGGAGGCGTACGGCGTCCTGCCCGCCGAGGACCCCGCCGCGCAGTGGCACGACGACATGATCCGGGCCTCCCGGTGGGCGGCCCTGAAGGCGTCGTCGTCCTCCCCTGGCGCGCCCGGCTCCCGCGAGCCCGAGGACTCCCCGGAGCCGTTCACCCCGTCGAAGCCGGTCGTCTCCGAGGAACCGAACCTGGGCCCGGAGCGGGAGCCGGACCTGGATTCCGCCCCGGTCCCGGACGCGGCGGCAGCACCGACGGCGGAGTCGCGACCCGAGCCGGACCCCGAACCCGAGTCAGACCCCGAACCGGACCCGGAATCGCCTCACCCCGCCGACCGCGCGGACGCGCCGGAGCCCCCCGCCTAGGTGTATTGACCCGCAGGGTTGATACACCTAGGCCGGCTCAGTTGTCGCCGGTGCCCAGCATGCCGCGCAGTTCGTGCGGCAGGAGCTGGTCGCAGGACTGCTTGGCCTCGCTGGTCAGGGCGTCGCCGACGCAGGTGTAGTAGTCGCGGTAGACCAGCTGGGCGGTGAAGGTGGCGGCGACCAGGGCCAGCGCCACACCCCCGGTGACCAGGCCGCTGATGGCCGCCGAGGTCTGCGGGCGGCTGCTGGGGGCCGGGGCGGGGGAGTCGGGGTCGGCGGAGCGGGGCTTGGCGCGCAGACCGCTGATGCCCCAGTACACGGCCAGCGCGCCCAGCAGCAGGGCCACGTACGGCCAGCCGAACAGGACGAAGAAGAAGGCCCACATGCCGCACAGCAGCGCGTACCGCGCCCGGCGCTGCGTGGGGTCGGTCGGGTCCCAGCGCACGCCGGGGCCGGGGCCCTGCCCGGAACCCTGGCCAGGTCCCTGCCCGGGCCCCTCGGGGCCGGAGCCGGGGCGTTCGCCGAAGCCGCCGGGGGAGCGGCCGGGCTGGCGGTCGCTCCACTGGCTGCCCCAGCCGGAGCCGTGCTGGTCCCCGGCGCCGTGAGCGGGGCGCCTCGGCTGCCACGGCCGGTCCGGCGAGCCCTCCGGCGGCGGCGCGAACGGATTGTCGTCCTGTCCGGAGCCGCCCTGCCCGGAACCGGAGCCGCCCTGCCCGGAACCGGAACCGTCGTGTGCGGAGCCGCTGCCGCCCTGTCCGCCGCCGCCCGGGCCGCCCGAAGGCGCCTCGGGCGGGGAGGCCGGCCGCTCCCGCAGCAGCACGGCGGCCCCCGCCTGCGCCCGGGCCGGGTGCGGGGGGAACGGGAGGAGTCGCGGGCTGCGGTCCGGCATCAAAGTGAGCGTCTTCCCCTAGATCGATACGGCTGTCCGACGTGAGCTGTCACTGGGGGAACGCGCCACGCGTCGACCGCGTTCCCGCCCGTTCCCCGGCCGGCTCCACCCAGACGCTACCTTCCGGCCCCGCCCCCGTCCCGTGGGGGCCGTCCGGTGTGCCGGTATCGTTGCTGACGGTCGGCCGCTTCGTAGACTTCCCCGTATCAGGGGGCGCGACGCATTCGTAGGACTGTACAAAACGCCGGCCGGACCAACCGCTTCCCCGAGAAAGGGCCCCACCGTGGCCGCCACCCCCGCTGGCCCAGCGGTCAAGCGCCTCGTCGTGCTGGTCTCCGGTTCCGGCACCAACCTTCAGGCGCTCCTCGACGAGATCGAGCGCACCGGAGCCGAGGAGTACGGCGCCCGGGTCGTCGCCGTCGGGGCCGACCGCGACGGCATCGAGGGGCTCGCCCGCGCCGAGCGGGCCGGACTGGAGACGTTCGTGTGCCGGGTGCGCGACCACGGCACCCGCGAGGAGTGGGACGCCGCGCTCACCGCGGCCGTGGCCGCCCACGACCCCGACCTCGTGGTCTCCGCGGGGTTCATGAGGATCGTCGGCAAGGAGTTCCTCGCGCGGTTCGGCGGGCGGTTCGTCAACACCCACCCTGCCCTGCTGCCCAGTTTTCCGGGGGCCCACGGCGTTCGGGACGCGCTCGCGTACGGCGCCAAGGTCACCGGCTGCACCGTCCACTTCGTCGACGACGGCGTCGACACCGGGCCGATCATCGCGCAGGGCGTGGTGGAGGTCCGGGACGAGGACGACGAGAGCGCGCTGCACGAGCGCATCAAGGACGTCGAGCGAAGGCTGCTCGTCGAGGTCGTGGGGCGGCTCGCCCGCCACGGCCATCGCATTGAGGGACGAAAGGTAGTTATCCAGTGACCGCCACCGCCGAGAGCACCAAGCGGCCCATCCACCGCGCGCTCGTCAGCGTCTACGACAAGACCGGGCTCGAGGACCTGGCCCGCGGGCTGCACGAGGCCGGTGTCGAACTCGTCTCGACCGGGTCCACCGCCTCCCGCATCGCCGCCGCCGGCGTCCCCGTCACCAAGGTCGAGGAGCTGACCGGCTTCCCCGAGTGCCTGGACGGCCGGGTCAAGACCCTGCACCCCCGGGTGCACGCGGGCATCCTCGCCGACCTGCGGCTCGACAGCCACCGCGAGCAGCTGGCCGAGCTGGGCGTGGAGCCGTTCGACCTGGTCGTGGTCAACCTCTACCCGTTCCGGGAGACCGTCGCCTCCGGCGCCTCGGACGACGAGTGCGTGGAGCAGATCGACATCGGCGGGCCCTCCATGGTCCGCGCCGCCGCCAAGAACCACCCCTCGGTCGCCGTGGTCACCAGCCCCGAGCGGTACGCCGACGTGCTGGGCGCCGTCCGCGGCGGCGGGTTCGACCTGGGCACCCGCAAGCGGCTGGCCGCCGAGGCCTTCCGGCACACGGCCGCCTACGACGTCGCCGTGGCGTCCTGGTTCGCGTCGTCCTACGCGCCGGTCGACGACTCCGACTTCCCCGACTTCCTGGGCGCCACCTGGGAGCGCGCGCACACCCTGCGCTACGGCGAGAACCCGCACCAGCCCGCCGCCCTCTACGTCGACGGCAGCGGCGTCGGCCTCGCCGAGGCGGAGCAGCTGCACGGCAAGGAGATGTCGTACAACAACTACACGGACACGGACGCCGCCCGCCGTGCCGCGTACGACCACGACGAGCCCTGCGTCGCGATCATCAAGCACGCCAACCCGTGCGGCATCGCGATCGGCGCGGACGTCGCCGAGGCGCACCGCAAGGCGCACGCCTGCGACCCGCTGTCCGCGTTCGGCGGGGTCATCGCCGTCAACCGGCCGGTGAGCAAGGAGATGGCGGAGCAGGTCGCGGAGATCTTCACCGAGGTCATCGTCGCGCCCGGCTACGAGGAGGGCGCCCTGGAGGCCCTCACCAAGAAGAAGAACATCCGGGTGCTGCGCGCCCCGGACGGGCCGGCCAACCCCGTCGAGGTCAAGGCCGTCGACGGTGGAGTGCTGCTCCAGCGCACCGACCGGCTGCAGGCCGACGGCGACGACCCGGCCAACTGGACGCTCGCCAGCGGCGAGGCGCTGTCCGCCGACGAGCTGGCGCAGCTCGCCTTCGCCTGGCGGGCCTGCCGGGCGGTGAAGTCCAATGCGATCCTGCTCGCCAAGGACGGCGCCTCGGTCGGCGTCGGCATGGGCCAGGTCAACCGCGTCGACTCCTGCAAGCTCGCCGTCGAGCGGGCGGGCGAGGAGCGGGCGCGCGGCTCCTTCGCCGCCTCCGACGCGTTCTTCCCGTTCCCCGACGGCCCGGAGTTCCTCATCGGCGCCGGTGTCCGGGCGATCGTCCAGCCGGGCGGCTCGGTCCGCGACGAACTCGTCGTGGAGGCCGCGAAGAAGGCGGGCGTGACGATGTACTTCACCGGCACGCGGCACTTCTTCCACTGAGTCCGGCAACGCGGAGGGCCGTGTCCCCCTGAGCGGGGGGACACGGCCCTCGGCCTGTCGGTCGTCCGACGCGTGTCAGTGGCTCACTGGGAGCGGATGACGATCGAGCCGCACACCTTGTCGGCGAACGTCTGCTTCTTGGCGTCCCACGCCGGCCACAGCCAGCCGAGGTAGCAGGCGAGGCTGTCCAGCGCGTGGGCGATACGGCGGACGAACGCCATGCCGACGCCGAGCGGCTGGCCGGTGGCCTCCTTCACCAGGCGGATGCCCAGCGCCTTCTTGCCGACCGTCTGGCCGGTGCGGCCCTCCTGGATCAGCTGCCAGATCGCCAGGCCCAGCAGGGCTATGGCGCCGATCACCGTGAGCACCGGGGTGTTCTTGCCGAAGATGATCAGGAGGTAGGGGACCAGGAACACCAGGCCGTCGACCAGCGTGCCGAGGAACCGCTGACCCCAGTTCGCGTACGGCGGCTGGGCGCCGTAGCCCGCCTGCTGCGGGTAACCCGGGTAGCCGCCGGGCTGCTGCGGGTAGCCGTAGCCCTGCTGCGGGACGCCCTGCGGGGCCTGCTGACCCTGCGGGTAGCCGTAACCCGGCTGCTGCTGCGGGTCCTGCTGGCCGTAGGGGTTGGGGGAGCCGAAACTCATGGCGGATTTCCTCCGTTGGACAATGCGGGGACGACGCGGAAGGCACGGAGGATCGTCATCTTTGAGCGGTTTGCCCCCCACCGGACCGCGGTACTGCGCCGCTCATCGTTGTGGAGACACAAGGTCTTGTCCAGCCGGATTCCTCAGGTGTTGTGCAAGTGCAACATCATGGATCATGCGCGGACATCGCGGACGCGAGCACCGACCCCTAGGTGAGCCGTGGGGCGGATCCCGGGGGCGGTCTGGGGCCACCCGGAGTGGAACCGGGGGCCCGTCATCCGCGAGGATGGGGCCATGACCGCCCAGATTCTCGATGGCAAGGCCACCGCAGCCGCGATCAAGTCCGACCTGACCGCCCGGGTGGCGGCGCTGAAGGAGAAGGGCGTCACGCCCGGCCTCGGCACGGTCCTGGTCGGGGACGACCCCGGCAGCCAGAAGTACGTCGCCGGCAAGCACCGCGACTGCGCCCAGGTCGGCATCGCCTCCATCCAGCGCGAACTGCCCGCCACCGCGACCCAGGAGGAGATCGAGGCCGTCGTCCGCGAGCTGAACGACGACCCCGCCTGCACCGGTTACATCGTCCAGCTGCCGCTGCCCAAGGGCATCGACGAGAACCGCATCCTGGAGCTGATGGACCCGGCCAAGGACGCCGACGGCCTGCACCCGATGAACCTCGGCCGTCTGGTCCTCAACGAGCCCGCCCCGCTGCCCTGCACGCCCAACGGCATCCTCACCCTGCTGCGCGCCCACGGCGTGGAGATCAAGGGCGCCGAGGTCGTGGTCGTCGGCCGCGGTGTGACCATCGGCCGCCCGATGCCGCTGCTGCTGACCCGCCGCAGTGAGAACGCCACCGTGACCCAGTGCCACACCGGCACCCGTGACCTGTCCGCCCACCTCAAGCGGGCCGACATCATCATCGCGGCGGCCGGTTCCGGCCACCTCGTCCGCCCCGAGGACGTCAAGCCGGGCGCGGCCGTGCTGGACGTCGGCGTCTCCCGCAACGCCGACGGCAAGATCGTCGGCGATGTCCACCCCGGCGTCGCCGAGGTGGCCGCCTGGATCTCCCCCAACCCCGGCGGCGTGGGCCCGATGACCCGCGCGCAGCTGCTCGTCAACGTGGTCGAGGCGGCGGAGCGCAGTGCCGGCTGAGGACCCCCGCGGCGCCGCGGAACCGACCGTCCGCGACCCGATCAGCGCCCCTGACGCCGACGGGCGGCCCCGGCGCGCCACCCGCCGCTTCCCGTTGTTCACGCGGGACACCGCGCGTCCCGAGGGCGGCGGCCGGGCGGCGTCCGGGGACGCCCCGGCGCCCGCCCGGCAGTGGCCGCTGCTGGTCGTGCTCTGCTCGGTCGCGCTGGGCCTGCTGCTGATCTCGCTCGACGTGGTCCGGGTCGGCACGCTGCTGATCGGTGCCGCGCTGCTGGCCGGCGCGGCCCTGCGCTTCGCCCTGCCCGGCGTCGGCATGCTGGCGGTGCGCTCCCGCTTCACGGACATCGTGACCTACGGCGTGCTCGGCCTGGTGATAGTCCTGCTGGCGATGATGGCCCAGCCGAAGCCGTGGCTGGAGATCCCGTTCCTGAAGGACACCCTGCACTTCACCATGAACAACTGACCCCGGCCCCCCGGCCCTTGGCCCCCGGCTCCTGGCCCCTCGGCCCCGGACCTCCAGGCCCGTTCCGCCGGTCCGCGACGACGGCCCGCCCCCTCCCCCGAGCAAGGACGGGCCGCCGCCGCACCCACGTTCCCGCGCCCCGCACCGCCTGTTCAACGCCTGGCGGTGCGCTGTGGCACGGAAGTGACCGTTCCGCCACCGTCCTCGCATCCCTCCGCGGCCGGGGTGACGTGCCCGGCCGGGTCGGCCCGGTGGACCGGGGGCGGTCCGGCGGGCCGCCGGGAACTGCGATCCTTGGGGAACGCATCTTCGCTGGTGCCCGGAACGGGGACCGGCGCAGGGCCGCGCGCGGGGGCGCGACGGAGAAGACAGCACGACCGGGGGGGAGTAGGGGGACAGCGATGCCTCGTTGGAAAGCCTTGCCGGACGAACTCGATCCGCAGATCAAGGAGTTCGCCGGCCAGCTGCGGCGGCTCGTGGACCGCAGCGGCCTGGACATCGCGGCGCTGGCCGACCGCACGGGCTACAGCAAGGGGTCGTGGGAGAGCTATCTCAACGGCAGGCTGCTCGCCCCCAAGGGCGCGATCATCGCGCTTGCCGAGGTCACCGGTACCCACCCGGTCCATCTGACGACGATGTGGGAGCTGGCCGAGCGCGCGTGGAGCCGTTCGGAGACGCGGCACGACATGACCATCGAGGCCCTCCGGATCTCCCAGGCGCGGGCCGCGCTGGGCGAGTTCGGCGGCCTGGAGACCGATCCGCAGGCGGGCCCGAAAGCCGGTCCCCAGGCCGGTCCGGGCGGTGGCCGGGCGGCTCGCCCTGACGACAGCGCGGCCGCCGCTTCCGCTGCCGCTCCCGGCGCCGTCCCGCCGTCGGCCCCGGCCCGGCCGGCCGTACCGGGCACCGGCGCGCGCGAGGAGACCGGACGCGCCACCGGCACCGCCCCGGGCACGGGGGGCAACTCCTGGAAGGTGGCCGGGTACCGCGGCCCGGCGCCCACCGGGGTCCGGCCCCCGGTGGACGGCTCCGGCCGGCCCCCGGGCGCCCCGGCCCCGTACGGCCGCCCGCCCGCGGGCGCACGCCCCGCCGGTGGCCCCGGCGTCACTGCTGTCACCCCTGTCGCCGGTGGCCCTGGTGGTCCCGTCGGCCCGACCGGCCCGGGCAGTGTGCCTGGCAAGTCTGGTAAGCGCGGCAGGCCCGGCCAGGCCGCTCCCGCCCGCCCCTCCGGACCGGGTTCCGCGGGCAAGCGGCGCCGGACGATGCTTCTCGCGGGCGTCGGCGGGGTGCTCGTCGTGATCGCGGCGGTCTTCGTCCTGACCGGGGGCGGCAAGGGCGACGGGAACGCCGCCAAGTCGCCCTCCCCGTCGCCGAGCAGCAAGCCCAAGCTGCCCGCCGGTGTGAAGTGCAGCGGCGCGTCCTGCACCGGCAAGGACGCCGAGAGCACGGGGTGCAGCGACGGCGACCTGGTCACCACGGCCCGGACGGCCACGGTCGGCGCGGTCACCCTGGAGGTCCGCTACAGCAGGACCTGCGCCGCCGCCTGGGGGCGGATCACCGGGGCGGCGCAGGGCGACAGCGTCGAGGTGAGCGTCGGCAAGGTCAGGCAGACCGGCGACATCACGGCCGTCGGCGACCCGATCGCGTACACCCCGATGGTGGCGGTGAGGAGCGCGGCGGAGGCCAGGGCCTGCGCGACGCTGGCCTCCGGGCAGACCGGCTGCACGAACTGACCACCGCCCCCTGGCCGAAAGCGACCCCGGTCAGGGAGGGACCAGGCAGCGGCGGATGCGCCGGACGGGGCGGACGAGGCGCACGCGTCGGGCGCGACGGAGACGTGCATACCCGTGCGGATTCCGGGCAGTCGCAAGGTACCCCCCCCCACGGGAGTCCGGAACCGGAACCCCGCCAGGCGGCCGCCGTGTCCCACCCCCCCCGGGACCGGCGGCCGCCCTCCGTATGCGGGACGCGCCGCGCACGGCGGCGTCTTCCGCGCGGGTGACGGTGACTTGTGGGCTGGGCCACACGCACCCGGACGTCGGGCGTCCCGCGGGCGCGATAGCCTGACCGCTGGATCTCTCTTGATACCAAGAGATCGATCATTTGTACGTCCCACCAGGGGCAGGGACGCCCCACCGCCAGCTGTCATACGGAGAACGCCATGACCCGCACTCCCGTGAACGTCACCGTCACCGGCGCGGCCGGCCAGATCGGTTACGCCCTGCTCTTCCGCATCGCCTCCGGCCAGCTGCTCGGCGCGGACGTGCCGGTCAAGCTGCGCCTGCTGGAGATCACCCCGGCGCTCAAGGCCGCCGAGGGCACCGCCATGGAGCTGGACGACTGCGCGTTCCCGCTGCTCCAGGGCATCGACATCACGGACGACCCGAACGTCGCGTTCGACGGCGCCAACGTCGCCCTCCTCGTGGGCGCCCGCCCGCGCACCAAGGGCATGGAGCGCGGTGACCTCCTGGAGGCCAACGGCGGCATCTTCAAGCCGCAGGGCAAGGCCATCAACGACCACGCCGCGGACGACATCAAGGTCCTCGTCGTCGGCAACCCGGCCAACACCAACGCCCTGATCGCCCAGGCCGCCGCCCCGGACGTACCGGCCGAGCGATTCACCGCGATGACCCGCCTGGACCACAACCGCGCGCTGACCCAGCTCGCGAAGAAGACGGGCTCGACGGTCGCCGACATCAAGCGGCTGACCATCTGGGGCAACCACTCCGCCACCCAGTACCCCGACATCTTCCACGCCACGGTCGCCGGCAAGAACGCCGCCGAGGTCGTCAGCGACGAGAAGTGGCTGGCCGAGGACTTCATCCCGACCGTCGCCAAGCGCGGCGCCGCGATCATCGAGGCCCGTGGCGCGTCCTCCGCCGCCTCCGCCGCCAACGCCGCCATCGACCACGTGTACACGTGGGTCAACGGCACCGCCGAGGGCGACTGGACCTCCATGGGCATCCCGTCGGACGGCTCCTACGGCGTCCCGGAGGGCCTGATCTCCTCCTTCCCGGTCACCACCAAGGACGGCTCGTACGAGATCGTCCAGGGCCTGGACATCAACGAGTTCTCCCGCGCCCGCATCGACGCCTCCGTCCAGGAGCTGGCGGAGGAGCGCGAGGCGGTCCGCGGTCTCGGCCTCCTCTGAGCGACCGTCGCCCCGGGATCCGCGACCAGCGACCCGGGTAGCCGTACCACGGCCTCGGGCCCCCTTCCGGTTCTCCGCCGGAAGGGGGCCCGCGCCCGTATCTCGTCCCTACGGCCGCGCGACCCGGGCCGGGCGGGACGGCTTCCGGGTGCGGCCGGGCGGGGCGGTGCCCGGCCCGGGGCGGCCGCCGTACCCGGCGACGACCAACGCCGTCGCCGCCAGCACGAGCAGGGCCGCCGTGCGCAGGGCCGGGCCCAAGCCGGCGGCGAGGCCGGGGTGGGCGGACAGGACCGTACCGGTGACCGCGACACCCAGGGCCGCGCCGATCTCCCGTGCGGTGGTGCCCAGGCCCGAGCCGAGGCCCGCCTGGTGCGGCGGGAGCGAGGTGACCACGCCGAGGGTCAGGGCGGGCATCGCCAGTCCGGTGCCGGCCGAGATGACCAGCAGCCAGCAGGCGTACCCCGCGTACGGCGTGCCGGCGCCGGCGGTGGACGCGCCGAGCAGGCCGGTGCCGATCAGGGTGAGCCCGGTCCCGACGACCGGCCGCGGGCGGTCGGCCCAGCGGGCGGCGAACCGGGGGACCAGCGCCATACCGACCGTCAGCGGCATGATCGCGACGCCGGTCAGGGCCGCGCCGAAGCCCTTGACGCCTTGCAGGTACTGCGAGTTGACGTAGAAGAGGGAGAACAGGCCGAAGAAGCCGGTGGCCGTGCCCAGGGTGGCGGAGCGCAGCCGGGCCGAGGCGAAGACGCGCGGGTCGAACAGCGGCGCCGGGGAGCGCAGGGCGTGCGCCGTGAAGGCGGCGGCCAGCACCGCGCCCGCCGCGAAGGCGCCGAGGATGCCGGCCGAGGTCCAGCCGTGGGCCGGGCCCTCGATGATGCCGGACAGCACCGCGACCAGGGCGCCCGTGAGCAGCACGGTGCCGAGCGGGTCGGGGTTGCCGCGGGCGGCGCGCTCCGTGCGCGGGGTGGTGACGGCGACCGCCGCGGCGAGCAGCGCGGCGAGCGGGACCATCACCGCGAACAGGGCGCGCCAGGACAGGTACTGGCCGGCCAGGCCGCCGCCGAGGTTGCCCGCGGCGCCGCCGAGACCGATCGCCAGGGTCCAGGCGGCCATGGCGCGGGCCCGCCGCTGCGGCGCGGACAGGTGCAGCAGGATCGACATGGTGGCCGGGGTGATCAGCGCGGCGCCCGCGCCCGACAGCCCGCGGCCCGCGATCAGCAGGGCCGGGCCGGTGGCGAGCGCGCTGGTGGCGGCGCCCGCCGCGAACACGCCGAGCCCCGCGAGCAGGGCGCCCTTGCGGCCGTGGCGGTCACCGAGGGCGCCGGCCGGGACGAGCAGGCCGGCGAAGGCGATGACGTAGGCGTCGACGGTCCACAGCACCTCGCTGGACGAGAGGTGCAGGGACGACGCGGCCAGCTGCGGTATCAGCAGGTTGACGGCGGCGACCATGCTCTGGGCGACCAGGACGCAGGCGCACAGCACGAGCAGGGTGGAACGTCTCACGGCAGGCGGGGGCACGGCTCCTCCAGGGAGCGGAAGGGTTGAAAGGGGGACCGACGCCACCGTAGGCGCGCCCCCGGACCCACATCCAGTGCAACGTTGGTAAGGAGTCATTGCACGCCACGCAACCGTGATGGGACGACCGCGCGTCCGTGCCACCGCTCCCGGTCGCGCCCCGGTTGCGCCCCCTTTCGCCCGCGACGTCCGTGACCCGGGCCACTCCGGGACACGGATCGCGCATGGGGTCCTCCGCGCCCGGGCAGGCGGCCACGGTCCTCGGACGACGCACGTGTGTGACGCACGGGAGCTGCACAGGAACGGAAGGCGACACCGGAAACATGGCGGAGAGAACCGAACGACAGGCCCGGGCCACCATCCACGCCGCGGGGGAGTGGCTGGACGCGGTCTCCGGGGCCACGCGGGAGATCCTCGACCCCGCCGACGCCCGGCCGTTCGCCGTGGTCGCGGAGGGCGACGAGAAGGACGCCGAGCGCGCGGTGGCCGCGGCCCGCCGCGCCTTCGACACCGGCGACTGGCCACGCACCCCGGCCGCCGAACGCGCCGCGCTGCTGCGCCGGGTCGCCGGTCTGCTCATGCGCGACCGGGAGGAACTCGGCCTGCTGGAGAGCCGGGACGCGGGCAAGACCGCCGAGGAGGGCCGCGTCGACATCGACTGCGTCGCCGACGCCTTCCGGTACTTCGCCGACCTGGTCGCCGCCGAGGCCCCCGGCCGGGTCGTCGACGCCGGCTCACCCGACGTGCACAGCGTCGTCGTGCACGAGCCGGTCGGCGTCTGCGCCCTGATCACGCCCTGGAACTACCCCCTGCTGCAAGCCAGCTGGAAGATCGCCCCGGCGCTCGCGGCGGGCAACACCTTCGTGGTGAAGCCCAGCGAGATCACCCCGATGACGACGATCGCGCTGATCGGACTGCTCACCGAGGCGGGGCTCCCGGCGGGCGTGGCCAACCTGGTCACCGGCCCCGGCCACACGGTCGGCGCCCGGCTCGCCGAGCACCCCGACGTCGACCTGGTCTCCTTCACCGGCGGCCTGGCAAGCGGCACCAAGGTCGCCCATGCGGCGGCCCCCACCGTCAAGAAGGTCGCCCTCGAACTCGGCGGCAAGAACCCCAACGTGGTCTTCGCCGACGCCTGCGCCACCGACGAGGGCTTCGACACGGCCGTCGACCAGGCCCTCAACGCCGCCTTCATCCACAGCGGCCAGGTCTGCTCGGCGGGCGCCCGGCTCATCGTCGAGGAACCGGTACGCGAACGCTTCGTCGCCGAACTCGCCCGCCGCGCCCGGCTGATCAGGCTCGGCCGCGGCACCGAGGACGGCGTCGAGTGCGGCCCGCTGGTCTCGGCCGGGCAGCGCGAGAAGGTCGAGGCGTACGTGGCGTCCGCACTGGCCGAGGGCGCGGTGCTGCGCGCCGGCGGCAAGCGGCCGGAACCGAGCGGGGTCCGCCCGGAGTCCGGCTACTTCTACGAGCCGACCGTCCTGGACGGCTGTCACCGCGAGATGCGGGTCGTCCGGGAGGAGGTCTTCGGGCCGGTGCTGACCGTGGAGACCTTCCGCACGGAGGACGAGGCGGTCTTCCTCGCCAACGACACCGAGTACGGCCTGGCCGGCGGCGTCTGGACCGCGGACGCCGGGCGGGCCCGCAGGGTCGCGGGCCGGCTGCGCCACGGCACCGTGTGGATCAACGACTTCCACCCCTACCTGCCCCAGGCGGAGTGGGGCGGCTTCGGCCGCAGCGGCACGGGCCGCGAGCTGGGGCCCGCCGGGCTCGCCGAGTACCGCGAGACCAAGCACATCTACCAGAACCTCGCCCCCAAGCCGGTGCGCTGGTTCGCCGGCTGAGCCTCCGCCCGGCCGGCGCCCGGCGCCGGCCGGCGGCTCACCCCGCCGTTCGCGCAGACGGGTTCCGCGCACGCGGTTGCGCCCGCCCGGGGCAGCGTGCGTGAGGCCGCGGCCCACCCGGGCCTCACGCACGCACGGCCCGCCCGGGCACGTGTCACGACCGCACGGCTCGGGCCGCGCGGCCGGGGCCGCCCAGGTCCGGGAGCGGGGCCCCACACTCCCCGCTCCCGGACTCCGTACGACCTCCCACCCCCCAGGAGTAACCACCCGATGCCCGATCACACACACGACTTCGACTACGTCGTCATCGGCGGCGGCACCGCGGGCTGCGTCATCGCCTCCCGTCTGAGCGAGGACCCGGACGTCACCGTCGCCGTCATCGAGGGCGGCCCCAGCGACGTCGGCCGCGACGACGTCCTCACCCTGCGCCGCTGGATGGGCCTGCTGGGCGGGGAGCTGGACTACGACTACCCGACCACCGAGCAGCCCCGCGGCAACTCCCGCATCCGGCACAGCCGGGCCCGGGTCCTCGGCGGCTGCTCCTCGCACAACACCCTGATCTCCTTCAAGCCGCTCCCGTCCGACTGGGACGAGTGGGAGCGCGGCGGCGCCGAGGGCTGGGGCGCCGGGGCCATGGAGCCCTACTTCGGGCGGCTGCGGAACAACATCGTCACCGTCGACGAGAAGGACCGCAACGCCATCGCCCGCGACTTCGTCGACGCCGCGGAGTCGGCCCTCGGGGTGCCCCGCGTCGAGGGCTTCAACCGGCGGCCGTTCACCGAGGGCGCCGGCTTCTTCGACCTCGCCTACCACCCGGAGGACAACAAGCGCTCCTCCGCCTCGGTGGCGTACCTGCACCCGGTGTTCGACGAGCGCCCCAACCTCCGCCTGTACCTGGAGACCTGGGCGTACCGCCTGGAGCTGGACGGCACCCGTGCCACGGGCGTCCGGGTGCGCACCGGGGACGGCGCGGAACTGCTGGTCAGGGCCCGCGAGGAGGTCGTGCTGTGCGCCGGCGCCGTGGACTCCCCGCGGCTGCTGCTGCACTCGGGCATCGGCCCGCGCCGCGACCTGGAGGCGCTCGGCATCCCCGTCGTCCACGACCTGCCCGGCGTCGGCGAGAACCTGCTGGACCACCCCGAGTCGGTGGTCGTCTGGGAGACGCACGGCCCGATCCCGGAGAACTCGGCGATGGACTCCGACGCCGGCCTGTTCGTGCGCCGCGACCCCGGGGAGCCCGGCCCGGACCTGATGTTCCACTTCTACCAGATCCCGTTCACCGACAACCCCGAGCGCCTGGGCTACGAACGGCCCGCCCACGGCGTCTCGATGACCCCGAACATCCCCAAGCCGCGCAGCCGCGGCCGGCTCTACCTGACCAGCGCCGACCCGTCCGTGAAGCCCGCCCTGGACTTCCGGTACTTCACCGACGAGGACGACTACGACGCGCGGACCCTGGTCGACGGCATCCGCCTCGCCCGCGAGGTCGCCCGCACCGAACCGCTGGCGGGCTGGCTCAAGCGCGAGGTCTGCCCGGGCCCGCAGGTCACCGGCGACGCCGAGCTGAGCGAGTACGCCCGCAGGGCCGCGCACACCGTGTACCACCCGGCCGGCACCTGCCGGATGGGCGCCGCCGACGATCCGCTCGCCGTGGTCGACCCGCGGCTCAGGGTCCGCGGTCTCGACGGCATACGCATCGCCGACGCCTCCGTCTTCCCGACCATGACCGCCGTGAACCCGATGATCGGGGTGCTCATGGTCGGGGAGAAGGCCGTCGACCTGATCGCAGGAGACGCCCGATGACACTTACGGTCCCCACCCGCAAACCTCCCGCCCCCGCCGCCGGCGACAACCCCGTCTTCTCGGTCGACGGGCTGTGGAAGGTCTTCGGCCCGAAGGCCGGCCGCGTCCCGGCCGACCCGGAACTCGGCGCGCTCAGCCCCGCCGACCTGCGCTCGCGCACCGGCTGCACGGCCGCCGTCCGGGACGTCTCCTTCGACGTCCGCAAGGGCGAGGTGTTCGTCGTCATGGGCCTGTCCGGCTCCGGCAAGTCCACCCTGGTGCGCTGTCTGACCCGGCTCGTCGAGCCCACCGCCGGCACCATCGCCATCGACGGCGAGGACGTCCGCTCCATGGACCGCACCCGGCTGCGCCAGCTGCGCCGCCACCGCGCCGCCATGGTCTTCCAGCACTTCGGCCTGCTCCCGCACCGCACCGTCCTCGACAACGTGGCCTACGGCCTGGAGATCCAGGGCGTCGGCAGGTCCGAGCGGCGCGAGCGGGCCGCCGAGGTGGTCGCCAAGGTCGGCCTGGAGGGCATGGAGAAGCGCCGGCCCGGCCAGCTCTCCGGCGGTCAGCGCCAGCGCGTCGGACTCGCCCGCGCACTCGCCGTCGATCCGGAGGTGCTGCTGTTCGACGAGCCGTTCAGCGCCCTCGACCCGCTGATCCGGCGCGACATGCAGGACGAGGTGGCCCGGCTGCACCGCGAGGAGGGCCGCACCATGGTCTTCATCACCCACGACCTCGCCGAGGCCCTGCGGCTCGGCGACCGCATCGCCCTGATGCGCGACGGCCGCGTGGTCCAGCTCGGCACCCCCGAGCAGATAGTCAACTCCCCGGCCGACGACTACGTCCGCGCGTTCGTCCGGGACGTCCCGCGCGAGCAGGTCGTCACCTGCCGCACCGCGATGCGGCCCGCCGCCCCCGGCGAGGCCGGCGAGGGCCCCGCCGTCACCCCGGACGCCACCGTCGCCCAGGCCATCGAGGCGGTGGCCCGCACCGGCTCCCCCGCCCGGGTGATGGAACGGGGCCGCTGCCTGGGAGTGGTCGACCACGAGCGGCTGCTCGCGGTCGTGGCCGGCACACAGCGGCCCGAGGGGGCCGCGTGACGGCCACCGCCCCCACCGCGTCCCCCGCCCGCCCCGCGCTCCCCGGCCCGCTGCGCCGGCCCGCCGTGGCCAAGCTGCTCGCGCTGGCCGCCGTCGCCGCGGTGCTGGTGCCGCTGGCCGACGGCCGCTGGGGCAGCGGCAGCTGGCCGCACCCGCTCACCGTCGACCTGACCAGCCCCCTGGCGAGCGCCGGCGACTGGATCGTCGACCACCGCGACAGCCACCCGCTGTTCCTCTACTTCTTCGGCTACATCAGCAACGCCGTCGTGCTGTGCGTACGCGGCGTCTACCTGACACTGCTCGCGGCGGGCTGGGCCGGCGTCACCGCCTTCGGCGCCCTGGCCGCCTGGCGGTACGGCGGCCCGCGCCTCGCGCTCGGCACCGCCCTCGCCCTGCTGACCTGCGGCGTCCTCGGCATGTGGGTGCCCACTACGCAGACCCTGGCGCTGATGGCCGTCGCCGTCCTCGCCTCGGTGGCCGCCGGTGTGCTGCTCGGCCTCGGCGCAGGGCTCTCCGACCGGCTCGACCGCGCCCTGCGGCCGGTCCTGGACACCATGCAGGTGCTCCCGGCGTTCGCCTACCTGCTGCCCGTGGTGCTGGTCTTCGGCATCGGCGTGCCCGCCGCCGTCCTCGCCACCGTCGTGTACGCCGCCCCGCCGATGGCCCGCCTCACCTCGCTGGGCCTGCGCGGGGCCGACCCGGAGGTCCTGGAGGCCGTCGACTCGCTCGGCGCCACCGCCCGCCAGCGGCTGCTCACCGCCCGCCTCCCGCTGGCCCGCAGGGAACTCCTGCTCGGCCTGAACCAGACGATCATGATGGCGCTGTCCATGGCCGTCATCGCCTCGGTCATCGGCGCCGGCGGCCTCGGCGACCGCGTCTACCAGGCGCTGGCCTCCGTCGACGTGGGCGCGGCCCTCGCCGCCGGCATCCCGATCGTGCTGCTCGCGGTCGTCCTGGACCGCGTCACCGCGGCCGCCGGCCGGGCGGCCGGGGACGCGACCGGGACGGCCGGCCGGACCGTCGGCTGGCCGTACGCGCTCGCCGTGACCGCGGCCGTCGCCCTGGCCGGCCGCCTCCTCGGCCGCCTCGACTGGCCCGCCGGCTGGAGCGCGGACATCGCCCAGCCCGTCGACCGGGCCGTCGACTGGATGACCGGCCACCTCTACTCCGGCGTCCCGGTCGTCGGCGGCACCGCGGACTGGGCGGGACACTTCACCACCTGGGTCCTCGACCCCGTCCGCGCCGGGCTGCTGTGGCTGCCCTGGTGGTCGGTGCTGCTCGTGGTGGCCGCCCTGGCCTGGCTGATCGGCACCTGGCGCACCGCCCTGACGGCCGTCCTCGCGATGGCCGCGACCGGTGTCCTCGGCGTGTGGGAGCCGTCCCTCGACACCCTCTCGCAGGTGCTCGCCGCGGTCGCCGTCACCCTCGTCACCGGCTTCGCGACCGGGATCGCAGCGGCCCGCAGCGACCGCGTCGACCGCGTGCTGCGCCCCGTCCTGGACGTCTTCCAGACCATGCCGCAGTTCGTGTACCTGATCCCGGTCGTCGCCCTGTTCGGCGTCGGCCGCGCCCCCGCCGTCGCCGCCGCCGTCGTCTACGCCCTCCCGGCCGTCGTCCGCATCACCGCGCAAGGGCTGCGTCAGGTCGACCCGGCCGCGCTGGAGTCGGCGCGCTCGCTCGGCGCCACCGGCCGCCAGCAGCTGTGGCAGGTCCAGCTGCCGCTGGCCCGCCGCTCGCTGCTGCTCGCCGTCAACCAGGGCGTGGTCCTGGTCCTCGCCGTCGTGATCATCGGCGGCCTGGTCGGCGGCGGCGCCCTCGGCTACGACGTCGCCTTCGGCCTCGCCCAGGGCGACCTGGCGACCGGGCTGGTGGCCGGCGCGGCCATCGTCTGCCTGGGCCTGATGCTCGACCGGGTGACCCAGCCGACCGCACGCCGTACGGCGAAGGGAGCGTGACATGCGACTGCGTACCACCGCCGTGGCGGGCTCACTGGTGCTGCTGACCGGCTGCGGCGCCGCCGACATGACCAAGCAGGCCAGCCCGTTCGCGAACGCCCGGGGCGCGAGGACGGTCACCCTGTCCGTGCAGTCCTGGGTCGGCGCCCAGTCGAACGTGGCCGTCGCCCAGTACCTGCTGGAGCACAAGCTCGGCTACCGCGTCGACACCGTCCAGGTCGACGAGGTCCCGGCCTGGGACGCGCTCAGCCAGGGCCGCGTCGACGCGCTGCTGGAGGACTGGGGTCACCCCGACCAGGAGAAGCGCTACGTCCACGACAAGAAGACGATCCGCTACGCCGGCGACCTCGGGGTGAACGGGCACATCGGCTGGTTCGTGCCCACCTACCTCGCCCGGCGGCACCCGGACATCACCGACTGGCGGAACCTCGACCGCTACGCCTCCCTGTTCCGCACCGCGGAGAGCGGCGGCAAGGGCCAGCTGATGGACGGCTCCCCGTCCTACGTCACCAACGACAAGGCGCTGGTGACCAACCTGAAACTGGACTACCAGGTCGTCTTCGCAGGGTCCGAGGCCGCGCAGATCACCCAGATGAAGCAGTTCGCCAAGGAGAGGAAGCCCTTCCTCACCTACTGGTACTCGCCCCAGTGGCTGTTCAGGAAGGTGCCCATGACGGAGGTGAGGCTGCCGCCGCACAGGGAGGGCTGCGACGCGGACGCGGCGAAGGTGGCCTGCGGCTACCCGCACACCCCGCTGCGGAAGTTCCTCAACGCCGGCTTCGCGAGGTCCGGCGGCGCGGCCGCCCGGTTCCTGAAGCGGTTCCGATGGAGCACCGAGGACCAGAACGCGGTCTCCCTGATGATCGCCGACCAGAAGCTGACCCCCCAGGAGGCGGCGAAGAAGTGGGTGGACAGCCACCCCGCCGTGTGGAAGGAGTGGCTGTCCTGACCGTCAGCCCAGACCGGCCGCGATCTCCCGCAGCGCCTGCGCGGCACGCCGCTGGAGGCCCGGTCCGAAGGTGATCCGGGTGGCCCCGAGCCCGCCGAGCGCGGCGGGTGAGGGGCCGTTGCCGTCCAGCCGGGCCAGCATGTTCAGCGGGCCCTCGATCCCGGCCCGCAGCAGCGGCAGCACCGTGACCGGGGCGAGGATCGGGTACACGCAGTCGGCGCCCGCGGCCCGGTACAGCGCGGCCCGCTCGATGGCCCGCTCCGGGTCGCCGTCGCCGTGCGCGAAGGTGTCGACGCGGGCGTTGACGAACAGCGCGCCGGCGGCGGCCGAGCGCACGTCGGCGAGGAACTCGGCGTGCGCGTGCGGGTCCTTGAGGACGCCGCCCGCGGAGTCCTCGAGGTTGCAGCCCACCGCGCCGGCCTCCAGAAGCCGCTCCACCAGCTCCTTCGGCGCCAGCCCGTACCCGTCCTCGACGTCCGCCGACACCGGCACGTCCACCGCCCGGGCGATCCGGGCCACGGCCGCGAACATCTCCCCGGCCGGGACCGCCCCGTCCGCGTGGCCGAGGGAGGCGGCGACGCCCGCGCTCGGGGTGGCCAGCGCCGGGAACCCGGCCTCGGCGAACACCCGCGCACTGGCCGCGTCCCAGGGCCCGGGCAGCACCAGGGGGTCACCCTGCGCGCGGGTGAGGTGCAGTGCGCGGAACGCGTCCACGGCGCTCATGGCCGGCGGCTCCCCGGTGCGGTACGGCTCACTTGTGCCGCCCCGGCTGGTAGTGGCCCGGGACCATGCGGGTGGCCACGCCGAACCGGTTCCAGGCGTTGATCACCGTGATCGCGGCGATCAGCCGGGACAGCTCGGCCTCCTCGAAGTGCGCGGCGGCCCGCTCGTACACCTCGTCGGGGACGAAGCCGTCGGTCAGCACGGTGATCGCCTCGGTCAGCTCGATCGCCGCCAGCTCCTTCTCCGTGTAGAAGTGCCGCGACTCCTCCCACGCGCTGAGCTGCACGATCCGCTCCACGCTCTCCCCGGCGGCGAGCGCGTCCTTGGTGTGCATGTCCAGGCAGAAGGCGCAGTGGTTGAGCTGCGACGCGCGGATCTTCACCAGCTCGTACAGCGCGGGGTCCAGGCCCTGCCTGGCGGCGCCGTCCAGGCGGACCATCGCCTTGTAGACGTCGGGGGCGTGCTCCGCCCAGCGCAGCCGGGGGGCGTGCTCGGGGGCGTACCCGGCCTTCCCGGCGGTCCGGGCGTGCTCGGTGCCCTCGGTGTGTTCCGTGACTTCCTGTGCAGTACTCATGCTTCGACCCTAGGAGCCGGGAAGCCCAGCGGTATGGTCCATTTCCATGGCGAATCCTTGGGCCACTCTCGGCGTCGACCTGCACCTGGAACCGGCCGGCTCCAGCGGGCTGCGGCGCGGCCTGACCGACGCGCTGCGCGACGCCGTGCGCACCGGCCGGCTCGCCCCCGGCACCCGGCTCCCGTCCTCCCGCAGCCTCGCCGCCGACCTGGGCATCGCCCGCAACACCGTCGCCGAGGCCTACGCCGACCTGGTGGCCGAGGGCTGGCTGACCGCCCGCCAGGGCTCCGGGACCCGGGTCGCGGACCGGGCCGTGGCTCCGCAGGCCGACGCCGCACCCCGGCGCCGGGTGCCCGGCGGCCCCGTCCACAGCCTCGTCCCCGGCACCCCCGACCTCGCCGCCTTCCCGCGCGCCGAGTGGCTCAAGGCCGCCCGCCGCGCCCTGGCCACCGCCCCCTTCGACGCCCTCGGCTACGGCGACCCGCGCGGCCGCCCCGAACTGCGCACCGCCCTCGCCGGCTACCTCGCCCGCGCCCGCGGCGTCCGCACCGACCCGGACCGCGTCCTGGTCACCGCCGGCTTCTCGCACGCCCTGCGCATCCTGGGCGCCGTGCTGCGGGCCCGCGGGGTGCGGGCGGTCGCCGTCGAGTCGTACGGGCTCGACGAGCACCGGCAGCTGCTGCGGGACGCGGGGCTGGCGACCCCCGCGCTGCCCTACGACGAGCTGGGCACGGACACCGGGCCGCTCGGCGACGCCGGGGCGGTGCTGCTGACCCCGGCCCACCAGTTCCCGATGGGCGTGCCGCTGCACCCCGACCGGCGGGCCGCCGTGGTCGACTGGGCGCGGCGCACCGGCGGGCTGGTCCTGGAGGACGACTACGACGGCGAGTTCCGCTACGACCGCCAGCCGGTCGGCGCCCTCCAGGGCCTCGACCCCGAGCGGGTCGTGCACCTCGGCACCGCCAGCAAGTCCCTCGCCCCCGGTCTGCGGCTGGGCTGGACGGCGCTGCCCTCGTCCTTGGCCGAGGAGGCGGCCGCGGCCAAGGGGAGCACCGACACGGTCGGGGTGCTGGACCAGCTCACCCTGGCCGAGTTCCTGGTGTCGGGCGCCTACGACCGGCACGTCCGCTCCGCCCGGCTGCGCTACCGGCGGCGCCGTGACGCGCTCACCGCCGCCGTCGCCGAGCGCGCCCCCGACGTCCGCGTCACCGGCATCGCCGCCGGGCTGCACGCCGTGCTGCGGCTGCCGCCGGGCACCGAGCAGTCGGTGGTGCAGGCCGCTGCCTGGCAGGGCCTCGCGCTGCACGGCCTGGCCTGGCACCGGCACGAACAGGCGGTCGCCGAACCGCTGGACGCCCTGGTCGTCGGCTACGGCACCCCGCCGGACAGCGCGTGGGCAGGCGCCCTGGAGGCGCTGTGCCGGGTGCTGCCGTGAGCGGCCGGGGCACGGGCTGCCCGCCTCAGCGCTCCGCGGATGCCTGCGCCGGTGTGGCGACCGGCGCGTCCGCCGCGGGTGCCTCGCCGAAGCGGGCCAGGACCAGCGCGCCCGCCACCGCCACCGCGAAGCCCAGGACCGCCAGCCAGGCCAGGCCCTCCCGGGTGCGGTCGCCGAGCCAGACCACGCCCACGAGCGCCGGGCCGATGGTCTCCCCGATCACCATCCCGGCGGTCGCCGTCGTCACCGAGCCGCGGTGCAGGGCCGAGGTCAGCAGCAGGAAGGCCGCCACGCCGCCGATCAGCAGGGCGTACGCCGCCGGGTCGGTGACCAGGCCGGCCGGGCGGAGCGAGTCGATCAGCCGTACCGCCACCTCGACCACGCCGAACCCGAACCCCGCGCCCAGACCGAGCAGCAGCGCCCGACCCCGCCCGGGCAGCCGCCCGCCGGCCGCGCCCAGCAGCAGCACCCCGGCGGCCGTCGCCAGCGTCACGTACCCGAGGGCGGCCGGACCCTCCCGGTCGCCCTCCGCGCCGGACGCCGGCCCCAGCATGGCCAGCCCCGCGCACACCACCGCCACCGCGGCCCACTCCGTCCCGCTCAGCCGCACCCGCAGCAGCCGGGCCGCGACCACCGCCGTCACCGCGAGGCTGGCGGCGAGGGCCGCGCCGACCGCGTAGATCGGCAGCGACCGCAGCGCCGCGATCTGGAGCAGGAAGCCCAGCCCGTCCAGCGCCAGCCCGGCGAGGTAGCGCCACTGCCGCAGCGCCCGCAGCAGCAGCGCGGCGTCCCCGCCGCCCCCGGCGTCCACCGACCGCGCGGCCATGGCCTGCAGCACCGTCGCCGTACCGAAGCAGACCGCCGCGCCCAGGGCGCACACCATCCCGAAGAGCACAGGGCGACTGTAGGGCAGCCGAAGATCACACGGCCGCCGCACGCCCGCCCCGGCCCGGTCGGCGGGTCCCGGTCAGGGCGCCCCGGCGGGCACGCTCTAAGCTGACAGGACAGCGACAAGACGTCAGCGATTCGGACGTCAGCGACGAGACGGCCTCGACGGGGGAGAGACGAGACATGGCGCGCGCACGCCGGCACCTGCGGTCCACGACGGTCGTCCTCGGGGGCGTGGGCCTCCTCGCGACCGCGCTCACCGCCTGTTCCTCGGACCCCGACAAGCGCTGCGTCGACCGCGACAGCTACCGCCTCGGCAAGGGCTACAAGGTCGTCTCCGACAAGAACTGCGCCTCCGGGTCCGCCGGTCACGGCACCTGGTACTACGGGGGGAACAAGAAGTCCGGCTGGGTCGGCGACGGCTCCTTCACCAAGCCCGGCAAGGGCTCGGGCGGCCACGGCGGCGTGCACCGCGGCGGTTTCGGCGGCGGCAAGGGCGGCTCCGGCGGCTGACCGGGAACCCCATGGAACGCCGGACGATCACCCCCCGCCCGCACTGGCAGCGGACCGTCGAGGAGCAGGGCCTCGTCTACCCGCTCACCCGCCACCCCGACGGCCGTCTGCGCCCCTACTGGGACGAGAGCGCGTACTACGTCTTCACCCTCGACGAGGTCGAGGCCCTGGAGGAGACCGTCGAGGAGCTGCACGCCATGTGCCTCGCGGCGGCCGCCCACATCGTCGAGGCCGGCCGGCTGGCCGACTTCGGCATCACCGATCCGCGCGTCGCCCGCGCCGTCACCGAGGCCTGGCACCGCCGCGCCGAACTCCCCTCCCTCTACGGACGCTTCGACCTCCGCTACGACGGCACCGGCCCGGCGAAGCTGCTGGAGTACAACGCCGACACCCCGACCTCCCTGGTGGAGGCGGCCAGTCCGCAGTGGTTCTGGATGCGGGACCGCTTCCCCGGCGCCGACCAGTGGAACTCCCTGCACGAGCGGCTCGTCGCCGCCTGGCGCCGGCAGGCCGGGCTGCTGCCGCCCGGCGGCCCGCTGTACTTCGCGCACTCCTCGGCCGACGAACTCGGCGAGGACCTGATGACGGTCGCCTACCTGAAGGAGACCGCCGAGCAGGCCGGCCTGGACACCGACTGGATCTCCATGGAGGAGATCGGCTGGGACACCCTCACCGGGCGCTTCGTCGACACCGAGCTGCGCTTCATCCGCAGCGTCTTCAAGCTGTACCCCTGGGAGTGGCTGACCACCGACCCCTTCGCCGGCCACGTCCTGGACACCCTGGACAACGGCGGCGGCACCGGCAGCACCCTGTGGATCGAGCCCGCCTGGAAGATGCTGCTGAGCAACAAGGCCCTGCTGGCCGTCCTGTGGGAGCTGTACCCCGGCCACCCCAGCCTGCTCCCGGCCCACCTCGACGGGCCCCGCGAGCTGGCCGCCGGAGCCGGTTACGTCGCCAAGCCGCTGCTGGGCCGGGAGGGCGAGGGCGTCACCCTGCACCCGCCCGGCGCCGGCGCCGCGCCGCCGAGGACGGAGGCCTGCTGCTACCAGGAGCTGGCCCCGCTGCCCGCCTTCGACGGCAACCACGTCGTCCTCGGCGCCTGGGTCGTGGACGGCGAGTCCGCCGGCCTCGGCATCCGTGAGTCCGCGGGTTTCGTCACCGACGAGTACGCCCGCTTCCTGCCTCACGTGATCCTCTAGCCGCCGACAGCCGCCGACAGCCGCGAACGGCCGCCGAGGGGACCGGACAGTGGGGTGCCCCTTTCCCACCCCCTAACCTCGTCCGCCCCGTGGACGCGGCCGCCCCGCGGCCCGGTCCGGCGGGTAGGCTGATCAACGGGCCGTGACTGGCGCGCTGGGATGGGACCGACCATCGGGGAGCGGCCTTGCGACAGCGAGTGCCGTGCGCCTGGGCCGAACCGTGAACCGTGCACCGCAGAGCCACGCCATCCGGAGGCCGACCGACATGCCAGAGCAGCGTTCCCTCTCCACCGAGTCCACCGCCTTCCGCTCCGCCCTCGACGTGATCCGCGCCGTCGAGCCGCGGGTCGCCGACGCCATCGGCCAGGAGGTCGCCGACCAGCGCGAGATGCTCAAGCTGATCGCCTCCGAGAACTACGCCTCCCCGGCCACCCTGCTGGCCATGGGCAACTGGTTCAGCGACAAGTACGCCGAGGGCACCGTCGGCCGCCGCTTCTACGCCGGCTGCCGCAACGTCGACACCGTCGAGGCGCTCGCCGCCGAGCACGCCCGCGAACTGTTCGGCGCCCGCCACGCCTACGTCCAGCCGCACTCCGGCATCGACGCCAACCTCGTCGCCTTCTGGGCCGTCCTCGCCGACCGCGTCGAGGCGCCCTTCCTGGCGAAGACCGGCGTCCGCCAGATCAACGACCTGACCGACGCCGACTGGGCCGAGCTGCGCCAGGCCTTCGGCAACCAGCGCATGCTCGGCATGTCCCTGGATGCCGGCGGCCACCTCACCCACGGCTTCCGCCCGAACATCTCCGGCAAGATGTTCGACCAGCGCTCCTACGGCACCGACCCGGCCACCGGCCTGATCGACTACGACGCCCTGCGCGCCCAGGCCCGCGAGTTCAAGCCCCTGATCATCGTCGCCGGCTACTCGGCCTACCCGCGCCTGGTGAACTTCCGCGTCATGCGGGAGATCGCCGACGAGGTCGGCGCCACCCTCATGGTGGACATGGCGCACTTCGCCGGTCTGGTCGCCGGCAAGGTCCTCACCGGCGACTTCGACCCGGTCCCGCACGCCCAGATCGTCACCACCACCACCCACAAGTCGCTGCGGGGCCCGCGCGGCGGCATGGTCCTGTGCGACGACTCCCTTAAGGACCAGGTCGACCGGGGCTGCCCGATGGTCCTCGGCGGCCCGCTGCCGCACGTGATGGCCGCCAAGGCCGTCGCCCTGGCCGAGGCCCGCCGGCCCGCGTTCCAGGACTACGCCCAGCGCATCGTGGACAACGCCCGCGCGCTCGCCGAGGGCCTGATCCGCCGCGGCGCCACCCTGGTCACCGGCGGCACCGACAACCACCTCAACCTGATCGACGTCGCCTCCTCCTACGGCCTCACCGGCCGCCAGGCCGAGCAGGCCCTGCTCGACTCCGGCATCGTCACCAACCGCAACGCGATCCCGGCCGACCCCAACGGCGCCTGGTACACCTCCGGCATCCGCGTCGGCACCCCGGCGCTGACCACGCGGGGTCTGGGCACCGCCGAGATGGACGAGGTCGCGGGCCTGATCGACCGCGTGCTGACCGCCACCGAGCCGGGCACCACCAAGTCGGGCGCCCCCTCCAAGGCCGCGCACGTCCTGGACCCGAAGGTCTCGGAGGAGATCTCCCAGCGGGCGACGGACCTGGTCGCGGGCTTCCCGCTGTACCCGGAGATCGACCTCGGCTGAGACGCCCCGAGCGCAGTGGACGACCGCGCGCCCGGCCACGACGGGCGCGCGGTTCCCCACGCACGGACCCCCCGTACTCTCTGCGACAATGAAAAGCATGGCCTCAGCTGACCGTCCCCGTGTGCTCTCCGGAATCCAGCCCACCGCGGGCTCGTTCCACCTCGGCAACTACCTCGGCGCCGTCCGCCAGTGGGTCGCCCTGCAGGAGACCCACGACGCGTTCTACAGCGTCGTCGACCTGCACGCGATCACGGTCCCGCAGGACCCCGCGGAGCTGCGCGCCAACACCCGGCTGGCCGCCGCCCAGCTGCTCGCGGCCGGGCTCGACCCGGACCGGTGCACGCTGTTCGTGCAGAGCCACGTCGCCGAACACGCCCAGCTGGCCTGGCTGATGAACTGCCTCACCGGCTTCGGCGAGGCGAGCCGCATGACCCAGTTCAAGGACAAGGCCGCCAAGCAGGGCGCCGACCGCGCCTCCGTGGGCCTGTTCACCTACCCGGTCCTCCAGGTCGCCGACATCCTGCTGTACCAGGCCAACGAGGTCCCGGTGGGCGAGGACCAGCGCCAGCACGTCGAGCTGACCCGCGACCTCGCCGAGCGCTTCAACGGCCGCTTCGGCGAGACCTTCACCGTCCCGGAGCCGCACATCCTGCGGGAGACGGCGAAGATCTACGACCTCCAGGACCCGTCGAGCAAGATGAGCAAGTCGGCGTCCACGCCGAAGGGCCTCATCAACCTCCTCGACGAGCCCAAGGTCACGGCGAAGAAGGTCCGCAGCGCCGTCACGGACACCGGCACTGTGATCCGCTACGACGCCGTGGACAAGCCCGGCGTGAGCAATCTGCTCACCATCTACTCGACGCTCACCGGGACCGGTGTCACCGAGCTGGAGGCCAGGTACGAGGGCAAGGGCTACGGCGCGCTCAAGACCGACCTCGCCGACGTGGTGGTCGAGTTCGTGACGCCCTTCCGGGAGCGCACCCAGCAGTACCTGGACGACACCGAGACGCTGGACTCGATCCTCGCCAAGGGCGCGGAGAAGGCGCGCGCGGTCGCCGCGGAGACGCTCGCGCAGGCCTACGACCGCATGGGCTTCCTGCCCGCCAAGCACTGACGGCCGCGCGGGCCGGCGGCCCGCGGGCGCACGACCGCACACGCGTACTACCGGCTCGTGGGCGGAGCGCTGCACATCACTTCTGCTGCGCCTGCCCACGGGACTGCCGTGGCCGTACAGTCGATAGCCGGACGGCCGGGCAAACGGCCGGGAAGAACACAGACGCGACGACAGGAGACGACGTGGGGACCGTAACGATCGGCGTGTCGATCGCGGTCCCGGAGCCTCACGGCAGCCTGCTCCAGGAGCTGCGCGCGGGCTTCGGCGACGCCGCGGCTCACGGTATCCCCACCCACGTCACGCTGCTGCCGCCGACCGAGGTCGACGCGGCCGACCTGCCGGCCGTCGAGGAGCACCTCACCCGGGTCGCCGCGGCCGGCCGCCCCTTCCCGATGCGGCTGTCCGGCACCGGCACCTTCCGCCCGCTCTCGCCGGTCGTCTACGTCCAGGTGGTCCGCGGCGCCGAGTCCTGCGCCCGGCTCCAGCAGCGCATCCGCGACGCCTCCGGGCCCGTGGCGCGCGAGCTGCACTTCCCGTACCACCCGCACGTCACGGTCGCCCACGGCATCGACGACGCGGCGATGGACCGCGCCTTCGAGGAACTGGCCGGCTTCGAGGCGCGGTGGCCGTGCACCGGCTTCGCGCTGTACGAGCAGGGCCCCGACGGCGTCTGGCGCAAGCTGCGCGAGTACGCCTTCGGCGGCGGCCCCGTGGTGCCCCAGCAGGCGACGCCCGCGGACCGGGGCACGATCCCCAGCCGTTAGAGCGGCAGGCGGCGGAACAGGGGCCGCGGGGTGTGGCGCAGCGCCGCCATCACCAGGCGCAGCGCGCCCGGCACCCACACCGTCTCCGAGCGGCGGCGCAGGCCGAGTTCGACCGCCGTGGCCACCGCCTCGGGCGTGGTGGCGAGCGGGGCCTCGGGCAGGCCGGCCGTCATCCGGGAGCGCACGAACCCGGGGCGTACGACCATGACGTGCACACCGGTGCCGTGGAGGGCGTCCCCCAGGCCCTGCGCGAAGGTGTCCAGGCCGGCCTTGCTGGAGCCGTAGATGAAGTTGGCGCGCCGGGCCCGCTCACCGGCGACCGAGGAGAGCACCACCAGGGAGCCGTGTCCCTGGGTCTGGAGCGCGCGGGCGCTGACGAGCCCCGCGGACACCGCGCCGGTGTAGTTGGTCTGGGCGACGCGCACCGCGTTCACCGGCTCCCGCTCGTCGGTCGCCTGGTCGCCGAGGATGCCGAAGGCGAGCAGCACCAGGTCGATGTCCCCTTCGGCGAACACCTTGCCGAGGGCGCTCTCGTGGGACTCGGGGTCGAGGGCGTCGAATCCGACGGTGCGCACGTCCGCCCCGAGGGCGCGCAGCTGTCCGGCGGCCTCCTCCAGCGCCGGGGAGGGTCGGCCCGCGAGCCAGACGGTGCGGGTGCGGCGTGCGATCAGCCGGCGGGCGGTGGCCAGCGCGATCTCGGACGTGCCGCCGAGCACGAGCAGGGACTGGGGGAGGCCGAAGGCGTCCTTCACGACAACTCCTGGGGTCGGTGGGATGGGGACGGCCTCAGATGCCGAGCCGGCGGGAGAGGTCCGAGGTGAAGACCCCGCGCGGGTCCAGCCGGGCGCGCAGGGCGCGGAACTCGTCGAGCCGTGGGTACATCGCGGTGAGCAGCTCCGGGCGCAGCCGGGCGTCCTTGGCGAGGTAGACGCGTCCGCCGGCCGCGGCGACCTCCTCGTCCAGGGTGTCCAGGAGGGCGGCGAGCCCGGGCAGGCGCGCCGGGATGTCCAGCGCCAGTGTCCAGCCGGGCACCGGGAAGGACAGCCAGCCGGGGTCGGCCTCACCGAAGCGCTTGAGGACGGCGAGGAAGGAGGGGCAGCGGTGCCGGTGGACCCGGTGCACGATCCGGCGCAGGGTCTCCTCCCGGCCGTGCCCGACGACGAACTGGTACTGCACGAAGCCGCCCGGGCCGTAGATCCGGTTCCAGTGCGGCACGCCGTCCAGGGGGTGGAAGAAGGCGGGGATCGGCTGGAGCTGCCCGGTACGCGCGCGGGGCGCCCTGCGGTACCAGAGTTCGTTGAACAAGCCGACGGTGGTGCGGCCGAGCAGCCCCCCGGGGACGAGGGCGGGGGCGGCCGGGAGCCGGCGGGGGCGGAAGGACAGCGGCCGCCCGCGCGCGCGGGTGCCCGCGCCGAGCGCCTCCAGGGGCGCGTGGTCGCCGCGGGTGAGCACCGCGCGCCCGGTCGCCGCGCCGCGGGCGAGCAGGTCGATCCAGGCGACCGAGTAGCGGTAGCGGTGGTCGCCCGCGGTGAGCCGGGCGAGCAGGTCGTCGAGGTCGGTGGCGCGCTCGGTGTCGACCGACACGTACGACGTCTGCACCGGCAGCAGCCGCACGGTGGCCGTGAGGATCACCCCGGTCAGGCCCATGCCGCCCGCCGTCGCGTCGAACAGGGGCTCGCCGCGGCCGACGGTGCGGATCTCGCCGTCGGCGGTGAGCAGTTCGAAGGAGAGCACATGGCGGGAGAAGGAGCCGGAGACGTGGTGGTTCTTGCCGTGGATGTCGGCGCCGATCGCCCCGCCGACGGTGACCTGGCGGGTGCCGGGCGTCACCGGCACGAACCAGCCCAGGGGCAGCAGGACCTCCATCAGCCGGTGCAGGGAGACACCCGCGTCGCACAGGACGGTGCCGCCGGCCGCGTCGACGGCGTGCACCCGGTCCAGGCCCGTCATGTCCAGCACGGCGCCGCCCGCGTTCTGCGCCGCGTCCCCGTACGCCCGCCCCAGGCCTCGCGCGATGCCACCGCGCGCCCCCCAGCCCCGGACGGCCGCCACGGCCTGCGCGTAGTCGCGCGGGCGCACCAGCCGGGCGGCGGTGGGAGCGGTGCGGCCCCATCCCGTGACGGTGACGACGTCCGCCCCGGAACCGGGAACGGCCTCGGAGGCGCCGTCGGCAACGGGGGCGGCGGCGGGGTGGGGGGCGGTGTCGGAAACGGGGTCTCCAGGCATGTCGGTGACCGTATCGCCCGCCTATGAGGGATTAGTCGGGGAACATCGGGTGCCTCCCCGAAACGGGTGATTAGTGGGATGTCGTGCGGTGTGTTCATCATTCCGGGGCCGCCACGGTGAACAGTGGGTCCACATGGACGAACTCGACCACCGGCTCCTCGCCGCCTGCCACGCCCTCGGCGCCGATCCGCGCGTCGCGTCCGCCGCACGCGCCCTGTCGGCGGCCGGCGAGCACGGCGCCTGCTGGCTCGCGGCGGGCGTCACCGCGGCCGCGGCGGACCGCGCCCGGCGCGGTGCGTGGCTGCGCGGCACGGCGCTCGTCGCGGGCGCGCACCTCACCAGCGCGGTCGTCAAACGGATCGTGCGCCGGGCGCGCCCCGCGCACCTCGAGCCCCTGGTGCGCACCGCCGGCCGGCACTCCTTCCCCAGCTCGCACGCCGCCTCCGCGGCCGCCGCCGCCGTCGCCTTCGGGGCGCTCGGCAGGGGCGTGCGGTGCGCCGCGCTGCCGCTGGCCGCCGCCATGTGCCTGTCCCGCCTCGTCGCCGGCGTGCACTACCCCTCGGACGTGGCGGCGGGCGCGGCCCTGGGAGCGCTCACGGCACGCCTGGGCGCGCACCGGACCGCGGGGAGCCCCCGTGACTGAGGTCGCGCCCCTGGACGACCCGGCACGCGCCGCCGCCGGCGCCGCACGCCGTGAGCGGCGCCCCCTCCCGCCGGCCACCGCCGTCACGCCCGGCGCCCTGCTGACCGGCCTGCTCCGGGCCACCCGCCCGCGCCAGTGGGTGAAGAACGCCCTCGTCGCCGCCGCCCCGGCCGCCGCCGGACGCCTCTTCAGCCAGCCCGCGCTCACCCGGGTCGCCCTGGTCTTCGCCCTGTTCACGGCCTGCGCCGCCGCCGTCTACCTGGTCAACGACGCCCGCGACGCGGAGGCCGACCGCGCCCACCCCGCCAAGTGCCGCCGCCCCGTCGCCGCCGGGCAGGTCCCGGTGCCCGTCGCCTACGCCGTGGGCGGCGCCCTCGCGGTGCTCGCACCGGCCTGCGCGGCCTGGCTGACCCCGCCGGCCGTCCCGGCCCTCCTGGCCGCCTACCTCGTCATGCAGCTCGCCTACTGCGTCGGCCTCAAGCACGTCCTCGTCGTCGACCTTGCCGTGGTCACCACCGGCTTCCTCCTGCGGGCCGTGATCGGCGGGGCCGCGCTCGGCATCCCGCTCTCCCGCTGGTTCCTCATCACGACCGGCTTCGGCGCCCTGTTCATGGTGTCGGCCAAGCGCTACTCCGAAGCCGTGCAGATGACCGGCCGGGCCGGCGCCACCCGCGCGCTGCTCACCGAGTACACCACCGGCTACCTCCGCTTCGTCTGGCAGCTCGCCGCCGCCGTCGCCGTGCTCGGCTACTGCCTGTGGGCCCTGGAGGCGGGCGGCGTGCCGCACACGAGCGTGCTGCCCTGGCGGCAGCTGTCGATGGTGGCGTTCATCCTCGCCGTGCTGCGCTACGCCGTCTTCGCCGACCGGGGCACGGCCGGCGAACCCGAGGAGGTGGTCCTGCGCGACCGGGCGCTCGCCCTGATCGCCCTGGTCTGGCTGGCGATGTACGCCCTCGCGGTGGCCGACTGGTGAGGGCCCCGGCCCGCCCACGCCCCGGCGAACTGCTCGGCTTCGCCGCCGTCGGGCTGCTCGCCTACGCCGCCGACCTGGCCCTGTTCAGCTGGCTGCGCGGCCCGGCCGGCCTCGGTCCGCTCAGCGCCAAGGCGCTGTCCTTCGTCGCGGGCTGCGCGGTCGCCTACGCGGGCAACGCGCTCGGCACCTACCGCCGCACCCGCCCCGCCGGCCTGCGCCCCTGCGCCGCCTTCCTCGCCGTCAACCTCGCCGGCGTCCTCCTCCAACTGCTCTGCCTGGCCGCCAGCCACTACGGCCTCGGGCTCACCTCGCGGCGCGCCGACATCGTCTCCGGCGCCGGGGTCGGCATGGCGCTCGCCACTGTTCTGCGCTTCTGGGGTACCCGCACATGGGTGTTCCGCGACGAGGGCAGAGACGGATCATGGACTGGCTGAAGAGACTCCCCGGCATCGGGCCGGTCGTCGCCCGGCTGACGATCACGCACGCGTGGCGGTCGTACGAGCGGCTGGACCGGGTGAAGTGGACCCGGCTGGCCGCCGCCATGACCTTCGTCAGCTTCGTGGCGCTGTTCCCGCTGCTGACCGTCTCCGCCGCCGTCGCCGCCGCCACGCTGAGCCCCGGCGGGCAGAGGAGCGTCGAGCAGAAGATCGCCGAGCAGTTCCCCGGCCTCTCCGACCAGCTCGACGTCAACTCCCTGGTGCAGAACGCCGGCACCGTCGGGGTGATCGCGGGCGCCGTCCTGCTGTTCACCGGCATCGGCTGGGTCGGGCAGGTGCGCGACTGCCTGCGGGTGGTGTGGGACCTGCCCGACCACGACGAGAACCCGTTCGTGGCCAAGGCCAAGGACGCCGGCATCCTGCTCGGTCTCGGCGGCGCCCTCCTGGTGACGCTCGCCGCCTCCACTGTCGCCTCCGCGGCGGTGGGCTGGGTCGCGGGCCGGGCCGGCCTCGACGAGCACGGCTGGGGCACCTTCCTGCTGCGCCTCATCGCGTTCGCCGTGGCCGTGCTCGCGGACTTCCTGGTCCTGCTCTACGTGCTGACCCTGCTGCCCGGCGTCGAACCGCCGCGCCGCCGTCTGATCGTGGCGGCGTTCACCGGCGCGATCGGCTTCGAACTGCTGAAACTGCTGCTCAGCGGCTACATACAGGGAGTCGCCGCGAAGAGCATGTACGGCGCGTTCGGGGTCCCGGTGGCCCTGCTGCTGTGGATCAACTTCACCGCGAAACTGGTGCTGTTCTGCGCCTCCTGGACGGCGACCGGAAGCAAGGAGGCCGAGGTCAGGAGCGCGTACGACGGCGCATCAGGTCGGGCAGCGGCCACCGGCGGTTGATCAGGAACGCGCCGCCCCCGAGCAGCACCAGCAGCCCGCAGGCGACCACCAGGGCGGTGGTGATCCCGGAACCCCGCCCCGAGCCGGGTCCCGCCACCGGCCGCGCGTCCGCCGGCCGGGTGGCCGCGCCGCCGCTCCCGGCGCGGCCCGCCTGCCCGTCGCCGGTGGCCGGACCCGGCTGGGCGGAGGAGCCGACGGCGCCGCGCGGCGGGACCAGCTCGCCGACCGGCCGTACCTTCCCGGCCGCCTCGAAGCCCCAGTCGAACAGCCTGGCGGTCTCCTTGTAGACCTCGTTGTGCTCGTTCTTCTCCGGGTTCATCACCGTGACCAGCAGGACCTTGCCGTCGCGCTCGGCGACACCGGTGAAGGTGGCGCCCGCGTTGGTGGTGTTGCCGTTCTTCACGCCCGCGATGCCCCGGTACACGGGCACGTCGGCGTCACCGCTCAGCAGCCGGTTGGTGTTCTGGATCTCGAAGGTCCCGCGGACCTGCTTGCCCTTGGCGTTCTTCGCCGTGCCGCCGGGGAACTTCGCCCGCACGGTGGAGCAGTACTCCCGGAAGTCCTTCTTCTGCAGCCCCGAACGGGCGAACAGCGTCAGGTCGTACGCGGAGGACACCTGGCCCGGCGCGTCGTACCCGTCGGGGCTGACCACGTGGGTGTCGAGGGCCTGGAGGTCGGCGGCGTGCTCCTGCATCTCCTTGACGGTCTGCTGGACGCCGCCGTTCATCGCCGACAGCACGTGCACGGCGTCGTTGCCGGACCGCAGGAAGACGCCCAGCCACAGGTCATGGACGGTGTAGGCCTCGTTCTCCCTTATCCCGACCAGGCTGGAGCCGGCGCCCATCCCGGCGAGGTCGGAGGGGATCACCGTGTGCGGCGTCGACTTCGGGAACTTCGGCAGCACGGTGTCCGCGAACAGCATCTTCAGCGTGCTGGCCGGCGGCAGCCGCCAGTGCGCGTTGTGCGCGGCGAGCACCTCGCCCGACTCGGCGTCGGAGACGATCCAGGAGCGCGCGGTGAGGCCCTTGGGGAGCACCGGGACCCCGCTGTCCAGGTTCACCTGGGTGCCGGGCCGAGCGAGCCGGCTGCCGCCCACCGCCGACATCCGTGCCGGGGGAGTGGCCGACGGGCTCGCCGAGGGCGCGGCCGGGGAGGACGGGGCGGCGAGCGCGGCGGGCGCGGTCACGGACAGGGTCAGCAGCGTGGCGGACGTGACCAGCAGCGACCGCCGTACGGTCTTCAGGGGAGCGGGCACGGACGAGAACGTACCGGGCGCGGGCCGCGAAGTCCCGCGCCCCCTCCCACCCCGCGACGGGAGCCGTCCGGCCACCGGCGATACTGGTGCCATGAAGCTCAGCCGCCCGGTCTCCTGGTTCCTGCTCGCCTTCGGGGTGTGGAGCTGGATCATCTGGGTCACTTTCGTCAAAAACCTGATCAAGGACGGAAGCGGGCTCGCGTTCGACGACGGGCACCCCACGGCGTACTTCTGGGTGCACCTGCTGCTCGCGATCGTTTCCTTCGTACTGGGGACGGTCGTCGGGGTCATCGGGTTGCGCGGAGTGCGCGCACTGCGCCGAACCCGGTAGCGCGCGTACCGCACCTCAGGGATATACGGCGATCCCGGTCACGGGACGGCGGGACACGGCACGGTGGCCGTCGTCCGGCTGTGAAGGGGCTGTGAAACCCGGTGGAAACGGTCCATGGGCAAGTTCTTGCTCATCTCACCGGAAAGCCCTTCCCCCACGTGAAACACGTGTGATTAGGTGAGCCGCGCCATGTGGGCCTGTCGGACGGGACCCCGGGGGAGTGGCGCTTGCGCTGGACCAGGGGTAGGGCCCGGACGGGCCTGGGGAGGGCACCACCATGCGATCTGTTCGCATGCGGATTCTCGTGACGCTGCTCGTGCTGGCGGTCGTGGGAATCGGCGGCTGGCAGCTGCTGCCGTCGCAGGACGACAAGAAGGACACCATCACCGTCGGGACGACGGACGCCATCACGTCCCTCGACCCGGCCGGCGCCTACGACGCGGGTTCCTGGGCGCTGTTCAGCAACATCTTCCAGTCGCTGCTGACCTTCGAGCCGGGCGGCGTGCAGCCGGTGCCGGACGCGGCGCGCGGCTGCGCCTTCGTGGGCAGCGCGCTGACGACCTACCGGTGCACGCTGCGCGAGGGGCTCACCTTCTCCGGCGGACGGCCGGTGACCGCCGAGGACGTGAAGTACTCCTTCGACCGGGTCAAGAAGATCAACTCCGACGTCGGCCCGGCGTCCCTGTTCTCCACGCTCGGCTCGGTCGGCGCCGCCGGGAACACCGTCACCTTCCACCTGTCCTCGCCGGACGCCACCTTCCCGTTCAAGGTGGCCACCGGCGCCGGATCGATCGTCGACAAGGACAAGTACCCGGCCGACGGCCTGCGTTCCGGCTCCCGCGCCGACGGCAGCGGCCCGTACACACTGACCTCGTACACCGCGGACCGGGCCGCCGTCCTCGCCCCGAACCCGCACTACGAAGGAGCCGTCAGCGGCACCGGGGCGCCCGTCGAGCTGCGCTACTACGCCAACTCCGCGCAGCTGAACAGCGCCTGGAAGGCCAAGCAGGTCGAGGTCGCCACCCGCACCCTGCCGCCCGCCGAGCTGTCAGCCCTCTCCCCGAGCGACCCCGGTCAGCGCCTCACCGAGTCCGACAGCTCCGAGACCCGCAACCTCTACCTCAACACCCGGGCCGGCTCACCGCTGCACGACGCCCGGGTCCGCCGCGCGCTGGCCTGGCTGGTCAACCGGGAGAAGCTGGCGGCCACCGTCTACGACGGCACGGTCGACCCGCTGTACTCGCTCATCCCGGCCGGTCTCACCGGCCACACCACCTCCTTCTTCGACAACTACCCCACGCAGAACACCAAGAAGGCGCGGGAGCTGCTCACCGAGGCGGGCGTGTCGCTCCCGGTGCGCTTCACCTTCGGCTACGGCAGGGGCCGGGGCGCGGGCGCCGAGGAGGCCGCCCAGCTGAAGCAGCAGCTGGAGGCCGGCGGCCTGTTCCAGGTGGACGTCGAGGGCTACGAGTGGACCGACTTCCAGAAGCGCTGGGCGGCCGGGAAGATGGACGCCTGGGCGGTCGGCTGGGTCGCCGACTACCCCGACCCGGACACCTTCGGTGAACCGCTGGTCGGCACCGACTCCACCATGGCCACCGGCTACACCAACAAGATCGTGGACCACCTCATCCAGGACAGCCGGCGCTACGCCGACCGCACCCGCGCCGCGCGGGACTTCCGCGCGCTGCAGACGGACGTGGCCGAGGACGTGCCGCTGATCCCGCTGTGGCAGCGCAAGGAGTACGTGCTCAGCAACGAGGACATCGGCGGCGGCCAGTACCTCACGGACGGCACCGGCGTGTTCCGGCTGTGGCGGCTGAACCGGATCTGACCGGACGGCCCGGGCGGCTCACCCGTCCCGCCGCTTCCCGGCGGCGGGGTCGGGCAGCGCCCGGGTCATCCCGGGCAGGAAGTCCGTGAACAGCTCGTGCACCTCGTGCACCAGCGGCCGCAGCACCCGGAACCGGGCCAGGGACACCCCCCGCGCGGTCAGCCGCGCCCCCCGCTCGGCGAGCCGGTAGCTGCGCTCGCGGTCCTCGGTCCGGTCGAAGATCCAGTAGAGCACCAGCCCCATCTGGCTGAGCCACATCAGCTCCGGCAGGATGTCCCGCAACTCCTCGGCGACCTTGGTCTTCGACCCGGCGAGCACCTGCCGGTGGACGCTGACGGCCTGCACCCGGGCGTGCTCGCTCTCCGGTGAGAAGGGGCTGAGCGGGCTGTCCGGGTCGGCGGCGTTCTTGAAGAACTGCACCGCGAACTCGTGGTACGGGCGGGCGACGTCGAGCCACGCCCGCAGCACACCGGCGAGCCGCGCCTCCAGGTCGGTCTCCCGGGCCAGCACCTCCCGGACCGCCACCTGGTGCTCGGCGGCGATCCGGTCGTAGAAGCCCTGGATCAGGTGCTCCTTGCCCGCGAAGTAGTAGTAGGCGTTGCCGACGGAGACGCCGGCCTCCTGGGCGATGGCCCGCATGGTCGTCTTGTCGTAACCGCGCTCCTGGAACAGGCGCATCGCCGTCTCCAGGATCAGCGCGCGGGTCTGCTCGGACTTGCTCGGGGTACCGGCCGCGTCGGGGCCGTCGTTCTTCGCGGACACGGACACGACCTTAGCCAGTGGCGCGGGCCCCGTCGGCGCGGGACCGCGGATCGTGGCTCCAGCCCTGGGCCGGATCGTAGGACCAGCCGTCCGAGCGCCCGTAGACCTGGCCGCCCCACCGGCCGCCGGGCCGCGTGCCCGGGCGGCCGTTCCACAGGGGCCCCCGCCACTTCGCCGCCCCGAGCAGCGCCCCGCGGGCCACCGCGGCGCGGGCGGGGGCGGCGAGCCGGTGGGCGAGCGGGCGGTGCTCGCGCAGCGCCCACAGCAGGACGATCCAGGCGGCCGGGCCCCGGTAGACCTGCCCGGCGTCCCCGATCACGGTGATCTCCTCCCCGGCGGCGTCCCGGCCGGCCGGCGCCGGCTCCAGCGGCACCAGCTGGGACTGCCGTACCAGCCAGTCGCGCAGGTGGACGCAGAGCGGGCTGTCCGCGTCGTACAGCACGGTGAGCCCGCGGACCGGGACGCGCGCGGCGTCCCGGTCCGCGGTGGCCGCGGTGGCGGTCATCGCGCTCACGCCCCGGCCGGCGGCGCGATCCAGCCCTGCGGGGCGACCGGCGGCAGCTGCTCCCGCTCCATCGCCCCGCGCCGCCGGATGCGGTTGAGCACGTACACGTTGGCCAGGTGCATCGCGCCGAGCACCAGCAGGACCACGCCCAGCTTCGTCGACAGCGCCTCGAAGATGCCCCGGGTGTCCTCGATGCGGCCGTCGCCGCTGAGGTACAGCGCCACGAAACCCAGGTTGACGAGGTAGAAGCCCACCACCAGCAGGTGGTTGACGGCCTCGGCGAGCTGTTCGTTGCCGCGCAGCACGTCGGCGAGGAAGACCCGCCCGTTGCGGCTGAGCGTGCGGGCCACCCAGATGGTCAGCGCGATGCTGACGACCAGGTAGATGACGTAGGCGATGACGGTGCGGTCCATGCCCCACCCCTTCTTGAACGCGTTCAAAACGCTGACAGGAATGACTGTAGCCCTGTTTTTGAACGTGTTCAACCAAAGGGTGTGTGGTGGGGGTCTCAGCCCAGGCGCCCCAGCTCCGGGCGCTTGGAGTAGTCCGTGAAGCCCACGAGGTTGCCCCAGGGGTCGGCGAACTCGACCGTCCAGCCGGTGGCCCCGGAGAAGGGGGTGTCGAGGGTGGCGATCCCGGCGGCGGCCAGCTCGCGCGCGGCCGTCCGCGCGTCCGGCACCTCCAGCCAGAGGCGGGGGGAGGGCCAGGAGGGCGGCCGCGGGTCCAGCCCTTCCTCCGACCGCAGCAGGATGCCGGGGGTCTCGCCCCCGACCCTCAGCAGCGCGATCCCGGCGTCGTCGAACCGGAACGCGAGGGCGAACCCGGTGCGCTCGTAGAAGGCGACGGCCTCGCCCAGGTCGCCGACGGGGAGCAGGACGTTGTCGAAACCGAGCAGTTCGTACGACTCATCGTCTGACATGTCGTCACATTAGAGCGCCCGGTGCGGGACATCCCGGCGACCGTCCGGGCGGGCGGTGGCGCGGTCACCCGTTGAGGCCAGGGAGGCGGCGCCGGCCGGCCGGGCGGGCCGGCGTGCCTACATGGCGCTCAGCGAGCGGGCGTAGTTGACCTGGCCCATGACCGCCGGGAAGGTCTGCGGCCCGAGGGCCGGGAGCATGGTGGAGTGGTGCCGGCCCGCGCTGGTCACGGTGACCTGGATGTAGCCGGTCGTCCTCTTCTCCTTCATCAGCAGGAAGAACAGGCCGAGCAGGCAGAACAGGAAGAAGAGGATCGCCAGCACGATCGCGTGCGCCGGGATCTTCTCCTCGGTGTGCGACATGTCGGTGGCGTTCCACACCGCGCCGCGCAGGGGGAGCGGGCCGGCCGGGGTGATGATCTGGTCGCTCAGCACGGTGATGTCCCCGATGGACAGCAGCGGGGCCCCGCCCGAGGGCGCCGGGCCCGCCGGCTGCTGGGGGAAGCCGTAGCCCTGCTCGGCGCCGGGGTAGCCGTAGCCCTGCTCGGCGCCGGGGTAGCCGTAGCCCTGCCCGGGAGCAGGAGCGGGAGCGGGGTAGCCGTAGCCGGGCGGGCCCGGCGGCTGCGCGGGCAGCGGCACGGCGGGCTGCGTGGGCTGATGCCCGGGCCCCCACTGCGGAGCGCCGCTGTCGTACGGATTCGACCCGGTCATGCTGTTGTCCCCCGTTTCTCAGCCCTGCGGGATCGGGCTGATTCGATCAGCCCCTCATCCTGCCAGCTCCCGCTCCGGCAGGTGCGGGCAACCCCGTGGTCCGCCTCCGGACACGGCCGAGGGGCCGTTCCTCCCGTCACCGGGAGGAACGGCCCCTCGTGCCGTCGCGGGCGTCCCGTCAGAAGCGGCGGGTGATCAGCGCCCGCTTCACTTCCTGGATCGCCTTGGTGACCTCGATGCCGCGCGGGCAGGCGTCCGTGCAGTTGAAGGTCGTGCGGCAGCGCCAGACGCCGTCGCGGTCGTTCAGGATCTCCAGCCGCTGCTCACCGGCCTCGTCACGCGAGTCGAAGATGAAGCGGTGCGCGTTGACGATCGCGGCCGGGCCGAAGTACTGGCCGTCGTTCCAGAAGACCGGGCACGAGGACGTGCAGGCGGCGCAGAGGATGCACTTCGTGGTGTCGTCGAAGCGCTCGCGGTCCTCGGCCGACTGAAGGCGCTCGCGCGTCGGCTCGTTGGTGTCCTTCGTGATGAGGAAGGGCATCACGTCGCGGTACGCCTGGAAGAACGGCTCCATGTCGACCACGAGGTCCTTCAGCACCGTCAGGCCCTTTATGGGCTCGACCGTGATCGGCTTCTCGGGGTTGATGTCCTTGATCAGCGTCTTGCAGGCGAGGCGGTTCTTGCCGTTGATCCGCATCGCGTCCGAGCCGCAGATGCCGTGCGCGCACGAGCGGCGGAAGGTGAGCGTGCCGTCGACGTCCCACTTGATCTTGTGCAGGGCGTCGAGGACCCGCTCCTTGGGGTCGATCTCCAGCTGGAAGTCTTCCCAGGCCGCCTCGGCGGCGATCTCCGGGTTGAACCGGCGGACCCGGAGGGTGATCGTGATGTAGGGGGAGTCGGCGAAACCGGGCTCGGGCCGGCCGGCCGCGTCCGCCTTGTCCAGAACAGGGGTAGCCATCAGTACTTACGCTCCATCGGCTGGTAGCGGGTCTGGACGACCGGCTTGTAGTCGAGACGGACGGTTTCCGAGCCGTCGGCGCCGACCTCGCGGTACGCCATGGTGTGACGCATGAAGTTGACGTCGTCGCGGCTCGGGTAGTCCTCGCGGTAGTGACCGCCGCGGGACTCCTTGCGGGCCAGCGCGGAGACGGCCATGACCTCGGCCAGGTCCAGCAGGTTGCCCAGCTCGATGGCCTCCAGCAGGTCGGTGTTGAACCGCTTGCCCTTGTCCTGGATCGCCACGTTCCGGTACCGCTCGCGCAGCTCGGCGATCTTCTCGACCGCCGTCTTGATCGTCTGCTCGGTGCGGAACACCATGACGTTGGCGTCCATGGTCTCCTGCAGCTCGCGGCGGAGCGTGGCCACCCGCTCGGTGCCGGTCGAGCTGCGCAGCCGCTCGATCTGCTCGACCACGAAGGCCTCCGGGGCCTCCGGCAGCTCCGCGTAGTCGGCCTTCGCCGCGTACTCGGCGGCGGCGATGCCCGCGCGGCGGCCGAACACGTTGATGTCCAGCAGCGAGTTGGTGCCCAGGCGGTTGGCGCCGTGCACCGACACGCAGGCGACCTCGCCGGCCGCGTACAGACCCGGCACGACGGTGGTGTTGTCCGCCAGGACCTCACCCTCGACGTTGGTCGGGATGCCGCCCATGGCGTAGTGCGCGGTGGGCTGGATCGGGATCGGGTCCGTGTAGGGCTCGATGCCGAGGTAGGTGCGCGCGAACTCGGTGATGTCGGGCAGCTTGGCGTCCAGCTGCTCCGGCGGGAGGTGCGTGAGGTCGAGGTAGACGTGGTCGCCCTCGGGACCGCAGCCGCGGCCCTCGCGGATCTCCGTGTAGATGGAGCGCGAGACGACGTCGCGGGAGGCGAGGTCCTTCATGACCGGCGCGTACTTCTCCATGAAGCGCTCGCCGTCCTTGTTGCGCAGGATGCCGCCCTCACCGCGGGCGCCCTCCGTCAGCAGGATGCCCATGCGCCAGATGCCGGTCGGGTGGAACTGGAAGAACTCCATGTCCTCCAGCGGCAGCCCGCGGCGGTAGACGGCGGCCTGGCCGTCACCGGTCAGCGTGTGCGCGTTGGAGGTCACCTTGAAGAACTTGCCGCAGCCGCCCGAGGCGTAGATCACGGCCTTCGCCTGGAAGACGTGGATCTCACCGGTGGCCAGCTCGTACGCCACGACACCGGCCGACTTCTTGACGCCGTCGACCTCGGTGATCAGCTGGTCCAGGACGTAGAACTCGTTGAAGAACTCCACGCCCTCCTTGACGCAGTTCTGGTACAGCGTCTGGAGGATCATGTGACCGGTGCGGTCCGCGGCGTAGCAGGACCGGCGGACCGGGGCCTCGCCGTGGTTGCGGGAGTGGCCGCCGAAGCGGCGCTGGTCGATGGTGCCGTTCGGGGTCCGGTTGAACGGCAGGCCCATCTTCTCCAGGTCGAGGACGGCGTCGATGGCCTCCTTCGCCAGGATCTCGGCGGCGTCCTGGTCGACCAGGTAGTCACCGCCCTTGACCGTGTCGAAGGTGTGCCACTCCCAGTTGTCCTCCTCCACGTTGGCCAGCGCCGCGGCCATGCCGCCCTGCGCGGCGCCCGTGTGGGAGCGGGTGGGGTAGAGCTTGGTCAGGACCGCGGTGCGGCTGCGCTTCGTCGACTCGATGGCCGCGCGCATGCCCGCGCCGCCGGCGCCGACGATGACGGTGTCGTACTTGTGGATCTTCATGATTCTCGCAGCCCCGTGCCTAGCGGATGTTCGGGTCGAAGGTGAAGATCACCAGCGTGCCCAGCAGGATGGTGAACACCGTGGCGGTGTAGAGCAGGCCCTTCAGCCACAGCCGGGTGTTCGGCCGCTCCGCGTAGTCGTTGACGACCGTGCGCAGACCGTTGGCACCGTGCAGCATGGCGAGCCACAGCATGGCCAGGTCCCAGACCTGCCACCAGGGGGAGGCCCAGCGGCCGGCCACGAAGGCGAAGCCGATCTTCGAGACACCGCCGTCCAGCACGAGCTGGATCAGCAGGTGGCCGAGGACCAGCACGACCAGCACGATGCCGGACAGGCGCATGAACAGCCAGGCGGCCATCTCGAAGTTGCCCCGAGTGGACTTCGGGGACTTCTTGGTGCGCAGGCGCGGGGCCTCGATCAGGGGGGCCGGGTTGTCGACGCCGTAGGCGGGGGGGCCTTCGACGGGTCCGACGCCGGACGGGGTGGTTTCGGTGGTGGACATGGGCGTCAGCTCCCGAACAGAACACGGGCGGCGTGGCCGAGGACGGGGTAGACCGCCCCGGCCATCAGCACCACCCAGACGACGACGACCGACCACAGCATCTGCTTCTGGTAGCGGGTCCCCTGCGACCAGAAGTCGACGGCGATGACACGCAGGCCGTTGAGCGCGTGGAAGAGGATGGCGGCGACGAGGCCGTACTCCAGCAGCGCGACGACCGGCGTCTTGTAGGTGGCTACGACCTTGTCGTAGTCCTCGGGGCTGACACGGACGAGAGCGGTGTCCAGCACGTGGACGAACAGGAAGAAGAAGATGAGGACGCCGGTGACTCGATGAGCCACCCAGGACCACATTCCTTCCCGGCCGCGGTACAGCGTTCCAGCCGGCACGGAAGAACCCTCCGGGAGCGGGGACTAGGGCCGCGCCGGCTTGGGTGTCGGTCGGGCCCGGCCGGGTACGGTCCTCCGGCCCCCAGCATCGTAGCGAGGCCCCGCGCCGTGCCTGACGGGGGGCCTACCTAGTGTGATCAAAGTGGCACCGGACGGGCTAGAGATGCGGTGTATACAGCACTTTGTCCGGTTGTCCGCCGTGTGCGGTGGTACGGAGGCCGGGCGCCGCGCCCCGCGGCGGTCCCGGCGCCGGGCACCGTCCGGTGTGCGCCGGGCCGCCGGTCTCCGCCGGGCGGCCGGTCTCCGTCAGGCGGCCGGCGAGTCGGGCGCGGGCCAGGCGCCGCAGTTCCTCCGCGGCCACGACCCGCTCCTCGTCCGGATCGTCGGCCAGCCGGGAGCGGATGCCCTCCAGGATGCGGTCCAGGGCCTCGTCCGGGTGCACATCGCCCAGGTAGATGACGAACGCGTGTCCGAACCGGGCCTCGTAGGCGGCGTGCGCCGCGCTCAGGGCCGTGTGGGCCGCCGAGTAGGTGTCCTCGGGCAGCTCGGGCAGCGACTCGCTCGCCAGCGCCTCCGCCAGGTCCCCGGGCGTCAGGTCGTAGGCCGCCTCGTCGGACGCGGCCAGCAGGGAGCCCAGGTCCGGGTAGGGGCGGTGGTCGGCCAGCCGGTGGGCCCAGCGGGCGCTGCGCAGGCAGGACAGCAGGAGGGCGTGGACCTCGTCGGCGGGCGCGGTGTTGAATCCCGCGAGCAGGGCAGGCGAGGCCTGTGGGTGGAGCTGCTCGGGGAGGTACGGGAGACGGTGCGCAGGCAGGGGGTCCTCGCGTCACATGTGGGTGTGGCAGGGATCGTGTGAAAGATGTGACCAGGTTATCGGGAGCGGTCACTCTCTGTCCGTCGGATAACCGAATTTCACCCGAACGGGAGAGTTTCGGATGTTCTCGATGACGGATGTCCCGTCGATCGGTCGTAGGTTGGCAGAGTGAGCCAGCACAGGCGCCGGACCGCGGCGCGGCAGGTGAGGCGGAAGCGGGCCGTGGTGACGGCCGTGGTCGCCGGGACCGTGACGCTCGGGGTGGGCGTGGGCGTGTGGGCCGCCGGGGACGGCGGGGACGGCCGCCCGGCCGGCGCGACCCGGCAGCCGTCGGTGAGCAGGACCGGGGCCGACCCGGCGGGCGCGGCCACCCCCAGCCCCTCGCCGAGCCGGTCCTACCCGCTCTCCCAGGCCCCGCGCACGATTCCCGCGGTGCGCTCCCACACCCCGGCACGCGGCCCCGGCTGGCGTCCCGGCAGCGGGGGGCGCGTGGTGGTCGGCGACGAGCGGCTGGCCGACGAGGGCCGCCTGCTGGCCGGCGAGCTGGGACTGGCCTACGCCGGCCGGACGACCGGCGTGAAGGCCGGGGACGTCCGGCTGGCCCTCGGCGGCAGCGGCGGCCCGGAGTCGTACACCCTGACCGTCCGCTCCGGGCGGGTCGACATCAGCGCCCCCGCCGACACGGGCGTCTTCTACGGCACCCGCACCCTCAAGCAGGAGGTGCACGGCGGCGGCACGGCCCCCGAGGGCGTGGTGCGCGACCAGCCCGCCAAACCGCGGCGCGGATTCATGCTCGACATCGCGCGCAAGCCGTTCACCGCGGACTGGATAGAGGACCGCATCCGGGAACTGGGCGACCTGAAGTACAACGAGCTGGGCCTGCACTTCTCCGACGACCAGGGCTTCCGCGTCGAGTCCACCAGCCACCCCGAGATCGTCGACCCGGTCCACCTGACCAAGGCGCAGGTCAAGGACATCGTGGACCTCGCCGCCAGCCGGCACATCACGGTCGTCCCCGAGATCGACTCGCCCGGCCACCTCGGCGCGGTCATCGCCGCCCACCCCGACCTCCAGTTGCGCAACGCGCAGGGCGTGGCCACGCACGGCGCGATCGACATCGCCAACCCCGCCGCCGCCGACCTGATCGACGACCTCCTCGACGAGTACGCCGGTGTCTTCCCCGGCGACCAGTGGCACCTCGGCGGCGACGAGTACGCGGCGCTGACCGTCGCCGACCCACAGGCCTCCTACCCGCAGCTGGCCGCCGCCGCCCGGCAGGCCTACGGCGCCGGCGGCACCGTCGCGGACCTCACCACCGGGTGGCTCAACGGCCGCGCCGACACCGTGCGCGCCCACCACCGGACCATGCGGGCGTGGAACGACGGCTTCTTCAAGGACGCCTCCGTACGGCCCGCGCCGGACCTCCAGGTCGCCTACTGGACGGGCAAGGAGATCGGTGCCCGCCCGCCGGCGGAGTACCTCGCCGCCGGCCGCAAGGTCCTCAACTACAACGACGAGTTCCTGTACTACGTCCTCGGGCAGCCGCAGACCTTCGTCTACCCGACCGGTCAGCGGATCTACGAGCAGTGGAACCCGCGGGTGCTGCGCGGCACGACGCCCGTCCCGGCGCGCTACGACGGGCAGATCCTCGGCGGCTCCTTCGCCGTCTGGTGCGACCTGGCGAACTCCCAGACCCAGGACCAGGTCGCCGCCGGCATCCGCATGCCGCTGCGGGCCACCGTGCAGAAGCTGTGGGACCCGGGCACACCGGCGCTGACCTGGACCGAGTTCAAGGCCCTGGCGGACCGGCTGGGCTGACGGCCGCCCCCGGCCGCCCGGACCGGGCGGCGCGGATTCGAGTGGACGGACGGCCGAGCCGAACCGTATGTTCCGGGAGCCGCGCGTCAGGCCCAGGGGAGAGCCGCGCGCCTGTGTCACCGTCCCGGGGGAACCTCGTCGTGATCTGCGTCCGCTGTCAGCGTGCCGCCGCCGTGCGCGGCACCGCCCTGTGCGCCGGCTGCGCGGCCGTGCCGCCACCGCCCGCCCCGCCGCTCCCGGGGGCGCCCGGCGTGTGGCTGCGCAACCCGGTGGGGCTCGGCCGGGCCGCCGCCGCGATGCTGGGGCTGGTGATCGCCGCCGACCTGTTCGCGGTCTGGGCGGACGCCCTCCAGCTGGAGGTCACCGGTGAGCTGGCCGACGGCCGGTTCGGCGCCGGCCTGACCGACCGGGCCGAGCGTGCCGACAGCGCGTACGGCGCCTCCGGCGCCGGCCAGGCGGCGGCGCTGATGGCCTCGGTGACCATGTTCCTGTGCTGGTTCCACCGGGTGCGCGAGAACGCCGAGGTGTTCCACCCGCACGGGCAGAGCAAGAGGCGCGGCTGGGCGATCGGCGGCTGGTTCACCCCGGTGGTCAACCTGTGGTGGCCGCGCCGGATCACCCTCGACATCTGGGACGCCAGCCTGCCGTGGGGCGCCCGGCCCGCACACGGGCTGGTCAACTGCTGGTGGACGCTGTGGCTCGGCTCCCTGTTCGCCGACCGGATCGCCGTGCGCGGGTACGACCGGGCCGAAGGGGCGGCGGAGCTGCACGCCGCCGTCGGCCGGATGCTGTTCGCCGACGCCCTCGACATCGCGGCCGCCGCCCTCGCCATGGCCGTCGTCCTGCGGCTGACCGCGATGCAGCGCCGCAAGGCGCTCGCGGGAGCGGTCCCGGCCGCGCTCTGACCGCGGCGGTGGTCCGCGGTGGTCCCGGCCGTGCGCCGGCCCCGGCCGCGGGGTGACGGCGGCCGGCCGTGACTGAGGGCCGGTGCCCGGTGGCCGCACGCCGACCGGTGGCCGAAAAGCTGCGCTCGGCCGTGCCCGCCGGGATGCCGTCCGCTCACTGTGACACTCCTGGGTCGTCGCACGCAGTAAGGGGAAATGCGGGCTCCGTACAGGTCGGTGCCGCGGCGAGGAGGCGTGCATGAGCCTGGTGGACCTGATCGCGCAGGCCGACGAACGGGGACTGGCGGCCGGCGGGCTGGCTTGTTTGGAGCGGTGCGTGCCGCTGCTGGGCGGTGACGACGAGGTGCTGCGGCCGCTGTGGGCGAGCCTCGCCGACGGCCCCGACCGGCCCGGCTGGGCGCAGAGCCTGGACAAGGCCCGCGGCGCGCTCGCGGCGTCCGCCCCCGGGGACGCGGAGCCCGGCGGCGAGCCGGTGCCGGACGAGGCCACGGAACTCGCCCGCCGGATGCTGGCCGAGGCTCCCGACGGCCTCGACGCCGCCGCGCTGCGGGACTGGGTCGACACCTGCTCCGTCGCCGCGCTGCGCATCCACCGCCTCCTCGACCCCGCCGACGACGGCACCGCCGCGGCCGCCGCCCCGGTGGACCGTGCGGGCGGCGCGCAGGAACTGTCCCACCTGGTCGCGGCCGAGCTGCGCCGCCAGGTCACCGTCCTGGAACTGCTCGCCGCGCACGGCCCCGGTGGCCTGCGCCGCGCGCTGGAGGTGTCGACGCAGGGGCGGCGGGTGCTGCGCGCGGTGGTGTCCCGCCGGGCGCGCGGGCGGGCGTAACGTTTCTGCACCCGCTCGGCCACCCCGGTCGCTGCCGCACCCTTCCGCCCCTGCCCGGTGCTCAAACCCGGTCGCGGGGGGAAGTCCTGTGAGCGTCGTGCGGGCACGGTGCGGCAGTCCTGCGCCGGTTGCCGGCCGGCCTGCGGAACGTGTGACACCGGCCGCGCCCGGTCCGCTGCTTCTTATGTGACAGCCCACTACGTGACAGCAGAGCAAGAGCAGCAGCAGACCAGGCCGCACGCCGCGGCGAAACCGGCGCGCTGGGCGGCGGACGCGGTGGCCACGATGCGCGAGGGCGCGCGGGTACGGCTCGACTACTCCGCGCAGAGCCTGTGGCGGGTCGACCGGATGATCGAGGAGATACGACGGGAGGGGGCGCCGTACGAGGCCGTGGAGAGCGTGCTGCGCGGCTTCGGGGCGTACGCCGGTGAGGTCGTCGTCCGCCAGACCGGCGCCGAGTGGTGGGCGACCGGCGGCGACCACTGGATCCGCACGCCCGGCGGACGGCTCTGGGACCCCATCGACGAGGCCCGGCGCTGCTTCGGCGGACACGGCTCGCTGCGCCTGCTGTGCCGGGACGCGACCGCCTCCGGGTGAGCGGTCCGCCCGGGCGGCTCCCGCCGGACCGCCCGACACCGCCTGACAAGCTGTGACACTTCTGTGCGCCCCGGCGCTGATGACCGTGAGGGCGGGGGACACGGCCGCACGAAAACGGCACACGGGGACGGTCTTGGGCCAGTCAGGGGAGCCCCGACGCGCGCAGGCGTACGACGGGGAGCTGGGCGCGGCCGTCGCGCGGGCCCAGGGCGGCGACGAGAGCGCCTTCGCGGTGGCCTACCGGCTGGTGCAGCCCGGTCTGCTCGGCTACCTGCGCGGCCTGGTCGGCGACGACGCCGAGGACGTGGCGTCCGACGCCTGGCTGGAGATAGCCCGGGACCTCGGCAGGTTCCGGGGCGACGGGGCGGGCTTCCGCGGCTGGACCGCGACCATCGCCCGCCACCGCGCCCTGGACCACCTGCGCCGGCAGCGCGTGCGGCCGCGCACGGCGGTGCTGGGGCAGGACGTGCTGGAGCTGCCCGGACCGCGCACCACGCACGACGAGGCGATGGAGGCGCTCTCCACCGAGCGCGCGCTGGAACTGGTCCGCGCCCTGCCGCGCGACCAGGCCGAGGCGGTGCTGCTGCGGGTGGTGGTCGGCCTCGACGGCCCGGCCGCCGCCCGCGTCCTGGGCAAACGCCCCGGCGCCGTCCGCACGGCCGCCCATCGCGGCCTGCGCCGCCTCGCCCGCCGCCTCACCCCCAGGTCCCCGGCGGACGGGGGCACGGACGCGACGGGCGACGGCCCCCGGACGCCGCGTGAGCCGGGATGAGCGGCGCCGGGGCCGGCACGGAAGCGAACTCGCGTCAGCGGCACGGCGGTCCCGGGCCCGGTGGCCGTCGGTCAGGCTGTGGGGACGAGGGCGTCGAGACCGACGTCGAGCGGGAACGGCACGGACGTCCTCAGCCGGCCCCGGTGGATGCCGGTCGGCACGTAGGTGCTGGTCATCCTGTCGAGTTCGTAGGCGTGCACGGCGGGGGCGCCGGACTCGTCCTCGACGCGCCAGAAGTGGGTGATCCCGGCCTGTGCGTACTTGAAGGGTTTGAGGGACCGGTCGCGGTCGGCCGACTCCTCCGAGACGACCTCGACGACGAGAGCGACGTCGCCGGGTGCGTACCAGGTGCGGTCGGGGTCGTACGCGGCGGTGGTGACCAGGATGTCCGGTTCGGGCCGGCTCTTGTTGTCGAGGCGCACGGTCATCTCGCGCTCGACCTCGTAGCCCTGGGGGACTGCCCGCCGCAGGGCGAAGGTCATGTTCTCCACGAGCCGGGAGTGCCAGGACCGCTGCGGCGACATCATGAAGATCAGGGCTCCGTCGATCAGTTCCGTGTGCCGCGGCGCTTGGGGAAGGTGGTCGAGGTCGTCGGCTTCCCAGCCGCTGGGCCTGGGCGGAGTCATCCAGTCGGGGAGTTCGGCGGTCACGGCTTCCTCCATGCGCTGCAAAGGGAGCGGTCAGGGGCCTTGATCCCGGGTTGCTGACGCGGGCCATGCACCTGGCGTCAGAGTAGTTGACGCCGCCCTCGGGCGACGGCGGTTCCGGCGGGGCCCCCGGGGCCGCTTCGGGCGTCGTGGGGTGGGCCGAGGCAACGGCCGGGGCCGCCACCCCCCACAGGAGAGGCCCCGGCCGTCGCGCGGTACGGGCCGCGCGGCGGCCCGTACTTGTTCCAGCGCCATGAGTGCGTTTTCTGTCACACCCAGAGACCGTCCACAGCGTCACGAGTTAGTTGCATCTTGTACGGACATGGACGAGGAGTGGTTTCAGGTCGTAACGTGCCTTTCGCGTCGAGCGCGAATGCATGATCATTACAACGATCGGCGGCGTCGAAGCCGCGACCATCTATCGAGGAACCACAGGGTGCTGGGGGACGACGCGGAGCTGACCGCCGCGGTGGCTGCGGCACAGGCCGGGGACGAGACCGCGTTCCGGACCGTCTACCGCGCGGTGCATCCACGGCTGCTCGGGTACGCGCGGACACTGGTCGGCGATCCGGACGCCGAGGACGTGACGTCCGAGGCCTGGCTGCAGATCGCCCGGGACCTGGACCGGTTCAGCGGCGACGCGGACCGCTTCCGCGGCTGGGCCGCCCGGATCGCCCGCAACCGCGCCCTGGACCACATACGGATGCGCGGCCGCCGCCCCGCGATCGGCGGCGACGAGACGGAACTGACCGGCCGCGCCGCGGACTCCGACACCGCGGGCGAGGCCATGGAGGCCCTGGCCACCGACAGCACCCTCTCCCTCATCGCGCGCCTGCCGCAGGACCAGGCCGAGGCGGTCGTCCTGCGCGTGGTCGTGGGCCTCGACGCCAAGACCGCGGCCGAGACGCTCGGCAAGCGCGCCGGCGCCGTACGGACCGCCGCGCACCGCGGTCTGAAGCGGCTCGCGGAGCTGCTGGGCGAGGATCCGGAATCGGCGGCCAGGCTAGAGGCACTGCCGCCCCAGCGAGAACCGCGCGGTCGCGCGGTGACGTCCGCGAGTGTGACGCATACGCGCGCGCGGACGCAGAAGGACATGTGATGGCCGACGAGCAGTACCCGTGGCTGGACCGTGCGACGGCGGACCGTCTGCTGCGCGGCGAGTCACTCGAAGCCGTCGACGACCGCGCCCGTGACCAGGCAGAACGGCTCGCCAAGGTGCTCGGCGCGCTCTCCGTGGACCCGGCACCGGACGGCGCCGAACTCCCCGGTGAGGCGGCCGCGCTGGCCGCGTTCCGCAAGGTCCGCGAGGCCGCCGCCGCCGAGCGCGCCGCCGGGGAGCACCCCGGCGGCTCCGCCGCGCACCCCGGCGCGCCCGCGCACGCCTCCGACGCCGGACTGGTGCGGATCGGCGCGCGAGCCCGAACCGGAGCGTCCGGGTGGCGTCCGCGCCGGGCCCGCCCGGTCCGGCTGGCGCTGGCCGCCGCGGTGGCGGCGGGCATGCTGGGCGGCGTCGCGATGGCCGCCGGGACCGGTGTGCTGCCGGGTCCGCTCGGTGGCGGCGACCCCGGACCGGCGGCGTCGGTCACGGCCGGCGTGACCGGGCAGCGTCCGGAAGCCCCCGCCTCCCCGCGGGCCACCGGCGGCCGGGGCACCGCGACGCCCGGCGGGACACCGGGCGCCACCGCGGACGGCGGCCCGGCGTCCGGCGCGCCCGGCCGGACCGGGGCCACCGACGGCGGCAAGGGCGACGGCAGGAGCGACAGGGGCGCCGCCGTCGCGCCCGGCGGGAGCGCCGGCGGCTGGTGGAACGGCGCCGAGAAGGCCTGCCGGGACATCCGGGACGGCAAGACCCTGGGCGCCGGCCGCAAGCGCCACCTGGAGACGGTGGCGGGCGGACCGGCCCGGGTGCAGACGTACTGCAGGACCGTCCTGGCCGTCGCCGAGGGCTCGGCCGAGCAGGGCAAGGGCGACGACGGCAAGGACAAGGGCGACAGCGGCACGGGCGACGGCAAGGACAAGGGCGACGGGAAGGACAAGGGCGACGGCAAGGGCAAAGGGGCGGGCGGCGACCCGGGCGGCGGTGACGAGGGCCACATAGGCCGCGGTCACGGCCACGGCGGCCACCACGGCCGTACCGCCACCCCGCGCCCGACCGCCCTCTCCCCGCTGGTGCCGCGGCCCGGGCACGGCTCGGCGGCGAGCCCGGGGCCGGACGCGCCGCTGCCCTCTCCGAGCCCCACGTACACCGCCCTGTAGACCCGTCGAACAGCTCTGACCTGCACGGATGTCAATCACAAAAACTTTTCCGGGCAGGGTGTGACGTTTTCGGCCCCGGCGGCGCAGTACTGAGTGAGCCGACTGGTCATCGGCCGTCGCACTGAGCCGGGGTTCCCCCCGTACCTTCGGCTCGTGCACCTGGCGCGGGCGGGACACGTTCCCCCGGTCCCGCCCGCGCCCCGCACACCTCCCCGCGCCCCGCGCACTCCACCGGCGCGCACGCCGGCCCGGTCACCAGTACACGACGACCTTGTCGCCGTCCCGCACCTGCGCGAAGAGCGACGCCACCGCCGTCTCGTCCCGGACGTTCACACAGCCGTGCGAGCCACCGGCGTAGCCGCGGGCCGCGAAGTCGTAGGAGTAGTGCACCGCCTGACCGCCGCTGAAGAACATCGCGTACGGCATCGGCGAGTGGTAGAGCGTCGACACATGGTGCCGAGACTTCCAGTAGATGTGGAAGACACCCTCCCGGGTGGGGCTGTACTGCGCGCCGAAGCGGACCGCCATCGTCGACACCGTCCGCCCGTCGACCATCCAGCGCAGCGTCCGGCTGGTCTTGCTGATGCACAGCACCCGCCCGGCCAGGCACCGCGGGTCCGGCGCGGCGGCCGGCTGACCGCCCATCAGGTACCGCTCCCAGGTCCCCGGCTCCCGCGTCATCGCCAGCAGCCGCCGCCAGGTGACGGTGTCGGTCGCGCCGGTCCGCGGCAGCCCGCGCTTGCCCTGGAACCCCCGCACGGCCCGCTCGGTCAGGTCGTCGTAACTCCCCGTCGGCCCGTCGAACAGCCACTGCACCTGGCGCAGCCGGGCCTGGAGCTCCCGTACCGCCGGGCCCGTGTCGCCGCGCGACCACAGCACCGGGGGCGCGACGGCGGAGGGCGCCGCGGGGGAGGGCGCGGCAGGGGAGGCGGGCGTCCGCGCGGCCGCCCGGCCCCGGCCCGCGCGGTCGTCGTCCGGGAAGCTGATGTGCACCGGCGAGCGGTGCTCACCCGACCCGTCCGGCGCCCGCACGGTGCAGCCGCAGAGCGCGCCGAGCGCGGCGGCCGAGGCGAGTACGGCGACGGCCTTCCCCCTGATTGTCATGCCGGGGATGTTCCCCCGCGTGACCGCCGCCGAACTACGGGGCATGGTGAGGAGTACGCGGGGGGCGACTGCTGAGTGGCACACGTACTGCGGAGGCACCCACATGGCGCGTGAGTCGGAGTCCGGCCTGCCGATCGAACCGGTCTACGGACCGGCGGACCTGACCGGCTGGGACCCGGGACGGAAACTGGGCGAGCCGGGCGCGTACCCGTTCACCCGGGGCGTGTACCCGACGATGTACACCAGCCGCCCCTGGACCATGCGCCAGTACGCCGGGTTCGGTACCGCCGCCGAGTCCAACGCCCGCTACCGGCAGCTCATCGCGCACGGCACCACCGGCCTGTCGGTCGCCTTCGACCTGCCCACCCAGATGGGCCATGACTCCGACGCGCCCCTCGCGCACGGCGAGGTCGGCAAGGTGGGCGTGGCGGTCGACTCCGTCGAGGACATGCGGGAGCTGTTCGCCGGCATCCCGCTGGACCAGGTCTCCACGTCGATGACGATCAACGCGCCGGCCGCGCTGCTGCTGCTCATGTACGAGCTGGTGGCCGAGGAGCAGGGGGTGGCGGCGGACCGGCTGACGGGCACCGTCCAGAACGACGTGCTGAAGGAGTACATCGCGCGGGGCACGTACATCTTCCCGCCCAAGCCCTCCCTGCGGCTGACCGCGGACATCTTCAAGTACTGCCGCGCCCGGATGCCCCGCTGGAACACCATCTCCATCTCCGGCTACCACATGGCCGAGGCGGGCGCGTCGCCCGCGCAGGAGATCGCGTTCACCCTCGCCGACGGCATCGAGTACGTCCGTACGGCGGTCTCGTCCGGCATGGACGTCGACGACTTCGCGCCCCGCCTGTCCTTCTTCTTCGTGGCCCGCACGACGCTCCTGGAGGAGGTCGCCAAGTTCCGCGCCGCGCGCCGGATCTGGGCCCGGGTGATGAAGGAGGAGTTCGGCGCCCGCAACCCCAAGTCCCTGATGCTGCGCTTCCACACCCAGACCGCCGGGGTCCAGCTGACGGCCCAGCAGCCGGAGGTGAACCTGGCCCGGGTCACCGTGCAGGCCCTCGCCGCCGTCCTCGGCGGCACCCAGTCCCTGCACACCAACTCCTTCGACGAGGCCATCGCGCTGCCCACCGACGTCAGCGCCCGGCTGGCCCTGCGCACCCAGCAGGTGCTGGCCCACGAGACGGACGTGACGGCCACCGTCGACCCGTTCGCCGGCTCCTACGCGGTCGAGCGGATGACGGACGACGTGGAGGAGGCCGCGCTGGACCTGATGCGGCGGGTGGAGGACGCCGGCGGGGCGGTCGCGGCGATCGAGCGGGGCCTGCAGAAGCAGGAGATCGAGCGCAACGCCTACCGCATCGCCCTCGAGACGGACTCCGGGGAGCGGGTGGTGGTGGGCGTCAACCGCTTCCGGCTGGACGAGGAGGAGCCGTACACACCGCTGCGCGTCGACCCGGCGATCGAGGCCCGGCAGGCCGAACGGCTGGCCCGGCTGCGCGCCGGACGGGACGGCGGGGCGGTGAGCGCGGCACTGGACGCGCTGAAGAAGGCGGCGCAGGGCGAGGACAACGTCCTGCACCCGATGAGGGAGGCGCTGCGCGGCCGGGCGACGGTGGGCGAGGTGTGCGGGGCGCTGCGCGAGGTCTGGGGCAGCCACGTCCCGTCGGACACCTTCTGAGCCGGGCCGCTCCCCGGCATCGGACGCCGTCCTCGGCGGCTGGGTGTCAGAGCCCCGTGCGACACTCGCTGTCATGCTCGGTGTCGTCGATCTGCCCACCTATCTGGCCGGCCTGGTGCTGATCATCCTGCTGCCCGGCCCCAACTCGCTGTACGTCCTCTCCGTCGCCGCCCGGCGCGGGGTGCGCACGGGGTACACCGCCGCGGCCGGGGTGTGGTGCGGGGACGCCGTGCTGATGACGCTGTCGGCGGCCGGGGTCGCCTCGCTGCTGCAGGCGAACGCGCTGCTGTTCGGGATCGTGAAGTACGCGGGCGCCGGATATCTGACCTGGCTGGCGATCGGCATGCTGCGGGCCGCCCGGCGGACGTGGCTGACGCGGCGCGAGCAGACCGCCGACGCGGCCGAGCCCGTCACCGCCGCCGACGAGCGGCCCTTCCGCCGGGCCCTCGTGGTCAGCCTCTTCAACCCCAAGGCGATCCTGTTCTTCGTCGCCTTCTTCGTCCAGTTCGTCGACCCGGGCTACGCCTACCCGGCCCTGTCCTTCGTCGTGCTCGGCACCTTCGCCCAGCTCGCCAGCTTCCTGTACCTGACCGCGCTGATATTCGGCGGCACCCGCCTGGCCGCGGCCTTCCGGCGCCGCAAGCGGCTGTCGGCGACGGCCACCTCGGCGGCCGGCGCCCTGTTCCTCGGCTTCGCGGTGAAGCTGTCGCTGGCCAGCGCCTAGGAGCCACTGGGACCAACGCCCGGGTCACGCCTCAAGGGCGCGCGGTCGGCGCAGTCCGGTCCGGGACAGGTAGGCGTCCAGTCCGGCCGTGGAGTCGCCCGCCCAGCCGACGTAGCCGTCCGGCCGGACGAGGAAGACGCCGGGGCCGTAGGAGCGCGGGGCGGCCGGGAGCGCCCGGACCGGCTCCGGGAGCCCGGGCACCGCCCGCGCGCCCAGCAGCGTCCAGTGCGGCCCGCGGAACGCGTCGAACAGCCGGACCCCGAGGTCTTCAGCGGCACCCGCTTCACGGGCACCGACCACGCCCGCGGGCTGGAGGCCGACCTGGCCTGCTTCACGGCGAGCGGCCTCACCCTGGCCCAGGCGGTCCAGGCGGGCCGGACGGCGTACCTCTACACCATCGGCTTCGTCATCGAGGAGCAGGGCGTGCAGCCGCTGCCCGGCGAGCGCCGGGAGGGCTACGGCGTCGAGGACCGCGCCCGCCTGCTGGCCGGCTACCCGCTGGCGGCGGCGGCCGGCGCGGAGCTGTTCACGGACTACGACCGGCATTTCGAGGCCGGCCTCGACCTCGTCGTCGCCGGTGTCGAGGCGCTTCACGGACTCGGCCCGGACCGCCCGCGCGGTTGACGGGCGAACGATTCTTCCCCCGGTACCGGTGAGTTAACCGGCTGGTCGTTTTGCCTTCCTAGTTTCTCCATCCATCCCCATGTCCGGGAAAACCCGCGGCATCGGGCAGGGAAAACATCTTGTCGCTGGGCAAAATCAGGAGAGCTATGACGAGGGTCCAGAACCGGCGGGCACCTGCGGGTGGAGGGGAGCTGGACGACTGCCTGCGCGCCTGCGCCGTGCACAGCGGCAAGCTCGTGGGCAGCCTCGACCGTCGCCGTACCGAACTGGCCGAGCAGCTGCGCCGGCTGCTCGTCGTGGTCGCCGCCGGCCCGGCCGCGCCCGCCCCAGCCCCGGCCGCCGGCGCCACCGCCCTGCTGAAGCGGGCCGTCAAGGGCGCCGCCACCCCGGCCGCGGGCATCGGAGGCGACCTGCTCGACGCCCTGCTCGCGGTCGCCAACAAGGCCCTGGAGTGCGGCTACTCCGACGAACTCGACCTCGCCCTGTCGATCGCCGACACCGTCCTCGCCCAGCGCAGGAACTCCCGGGCCGGCTGGCGGCTGCGGGCGCGCGTCCTGGAGGCGCTCGGCGAGGAGCGCGAGGCCGTCGAGGCCTACGAGCGCTACCTCGCGCTCACCACCGAGGACGGATTCGGCGTCGCCGCCCGGGTCGCCGGACTGCGCCGGGCCGCCGAGCGCGAGCGCGACCTGCTCGAGCTGCTGCGGCGCCGGTGCCCGCGCGCCGCCGAGTTCGCCGCCGGCCCCGCCACCGACGTGTGGGCCGAGGGCCTGGCCCTGCACGCCCTCGGGGACTGGGAGGCGGCCGAGCCCCGGCTGGTCGGCGCCCTGCTCGCACTGGCCGCCGACGAGGCGCCGGTCACCGACCGGCAGGAAGCCCTCAGCCAGTACCTCGACCTGCGCACCGGCCTGCCCGGCACCGACCTGACCGAGCTGACCGAGGTCGTCGCGCTCTACGCCGAGCAGCGCCGCGTCCGCATGCGCGGCCCCGTCACCGACCCCACGGTCGGCGGGGTGCGGTGGATCGGCCTCGGCGAGTTCCGCAACCAGATCGCCGGCAAGTCGATCTGCCTGATCGCCAACTCCGGCCGTGTGGGCACGAGTTCACTGGGCCGGCAGATCGACGACTACGACCTGGTGGTGCGCTTCAACTCGTACCGGATCGACCCCCGGCACACCGGCAGCCGTACCGACATCCACGCCACCATCCACAAGCACGGCTTCAACTGGGACCAGCCGGTGACCACCCGGCTCGTCTTCGGCGGGATCTCCGGCGACTGGAAGCACTCGCTGCGCAACCGCCTGGTGCCCGGCGCCCAGCAGTACCTCGGCGACGAGTCGCTGCGCTGGCCGCTGCGCACCATCGGCCAGGTCGGCGCCGACGCCTGGTCTGGCATCCCCACCACCGGCTTCAACATGCTGTGGCTGCTGGACTTCCTGGACGTCAGCCCCACCCTCGACCTGATCGGCTTCGACTTCTACGAGAGCGGCGCCTACCGCGTCCAGGAGGCCATGAAACTGGCCATCACCTCCGTGCACGAATACACCAGCGAGAAGGCATGGGTCATGCAGCGGGCCCAGAGCGTGAGCGACATGAGGATATCCCTGCGATGACCACGACCTCCCCGAGCACCACCCGCGCGGTGGTCCCGGCGACCGACGCCCGCGCCCTGACCGGCAAGCGGCGCATCGCCTTCGCCAGCTTCGTCGACGAGAACTACCTGCCCGGCTTCCTCGTCCTGCTGCGCAGCCTGGCGCTGTCCAACCCCGGCGTGTGCGAGGACTTCGTCGTCCTCCACGACGACCTGCGCCCCTCCTCCATCGCCCGCATCCGCGCCCTGCACCCGCGCATCGTGCTCCAGCGCGTCGACGCGGAACGCTACGACTCCTACGTCAAGGGCGACCAGGACAACTACCTGGTCCGCAAGGCGTACTTCATCCTCGACGTCTTCCGGCTGCGCGGGTACGACACGGTCGTCACCCTGGACACCGACATGGTCGTCCTCGGCGACCTCGGCGAACTGCTCAAGCTGCGCGAGGGACTCGCCGCCGTCCCGCAGTTCTTCCACGGGCAGCACAAGCTCAACTCCGGGCTGCTGGTGATCCAGCGCGAGTACCTGTCCGACGCGTTCTGCGCGAAGATCGACCAGGTCGGCCGCAACGGCGCCTACGAACTCGACAAGCACGACCAGGGCATCCTCAACGCCGTCCTCGACGGCGACTTCGTCCGCCTCGACGCCCGCTACAACTTCGTCAAGCGGCGCCTGTCCGGGGACCTGCCGGTTCCCGAGGACACCGCGATCCTGCACTTCACCGGCCGCCACAAGCCCTGGCAGGGCGGCGAGTCGGGCTACGGGCAGGCCGAGGAGCACTGGCGCCGGTTCCAGCTGTCCGACGCCGAGTTCCACGCCGCCTTCCTCGCCCAGGGCCGCTCGCCCCACCACGACCTGCTCGTGCACTACGGCACCCCGCACGTCCGGCGCACCGGCGACGTGGAGGCCGCCCGCAAGGTCGCCGCCGCGCACATCGCGGCCGGCGAGTACCAGGAGGCCGTCGACATCCTCGGCGGCGTCCGCATCGGCCTGGACGCGGCCTGGCCGCACGAGGTGCTCGGCCACGCCCTGATGAGCGTCTCGCGCTACGACGAGGCCAGGACGCAGCTGCTGCTGGCCACCGCCGCCCCCAACCGGGCCGCCACCGCCTACGCCCGCCTCGCCCAGCTGGCCTGGGTGCACGGCGACAACGCCGGCGCCCTGAAGTACGCCACCGAGGGCCTGTCCGTCGACCCCACCCACCGCTCCAGCCGCCTGTGGGCGCAGCGCGCGGCGGCCGTGCCCGCGCAGGAGCAGGGCGCCCCCGAGGACCAGCTGGCGCACGTGGCGTTCTACATGGACCGGCAGGGCAACGCGGGCGACAAGCTGCTGCCCGAGACGGTCCGGCTGGGCTTCGGCGCCGACACCAGCTCACGGCGCTGGCACTCCGTGCACGCCCACCGGCTGTTCGACGCGGCCGCCCTGGAGCGGGTCAACGCCCGGCGCGGCCTGGTCATCGGCGGCGGCGGCCTGTTCATCCCGGACACCATGCCCAACGGCAACAGCGCCTGGCAGTGGAACGTCCCCGACGAGCACCTGCGCGCCGTCGAGGTGCCGATCATGGTGTACGCGGTCGGCTTCAACGCCTTCGACGGTCAGTCCTACCGCGCCGGACGGTTCAACGAGAGCCTGCGCCTGCTGGTGGAGAAGGCCGCCTTCTTCGGGCTGCGCAACCACGGCTCCATCGACAAGGTCCGCTCGCTGCTGCCGCCCGAGCTGCACGACAAGGTGGTCTTCCAGCCCTGCCCGACCACGGTCAGCCGCCAGCTGATCGCCGGCTGGAGCGACCCGTCGTACCGCGAGGACACCGTCCTGCTGAACGCCGCCTACGACCGCGCCGGGCTGCGCTTCGGGCACGACTACGGCCACTTCCTCGGCCAGATCGCCGAGGCGGTCCGCGCGATCGACGCCCACACCCGGGTGAAGTGCGTCGCCCACTCCCTGGACGACGAGCGCATCGCCTTCGACCTGCGCCGCACCCACGGCATCTCGCTGCCGGTGATCCCGATGTACGACTTCTCCAACGACGAGATCCGGGAGACGTACGCCAGAACCCGGCTGGTCATCGGGATGCGCGGGCACGCCGGCATGATCCCGTTCGGGGTCGGCACGCCCATCCTCAGCCTCGTCTCGCACCCCAAGATGGCGTACTTCCTGAGCGACATCGAGCGGCCCGAGTGGGGTGTCTCCGTGCACGAGCGCGACCTGGGAAAGGTGCTCACCGAGCGCGCCCTGCACATCCTGGACCACCACGAGCGGACCGTCGCCGACGTGCACGACCGCCAGCGGCCGCTGTGGAAGGCGACCCAGGAGAACGCGGCCCGGATCAAGGAGATCCTGGGCCGGTGAGCAGACGGGCGCGGGGCGGCTTCCGGTGACCGGAAGCCGCCCCGCGCCCGCAGCGGCGGGCGGCCGTCAGCGGCGTACCGCCCGGCGCAGGGAGCGGGCCGTGCGCGCCACCCGGCGCACGGTCGCGTTGCGCGGGATGAACGACAGCTGGGCGGGCACTCCGCCGGGCAGCGCCAGCGAGGTCAGGCGCTTGCGCTTGAAGTAGCGCAGGGTCCGCTCGTCGAGGCGGCCCGCCAGATACCGCTCGGTCTCCGCGCGCAGCCCCGGCAGGATCTTCGGCTGCATCGCGAAGCCCACCGCCCGCACCAGCGCGCCCAGTTCCCCGGCGGACATGCCCGGACGCCGCTCGGCGACCGCCTCCCGGTCCGTCAGGTCGGGCAGCAGCGCGTCGACGACGGTGACCGGGACCCGGTTGCTGTTCTCGAACGGGGAGAGGCGGTCCAGCAGGGTGCCGGTGCCCAGCCGGGCGGTCGGCAGGCCGTACAGCGCGGAGGCGGTCAGCAGCGCGGTGGAGAAGCAGCCGACGACCAGCGCGGGACGCATCCGCTGGTAGAGCACCTCGGCCAGGACCGGTGTGCCGACGACCGTGAGGTCGACGCCGAGCCGGCCGGCCTCCTCCTCCAGGGTGCCGGTGAACCGGGCCGGGGCGGCCGGGTGCGGTTTGAACACCACCCGGGTGTGGCCCAGCGCGGCCACGCCCCTCAGCATCCGCACGTGCAGGTCCTCCTCCTGCTCGGCGGTGAGGATGCCGAGCGCGGAGAGGTACTGGCCCAGCAGCAGCGCCGGGCCCTCGAGCTGCGGCAGGCCGTCTGCGGCGGGCAGGAGTTCGGCCAGCACCTCGGTGAAGCGGGCTGTCGGCACGATCTGCGGCGCCACCCCGAACTCGGTGAGCAGCAGCGGCCGCAGGCCCGGCACCAGGTCGAGGTGGAGCAGCCGGTCCACCCGGGTGCCGACCAGCGGGTCGATCTTGTTGCGGGTGGGGCCGTAGCTCATCAGGCCGTCCGCGTAGACGGTCACCGGTGCCCCGGTGAACATCCGGGCGAGGCTGAGCGCGGGGTCCACCTGAATCGACTCGACGGCCAGGGACACGTCGTCGTCGCCGATGCCCCACTCCAGCCGCAGATACCGCTCCCACAGCGGGAGGTCCTCGGTGCGCGGGGACCAGCCGCCGGGGTGGAAGGGGAAGATCGTGTCGTTGTACGACAGCACGTCGTCGAAGCGCCCGCGCAGCCGCTCGAAGCCCGGTGCCGTGTCCAGGCCCGGCGTCGTCTCGGGTGTCGCGGCGTTGTTGCAGACCAGCAGGATGCGGCGGTCGGCCGGCGGGAAGCAGCCGGAGTCCAGGGCGGCGGCCAGCGTGGCCGTGCCGTACAGCGTGGACGCCTGGAAGATCTGGGTGCTCACGCGGCGGCCCCCGCGGGGACCGGGCGGCGGCGCAGGCGGCGCAGGCGGCCGGCGCGCTGGTGGTCCATGGAGTTCAGCGCCTCGTCCAGCACGCGCTGCGGCATGCGCCGCAGGGCGGCCGCGCTCAGCGTTCTCAGTCTCCTCGCCACCGCGGGTTCGAACCTCTCGGAGGACGCCAGGTGGTGGGAGATGATCGCGCAGTAGGTGCGCACGGCCTTCGGCAGCAGCAGGTCCGCCTCCTTGTCCCGCGCGGTCTCCTCGACGACCTGGTCGAAGGCGCGGAGGAAGTCCAGCTGGCGCACATCGCCTATCTGGGTGAGGGATGACGCCACGCCGCGCCGGTAGAAGACGCCGAGCAGGTTCACCACGGCGAAGGAGTCCGCCTCCCGGTGCAGCTTCCAGATCCACGGCCGGTCCTCGGCCGTGCGCAGCCCGTCGGTGAAGTGCAGCAGCCCCCGCTCCACCAGCCGCCGGTGGTACACGCCCGCCCAGGCGTAGGCGTAGTCGACCGAGGTCGTCCGCTCGGCGGGCAGGATCGCCTCGCGCGGGTTCAGCACCACGTTGCGCCGGCCGTGCGGCACCCGGAACACGGTGCGCGAGCGCGCGGTGCACTGCACATGGTCGGTGCGCACGAAGTCGCAGCCCAGCTCCTCGATCGCGGCGAGCAGCCGCGGGTAGTAGCCGGGGGCGAGCCAGTCGTCGCCGTCCAGGAAGGTCAGGTAGGTGCCGCGGGCGCGGTCGATGCCGGTGTTCCGCGCGGTCGCCAGCCCTCCGTTCTGCTCGTGCCGGACGAGGACCGCACCGGGCACCTCGCTTTCCGCACGCGCGAGGAGGCCGGGTGTCCCGTCGCGGGAGCAGTCGTCGACGAGAATGAATTCGATGTCCTCCCGCGCATTCGCGAGGAGGCTCCTGAGGGTGTCGGGCGCATATTGCTGCACGTTGTAGAACGGCACGATGACGGAGAGCTTGACCACGTGGGCGACGGTAGGGCGCGGCCCGTCATTCGCCCTGACCGCCGCCTTGATGCGAGGTGAACGACGCGTGGCGATGCCGTGAACCGGGATGTCCCGCCGCGTTTTCCGGGCCCGATTCGCCATTCGGCGATGTGCTGTTAACCGTTTGTTGCGTTCGGGTTGGGCGGAACCTCGGAATGCCTTCCTAGCGTCTTGGGCGTGCCAGTAAGTCCAGCGAACTCCCTGCGGATCGCCGTCCTCGCCGATTCCGACACCCGGTGGAAATGGGGCGCGCTCACCGCGCAGCGCGTCACCCCCACCGGTGCGGAACTCCGGCTCGACGGCTACCTCCTGCGGGGCCGTGCCACCCCGACGCCCCGTCAGCTCCAGGAGGTCGGCGTCCACGCCGACTCCCTGCGCGAGGTGACCGGCGTGGAGTTCCTGCGCGCCCTCGGCGACGGCGCCGGCTACGACGTCGTCGTCCTCGCCCTGGTCGGCGGCGGCGTCCAGGCGATGCTGCACGGACTGCGCAACGCCTGGGCCGGCTCGGTCCGGCGCCCCGTCGTCGTCACCGGCTACGTCGGCGTCGTCTACGAGAAGCTCGCCGACGGACTGCTGCTGCGGCACGGCGCGGACCTGGTCCTCGCCAACTCCCGCCACGACGCGGAGCGTTTCCGGGCCGTGTACGACGGGGTGGGCGCCGACTCCGCCGCGGTGACCGAGGTCGCGCTGCCCTTCCTCGGCGGCGCCCCCTACACCGGCGGGCCCGAAGCGTCCGCGGAGCCGCAGCGGCCCTACACGGTGGTGTTCGCCGCCCAGCCCTCCGTCCCCGCCGGCCGAGGGGACCGTACCTACCTGCTCGACCGCCTGATCCGGCACGCCCGCAGGCACCCCGAGCGGGAGGTGCTGCTCAAGCTGCGCTCCCGGCCCGGCGAGCACACCACGCACATCGAGGAGCTGCCCTACCAGAAGCTGGCCCAGGGCCGGGACCTGCCCGCCAACCTGCGCCTGGTGTACGGGCACATGGGGGAGGTGCTGGACCGCACCGACCTGCTGGTCACGGTCAGCTCCACGGCCGCCCTGGAGGCGCTGCACCGGCGTATCCCGACGGCCGTCCTGACCGACCTGGGCGTGCGCGAGGCGCTGGGCAACCACCACTTCACCGGCTCCGGCTGCCTCGCCTCCTGGGACCGGCTCGACGCCGGGCACCGCCCGCGGCCCGACGAGGAGTGGCTGGCCCGGTCGGGCGTCGCCGCACAGGACACCTCCACCGGGAGCGGGCCGTACGCCACCGCCTTCGACGCGGCCCGCGAGCGCATCACCCGGCTGCTGGACCGCCCCGGCGGCCTCCCGCCGCTCAGCCCCTACTACACGCCCGAGACCGCGCCCGGCTATCTGCCCGGCATCCTCGCCCGCCACCACCTCGGCCCCGACGGCGCCCCGCTGCCGGGCGCCCCGGCCGCCGACACGGCACCGGGCCCGGTCCGCCAGATCGTGCGCCGGGCCGCCCGCGGCGCCTACCGCCACGGCGTCCAGCGCGTGGCCCCGGTGATCCGGCGGATGGGGGAGCTGTGAGCGGCCGGACCCCACCCCAAGGAGTACAGCCCATGCCCGACGCCGATCCCGGGGCGGCTCCCGCCCCCGCGGTCCGCCGCGTCCTCGCGGTGATCCCCGCCCGCGGCGGCTCCAAGGGCGTGCCCGCCAAGAACCTCGCACCCGTCGGCGGGGTCCCGCTGGTCGCCCGCGCGGTCCGCGAGTGCCGCGCCGCCCGGCTGGTGACCGACGTGGTGGTCTCCACCGACGACGCCGCCATCGCCGCCGTCGCCCGCCAGGCCGGCGCCGAAGTGGTGCTGCGCCCCGCCGCCATCGCCGGTGACACCGCGACCTCCGAGGCCGCCGTCCGGCACGCCATGGACGCCCACGAGGCGCTGCACGGCTCGCCCGTCGACGTCGTGCTGCTCGTGCAGTGCACCAGCCCGTTCCTGGTCCGCGAGGACGTGGACGGGGTCGCGGCCGCCGTCGTGGAGGGCGGCGCCGACACCGCCGTGACCGTGGCGCCCTTCCACGGCTTCGTCTGGCGGGACGCGGCCGACGACCCGCCGGCCGCCGCGCCGGCCGGTGAAGGCGGCTACGGCGTCAACCACGACAAGTCCGTCCGCCCCCGCCGCCAGGACCGCCCCCAGGACCTGCTGGAGACCGGCGCCGCCTACGCCATGGACGCGGCCGGCTTCCGCGAGCACCAGCACCGCTTCTTCGGCCGCACCGAGCCGGTCCGCACCGACCCGGCCCGGGTGCTGGAGATCGACGACCCGCACGACCTGGCCCGCGCCCGGGCCCTCGCGCCGCTGTTCGACGCCGGCCGGCCCGGCGCCCTGCCGACCGCCGCCGACATCGACGCGGTCGTCCTCGACTTCGACGGCACCCAGACCGACGACCGGGTGCTGATCGACTCCGACGGACGCGAGTTCGTCTCCGTGCACCGCGGCGACGGCCTCGGCATCGCCGCGCTGCGCCGCGCCGGACTGCGGATGCTGATCCTGTCCACGGAACAGAACCCGGTCGTCGCCGCCCGCGCCCGGAAGCTGAGGCTCCCGGTGCTGCACGGCATCGACCGCAAGGACCTCGCCCTCAAGCAGTGGTGCGAGGAGCAGGGCATCGCGCCCGAGCGCGTGCTCTACGTCGGCAACGACGTCAACGACCTCCCGTGCTTCGCCCTGGTCGGCTGGCCGGTGGCGGTCGCGAGCGCCCACGACGTCGTGCGCGGCGCCGCACGCGCGGTCACCACCGTGCCCGGTGGCGACGGCGCGATCCGAGAGATCGCCAGCTGGATCCTCGGCCCCTCTCTCGACTCCCTCGACAAGTAAGGAACCTCTCCGCCATGAGCGCCAACTCCCGTCTGCGCACCTTCGGTTCGAAGACCGCCGGCCCCGGCCACCCCGTTTACGTCGTCGGCGAGATCGGCATCAACCACAACGGCGAGCTCGAGAACGCCTTCAAGCTCATCGACGCCGCCGCCGAGGCCGGCTGCGACGCCGTCAAGTTCCAGAAGCGCACCCCGGAGATCTGCACCCCGCGCGACCAGTGGGACATCGAGCGCGACACCCCCTGGGGCCGCATGACCTACATCGACTACCGCCACCGCGTGGAGTTCGGCGAGGACGAGTACCGCCAGATCGACGAGTACGCCAAGAGCAAGAACATCGACTGGTTCGCCTCCCCCTGGGACACCGAGGCCGTGGCGTTCCTGGAGAAGTTCGACGTGCCCGCCCACAAGGTCGCCTCCGCCTCCCTCACCGACGACGAGCTGCTGCGCGCCCTGCGCGCCACCGGCCGCACGGTGATCCTCTCCACCGGCATGTCCACCCCGAAGCAGATCCGGCACGCCGTCGAGGTCCTCGGCTCGGACAACATCCTGCTCTGCCACGCCACGTCCACCTACCCGGCCAAGGCCGACGAGCTGAACCTGCGCGTGATCAACACCCTCCAGGCCGAGTACCCGAACGTGCCCATCGGCTACTCCGGCCACGAGACCGGCCTGCAGACCACCCTCGCAGCGGTCGCGCTCGGCGCCGCCTTCGTCGAGCGCCACATCACCCTCGACCGCGCGATGTGGGGCTCCGACCAGGCCGCCTCCGTCGAGCCGCAGGGCCTGACCCGGCTGGTCCGCGACATCCGCACCATCGAGGCCTCCCTCGGCGACGGCGTCAAGAAGGTCTACGACTCCGAGCTGGGCCCGATGAAGAAGCTGCGCCGGGTCGCCGGTGTCGTCGCCGAGGCGGAGATCGCGGCGGCGGCGGGCGAACCGGTCGCGGTCTGAGTCCGCAAGATCCTGACCGAGTCGCCTTGATTGCCTTACGGGACGGTCGTACGCCGATGAGCCCCCGCGCCGGACACCCCGGCCCCTCCCACCGCACGCTCGCCTTCGTGGAGAGCCCCGTCCAGCTGCTGAACGTGCTGGAGTGGGCGCACCTGCGCGACCTCGGCGGTGCGGAACAGGCCGGACCGCCGCCCGCGCGGGGCCGGCGGCGGCCGGCCGGGTCCCCGGCCGGCACCGGCGCGGACCTCACCCTCGTCGTGCTGTCCCCGACCGACCCCATGACCCGCGGCCAGCTGCGCCGCATGGCCGACCTGGCCCGCGACGAGGGCTACCGGGTGCGCTGGGAGGAGGCGCGGGGCGGCACCGCCGCGCCCTTCCACACCATCGGCTCCCTCACCGGGCCGCTGCGCCGGGCGGACCGGATCGTCATGGGCGACCCGTTCTCCCGCTATGTGCAGCTGCTGCTCACCATCACCCGGGCCAGGGACCTGGTGGTCGTCGACGACGGCACGGCGACCATGGAGTTCGTCGCCCAGCTCGCCCGCGGCGAGCGCCTGGTCCGCTGGCACCGCAAGGGCGGCCGCCCCGGCCCGCGCGACCTGCTGTTCGCGCCGGTGTCCGGCTCGGCGCGCCGCCGCCTCACCCCGGGCGCCGGGCGCCGGGTGGAGATCTTCTCCTCCATGCCGATGGACGCCACCCCCGACGGGGTGATGGTCACCGCCAACGACTTCGGCTGGACCCGCGCCCGCTTCGGCCCGCCCCGCATCACCCGGGGCGCCGACCTGGTCGGCACCTCCCTGGTGGAGACCGGCGTGGTGGACGGCGACCGGTACCTGGCGGCCGTGCAGCACCTGGCCAGGACGCACGGCGCCTCCCGCTACTTCGCCCACCGCCGCGAGAGCACCGACAAGCTGCACCGGTTGGCCGGCGAGTCGGGGCTGGAGGTCGTCCGCCCCGACCTGCCGCTGGAGCTGATCGCCCGCCGCGGCCCGATCGGCCGTACGGTCCTCAGCTTCCCGTCGACGGTCGTGCACACCCTGCCGCTCGCCCTGGCGGGCACCGGCGTCCGCGTCGCCGTCTGTGACATCGACCCCAGCTGGCTGACGGAGACCGCCTCGCCCCGGGCGCAGGGCTTCCTCTCGGGCGTCACCGGCACGGCGCGCAACGCCCACCGCCTGGCCGCCGTCATGCCCGCCTGAGACCGGCAGGAGCGGCGGGGCGGGGGCGCGTGCTCCTGCGGAACCGGTCCCGTAACGTGGACGGCTCCAGCGGGAATACGGTCGGGCATGGTATCGGTGGAAGGAGAAGAAAAAGGTCTTTACCCACCTCAGTCCGCACCCATGCGTCCGCCGGTCAGATTTTCTTCCCCCGAAGGGGTTGAACTTTTGTTGATCGAGGGTCAGCCGACCGGCCGGGCGTCCTACCCTTCAGAGGGTGAACCAATTGATGTCCCGAGAGTCCGAGGCCGACCTCGCCGGGGACGTGCTCCCCGGCACCCTGAGCGAGACGCTGCATGCCGAACTCGTCGCCTTCCGGCGCGATCTGCACATGCATCCCGAGCTGGGCTACCAGGAGTTCCGCACGACCGCCGCGATCAAGGAGCGGCTGGAGGGGGCCGGGCTCAAGCCGCGGGTCCTGCCCGTCGGGACCGGGCTCATCTGTGACATCGGCGGGGCCGGGGACGAGGGCGTCACCGGGATCCTCGCCCTGCGGGCCGACATCGACGCCCTGCCCATCCCGGACACCAAGGAGTGCGCCTACCGCTCCACCGTCCCCGACCGGGCGCACGCCTGCGGCCACGACGTGCACACGACCGTCGTGCTGGGCGCCGGTCTCGTCCTCGCCGAGCTGCACCGCCAGGGGCTGCTGCCGCGCCCGGTGCGGCTGGTCTTCCAGCCCGCCGAGGAGGTCCTGCCCGGCGGCGCCGGCGACGCCATCGAGAGCGGGGCGCTCCAGGGCGTGGCGCAGATCCTCGCCGTGCACTGCGACCCGCGCGTGGACGCCGGGCGGATCGGGCTGCGGCACGGGCCCATCACCAGCGCCTGCGACCGCCTGGAGATCGCGCTGGACGGCCCCGGCGGCCACACCGCCCGCCCGCACCTGACCACCGACCTGGTCACCGCCGCCGCCCGGGTCGTGGTCGACGTGCCCGCGCTGGTCGCCCGGCGCGTCGACACCCGGGCCGGGCTCGCCGTGACCTGGGGACGGATCGACTCGGGCCACGCCCCGAACGTCATCCCGCAGCACGCCGAGCTGTCCGGGACCGTGCGCTGCCTGGACCTGGAGGCCTGGCGCCTGGCCCCCGACATCGTGCACGCCGCCATCGACGAGGTCGCCACGCTGCACCGGGCCAAGTCGGAGATCAACTACGTCCGCGGCGTGCCGCCCGTGGTCAACGACGTGGCCGTCACCGAGCTGCTGCGCGAGGCCATGACCGCCCGGCGCGGCGCGGACGCGGTCGAGGGCACCGAGCAGAGCCTGGGCGGCGAGGACTTCTCCTGGTACCTGGAGCACGTCCCGGGCGCCATGGCCCGCCTCGGGGTGCGCGTCCCCGGCGAGCGCACCGTGCGCGACCTGCACCAGGGCGACTTCGACGTCGACGAGGAAGCCATCAAGGTCGGCGTGGAGCTGTTCACGGCGGCCGCCCTGCTGGGCGGCGCGGAACGGGACACCTCCCTCGACGGCATCGAGTAGCCCGCCCACGGCCGGGGTCCCGCGCGCCCCGGCCCACGCGGTCCCGCGCGGCCCTCACCGTCCGCTCGGCACCGTTTCGCACCCTTGTGTCACCCGGCCGTAACCGGCCGGCCCCGGCTGTAACCGGAGGTCGGCACGGTTCGATAACGGCCCGGCGAAACACCGTTCCCCTCCCCGTCTACGCGCGTTACTGTGCGCCGAAATCGCCACCACTGGCGGCACATTGGGGAAGCGGGCCGGTGACGGTGCCGTGGGGATGAAGGGTGCTTGCTGTGCGTCTGATCTCTCGGAGGACCAGGTTCTCCCACGCTGCGGTGGCCGTCACGGTCGTCGCCCTCGCGGCCGCCGGATGCGGCAAGTCCAGCAGTGACTCCAGCAGCTCGTCCGACGACGGCAACGGCACATACTCCGGCAAGGGCATAGGCCTGGCCTACGACATCGGCGGCAAGGGCGACCAGTCCTTCAACGACGCCGCCTACGCGGGCTTCAAGAAGGCCGAGGACGAGTTCAAGATCGGCGGCCGGGACATCGAGCCGCAGGACGGCGAGTCCGACGCCGACAAGGTGCAGCGCCTGGAGACCCTGGCCAAGGCGGGCTACAACCCGATCATCGGCGTCGGCTACTCCTACGCGCCGGCCGTGAAGCAGGTCTCCGCCAAGTACCCCAAGGTCACCTTCGGCATGATCGACGACTCCACCATCAAGGCGAAGAACGTCGCCGACCTGGTCTTCGCCGCCGAGCAGTCCTCCTACCTCGCGGGTGTCGCCGCCGCGTCGGCCACCAAGAAGGACCACATCGGCTTCATCGGCGGGGTGGACATCCCGCTGATCGAGACCTTCGAGTCGGGCTTCGTCCAGGGCGCCAAGTCGGTCGACCCGAAGATCAAGATCGAGTCCCAGTACCTGACCCAGACGGCCCAGGAGGGCGGCTTCTCCAGCCCCGACAAGGGCAAGGCGGCCGCGCAGGGCCAGCTCGACGCCGGTGCCGACGTGATCTACCACGCCGCCGGTCTCTCCGGCCAGGGCGTGATCCAGGCCGCCGCCGCGCACAACGCGTGGGCGATCGGCGTGGACTCCGACCAGTACCAGCAGTCGGCGCTCGCCGCGTACAAGGACCACATCCTCGGCTCGGCCCTGAAGAACGTCGGCGGCGCGGTCTACGACCTGGTGAAGTCGGTCTACGAGGGCAAGCCGGAGAGCGGCCTGGTGGAGGGCACCCTGAAGTCCGGCGGCGTCGGCTTCGCGGACACCAACCCGAAGTACAAGGCGATGACCAAGGTCGTGGCCGCGGTGGACAAGGCCAAGCAGGACATCATCGACGGCAAGGTCACCGTCACCAGCAAGTGATCCGGGACGAATCACCCCGCAACGACCTCCCGGACGCCGTTGCAGTCGCACGCCCCTTGCGTCCAGCAAGGGGCGTAGTGCTGTCCGTAACCTTGGGACGTGACTGTGGCCACAGCTCGGTAACGGACCGGACAGATGGGGTTTTCCGTCAGGTCTACGCGCGTTACGCTGCCGCGGAACCAGCGCCTGGTTTGGGCGCTTGCACAAAGGAGTCACGTTCCATGCGCCGGGTGTCCCGAATCGCCGTTGCGGGAGTTGCGACTGCAGCCCTCGCCGTCACCGTTTCCGCCTGCGGAAGCTCGTCCACCTCGTCCTCGGGCAGCAGCAAGTCCAAGGGCATCGGCCTGGCGTACGACGTCGGTGGCAAGGGCGACCAGTCCTTCAACGACGCCGCCTACGCGGGCTTCGACAAGGCCCAGAAGGACTTCGGTGTCGGCGGCCGCGACATCGAGCCGCAGGACGGCGAGTCCGACGCCGACAAGGTGCAGCGTCTGGAGACGCTGGCCAAGGCCGGCTACAACCCGATCATCGGTGTCGGCTACTCCTACGCGCCGGCCGTGAAGGAGGTCGCCGCGAAGTACCCGAAGGTGACCTTCGGCATCGTCGACGACAACACCATCACCGCCAAGAACGTCGCGGACCTGGTCTTCCACGAGGAGGAGTCCTCCTACCTCGCCGGTGTCGCCGCCGCCAAGGCCACCAAGAAGAACCACATCGGCTTCATCGGCGGCGTGGACATCCCGCTGATCCACAAGTTCGAGGCGGGCTTCGTCCAGGGCGCGCAGTCGGTCAACCCGAAGATCAAGATCGAGAAGCAGTACCTGACCCAGACGGCCCAGGAGGGCGGCTTCTCCAGCCCCGACAAGGGCGAGAACGCGGCCAACGGCCAGATCGACGCCGGTGCCGACGTCGTCTACGCCGCCGCCGGCCTCTCCGGCCAGGGCGTCATCAAGTCCGCCGCCGCGCACAAGGTGTGGGCGATCGGCGTCGACTCCGACCAGTACAAGCAGTCGGCGCTCGCCGCGTACAAGGCCTCGATCCTGACCTCGGCCCTGAAGAACGTGCAGGGCGCGGTCTACGACCTGTCCAAGTCCGTGATCAAGGACAAGAAGCCGCTGTCCGGTGAGATCCGCGGTTCGCTGGACAACGGCGGCGTGGGCCTGGCCGACTCCAACCCGGTCTTCAAGAAGGACGCCGCCCTCCAGGCCGCGATCAAGAAGGCCGCGGACGGCATCAAGGACGGCAGCATCAAGGTCAAGACCTCCTGACCTTTTCGGCCGGAGGCATTGGCCGCGGAGCGCTGTAATGGCAGCGTTACGGCCACGGAACGGGGTGCGGCAAGGATGGCCCGGGCGCACCCCGTTCGCGCGGCAGAATGCTCGGAACGGATCGGCCGTGGTCACGGCCGGTCAGGTCCGGGCACTATTTAAAGCAGGGGCGCTACGCGCGTAGAGCGGCCCCTTTCCCGAGGAGAGTGCGCCATCGACGCGTCCAGCAGCCCTCCGCTCACCGCTTTGTCGACAGTCGCGGTAGAGCTCGCGGGCATCACCAAGCGATTCCCCGGTGTCGTCGCCAACCACGACATCCACCTCACCGTCCGCAAGGGCACCGTCCACGCCCTGGTCGGCGAGAACGGCGCGGGCAAGTCGACCCTGATGAAGATCCTCTACGGCATGCAGAAGCCGGACGAGGGCACCATCACCGTCGACGGCGAGCACGTCAGCTTCGCCAGCCCCGCCGACGCCATCGCCCGCGGCATCGGCATGGTCCACCAGCACTTCATGCTGGCCGACAACCTGACCGTGCTGGAGAACGTGGCCCTCGGCAGCGAGAAGCTCTACGGCATCGGCGCCGGCGCCCGCGGGAAGATCAAGGAGATCTCCGACCGCTACGGCCTCGGCATCCGCCCGGACGCCCTGGTCGAGGACCTCGGCGTCGCCGACCGCCAGCGCGTGGAGATCCTCAAGGTCCTCTACCGCGGCGCCAGCACCCTGATCCTCGACGAGCCGACCGCGGTCCTGGTCCCGCAGGAGGTCGACGCGCTCTTCGCCAACCTGCGCGAGCTGAAGTCCGAGGGCCTGTCCGTCATCTTCATCTCCCACAAGCTGGGCGAGGTCCTCTCGGTCGCCGACGACATCACCGTCATCCGGCGCGGCACCACCGTCGGCACGGCCGTCCCCGCCGAGACCACCTCGCGCCAGCTGGCCGAGATGATGGTCGGCAGCGAGCTGCCCACCCCGGAGACCGCCGAGTCCACCGTCACCGACCGGCCGGTGCTCGAGGTGCACAACCTCACCGTCTACGCCGCCGGCGCCTCCCTCGGCACCGAGGCGGAGCCCGCGGGCGAGGGACTGACCGAGTTCGCCCCGGCCGACGAGGCCAAGCGCGTCCTGGACGACGTCACCTTCACCATCCACGCCGGTGAGGTCATGGGCATCGCCGGCGTCGAGGGCAACGGCCAGACCGAGCTGATCGACGCCCTGATCGGCACCCGGCACGCCGACTCCGGCCGGATCGTCTTCCTCGGCGAGGACATCACCCCCTGGCCCACCCGCAGGCGCCGCGAGCACGGCGTCGGCTACATCCCCGAGGACCGCCACCGCCAGGGCCTGCTGCTGGAATCGCCCCTGTGGGAGAACCGCATCCTCGGCCACGTCACCGAGAAGCCCAACGCCAGGGGCTTCTGGCTGGACATCAAGGGCGCCCAGGCCGACACCCGGCGCATCGTCGAGGAGTACGACGTCCGCACCCCCGGCATCGACGTCACCGCCGCCTCCCTCTCCGGCGGCAACCAGCAGAAGCTGATCGTCGGCCGCGAGATGAGCCACGACCCCAAGTTCCTGATCGCCGCCCACCCCACCCGCGGCGTGGACGTCGGCGCCCAGGCGCAGATCTGGGACCGCATCCGGGAGGCCCGCCGGGCCGGCCTGGCCGTGCTGCTGATCTCCGCCGACCTCGACGAGCTGATCGGCCTGTCGGACACCCTGCGGGTGATCTACAACGGCAGCCTGGTCGCGGACGCCGACCCCGCCACCGTCACCCCGGAGGAACTGGGCTCGGCCATGACGGGCGCCGCGTCCGGCCACCTGGAGCACGCACAGACCGCCCCCGAGGGTGACGACAACGCCGGTCCGGAGGACGAGGCCCGATGAAGAAGTTCGACAAGGAGCGGGTGCTCCTCGCGGTGGCCGGACCGGTCATCGCGCTCCTCCTGGCGATCGTGCTGACCTCGGTCGTGCTGCTCGCCTCGGGCAAGAACCCGTTCGAGCCCTACAGCCTGATGCTGGAGCAGCTGCCCTACTCCGACATCCAGGTCCTGATCATCAACCAGGCGTCGCTGTACTACATCGCCGCCATCGCGGTCGCCCTCGGCTTCCGGATGAACCTGTTCAACATCGGCGTCGACGGCCAGTACCGGCTCGCCGCGGTGATGACGGCCGTGGTCGGCGCGCACGTCGCCCTGCCCGGCTTCCTGCAGATCCCGCTGCTGCTCGTCGTCGCGATGGCCACCGGCGCCTTCTGGGCGGGCATCGCGGGCGTCCTGAAGGTCACCCGAGGGGTCAGCGAGGTCGTCGCCACGATCATGCTGAACGCCATCGCCACCAGCGTCATCGCCTACGTCACTCTCGGCGACGTCTGGGGCGTGCAGGTCGGCAACAACATGACGACCGGCATCATGAAGAAGTCCGGCTGGTTCCCCGGCATCGACCTGGGCTCGGACGTCGGCGAGATCTACGGCCTGGTCTTCCTCGCCGTGGTGCTGGGCGTCGGCTACTGGCTGGTCCTCAACCGCACCCGCTTCGGCTTCGACCTGCGCGCCACCGGTGCCTCCGAGACCGCCGCCGCGGCCTCCGGCGTCGACGCCAAGCGCATGGTGCTGATCTCCATGCTGATCTCCGGCGCCATCGCGGGCCTGTCCGGTCTGCCGCTGCTGCTGGGCTCCACCCACACCTACAGCCTCAACTTCCCGGCCGGCCTCGGCTTCACCGCCATCGGCATCGCCCTGCTGGGCCGCAACAACCCCGGCGGCATCGCCCTCGCCGCCCTGCTGTGGGCCTTCCTCGACAAGGCCTCGCCCGCCCTCGACTACGCGAGCCCCGTGGCGTACGACAAGGAGATCGCCACGATCATGCAGGGCCTGATCGTCTTCGCGGTCGTCATCTCGTACGAGGCCGTCCGCCAGTGGGGTCTGCGCCGCCAGCAGCGCCAGGTCGGCGCCGAGCTGGCCGCGGCCGCCGCTCAGAACACCGACAAGGAGGTGGCGGCCTGATGTCCACCGCGACCATCGACAAGACCCAGGCGAAGCAGTCCGGCACGGGCGGCCGCCGCATGTCGCTCCCGGTACTCCTGCTGATCATCGCGGGCGTGCTGGTGCTGACCTCGGTCGTCCGCCTGATCACCGGCGCGGACGGCATCACCTCGACCGGCCAGATGTCCACCGCGCTGCGCCTGGCCGTGCCGATCGGCCTCGCCGGCCTCGGCGGCCTGTGGGCCGAGCGGGCGGGCGTCGTCAACATCGGCCTCGAGGGCATGATGATCCTCGGCACCTGGTTCGGTGCCTGGGCCGGCTACCAGTGGGGCCCGTGGGCCGGTGTCGCCCTCGGCATCATCGGCGGCGCGCTCGGTGCCGTCCTGCACGCCATCGCCACGGTCACCTTCAACGTCAACCACATCGTCTCCGGTGTGGCGCTGAACATCCTGGCCCTGGGCACCACCCGGTACCTGTCGAAGTTCACCTTCGCCGACGCCCCGCAGGGCTCCTCCAAGCAGTCCCCGCCGATCGACTCGCTCGGCGACTTCAGCATCCCGGGGCTGTCCGGCTGGCTGGACACCCTCAACGGCAAGCACTGGTTCCTCGTCTCGGACCTGGCCGGCCTGCTCGGCGGCCTGGTTACCGACCTGTCGCCGCTCACCGTCATCGCGGTGGCGCTGGTCCCGCTGACCTGGTGGGTGCTGTGGCGCACGGCCTTCGGGCTGCGGCTGCGCTCCTGCGGCGAGAACCCGGTGGCGGCCGAGTCCCTCGGCGTCAACGTCTACAAGTACAAGTACATCGCGGTGATCATCAGCGGTGGCTTCGCCGGTCTCGGCGGCGCGTTCCTGTCCATCGTCGCCTCGAACGTGTACCTCGACGGCCAGACCGCCGGCCGCGGCTACATCGGCCTCGCGGCGATGATCTTCGGCAACTGGATGCCGGGCGGCCTCGCGCTCGGCGCGGGCCTGTTCGGCTACACCGACAGCCTCAACCTGCGCGGCGGCACGGTGAACGTGCACGCGCTGATCCTGCTGCTGGCGATCCTGCTGGTCTTCGGCGCGGCCTACCTGGCCTGGCGCAAGAAGTACGTCCCCGCCGTCGTCACGGTCGTCGTCGCGGCCCTGATGTTCCTCTGGTACGCCTCCACCGACGAGGTGCCGCGCCAGCTGGTGACGGCCACCCCGTACCTCGTCACGCTGCTGGTGCTGTCGCTGTCCGCGCAGTCCCTCAGGATGCCGAAGGCGGACGGCCTGCCGTACCGGAAGGGACAGGGCAAGTGAGCCCCGCCGCCGGCGTCGACTGGGAGGCGCTGCGCGCCGAGGCACGCGAGGCCATGTCCCACGCCTACGCCCCCTACTCCGGCTATCCGGTCGGCGTCGCGGCCCTGGTCGACGACGGGCGCACGGTCACCGGCTGCAACGTCGAGAACGCCTCCTACGGCATCGGCCTGTGCGCCGAGTGCGGGCTCGTCTCGCAGCTCCAGCGCACGGGGGGCGGCCGCCTCACGCACTTCACCTGCGTGGACGGCACGGGCGCGCTGCTCGTGCCGTGCGGCCGCTGCCGCCAGCTGCTGTACGAGTTCGGCGGCCCCGGCCTGCTGCTGGACACCCCGGCGGGTGTGCTGCCGCTGTCCGCGATGCTGCCGCAGGCCTTCGGCCCGGAGCACCTCACCAAGTAACTCCCCGCGGCCCCTTCGACCAGGTCGGAGGGGCCGTGTCTTTCGCACCACACCGGAAGGAACGCCATGGCCATGGACGCCATCTCCGTCATCCGCACCAAGCGGGACCGCGGCGAGCTGAGCGACGCGCAGATCGACTGGGTCATCGACGCCTACACGCGCGGTGAGGTGGCCGACGAGCAGATGTCCTCCCTCGCCATGGCGATCCTGCTCAACGGCATGAACCGCCGGGAGATCGCCCGCTGGACCGCCGCGATGATCGCCTCCGGCGAGCGCATGGACTTCTCCTCCCTGTCCCGCCCGACCGCCGACAAGCACTCCACCGGCGGCGTCGGCGACAAGATCACCCTCCCGCTCGCCCCGCTGGTCGCGGCCTGCGGCGCGGCCGTCCCCCAGCTGTCGGGCCGCGGCCTGGGCCACACCGGCGGCACCCTGGACAAGCTGGAGTCGGTCCCCGGCTGGCGCGCCCTGCTCTCCAACGAGGAGATGCTGCACGTCCTGGACACCACCGGCGCGGTCATCTGCGCGGCGGGCGACGGCCTGGCCCCGGCGGACAAGAAGCTCTACGCGCTGCGCGACGTGACCGGCACGGTGGAGGCCATCCCGCTGATCGCCTCCTCGATCATGTCGAAGAAGATCGCCGAGGGCACCGGTTCCCTGGTCCTGGACGTCAAGGTCGGCACGGGTGCCTTCATGAAGACCGTCGAGGACGCCCGGGAGCTGGCCTCCACCATGGTCGGCCTCGGCACCGACCACGGGGTGCGGACGGTCGCGCTCCTCACCGACATGTCCACCCCGCTCGGCCTCACCGCGGGCAACGCCCTGGAGGTCCGCGAGTCGGTCGAGGTCCTCGCGGGCGGCGGCCCGGCGGACGTCGTCGAGCTGACCGTGGCGCTGGCCCGGGAGATGCTGGACGCGGCCGGGGTGAAGGACGCCGACCCGGCGAAGGCGCTGGCCGACGGCTCGGCGATGGACGTCTGGCGCCGCATGATCGCGGCGCAGGGCGGCGACCCGGACGCCCCGCTGCCCACGTCCAAGGAGCAGCACGTGGTGGAGGCCCCGTCGTCGGGCGTCCTGACCCGCCTGGACGCCTACGACATCGGCATCGCCGCCTGGCGCCTGGGCGCGGGCCGCGCCCGCAAGGAGGACCCGGTGCAGGCCGGCGCCGGCGTCGAGATGCACGCCAAGCCCGGCGACCCCGTCACCGCGGGCCAGCCCCTCCTCACCCTGCACACCGACACCCCCGAGCGCTTCGCGTACGCCCTCGAGGCGATCGAGAACTCCTTCGACGTCGAAGCCCCCGGCACCCCCTTCGCGCCCTCCCCGGTCGTGCTGGAACGTATCGCCTGACCTGGGCATTCACCGTTCGGGTGAACGGGACCGGTGGACCGCCACCGGTCCCGTTCGGCATGCTGGGATCGGTGACACATCGATAGGAGACCGCCATGAGCGCACTCACCGTGGGCCAGGACCCCGAGCAGAGCTGGGACGACCTCGTCCGGTTCTGGGAGGAGATGGAACGGCCCGAGGGCAGCAAGGTGGAGATCATTGAGGGGATCGTCACCGTGTCACCTGCTCCCGCCTCCCGCCACAACGTGATCGCGGAACGCATTCAGCGCCGCTTGTACAGCGTCATTCCGGAAGACTGGGGGGTCTTCCAGACGCTCGCGATCGCCGTGCCCGCACGTTCAGGCATGTTCATCCCGGACCTTGTAGTGGCTCCCGTGCCCGAGTGCGCGGAGACGGAGACCCACATCCCCGCCGCCCTCGCCGAACTCGTCGTCGAGGTCACCTCCCGGGCCAATGCCCGCCACGACCGCGTCAGCAAGCCCGCCGCCTACGCCGCCGCCGGCATCCCGCTCTACCTCCTCGTCGACAGCTGGGCCCCCGGTGGCCCGACGGTCACGCTCTACGGCGAGCCCAAGGGTGACGTCTACCGAGTGCTGAGCGCCGTCAAGTTCGGCGAGGGCGTCAAGCTGCCCGCTCCCTTCGACGTGGTCATCGACACGAGCACCTTCCCCGCCGCGTAGGCCCTGCCCCGCCCGATGAGTTACGGGCAGGGCGGAGGTCTACCGGATGTGGATGCCAGGACACCTGCTGTGCTCGTGCTGGCCGGACCCGTCGTCGGGGACGAGGTGGCCGGGCTCTGCCGTGACGTGCGCGGGCTGCTGGAGTCCACCGGTGCCGGCGTCGTCGTCTGCGACGTGGCCGGGCTCGGTCCCCCGGGTCTCGGCGCCGTCGACCTGCTGGCCCGGCTGGAGCTGGCCGCCCGGCGGGCCGGGGGCCGGACCCGGCTGCGGGGCGCCGAGCCTGCGTTACTGGCCCTGCTGGCCCTCGTCGGACTCCGCTTCGAGGTGGAGGGGCAGGTCGAAGAGGGGGAACCAGCGCGCGGTGTCGAGGAAGAAGTGGAAACCGGTGATCCGGCCGTCTGACAGCTCCAGCACCTGCACCGCCCACGGCGTGTGACCGCCCCGCTCCGGGTCGGGCTTGTAGTGGGCGAAGCCCGGCAGGCCGTTGGCCCGCACCGGCAGCAGGCGGGAGCCGGCGCACGAGGCGCCGAGGGTGGTCATGAACCCGGTGATGTCGTCCGTGCCGCGCAGCCACAGGTCGAACGGCGGCATCGTCATGATGGCGTCCTCGTGGAGGAGCGCCGTCAGCGCCGTCATGTCGTAGCCCTCGAACGCCTTCACGTACCGCTCCAGGAGCCTTTGCTGCTCCTCGTCCAGCGGATCGGAGACGGCCCCCGCCGCCCCGGTGTCCGCGCGCTCGGCGAGCGTCGCCCGGGCCCGCTGGAGGGCGCTGTTGACCGACGCCACCGACGTGTCCAGCAGCTCGGCGACCTCGCTCGCCCGCCAGGCCAGCACCTCGCGCAGGATCAGCACCGCCCGCTGCTTGGGCGGCAGCTGCTGGAGGGCGGCCATGAAGGCGAGCCGCACGCTCTCCTTGGCGACCGCCGCCTCCGCCGGGTCCTGGACCGTCGGCAGTACCCGGGCGTCCGGCATCGGCTCCAGCCAGGTGGTGTCGGGACGCGGCGAGAGTGCCGCGCGGGCCAGCGGGGTCGACTCGGTGAGGTCCATCGGGCGGGCCCGCTTGTTCCCCGCGGTCAGCATGTCCAGGCAGACGTTGGTCGCGATGCGGTACAGCCAGGAACGCAGACTGGAGCGGCCCTCGAACTTGTCGTAGCTGCGCCAGGCCCGCACCAGGGTGTCCTGCACCGCGTCCTCGGCCTCGAAGGACGAACCGAGCATGCGGTAGCAGTACCCCGTCAGCTCGGTGCGGTGCTTCTCCAGTGCGACGTCCAGGTCCGCCGTCGCCGTGCCGTTGCCCATCGTCCACCCACCCCTGTGGCCGTACCTGTCGCGCGTCGTCGCGCCCCAGCACTTGGGAAGCTACCGCAGGCCACTGACAACGGCCCCCGGAGTGGGAGAACGCCCAGTTCACACGGGGGGCGTGCAGGAGTGCTCGGGAGCCTTCAGTGCGCCGCGGCCGGGGTCCGCCGGGCCGCCACGCGGGCCGCCCGCGTGCCCAGCGCCGTGATGGCGACGACGCCGAGCACCGCGAGGACGCCCACCCCGACCGTCCCGGACCAGCCGCGCGCGTGGAAGGCCAGGGCGCCGACGGTGCTGCCGGCGCTGGAGCCGATGTAGTACGCGGACTGGTAGAGCGCCGAGGCCTGGGCGCGGCCCGTGGTCGCCGTCCTGCTGACCGCCGAGGAGGCGACGGCGTGGCCCGCGAAGAAGCCCGCCGTGATCAGCACCAGGCCCAGCAGGACCGGCACCAGGGAGGTGCCCAGGGAGAGCAGCAGGCCCGCCGCGGTCGTGCCGCCCGCCAGGTACAGCGCTCCCCGGCGGCCGAGCCGGCCCACCAGGCGGCCCGCCGTCGACGCCGACACCGTGCCCACCAGATAGACCAGGAAGATCGAGCCGACGATGCCCTGCGGGAGCGAGAAGGGCGCCTGGGTCAGCCGGTAGCCGATGACCGTGTACACGCCGCCGAACACCGTCATGAACAGCGCGCCGATCGCGTACAGGCGGCGCAGCAGCGGGTCGGACAGGTGGCCGCGTACCGTGCCGGCCAGCACCCGGGGCCGCAGGGAGCCGGCCCGGAAGTGCCGCGGGGCGGGCAGCAGCAGCCGGAACGCCACCGCGCAGGCCACCGCGAGCACGCCGATCACTCCGACGGCGACCCGCCAGCCCCACTCCTGCGCCACCCAGCCGGTGATCACCCGGCCGCTCATCCCGCCGACGCTGTTGCCGGCGACGAACAGGCCGATCGCGGTGACCAGCGCCGTCGGCCGGACCTCCTCGGCCAGGTAGGCCGTCGCCGAGGCCGGCAGCCCGGCCAGCGCCGCGCCCTGCACCGCCCGCAGCACCACCAGCACCCCGATCGACGGCGCGAACGGCACCAGCACGCCGACGCCCACCGCCACCGCGAGGGAGGCCGTCATCACCGTACGGCGGCCGAAGCGCTCCGACAGGGCGCTCATCGGCAGCACGAACAGCGCCAGGCCACCGGTCGCGGCCGCCACCGTCCAGCTCGCCTCGCCCGCCGCCACCCCGAACTCGCCCGAGATCAGCGGCAGCAGGGCCTGCGTCGAGTACAGCAGGGCGAAGGTCGCGACGCCGGCCAGGAAGAGGGCGAAACTCATCCGGCGGTAGCCGGGACCGCCCGGGGCCAGCCGGGAGTCGGAGCGCGGATCGGGGGCGGGGACGGTCGAAGCGGCGCCCACTGCGGTGGACGCCCCGGTATCGGCGGGAGTCATGCTTCGACGCTACGGACCCCGGTTTCATCCGTCCAATGCATGGAATCGCCATAATCGTTCCCATGCAGCATCAGCAGAGGTCACAGCCGCGCCTGTCACCGTCCGGTGACACACACGACACGGCCGACATGTCGAGAGTGCTGGCGCCCCGCCTGGCGTACTTCGCCGGGGTGGCCCGCACCGAGCACGTCACGCGCGCCGCGCAGGAGATGAACGTCCCGCAGTCGACGCTCTCGCGGGCCATGGTCCGGCTCGAACAGGACCTCGGCGTCGAGCTGTTCGCCCGCCGCGGCCGCACCGTCTCCCTCACCACCGCCGGCCGCACCTTCCTCGCCTCCGTCGAACGCGCCCTCGCCGAGGTCGAGCGCGCCGCCGAGGAGGTCCGCGCCGACGCCGACCCGGCCACCGGCAAGGTCGCGTTCGGCTTCCTGCACACCATGGGCGCCGAGACCGTCCCCGGCCTGCTGCACGCCTTCCGCGCCGACCATCCGCGGGTCCGCTTCAGCCTGGTGCAGAACTACGGCGAGGCGATGCTGGAGGGGCTGCGCGCGGGGGACCTGGACCTGTGCCTGACCTCTCCCGTCCCGGACGCCCCCGACCTGGTCGCCCGGCGGCTGGACGAGCAGAAGCTGCGCCTGGTCGTGCCCGCCGACCACCCGCTGGCCGGCCGCAGGCGCATCCGGCTCAGCGAGGCGGCCGAAGAGAACTTCGTGACCCTGGAGCCGGGTTACGGCCTGCGGCGCATCACCGACGACCTGTGCCAGGAGGCGGGCTTCCGGCCCCGGGTGGCCTTCGAGGGGGAGGAGGCGGAGACCCTGCGGGGCCTGGTGGCGGCGGGCCTGGGCGTGGCCCTGCTGCCGCCGCCGGCCGTGCCCCGCCCCGGGGTCGTGGAGCTGGCGGTCACCGCGCCGCGGGCGGTGAGGGAGATCGGCGTGGCCTGGCTGGACGGTCACCCGGACACCCCGCCGGTGGCCGCCTTCAAAAAGTTCCTGCTCTCCCGGCGCGGCAACCTGCTCGCCTAGGGCCTGTCGTTCGGATCATGTCGGCGTCGCGGGGATGGCACGCACATCTACGGCGTTGTCGTCGGTCAGCTGCACACCTAGGGCTTGGCGTCGGCTCCCCGCCAGTCCGGGTCCCGGCCCAGCAGCAGGAGCGCCTCGGCGAGGGAGCCGGCGCCCCGGGGCACCTCCAGCGCGGGTGCGAAGGCGGAGCCCGGCGCGCGGTAGGACGGGTCCGTGGGGACCAGGCGGGCCACCACCAGGGCGGCGTCCAGCAGGTCGTCCGGCAGCCGGAGGTCCACGCCCAGCGTGGCGGCGACGTCCCAGGCGTGCACCACGTAGTCGATGAAGTGGAAGCCGATCGCCATCCGGCCGGGGAAGCTGCCGCCCAGCGCCGGCAGCGCGAACTGCCGCTCGGTGGCGCCCGGTCCGGCGAAGGCGTCGAGGACCGCGACCGCGGCCGCCCGGTGCTCGGCCGCCGGCTCGGCCGGTGCCTCGTCCTCGCGCCAGTGCTCCGGCTCCTCGCCCACGCCGTGCGCGGCCGCCGCGAAACCGCGGTGCTGCGCGGTCATGTGGCCCACCAGCCGGCGCAGGGTCCAGCCCGCGCAGGGGGTGTCCCGCTCCCAGTCGTCGTCCTGGGCGAGGTCGACGACGCGGGTCGCCTCCCGTACGGCGGTCCGGTCGAGCGCGACGAAGTCCGCTTCGGTGACAGTCATGGGATCAGGGTAAAACTTCACGAACGATCGTGCTAGATGGTTGCCCGGACGAGACGCCGGACGAGACGCCGGACGAGACCCGGACGAGGCCCCGGCCGCCCCGCCGGCACCGCGGGGTCAGTCCGCCTCGGGCACCCGGGACGGGTCCACGGCGACCGTGCGCAGCCGGGCCGCGATGGCGGTGCGCGCCCGCCGGTAGGCGCTCTCCATGTCGTCGTGCAGGACAGAGAGGACGTTGGCCGTCTCCATCAGCGCGACCAGTTCGAAGGAGAGCTGCGCGACATCCGTGTCGGGCCGCAGTTCGCCGGCCGTGCGGGCCTCGGCGACCGTGCCCTCCACGTAGGCGGTCCAGCCCCGCTGGGCGTCCAGCACGGCGTCGTGCACCGGCCCGGAGCGGGCGTCGAACTCGGCGATGACCTCGTAGAAGAAGCAGCCGCCGGGGAAGACCCGGCCGCGCGAGTACTCCAGCCAGCCGGTGCACAGCAGCCAGACCCGGGCGATGCCGGGCGGGGCCTCGGCGGCGGGGCGCACGACCTCGTCGGTGAAGATGCGGGCGGCCTCGCGCACGGTGGCCAGCTGCAGTTCCTGCTTGGACCCGAACAGGGCGAAGACACCGCTCTTGCTCAGGCCCAGCTCGGTGGCGAGGCGCCCGATGGACAGCGCCTCCAGCCCTTCGACGGAGGCGATGTCCACGGCGTGGCGCAGCACCAGCTGCCGGGAGCGGTTGCCCCGTTCGATCCTGCCGTCGAGGCGAGACATGGCGATGTCCTCCTAGGGCCTGGGCCGGCGTCCTCCTGCGGAAGCCGGGGGCGGCCTCCGTACGGCCCGCGCGGTGCCCCGCGGCGGACAGCCGGGTGAACCGGAGGTGTCCCCGGTGTTCACGGTCCCAGTCTGCCAGCCGAAGATCAATGCCCGGACCCGCGCGGACGCGGGACCGGGCGGGCGCTTCGTCAGGAGGGGGTGGGCCGTTCGCCCGCGCCGACCCGGGGGGCGGGGCCGCCCGCCGGGTCGGGGCCGGTGGCGGCGGCCGGGGCCGCGGACCGGGACGGCAGGCCCGCGGCGGCGACCACGACGACGAGCAGCCAGGCCACCGCGCCCAGGACGAAGGTCAGGGTGAACTGGCTCTCGGCGGGCAGGGGCGGCACCCCGGGCGGCAGCCCGTGAATGGTCCTGGCCGCCATCAGCGTGGCGATCACGGCACTGCCGATCGCGCTGCCGGCCGAGCGGGAGATGGAGTTGATGCCGTTGGCGATGCCGGTCTTCTCCGGCGGCACCCCGGTGACGATCAGGGCGGGCATCGCCGCGTAGGCGAAGCTGATGGCGACGCCGTTGACGACGCTGGCGGCGATCACCGAGGCGGTGGTGGAGTGGGCGGCGGCCAGCCAGGCGGAGCCGAGCACGCCGAGCGCCCCGCCCAGGCCCAGCACCAGTCGGGGCCCGTGCCGCTTGACCAGGACGCCGCCGACGGGGGCGCCGATGAGCGAGAACGCGGTGCCGGGCAGCAGGTAGACCACCGAGGCGCGCAGGGTGGAGGCGCCGAACCCGTAACCGGCCAGCGACTCGGGGATCTGGGCGAGGAAGGAGAGGGCGATGAACTGGGCGAACATCACGAACCCGACGAGCAGTCCGGCCAGGTTGGTGTTGGCCACCGGGCGCAGGACGAAGGTCGGCAGGTCGATCATGGGTTCGCGCACCCGGCTCTCGGTCACCCACCAGGCGACCGCGAGGGCCGCCGCCGCTGCGAAGCAGCCCACGGTCGCGGCGGAGGACCAGCCCCACTCCTGGCCCTTGGATACGGGCAGCAGCAGGAGCACCAGGAAGGCGCTGAAGGTGAGCGCCCCGAGCACGTCGGTGCGGCCGCCGGGGTGGTCGCGGTCGGCCGGGACGCACGCGGCCACCGCGGCGAGGGTCGCGGCGGCGAGGCCGACCGAGAGCCAGAACACCCGCCGGTAGTCGGCGCCGGCGTCCTGGGTCAGCAGACCGGTGAGCACCAGGGCCAGCCCGCTGCCGATCCCGAGCATGCCGCTGACGAGGGCCATGGCGCCGGGCAGCCGGTCGTGCGGGACCTCCCGGCGCAGGACGGCCAGGGCCAGCGGGAAGATCGCGGTGGCGCTGCCCTGGAGTACGCGGGCGACGATCAGCCAGGGCAGGGAGTGCGTCAGGGCGGCCAGCAGCGAGCCGGCGAGCAGGACCACGGTGACCGCGAGCAGGACGCGTTTCCTGCCGTGCTGGTCGCCCAGCCGGCCGAGCAGCGGGGTGAAGACGGCGGCCGACAGCAGGGTGGCGGTGTTGACCCAGCTCACGGCGGAGGCCGAGGTGTGCAGCGAGGACTGGATGACGCCGAGGATCGGGACCAGCAGCGTCTGCATCATCGACACGACCATCGCGGCGGCGGCCAGGCTCAGCACGACGGCGGCCCCGCCGGACGCCCGGGGCGGTAAGCCGGCCGGAGCGGATTCGATGGGTGTGGGCATGACAGTTCTCCCTTGCTCCGGACCCCGGGGGGAAGGGCGGGCGGGTGGCGGCGAAGATATTAGCACGGTCGATCGTATTGATTGTTGGGCCGGTTCATGGAAAGAATGTGCACGGTCGTGCACCTTTCTGGGGACGGCCGGACCGCCTGAATCGCGAGAAGGGACTGCGGCCACCTGATGCCCGACGACAGCGAGAGCGCACGTGCGGAACGGGTCGATCCGTACTGCCTGACGGAAGAGGAAGCCGACCGGCTGCTGGCCGGTCACCCGTGGAAGCGGTTCGTGGCCTGCGGGGACAGCGTGGCGGAGGGGCTCGGCGATCCGGTGCCGGGCTACCGCGACGAGCCCTGGGCGCACCGGCTCGCCACCGCCCTGCGCCGGCCCACGCCCCGCCTGGCGTACCGCAACCTCGGCCGGCGCAACACCCGCGCCGCCCTCGTCCGCTCCACCCAGCTGGCCAAGGCGCTGGACTTCCAGCCGGACCTGGCCCTGGTCGCCTGCGGCGGCTACGACACCCTCGTCCCCGGCTTCGACGCCGAGCGGGTCGGCGCCGAGTTACGGGCCATCGTCACCGCGCTGAGGGAGCGGGACTGCACGGTCGTCACCGTCAGCATGATCGACGGATCCCGCGACCCACGGGTGCCCGAGGGCGTGCGGAAACGGTTCGCCGCACGGCTGCGCGACCTGTCGGACGTGACCGGCCGGATCGCCGCCGACCTCGGCACGGTCCACGTCGACCTCTTCGACCACCCGGTCGCCGGCGAGGACGGCCTGCTCAGCGCCGACGGCAGGCACGCCAACCGGCGCGGCCACGCCATCGCCGCCGCCGAGGCGATCCGCACCCTCGGCGCCTACCTGGACCGGACCGGCGTGAGGAACGGTGTGGCATGACGACGACCCCCGACCGGACGAGTCCCGACCGGCCCACCCCGGACCGCACCACCCCGGACCGGACCGGCCCCGACCGGGCCGCCGCCGCGCCCTCCATACGCGACCGGCTCGCGCTGATGACCGTGCTGACCGGCGGCTGGCCGGCCCAGGCCTGCTACGCCCTGGCCAAGCTGGGCATCCCCGACCTGCTGGCCGGCGGACCCCGCCCGGCCGCCGAACTCGCCGACGCGACCGGCGCCGACGCCCGCGCCGTCCGCCGCCTGCTGCGCGTGCTGAGCGCGGTCGGCGTGGTGAGCGAGCCCGAGCCGGCCGTCTTCGCGCTGACCCCGGCCGGCCGGCTGCTGTGCACCGGCACCACGCGCTCCAGCCGCCCGGCCGCCGTCCTGTTCGGCGAGGAGGTGCACCGCTCCTTCGGCGGCATCCTGCACACCCTGGAGACCGGCCGCCCCGCCTTCGACTCGCTGTACGGGCAGCCGTTCTACGACTACCTCGCGGAGCGCCCCGAGGTGGCCGCCGAGTTCACCGCCGCCATGGGCACCGCGCCCGTCCCGTCCGCCCTCGGCAAGGTCGACCTCACCGGCGTCGGCACACTGGTCGACGTCGGCGGCGGCGAGGGCAACCTGCTCGCCAAGCTGCTGCCCCGCCACCCGGACCTGCGCGGGGTGCTGGCCGAACTGCCGGAGGCCATCGGCCCGGCGCGCGAGCGGCTGGCCGCGCTGGGCCTGGCCGACCGGACCGACCTGGTCGAGGGCAGCTTCTTCGACCCGCTGCCCGCCGGCGGCGACGTCTACGTCCTCTCCCGCGTCCTGCACAACTGGGACGACGAGCGGGCCGGGCAGATCCTGCGCCGGGTCCGCGAGGCCGTGCCCACCCACGGCCGGCTGCTGGTCCTGGAGCGGCTGGAGTCCCCGGTGCCCCAGGACGCCGCGCTCTCCCCGCAGGCGGTCCAGGAACGGCTGATCGACCTGCTGATGCTGGTGATGCTCCAGGGCTGGGACCGCTCCGAGGACGAGTACCGGACCCTGCTCGAGGGTGCCGGCTTCGAGGTCCGGGCCGTGCACGCGCCCCAGGCGCGCTCCGACCGCGCCGAACGCGTCATCGAGGCGGTGCCCGTGGGCGACGCGCCCCGTCCGGCGGAGGGGGAGAGCCGGTGAACACCTCCACGACCACCGCCGCGCCCCGGCAGCGCGCCACCGCCGTGGACCGGCTGCTGGTGGTCAGCGTCGGCGCGCGGCCGGAGTTCCACGACACCGTGCGCACCGCCCTGGCCGACGCCACCACCGGCCCCCGCCCCGGGGCCGCGACGGAAACCGCGACCGAGGACGGCTGGCCGGACGCCTACCAGGAGACGGCCCGCCGCGCGCACCGCTTCCTGGCCCGCACCCTGGAGGGCGACGAGACCGCCGTCGTCACCGCCGCCACGCTCCCCGAGGCGGCGGCCGCGGTACGCGCCGAGGCCGCCGGCGCGGGCACCGTCAGCCTCGCCCTGCTGCTGGTGGACGCGCCGGCCGCGGGCCTCACCACCGACGCGCTCGGGGACACCGTCCAGCCCGCCCTGGCCGAGTTCCTGGCCGAGCTGCCCGAACGGGTCACCGCCGAGGGGTCGGCGTACAGCGTGCACGTCTACGACCGGCTGGAGCGCTCACCGGTGCGGCTCGGCCGGCCGTACGCGCTCAAGCAGCTGCCCGACCGGCCCTGGCTGCTGGCCGCCGACGTCATCTGCGCGTTCGCCGACCAGGCGCAGTACCGGCACGCCGCCCAGGTCATCCGCGCCGAGTCCGCGCCGCGGCGGATGCTCGCCGAGTGGCTGCACTCCTTCCTCACCGCCCGCGCCGCGGACACCTGGGGGCTGCACTACTACACCGGCTCCATCGTGACCGGGCTGATCGGCGAGCTGGAGGACGCCGCCGAGCGCTCCGGCAACCCGGTGCTGCGCGGGCCCTCCGAACACGGCCTGGCCTGCGGGGCGATGGCCCGCTGGCAGCTGGACGAGGCGCCGTTCCTCATCGTCGTCACCAACGGCATGGTCGACGAGTTCAAGGGCACCCTGGCCAACCTGCGCGAGACACGGGCACGCGGCTTCATCGTCTGCGGCGACCCCGACCCGGGCGGCTGGTTCCCCTTCCAGGGCACCGTCCACCAGGACGAGGACGCCCTCGAGGTGCTCCGCGCCCGCGGCCTGCCCACCTTCCACCTCGACGACCCCGCCCGGCTGCCCCAGGACCTCGCCGCCGCCCAGGCCGCCTACGACGCCGGGACCGGCCCGGTCGTCCTGCTGGCCACCCCGGCCGTGCTCAACGCGCCCGCCACCGGCGAGCACCCGGCGCCCGGCGCACCCCCGGCGGCCCGCGCCCAGGTCACCGAGAGCGCCCTCACGCCCGTGCTGCGGCTGGTCAACGAGGAGCCCGCCCGGCTGCTGTGGCAGTGCGGCCGGCTCGACGCGGAGGAACGGGCGCTCACCCTCGACCTCGCCCGGTCGGCCGGGATCGCGCTCGCCGACTCGCTGACCCGCCCCGGCACCGTCAGCCGCCACCACGACGGCGCCCGGGTCCCCGAGTACCTCGGCACCCTCGGCATGATGGGCTGCTCGGCCCGGGTGCACGCCTTCCTGCACCACGAGGAGCGACTGCGGGCCAGGGCCGACCAGGCGCTGTTCTTCCTCAAGAGCCGGATCACGGAACTGTCCACGCCGTTCGCGCCCCGCGCCCTGGAACGGCAGCTGCGGATCGTCCAGGTCACCGACACCCCGGAGCACGTGGCGCCGTTCACCGACCACCCGGTGGTCGCCGACGCGAGGGACTTCCTGCGGGCGCTGCGCGACCGGCTCGCGGTCGACCCGGAGGTGCTGGCCGGCCGCCGCGCGGCCATCGAGTCCACCCGCGACAGCGCCTCCGACGTGCTGCACCGGCTGCCCCTGCGGCCGATGAGCCCGAACTACTTCTTCCACCGCCTCGGCGAACTGCTGGAAGAGCTGATCACCGGTCAGGGCTACACCTACACCGGCCTGTACGACGTGGGGCGCGGCGGCATCTCCGCCGTGCGCAACCTGCCGCGCACCGGCCCCGGCTTCTCCGGCTGGTACGGCCGCGCCCTGATGGGCGACGCCCTCCAGGCGGTGCCCGCGGTGGCCGTCACCCGCGACGACAACGTGCTGGCCTTCGTGGGCGACGGCGCCAGCGCCCTGGTCCCCGACATCGTGCCGACGCTGGTGCAGCAGGCGGTGCTCTACGACCGGCTCCCGGCCGGCAACGTCAGCGTCTTCCGGCTGGTCGACGGCGGCCACTCCGTCATCCGCACCTACCGCGAGACCCAGGGCGCGGTCGCCGCCGACCGGCAGACGCAGGTGCTGCACCTGCTCCAGCCGGAGTGGAGCCACGCCTACGGCCCGCTGACCGTCTCCCACCGCCACCTCACGGACGTACCCGCCGAGGAGCTGCGCGAGCGGCTGCTGCGCCGGGGCACCGTCGACCTGTACTCCGTGGAGCTGGCGCACAACAACGAGGGCGACGGCATGAGCCCGGCCGGGGCGCTCGGCTGGCAGCGCGACGAACTGGCCGAACTCGCCTTCACCGTGGCCCGCACCACCCGCAGGAGGGCCGAGCGCTCCGGCCGCTGACCGGGCCCGCTCGTGCACGGGACCACGACAGTCCGGCGGCGGCAGGACCGCCCGGCCGGAGCCGCGACGAACACCGACAGGACGGACATGACAAAGGCCACGGCCCTCACCGGCACAGCCCTCAACACCGTCTCCCTGCTCAGCCCCTGGCTGGCCGGCGAGACCACGTACCGCGTCTTCCGGCTCCCCCTGCGGCGGGCCCGGCTGCGGGACGGCGAGAAGGAGCTGCTGGAGCGGGCGCACGTCGCGAAGATCCGGGTGGACGGCGAGACGGCCGTCACCTACCGCTGGGGCAGTGGGGAGCGGCCCGTGCTGCTGGCCCACGGCTGGCAGTCCCGCGGCACCTGCTTCGAGCACTTCGTGCCGGGGCTGCTGGCGGCCGGGTACAGCCCCGTCGCCTTCGACGCGCCCGCGCACGGCGCCGCCACCGGCTCCACCACCACCGTGCTGGCGTTCCGTGACGTGATCCGCGAACTCGCCGACGAGCACGGCGAGTTCGAGGCGATCATCAGCCACTCGGTGGGCGTCATGGCGTCCGTGCTGGCCCTGCGGTCCGGAGTGCGGGCCCGGCGGCTCGTCGCGATCAGCCAGGTCGGCGAGTTCACCCACCTCTTCGACGAGTTCTGCGGGCAGCTGGCGCTGCGCCCGCGGCTGCGCCAGGAGCTGCGCCGGCGCATGGAGCAGCGGCTGTTCCCGCGGGAGACGGACATCTGGCGGCACTTCTCCACGTCGTACGAGCCCGAGCGGATCACCGTGCCGATCCTGATCCTGCACGACGAGGAGGACCGGATGGTCGGCGTGGAGCAGGCGCGCCGGATGGCCGAGGCGTTCGGCGGCCGGGCCCGCCTGGTCACCACCCGGGGCCTCGGTCACCGCAGGATCCTGGCCGACCCCGCGGTGATCGAGGCGGCCCTGGACTTCGTGACGGCCGCGCAGGACGGCCCGGCCGAGGTCCCGGTGGCCGGCCTGTGAGCGGACTGCTCGCCGGGCGCCGGCTGCTGGTGACGGGGGTGCTGACCGACTCCTCGATCGCCTTCCACGCCGCCCGGCTCGCCCAGCGGGAGGGCGCGCGGGTGGTGCTCACCGGCTACGGGCGGCTCTCCCTGGTGGAACGGGTCGCCCGCCGGCTGCCGGAGCCCGCCCCGGTGATCGAGCTGGACGTGACCGACCCCGAGCACCTCGACCGCCTCCCGGACCGGATACGCGAGGCGCTCGGGGACGCGGAGGACGACGGCACGGTCCTCGACGGCATCGTGCACTCGGTCGCCTTCGCACCCCCCGACGCGCTCGGCGGTACGTTCTTGGACACCCCCTGGGACTCCGTCGCCACGGCGCTGCGGGTGTCGGCGTACTCGCTGAAGTCGCTGACGGTCAGCTGTCTGCCGCTGTTCGGGCCGCGGGGCGGCGCGGTCGTCGGGCTCACCTTCGACGCCCGGGTGGCCTGGCCGGCGTACGACTGGATGGGCGTGGCCAAGGCGGCGCTGGAGTCGACCTCCCGCTATCTGGCGCGTGAGGTGGGGGAGCGGGGCATCCGCTGCAACCTGGTGGCGGCCGGCCCGATCCGGACCATGGCGGCCAAGTCCATCCCCGGGTTCACCACGTTCCGGGACGTCTGGACCGAACGCGCCCCGCTGGGCTGGGACGTGACCGACCCGGAGCCGGCCGGCCGGGCGGTGGTGGCCCTGCTGTCGGACTGGTTCCCCAGCACCACGGGCGAGATCGTGCACGTGGACGGCGGGGTGCACGCGATCGGGGCCTGACGGCGGCGGTACGGCGGCCTGACGGGCTGTCGGCGGGGGCCGGCGGCGCGCGGTGCGCCACCGGCCCCCGCCGGGTCAGGACGCCTGGGCGGCGACGAACGCGGCCAGCCGGCGTACGCCCTCCTCGATCCGCTCCGGGTCCAGCGCGCTGCACGACAGCCGGAGCAGCCGGGTGCCGCCACCGCCGGGGAAGAAGCTGTCCATCGGGGTCCACAGGACGCCGAAGTCGCGCGCCGAGCGCTCCAGGGCGGCGACGTCGGCGGTGAACGGCACCCGCATCACCAGGAAGAAGCCGCCGTCCGGCCGGTTCCAGGACACCTCGGGCCGGTCCGCCCCGGCGGCCGGGAAGTGCCGGTCCAGGGCGTCGAGCAGGGCGTTCATGTTCGCCGCGTAGTGGGCGACGGCGGCGGCGTTGGCCTCGCGCAGCCGGCAGTCCGCCTCGACCAGGATGCCGCCGACGACGGCCTGGCTGATGGCGGAGGTGTTGACCGTCGTCATGCTCTTGATCTTCGACAGGCCCTCGGCGAGCGGGGTGCGGGTGCCGTCGGGCCCGAGCACCTCCTGGTCGGCCACCGCGTAGCCGACCCGGGCGCCGGGCAGCGCCGTCTTGGCGAACGAGCCGAGGTGGATCACCCGGCGGCCGCGGTCGAGCGCCTTCAGCGTGGGCAGCGAGGTGCCGGTGCGGGAGAAGAACCCGTACGGGTTGTCCTCCAGCAGCAGCAGGTCCTCCTGCGCGGCCAGCTCCAGCAGCCGGTGGCGGGCGTCCAGCGGCAGGCTGGTGCCGGAGGGGTTGGCGAAGTCCGGCACCAGGTACAGCGCGCGCGGCCGGCCGCCCGCCGCCCGCACCTCGGCCGCCGCGGCCGCCACCGCGCCGGGCTCCAGGCCCGCGGGCCCCTCCGGCACCGGGTGCACGCGCAGGTCCAGCAGCCGGGCCGCGCCGGTGATGCCGACGTAGGCCGGCGTGCTGATCAGCAGCGTGTCCGCGGGCTCGGCGAACAGGGCGCGCAGCACCAGCAGCATGGCCTCCTGGGCGCCGGTGGTCACCACCACCGCCTCGGCCGGTACGTCGATGCCCTCGTCGTTGCCCAGCGTGCGGGCGATCAGCTCGTGGATGACGCCGTTGGTGCGCCCGTACTGGAACAGCTGGGTGCGCACCCGCTCGCGCGACCAGCCCAGGTCCTTCTCCAGGTGGTCGGTGTAGGAGCGCAGGTGGCGGGCGAGGTCCTCCGGCTCGAAATCGCCCTCCCAGGGCCGCCCGGGGGCGAAGGAGAGGGCGTCGGGGAAGCGGGAGACGACCTCGTTGAGGAAGTTCATCGCGTCGAGCACGGGGTCGGTGAGACTGCCGTGCAGCCCCCGCAGCGCCACCGGCTCCTGGGGCGGTAACGCCTGGGGCGGGTTCATCAGGCTCATGGTGTCGGCCGTCCTCGCTGTCCGTGGTCTGCGGCGGCCTCGCGGCCACCGGTGGGGGCGAACGCCGCGCGCAGGAACGCGGCCGCCTGGTCCTGGGCCCGGCGGCCCGCGTCCAGCGTCCCGGCCATGGCGAAGAAGCCGTGGATCATGCCGGGGTAGCGGGTCAGCGTGACCGGGACCCCGGCGGCGCGCAGCCGGTCGGCGTACGCCTCGCCCTCGTCGCGCAGCGGGTCGTGCTCGGCGGTGATGACCAGGGCCGGCGGCAGGCCGTCGAGCCGGTCGGCGCGCAGCGGTGAGGCGAGCGGGTGGCCGCCGTCCTCGGGCCGGGCCAGGTAGTGGTCCCAGTACCAGGCGACCGACTTGTCGTTGAACAGCGCCGGGTCGGTGTTCTCCCGGCGGGAGGGCGTGTCGGCGCGGTGGTCGGTGTTGGGGTAGACGAGCAGCTGCGCGGCCAGGCCGGGGCCCTGGCGGTCCCGGGCCAGCAGGGTCACGGCGGCGGACAGGTTGCCGCCCGCGCTGTCCCCGCCGACGGCGATCCGGTCCGGGTCGGCCGTCCGCAGCGGGCCCGGCCGGCCCGCTCGTGCGGCGATCCAGCCGAGAGCGGCGTAGGAGTCCTCGACGGCCGCGGGGAAGCGGTGCTCGGGGGCGAGCCGGTAGCCCACCGACACGGTGACGCAGCCGGCCGCACGGGTCAGCGCGCGGCAGATGGCGTCCGAGGTGTCGATGGAGCCGAGCGTCCAGCCGCCGCCGAACAGGTAGAGCAGGACCGGCAGCGGCCCTTCGCCGGCGGGGCGGTAGACGCGGCCGGGCAGGGCCCCGTCGGGTCCGGGTATCTCGACGTCGGTGACGTCGTGCACCGGCAGCGGGGTGCCGGACGCGGCGCGGATGTCGGCCAGGTCGGCCGCGCGCGCCTGTCGGAGGGTCAGGGTGTAGAGGGGCGGGGTGCCGTCGGCGGCGCGCCGGGCGCGCAGGGCTTCGGCCTGTGGATCGAGAGCCATGGTCTCCCGCTCGAGTTCAGGGGGTGTCGGGCAGCAGTCGGGGGTCGGTGGCGGCGGCGCGCAGCCGGTCGAGTACGCACGCGGAGGCGACACGGTAGACGTCGTCGTCCCCGGACAGCAGGGACTCGCCGTTGGCCATCTCCATGAAGGCGATCAGTTCGAAGGCCAGCCGGCGGGTGTCGGTCCCGGCGCGGATCTCGCCGGCCGCGCGCGCCTCGTCGATCATCTGCTCCACGAACTGGCGCCAGTTGGCCTGTGCCGCGGCGATCTCGTCGCGGACGGGCCCGACCCGGGCGTCGAACTCGGCGGTGACGGAGTAGAAGAAGCAGCCGCCGGGGAAGACCCGGGTCCGGGAGTAGTCGAGCCATTTCTCGCACAGCCGGCGGATCTGCGCCACCCCCGCCGGCAGGCGGCGGGCCGGGATGACGACGTGGTCCAGGAAGACGGCGATGGCGGTGCGCACGGTCGCGCGCTGCAATTCCTCCTTCGAGCCGAACAGGGAGAAGACCCCGCTCTTGCTCACGTGGACCTCCTCGGCGAGCTGGCCGAGCGACAGCCCGTCGAGGCCGCGCACGGAGGCCACGTCGACGGCGCGGCGCAGGATCAGCTGCCGGGTCTGGTTGCCCCGCAGGATGCGGCCGTCGGCGCGCTTGGCCGCCTTCTTGGCCACGGGGGTCTCGGCGACCATGTCACGTCCCTCGGTTCACCTGAAATTCGCGCACGGTCGTCCAGTAACCGCACGGTCGTGCGCTAAGAATGTTATCGTACGAACGATCGGCCACAAGGAACACAACGGGGGTACCTCTGTGAGTCGTCCCGATCTCGCTGCCTACGAACAGGCGGCCCGTGCCCGACTGCCCGACGCCGTCTGGGACTTCATCGCCGGTGGCGCCGGCACCGAGTCGATGCTGACGGCCAACCGGGCCGTCCTCGACCGGGTGCGGCTGCGGCCGCGCACGCTCGTCGACGTCTCCCACGTCGACACCCGCACCACCCTGCTGGGCAGCGAGGCCGCCGCACCGGTCGGCATCGCGCCCATGGCGTACCACCGGCTGGTCCACCCCGAGGGCGAGGTGGCCGCGGCGCGTGCCGCGGGCAAGGCCCAGGTGCCGCTGACGGTGAGCATGTTCGCCAGCCGCACCCTGGCGGACATCGCGGAGGCGGCCCAGGGCCCGCTGTGGCTCCAGCTGTACTGGCTGCGCCGGCGCGAGGCGCTGCTGGACCTGATCCGGTGCGCCGAGGACACCGGGTTCCGGGCGCTGATGCTCACCGTGGACGCGCCGCGGATGGCCGGCCGGCCCCGGGACCTGCGCAACGGCTTCGCGCTCCCCGACGACGTCCGCGCCGTCAACATCGACCCGGAGCTGATGTCCGCCTCCTACGGCGGACAGGCCGGCAGCTCCGCCGTCGCCCGCCACGCGCGCGAGCAGTTCGACGCCTCCGTCACCTGGGCCGACCTGGCCTGGCTGCGCGAGCGGACCTCCCTGCCCCTGGTGCTGAAGGGCATCCTCACCGCCGAGGACGCCCGGCTCGCCCACGACCACGGGGCCGCCGCCGTGGTCGTCTCCAACCACGGCGGACGCCAGCTCGACTTCGCCCAGCCCGCCTTCGCCGCGCTGCCCGAGATCGCGGACGCGGTCGGCGGCCGTGTCCAGATCCTCGTCGACGGCTCCGTGCGCCACGGCGCCGACGTGGTCAAGGCGCGATGTCTCGGAGCCGACGCCGCCCTGCTCGGCAGACCGCTGCTGTGGGGACTCGCGGACTCCGGGGACGAGGGAGCCACGGCCGTCCTGCAGACGGTGCTCGACGAGGTCGAGGAGACCATGGCCCTCATGGGCGCCCCCGACGTCCGCGCGCTGGGACGCGCGGGCGTGACCCGGCCCGGCGCGGACTGACCGCCCGCTCCGACCGCCCGAAGAAACCAGCCAAAAAACCGACCGAGAACGGCCGCATTTCGCCCACGCATTCGTGCGGCGCGATTCGCGCTGCCCCGAACAAAAGGGCAGACACCGTTTGCAGGCCCTCCGGTGTGCAATCCATCACCAACGCGTCAGGAAGCTTTTACTTGTGTGCGCACCCCGGATCTGTTGTGATGGAGACGGGTCAGCCCGCACAGACAATCCGCACAGCTTTACCGAGTGGACGGGGAGCGGTTCTCTTGAATGGCGAATGGGTCGACGCATTCTTGCTCGCCGGTCCAGCCGAGGAAGAAGTGCTGACGCTGGAGGCGACGGTCACCCGGGGCGAACTGCGTGCCGAGGTCCAGGTGCGGCAGAAGCAGCTCGGTGAGGCCGGACTGACCCCCGGTGGCTCGGTCGCGCTGCGGCTGCCCCCTTCCCTGGCCCTCGTCACCACACTGCTGGCCGCCTGGCGCACCGGGGCCCAGTGCGCGCTCGTCGATCACCGGCTCACCGGTGACGAGGCCGGCGCGGCGATCGGGCGATTAAACCCGCAGGTGATCGTGGAACCGGACCGGGAAATCAGCGGAAGACTGCGCGGCTATTTCTCGACGGATTCGGTGGCGACGCCCCGCGAAGGCGGTGAGGCTGCGCGCACGGACCATGTTCTCCTGCAACTCAGCTCCGGTTCCACCGGACCTTCCAAGGTGATCGGGCGAACCGCCCGGAGCCTTATGGAGGAAGTGGAACGCTATGCATTGTTGAATGACTTCCCGAAAAACGGCGGACGAATAGTCGTCCTGGCCTCCGTGATTCACGTCCTCGGCCTGGTCGGCGGACTGCTGTACGGGCTGCACAACCGGATTCCACTGACCCTGCCCAGCAGCCACACCGCCGCCTCCGTCGCCGCCGCGGTCGCCGCCGGCCGGGCACCCACCACCCTGCTCGGCGTGCCCTCCCAGGCAGCCCTGCTCTCCGCCGTGAAGGCCCCGCCCCGGCTCCCGCAGCTCACCGGGATGATCACCGGCGGCGAGAGCGTCAAACCCGAGGTCCGCGAGCGGTTCACCACCCGCTACGGCGTCCCGCTGGGCGCGATGTACGGCATGACCGAGGCCGGCGTCATCGCCACCGACCTCACCGGCGCCACCGCCCCCTCCCTCACCCCGGCCCCCGGCCACACCGTGACCGTCGTGGACGGCGAGATCCACCTCGCCCTGCCCGCGAACCCCTACGTCGGCCTGACCGACCCCGCCCGGTACGTCGACGGACGGCTGCGCACCAAGGACGCGGGCACCCTCGACGCCGCCACCGGACTGCTCACCGTGCACGGCCGCCTCGACCAGCAGGTGTCCGTCGGCGGGCTCAAGGTGGACCTCGCCGAGGTGGAGGACCTGATCAGCCGGCTGCCCGGCGTCCGCGAGGCCGTCGTCGTGCACGGCGCCGGCATCGAGGCGTACGTCGCGGTGAGCGAGCCGACCGTGACCGGCGAGTCCCTCGGGCGGGAGACCGCGGCCCGGCTCGCGGCCTACAAGCGCCCCCGCCGCCTCTACGTCCTGTCCGCCATCCCGCGCACTCCCACCGGCAAGCCCCTGCGCAGCGCCGACGCCCTGCGGGCCGCGGCCCGGGCGGAGGTCGGCCGGTGACCGCCGCCACCCCGTTACCGGGCGTCCGGCAGCGCGCCGGAGTGCTCCTGCCGCACGTCCACCGCGATCCCCGCGGGCAGCGGACGGCCGGCCGGGGCGTGCAGGGCGAGGCCCAGGACCCGGCGGCCGCCGTCGACCAGGGCGGCCGCGGCCGCGGTCGCGGGGTCGCCCGGCAGCGCGGCGGGGCACGGCGCACCGCCGGCCGGCGGCCAGCGGACGGGAACCGGCACCGGGCGGCTCATGCCCCCGCCGCGCAGCCCGACCCCGAGCGCCTTGCCCACCGCCTCCTTCTGCGTCCACAGCCACAGGAACGCCCGGTCGCGCTCGGCCGCGTCGAGGCCGCCCAGCCAGTCCGCCTCGGCCGGCGCGAGATAGCCGCGGGCCAGCGCCAGCGCCGGCACCGGCCGCACCGTCTCCACATCGACACCCACGCGAACCCGCGAAGACCCGCATAGCGCGACCGCCACCGCCCCGCGGCCGTGGCTGACGCTCAGCTGCATGCCCCGGCCCGCCCCCTCCAGCAGCGGCCGGCCGCTCGCCGCGTGCGAGATCCACACCGCCGCCGGCTCCACACCGAGCACCTCGGCCGCGGTGCGCAGTGCCAGCCGACGTGCCGCACGCCGTGCGTCACCGTCGGCCCCAGACCACCGGACGACCACACCACCCGGGTCCGATCCCGGTCCACCCCACATGAATTGGGAGTCAAACACATGCAGAAGGACGACGTCACCAAGTTCATCTTCGACGCCCTGACGAACATGAACTACGACGTGTCGGACGTCACCCCCGACACCCCGCTGGGCCCCGCCGGACTGGACTTGGAGTCTCTCTCCGTGGCCGAAATCGCGATCCAGGTCGAGGACACCTACGGCGTGCGCTTCGAGGAGGACGAGATGGAGAACGTGGCCCTGTTCACCATCTCCGGCCTCGTCGACGAGATCATCAAGCGCGCCTCCGCCTCCGCCGCCCTGACCGACTGAGCCCGGCTCCTCCCCCCACCCGAAACCCGGCCCACGAGGAGCCCCGCGCAATGAAACCCGTCAACGACCGCGCCCAGCTGGCGGTCGATCAGGAACTCGGCGTAGGCAACGTCCTGACGTCCCTCGCCGGCAGGGGGACCGGACTCGACCGGCCCACCCTGACCTTCGACACCGACGTCGACGGCCACCCCGCCTGGCAGGCCCTCACGCTGCACGAGCTGGACCAGCGGGTGGCGGCCCGCGCCGCCGCCCTGCACGTCCTCGGCGTCGCCCCGCGCGACTGCGTCGCGGTGTACGTCAGCAGCGGCGCCGACATGGTCCTCAGCTACCTCGCCCTGGCCCGCATCGGCGCGATCCCGGCCCTGCTCAACGCCCGGGTGCCGGGCGCGACGGCGGCCGAGTACATCCGCCGGCTGCGCGCCACCGGTGTGCTCACCGACGCGGCCCACCGGGCCGAGCTGGCCCCGCACGGGCTCGAGACACCGCATCTCGCGGACGTCGCGGACCTCGGCGCCGGCGACCCCGCCCGGGCCCCGAAGCTCTACCGGCACCACGCCGACGAGCCCGTGGTCATCACCCACTCCTCCGGCACCACCGGCCTGCCCAAGGCCGTCGCCCACTCCCACCACGGCCTCTTCGCCTCCGTGCGCCACCGGCTCTCCCTGCCCAAGGGCCAGGGGCTGGACCGCATGCTGAGCGCCCTGCCCAGCGCCCACGCGGCCACCGTGATCGCGGTCAACCTCGCGCTGTGCAACCGGGTGGAACTCGCCGTGCTCTCCGAGCAGAACGGCACCACCGTGCTGGAGGGCATCGAGCGCTGGAAGCCGCAGAGCGTGCTCGGCTTCGCGGCCACCTGGTCGGAACTGGCCGCCGAGGACCTGTCCCAGTGGGACCTGGACTCCGTCGGCGTGTGGTGGAACACCGGTGACTGCGCCCACGAGGCGCACATCCGGAGGCTGGTCGCGGTCGGCAGCCGCAAGTCGCTGACCCCGCAGGGCATCCGCCGTACCAAGGGCTCGCACTTCGTGGACGGCCTCGGCTCCACCGAGATGGGGCACTCGCAGTTCTTCATCACGCACGGACCCACCACCGAGCGCTACGGCCGGTGCATCGGCCGGCCGCACGCGTTCTCCACCGTGGCCGTGCTCGACGACGACGGCGAACCGCTCGGCCCCGGCGAGGTGGGACAGCTCGGCATCAAGGCGCCCACGCTGGCCCTCGGCTACTGGAACGACTCCGTCACCACGTACCGGACCCGCCGGAACGGCTTCTTCCTCACCGGCGACCTCGTCCACCACGACGAGGACGGCTACTTCTACCACGTCGACCGTGCCGTGGACGCCGTCGAACTGCCCGGCGGGAAGCGGCTGTTCACCGCGCAGAGCGAGGAACGTGTCCTCGCCGCCTGCGACGACGTCCTGGAGTGCACGGTCGTCGCCGTCCGGGAGGACGACCGGGTCACCACCACCGTGCTGCTCATCGTGGGCGACAAGGCCGACCGCGAACGCGACCGCCGCGAGGAGGTGCTGGCCGCGCTGGAGGAGCACGTGGCCGCCACCGTGGAGCGGGTCGTCGTCGTCGACCAGGACCGCATCCCGCTCGGTCCCACCGGCAAGGTCCGCAAGGTCCTGCTGCGCGAGCGGTTCCTGGCGGGCGAGCGGTTCGCCCCCGAACCGCCGGCCACCGACGGGACGGTGCTCGCCTCATGAGCCCCGCCGCCACCGGGCCCGGGGCGACCGTCACGGGCCTGGGCACCTTCACCTCGCTCGGCCGCGGCGCGGCGGAGCTGTTCGACGCGCTGTGCAGCGGCAAGTCGGGGCTGAGCCGGCCGCCCGAGGGCCATCTGCTGGCCGGATCGCTGGACGTCGCGGGCATCGCCCCGGAGCTGGACCCGGCCGAGGTGCTGCCCCCCGGCGAGCGGATGGTGGACCGGTACGCGCTGATGGCGCTGGCCGCCGCCGACGAGGCCATGACCGACGCCGGACTGCGGGTCGGCACGGACGTCGACCCGACCCGGGTGGCCGTCGTGCTCTCCAGCGGCGCCGGGGGCCTGACCACCTACGAGGAGCAGGCGCACGCCCGCCGCGAACGCGGCCCCACGGCCGTCAGCCCCTATCTGCTGCCGGGCATGCTGCCCAACATGGCCGCCGCCCGGGTCGCCATCAAGTACGGCATCCGCGGCTGGAGTTCGGCCATGGCCACCGCCTGCTCCGCCGGTGCGCACGCGGTGGTGGAGGCGGCCCGGCTGATCCGCCACGGCGAGGCCGACGTGGTGGTCTGCGGGGGCACCGAGGCCCCGCTCAACCCGACCTCCGCCCTCGCCTTCAAGCACGCCAGGGCCCTCGCGCACGGCTGGGAGGACCCGACGGCGGCCAGCCGCCCGTTCGACCGGCGGCGCAACGGCTTCGTCCTCGCCGAGGGCGCCGGGGTGCTGGTGGTGGAGCGCACCGACCACGCCGACGCGCGCGGCGCCGCCGGCTACGCCGACCTGCTCGGCTGGGGCGTGTCCACCGACGCCTACAAGCCGACCGCGCCGCGGCCGGACGGCGAGGGCGCGGCCCAGGCCATGCGCTCCGCCCTGGCCTCGGGCGGCCTGACCCCCGACGACGTCGGCTACGTCAACGCCCACGGCACCGCCACCCGGCTGGGCGACATCGCCGAGGCCCGCGCCGTGCGCGCGGTCTTCGGCGCCGACGACGGTCCCGCGGTCAGCAGCACCAAGTCGATGACCGGGCACCTGCTCGGCGGCGCCGGTGCCGTGGAGGCGGTGGTGTGCGCGCTCGCCCTCAGCGGCGGGCAGCTGCCGCCCACCCACAACCTCGAGGACATCGCCCCCGACTGCGAACTCGACCACGTGCGCGGCGGCGCCCGGCCCGCACGCGTCGAGGCCGCGCTGTCGAACTCCTTCGCCTTCGGCGGCCACAACGTGAGCCTGCTGCTCGGCCGGGCCGGCTCGCGCCGCGCACGGTGACCCGCCGGCCGGTGACACCGCGTGCGCCGGCCGCGCGGCCCGCGGCGCCACCGCCGCCGAACGCACCACCAGTGATGGGAAAGGATCTTCCGTGAACTCCGTGAACATCGACGGGATCGACCATGTCGAGTTCTACGTCGGGGACGCCCAGCAGTGGGCCTTCTCCCTGTGCACCGCCTTCGGCTTCCGCCTGGTCGGCCAGGCCGGCCCGGAGACCGGTCTGGAGGGGCGGCGCTCGCTGCTGCTGACCCAGGGCGGCACCCGTATCGTGCTCACCTCCGCGCTGACCGCCGCCGACCCGGTCGCCGACTACGTCAGCGAGCACGGTGACGGCGTCGCGCGCATAGCCTTCGAGGTGAACGACGCGGCCGCCGCGCACGCCGCGGCCGTCCGGGCCGGGGGCGTCTCCCTGGCGGAGCCGGTGACCCACGCCCGCTGCGGCGCCGAGGTGGTCACCGCGTCCATACGGGCCTTCGGCGACGTCGCCCACACCCTCGTCCAGCGCGTCGGCGCCGGCGACGAGTTCCTGCCGGGCGTGTTCGACATGTTCGCCCCCGACCCCGACGGCCCGGAGGCGCTGGTCAGCGTCGTCGACCACGCCGCGGTGTGCCTGCCCGCCGGACAGCTCGACGAGACGGTCGCCTTCTACGAGAAGGCCTTCGGCTTCACCCAGATCTTCGAGGAGTTCATCGAGGTCGGCGAGCAGGCCATGGACTCCAAGGTGGTCCAGAGCCCCTCCGGCAAGGTCACCTTCACCCTGATCCAGCCCGTGGCCGGCCGCCGCCCCGGCCAGATCGATGGCTTCCTCGCCCGGCACGGCGGCGCCGGCGTGCAGCACCTCGCGCTGCTCACCGACGACATCGTCGCCACCGTGGAGACGCTCCAGGACCGCGGCGTGCGGTTCCTGGACACGCCCGGCACCTACTACGACGAGCTGGAGAAGCGCCTGGGCCGCACCGACCTGGTCCTGGACGACCTGCGCCGCACCAACGTCCTGGTCGACCGCGACCACTGGGGCGAGGTCTTCCAGATCTTCACCAGCTCGATGCACGTCCGCCAGACGTACTTCTGGGAGATCATCGACCGCCACGGCGCCCGCACCTTCGGCAGCGGCAACATCAAGGCGCTCTACGAGGCCGTCGCCCGCGAGGACAACGCACGCGTCTGACGGACCGGCACGGCGACACCCGCACCCCCCCCACACCGCAAAGGAACTCCGTGACTGCACCGGACCCGCTCCGCTTCGACCTGACCGAGGCGGAACGCGCACTGCTGCCCACCGAAGCCGACATCGACCACTACCTGGAGCACGGCTGGTACCTGTCGCAGAAGCTGCTCACCGACGAGGAGACGGACCAGCTCCTCGAGGCCAGCGAGCGGTTCTACGCCGGCCACCGCGACCGCACCCTGCCCGCCCGCCCGCCCAAGCTCGCCTACTGGGAGCCCGCGGCCGGACCGGTCCAGCGGCACAACGACTACATCCACTACGAGGACGACACCATCGGCCGCATCCTGCGCAAACCGCTGATCGGCGCGGTGGCCGCCCGGCTGGCGCAGGCCGAGGAGATACGCGTCTTCCAGTCGACCCTCATCTACAAGCCGCCGCGGCCCGAGGAGGAGAGCAACCTCGTGCCGTGGCACTTCGACAAGCACTACTGGGCCACGTGCACCTCGGAGAGCATGCTCACCGCGTTCATCCCCTTCCACGACTGCGACGAGCAGCTGGGCACCATCACCATGGTCGACGGCAGCCACCGCTGGAAGGAGACCGCGGTCAACGACCAGACCTCGCTGCACTTCGCCGAACGCGACCGCGGCCAGCTGGAGGTGATGCTCGAGGAGAACGCGGCGTTCAACAACACCGACGTCCGCAAGATCCCGATGGAGATCCCGCGCGGCCACATGAGCTTCCACCACTGCCGCACGTACCACGGCAGCGGCGCCAACCGGGCCGACCGTCCGCGCCGGGCCGTCTCCCTGCACCTCCAGGACGGCGCCAACCGCTACCGGGAGTTCCGCCGCTCGGACGGCTCGCAGGTGTCCTACAACCACGACACGCTGGTGCGCCGCACCCCCGCCGGCACCCCCGACTACGCCGATCCCGACTACTGCCCGGTGCTGTGGCACTCCTGACCGGGGGGTGCCGCGAGCGGACCGCGCTGCGCTCCGTCGCCGTGGTGGGTACCGGCATGATCGGCACGTCGGTGGCGCTGGCCCTGCGGTCGCGGGGAGTGACCACCTACCTGGTGGACCGGACGGCGGAGGCGGCCCGCGCCGCGGAGCGCATCGGCGCGGGCATCGCGGGCGTGCCGCGCGGCCCGGTCGACCTCGCGGTCATCGCGGTACCGCCGAGCCGTACGGCGGACGCGCTCGCCGAATGGCAGGGGCGCGGCCTGGCGGAGAGCTACACCGACGTGGCGAGCGTCAAGGCCGGCCCGCACCGCGACATGACCGCCGGCGGCTGCGACCTGACCCGGTTCGTCGGGGGACACCCGATGGCCGGCAGCGAACGGTCCGGGCCGCTGGCCGCCCGCACCGACCTCTTCCACGACCGGACCTGGGTGCTCACCCCGTCCCGGTTCTCCGGCGCCGACGCGCTGCGCCGCACCCGGCAGCTGGTGGAACTGTGCGGGGCCCGGCCGGTGCTGATGGACCAGGCCGAGCACGACCGCGCGGTGGCCCTCGTCTCGCACGCCCCGCACCTGCTGTCCAGCCTGCTGGCCGCCCGGCTCGCCGACGTCGCGCCGGAGCGGCTCCAGCTGGCCGGGCAGGGGCTGCGGGACACCACCCGGATCGCCGCGGGCGACCCCGGGCTGTGGACGGACATCCTCGGCAGCAACGCCGAGGCCGTGCACGCGGTGCTGGCCGGACTCGCCGACGACCTCACCGAGGTGGTCGCGGCGCTGCACCGGCTGCGGCCCGGCGGCACGGCACCGGAGGACGGCCTGGCCGTGCTGCGGTCCGTCCTCGCCCGGGGCGTCACCGGCCGCGAGCGGATCGTCCCCGGCCCCGCGGACACCCCGCGCCCCGCACCCGCACCCGCCGCCCGGCCGGCGGACGCCGCGGCCGGCCTGCCCGGCGCCACCGGCCGGGAGGTGGCCGGGACCGCCGTACCCGGCGGCGTGGCACGGTGACCGGCGGCTGAGATCCGGCCCGCCCGCACCACGGCAGAGCACCGCCGGGCAGACCGGCACACTCCCCAACCCAGGAGCGACCCATGAACACCCGACGGCTGACCGTCTGCCTGATCGGCGCGGGCCCCCGCGGACTGGCGGTGCTGGAACGGATCTGCGCCAACGCGGCCCAGGTCGCCCCCGGCGCGGCGGTGACGGTGCACGTCATCGACCCCTACCCGCCGGGCGCCGGACGGGTCTGGCGCACCGCTCAGCCCCGGCGGCTGCTCACCAACACCGTGGCGTCCCAGACGACCGTGTTCACCGACGAGAGCGTGGACCTGGAGGGACCCCTGGTCAAGGGGCCCAGCCTCTACGAATGGGCGCGCTTCAGCGCCCTGGGCCTGGAGGACGAGGGCCCGGCGCTGCCCGCCCCGGTGCTCGCCGAGGCCCGCGCGCTGACCCCCGACTCCTACCCCACCCGCGCCTTCTGCGGGCACTACCTCCAGTGGGTGTTCCGGCGGGTGCGCTCCACCGCCCCGCACTCGGTGGACATCGTCGTCCACCGGGCCCGGGCGGTCGCGCTGCGCGACGAGAGCCCCGGCGACAGCCAGTGGGTGCGCCTGGACAACGGCGTCGTCCTGACCGGACTGCACGCCGTGGTGATGGCCCAGGGCCACCTGCCGCTGCGCCGCTCACCGCGCGAGCGCCGGCTCGCCGCCTTCGCCGACCGGCACGGCCTGCGCTACGTCGCCCCGGCCAACCCGGCCGACGTCGACCTGTCCGGCATCCGCTCCGGCGAGGAGGTGGCGCTGCTGGGCCTGGGCCTGAACTTCTTCGACCACATGGCGCTGCTCACCGAGGGCCGCGGCGGCAGTTACCGGCGCGAGGACGGACGGCTCGTCTACGTCCCCTCCGGCCTGGAACCGCGGCTGACCGCCGGGTCCCGCCGCGGCCTGCCCTTCCACGCGCGCGGTGAGAACCAGAAGGGCCCGCACGGCCGGCACACCCCGCTGCTGCTGACCGAGCGGACCATCGCCGCGCTGCGGGACCGCGCCGCGGCGCACGGCGGCCTGGACTTCCGCACCGCCGTGTGGCCACTGGTGGCCAAGGAGGTGGAGACCGTCTACTACACGGCCCTGCTCACCTCCCGCGGCCGCACCGGGGAGGCCGAGTCGCTGCGCGCCGCCTACCCGGCCGCCCCGGCCGGCTCCGCCGAGGAGGCCCGGCTGCTGACCGCGGCCGGCATCGCCCCGGCCGAGCGCTGGGACTGGGAGCGCATCGCCCGGCCCGACGCCGGCCGGGACTTCGCCTCGCACGCCGAGTTCCACGACTGGCTCCTCGGCCACCTGCGCGCCGACGTGGCCGCGGCGCACGCCGGCAACGTCGAGGGGCCGCTGAAGGCCGCCCTGGACGTGCTGCGCGACCTGCGCAACGAGGTGCGGCTGCTGGTGGACCACGACGGGCTGACCGGCACCTCCCACCGCGACGACCTCGACGGCTGGTACACGCCGCTCAACGCGTTCCTCTCCATCGGCCCGCCCGCCCGCCGGATCGAGGAGGCCGTCGCGCTGATCGAGGCGGGCGTCCTGCGGGTCCTCGGCCCCGACACCACCGCCCGCGCCGACGAGGCCGCGGGGGCGTTCGTCCTGGAGTCGGCGCGCGTACCGGGCACCCGGACCGCGGCCGGCGTCCTGATCGACGCCCGCCTGCCGGCCGTCGACCTGCGCACCACCGCCGACCCGCTGCTCATCTCCCTCCTGGAGCAGGGCCAGTGCCGCCCGCACGTGGTCACCGGCCCCGACGGGCTGCGCCACGAGACGGGCGGGCTCGCGGTGTCCGCGCGCCCCTTCAACCTGCTGGACGCGGCCGGCCGCCCGCACCCCCGGCGCTTCGCCTACGGCGTGCCCACGGAGGCCGTCCACTGGGCGACCGCCGCGGGGATACGCCCCGGCGTCAACTCGGTGACGCTCGCCGACGCCGACGCCATCGCCCGCGGGCTGCTCGCGCTGCCGGAGGCGGACGCCGGCCGGGACGGCCGCGACGGCCGCAGCCCCGAGGCGGCCGGGGCGGTGGCGCCGTGAGCACGGCGGGCGGGCCGCCCGCCCGCGCCGCCACCGACGCCGGGCTGCTCAGCCCGGTGTCGGCCGGGACCGCCGCGGCGGCCGCGACGACCGACGAGGCCTGGCTGCAGGCCCTGCTGGACGCGGAGGCCGCGCTGGTACGGGCCCAGGCGGCGCTCGGTGTGGTCCCCGGCCCCGCCGCCCGGACCATCACCGAACTGGCGCGGGCCGAGCTGCTGGACCCGGTGGAGCTGGCCCGGCGGGCCCGCGGCGCCGCCAACCCGGTGGTCGCCCTGGTGCGGGCGTTCACCCAGGTGGTCGCCGCCCGCGACGCGGCCGCGGCGGAGTACGTGCACCGCGGCTCCACCAGCCAGGACATCATGGACACCGCCGCCATGCTGGTCGCCCACCGCACCCTGGGCCCGCTGATCGCCGACCTGGACTCCACCGCGGCCGCCCTGCGCACCCTGGCCGCCGCCCACCGCGACACGGTGATGCCGGGACGGACCCTGGCGCTGCACGCCGTACCGGTCACCTTCGGGCTCAAGGCGGCCGGCTGGCTGCGCGGCGTCACCGACGCGTCGGACCGGCTGCGCACCCTGCGCCGCACCCGCCTCCCGGTCCAGCTCGGCGGCGCGGCCGGCACCCTGGCCGGCTACCTCGAGTACGCCCGCCTGGACGGCCCCGGGGAGCCGGGCGCCCCGCCGTTCGCCGCGGGGCCGTTCGCCGAGCGGCTGATCGCCGAGTACGCCCGCCAGACCGGGCTCGCCGAGCCGGTGCTGCCCTGGCACACCGAGCGCACCCCCGTCGCCGCCCTCGCCGCCGAACTCGCCCTCACCGCGGGCGTGCTGGGCAAGATGGCGGTGGACGTGCAGAGCCTGTCGCGCACCGAGACGGCGGAGGTCGCCGAGCCCGCCGCGGACGGGCGGGGCGTGTCCTCGGCCATGCCGCACAAACGCAACCCCGCGCTGGCCACCCTGGTGCGCTCCGCCGCGCTCCAGGTGCCGGCCCTGGCCTCGGTGCTCACCCACGCCATGCTCTCGGAGGACGAGCGGTCGGCCGGCGCCTGGCACGCCGAGTGGCTGCCGCTGCGCGAGTGCCTGCGGCTGACCGGCGGCGCCGCCGCCACCGCCCGCGAACTGGCCGAGGGGCTGCGGGTCTTCCCGCGCCGGATGCGGGACAACCTCGGCCTCACCGGCGGACTCGTCGTCTCCGAGCGGCTGGCGGTCGTGCTCGCCCCGGTGCTGGGCAAGGCGGCGGCCAAGGACGTGGTGAGCCGGGCCGCGCTGCGCGCCGCCGACCAGGGGCGGCCGTTCGCCGAGGTCCTGGGCGAGGCGCCGGAGCTGACCGGGGCCCTGACCGCGGAGCAGGTCGCCGACCTGCTGGACCCCGCGCACTACACCGGGGCCGCCGGGGCCCTCGTCGACCGGGCACTGGGGGAGAAGACGCCCGGCGCCGGGGGCTGAGGTCCCCGCACCGCGGGACCCGGCGGGACACCGGACGGACAGCTGACGGAGAAGGAGGTCCAGACAAGCGCCAGACGAGGGGGGGAACGCCACGTCCGTCCCCGGCGGGACCGAGGGACGGCGGAAGGAGTCCCATGCACACATCTCTGGTTCTCGGCGGCGGGATCGCGGGCCTGCTCGCGGCCCGGGTCCTCAGCGACCACGCCGACGACGTCGTCATCATCGAACCCGACGACCTGACCGACGCGCGTCCCCGGCACCGGCGGGGGGTGCCGCAGGGCGCGCACTCACACATCCTGCTCGGCAAGGGCCGGCAGATATTCGACGGCCTCTTTCCCGGCCTGTGCCGGGAGATGGCCGAGGCCGGCGCCGAACTGCTCGACTTCGAGCGGGACGGCGGCTGGTACGCCGACGGGCTGCGGCGCGTCGCCGTACCGGGCGACGACATGCTCAGCATGACCCGGCCGTTCCTGGAGTGGCACCTGCGCCGCTCCGTGCTCGCGCTGGCGAACGTCCGCGCCGTGCGCGCCCGCACAGCCGCGCTGACCCTCACCGGGGACCGGGTGGACGGGGTGCGGATCGCCCGGGTGGACGCCACCGGGGCGGCCGGTCCCGACCGGTCGGAGCGGATCGCCGCCGACCTGGTCGTCGACGCCACCGGGCGCGCGAGCCGGCTCGGCGACTGGCTGCGCGAGGCCGGCTTCCCGGCCCCGGCGCAGCACCGGGTGGACACCGACATCGGCTACGCGACCTGCTTCTTCCGACGCGAGCCGGGACAGCGGCTGGCCGGGGTGCGCGCCGCGCACTCGATGCGCACCCTGCGCTCCGGGCGGCCGGGTGCCGCGTCGCTCAACCCGGTCGAGGACGGCCGGTGGATGGCGCTGATCACCGGCTTCGCCGCCGACCGGCCCGGCCGGGGGCACGACGAGTTCGCCGCGCGCTGCCGTGCGGACGCGCCGCCGATGCGGGAGCTGGTGGACACCTGCGAGCCGCTGGGCGAGGTGGCGGTGTACCGCTTCCCGGCCAGTGTCCGCCGGGACTTCCACCGGCTGGAGCGGTTCCCGGCCGGACTCGTCGCACTCGGCGACGCGGTGGCCTCCTTCAACCCCGTCTACGGCCAGGGCATGACGTCGGCGGCCCTGCACGCCGATGCGCTGGGCCGGTGGCTGGAGACCGGGCCGGACCCGGACCGGCCCGCGGCCGGGTACTTCCGGCGGGTCGCCGCCGTCGTCGACGACGCCTGGGCGACCTCCGCGCTCCAGGACCTGTTGCTGCCGCACGTCACCCAGCGGCTGACGCCGCTTCAGGGCCTGCGGCTGCGCCTGCGGGACCGGCTGATCGACGGCGCCATCACGGACGTGGCGGTGCACCGCGCGTTCCTCGACGTGGTCAACATGCGGGCGCGGCCGCAGGAGCTGATGCGTCCCTCGGTCCTGCTGCGGGCCCTGCGCTCGCCGCGCCGACGCCCGGCGCTGCCGGTACGCGTCGGCGCCGGACGGGAGGCCGGCGTGTAGACTAAAAGCACGATCGTACGTACAGTTACCGACCGGCCGCCACCCGGCCGCCACCCGGCCGCCACCCGGCCGAACGCCGTCCGGCACCACCGGTTCCAGGCCCTGCCGCCAGGGTCCCGACCTAGGGAGACGTCACGATGTCGCAACGCACCTGGCTGGTCACGGGCACGTCGACCGGCATCGGACGGGCCCTGACCGAAGTGCTGCTGGAGCGCGGCGACCGGGTGGCGGCCACCGTCCGCGACCCCGCGGCGCTGGCCGCGCTCACCGCGTCCGCGGGTGACCGGCTGCTGCCGGTCACCCTGGACGTGACCGACCCCGCCGCCGTCACCGACGCCGTGGCGGCGGCCCACCGCGCCTTCGGCCGGATCGACGTGGTGGTCAGCAACGCCGGGTACGGCCTGTTCGGCGCCGCCGAGGAGGTCACCGACGAGCAGATCGAGCGGCAGCTGGCCACCAACCTGCTCGGCCCGATCCGGCTGGCCCGGGCGGTGCTGCCGCTGCTGCGGGAACAGGGCGGCGGCCACTTCGTGCAGATCTCCAGCGTCGGCGGGCTGACCACCCTGCCGCACCTCAGCGTCTACCACGCCACCAAGTGGGGCGTGGAGGGTTTCTTCGAGTCCCTGCGCTCGGAGGTGGAAGCCTTCGGCGTACGGGTCACGCTGGTCGAACCCGGTTCCGTGCGCACCGACTTCACCGGCCGCAGCGGCGACACCGCCCCCGCCCTGGACGCCTACGCGGACACGCCCGCCGGGTTCGTCCGCCGGGTGTTCGAGCAGGGAGCCGTCCCCGCGCCGGGCGACCCCCGCAAGGTCGCCCTGGCCGTGGCGGACGTCGCCGGACTGGAGAAGCCCCCGCTGCGCCTGGTCCTGGGCAGCGACGCGTACGCGCTCACCCACGACGCGCTGCGCCGGCGGCTGGACGAACTGGAGGAGCAGCGGGAGACCGCGCTCTCCACGGACGCCGACACGCCCGCCTGACCCACCCCGATCAGCGTCCCGCAGCCCCGCAGCCCCGCACACCGAGACGGATTGCAGAGGCCGTATCCCATGGCACACCCCGACAACTCCAGGGCCGCGCTGCTGCGTTCCCTCCACGCCGACGGCGAGCTGCTCGTGCTGCCCAACGCCTGGGACGCGTGCAGTGCCGTCGTGATCGAGCGCGCCGGCGCCCGCGCCGTCGGCACCACCAGCGCCGGCGTCTCCTGGTCCCTGGGCCGTCCCGACGGCCAGCACCTGACCCGGCAGGAGATGACGGCCGCGGTCGCCCGGATCGCCGCCGCCGTCGACATCCCGGTCACCGCGGACGTCGAGAGCGGCTACGGCCCCGCCGCCGCCGACGTGGCCCGGACCGTCACCGAGGTCGCCGGCGCCGGGGCGGCCGGGATCAACCTGGAGGACGCCCCGGGCACCGGCGGCGCCCCGCTGCTCGCACCGGACGAGCAGGCCGGGCGCCTGGCCGCGGCCCGGGAGGCGGCCGTCGCCGCCGGTGTCCCGGACCTCGTGATCAACGCCCGCACCGATGTGTACATGGCCCAGGCCGGGGAGCCCGGCGAGCGGTTCGACCTGGTGCTGGAGCGGGCCAAGGTCTACGCCCAGGCCGGCGCGGACCTGCTGTTCGTGCCGCTGCTGCTCGACCCCGCGGCGCTGACCCGGCTGGTGGCCGAGGCACCGCTGCCCATCAGCGTCATGGCGCTGCCCGGCGGCCCCACCGTCGCCCAGCTGCGGGAGACCGGCGTACGCCGGATCAGCGTCGGCACGGCACTGGCGCAGGCGGCCTACACCGCCGCCGACCGGGCCACCCGCGAGCTGCTGACCGAGGGGACCTACAACGCCTGCGCGGACGCGCTGAACGTCTTCGAGCTGAACACCTTCCCCCGCTTCGTCTGAGCGACCCCGAGGAGTCAGGCATGGCATCGATCATGGTCACCGGCGCGACCGGCGGCATCGGTTCCGAGGTGGTACGGCTGCTGCGGGAGCGCGGTGACGAGGTGATCGCGGTGGGCCGCGACGCCGAGCGCCTCAAGCGGCTCGACGCCCGCCCGCTGGTGCTGGACCTCACCGACCCCGCGGGCATCGAGGCGGCGGTGCGCACGGCCGGCGTCGACCGGCTCGACGCGGTGGTCCACGCGGCCGGCGTCATCCACCTCGCCGGCCTGGAGCACGCCACGCCCGACTCCTGGGCCCGCCAGCTCGCCGTCAACCTGACCGGCCCCGCCGAGCTGACCCGTACCGTGCTGCCCGCCCTGCGCGCCGCGCGCGGCCACGTCGTCTTCATCAACTTCAACGCCGGCCCGACCGCCAAGCCGTACTGGTCGGCGTACGCGGCGAGCAAGTTCGGGCTCAAGGCGCTGGCGGAGTCGCTGCGCGGGGAGGAGGCGGGCAACGGCGTACGCGTCACCTCCGTCTTCCCCGCGTGCGTGGCCACCGGCATGCAGCGGGCCGTGCGCGAGGGCTTCGGCTTCCCCTACGAGCCGCAGCACCTCAACCAGCCCGACCTCGTGGCCGGCCTGATCCTCACCGCGCTCGACACACCCGCCCACACCCGCCTCAACGACCTCTACCTGGGCCTGGGCCCCGAGGGCTACCCGCCGGGCTTCTCCGGCTGACGAAGCCGCGCCCGGCGCGACCCGCGCGGACCCCTGCGGCCCGCGCCGGCCGTGCCGGGACCGGTCCTACCGCCGCCGCCCGGAGCCGAACCCGGCGGCCAGCGGCATGCGCAGCCCGATGGGCGGCGGCGCGGCCAGCGCGTCCTCCACCGGCCGCGCGACCGGGTGCCCGAACAGCGCGCCCAGCGCGAAGTCCGCGGCCAGGCCGCACACCTCGTCGCGGTGCTGGTGCAGCCCGTGCCCGTCCGAGTGCACCTCGAACCGGCACACCTCGCGGTTCGCCTTCTTCGCCCGCGCCGCGAGCCGGAAGGACAGCTCGGGGTCGGCCCGCTCGTCGTTGGTGCCGTGCACGACCAGCACCCGGCGCCCCACCAGCTGCTTCACCGGTTCCGGCGGCAGCGCCACGTCCTCCGGGGGCAGCCAGGGGGCGATGGCCACCACGGAGTTGACCGCCTCGTGGCCGCCCGCCCGCAGCGCCGCCCGGCCGCCCATGTCCACGCCCACCAGGCACACGGGCACGTCCCCGTACCGCCGTACGATCTCGTCCGCGGCCCAGGACGCGTCGCCCGCCAGGTGCGCCTCGCCGCCGTTCCAGCCCCGGTAGCGGTAGTGCACCGTGTGGACGGCCAGCTCCTCCTCGCGTGCCACGCGGGCCAGCCGGCGGGCCAGGGAGCGGACGAAGCCCGTCCCCCGGACGGCGGAGGGTCTGCGGGCGGACACCTCCTCGCCGCCGGGGAGCAGCAGCACCGCCCCGCTCACCGCTGCCGGCGCCTGGCCGACTGCCCTTCCCAGCCTGGCCGTTCGGGCCGGCGCCGTTTGCTGTCCCATGACAGAACAGTGTCAGAAGCCACGGTGTACGAAACCCGTCCGTGCGGTCACCGTTACGTATCGACGGATTCGTACACCGCGCCATCTACGCGCGTAGGAGTTAGGGTGCGCAGATGACGAGCCAGACCGCACCGCGCCACACCGCACCCAGCGGGAACGTTCCGACGCCGGACCAGATCCGCCGCGCCCCCAAGGTCGTGCTGCACGACCACCTCGACGGCGGGCTCCGCCCCGCGACCGTCGTCGAACTGGCCCGGGAGACGGGCTACTCCCACCTCCCCGAGACCGACCCCGGCAAGCTCGGCACCTGGTTCGCCGAGGCCGCCGACTCCGGCTCGCTGGAGCGGTACCTGGAGACGTTCTCGCACACCGTCGCGGTGATGCAGACCCGTGAGGCGCTGGTCCGGGTGGCCCGGGAGTGCGCCGAGGACCTCGCGCGGGACGGCGTCGTGTACGCCGAGGTGCGCTACGCGCCGGAGCAGCACCTGGCGGACGGGCTGAGCCTGGAGGACGTCGTCGAGGCGGTCAACGAGGGCTTCCGGCAGGGCGAGCGGCTCGCCCGGGACACCGGCCACCGCATCCGCGTCGGCGCCCTGCTGACCGCCATGCGGCACGCGGCCCGCTCCCTGGAGATCGCCGAACTCGCCAACCGCTACCGGGACCTGGGCGTCGTCGGCTTCGACATCGCCGGCGCCGAGGCCGGCTACCCGCCCACCCGGCACCTGGACGCCTTCGAGTACCTGAAGCGGGAGAACAACCACTTCACCATCCACGCGGGCGAGGCCTTCGGGCTGCCGTCCATCTGGCAGGCCCTGCAGTGGTGCGGCGCCGACCGGCTCGGCCACGGGGTGCGGATCATCGACGACATCCAGGTGCGCGAGGACGGCTCGGTCACCCTCGGCCGGCTCGCCTCCTACGTCCGCGACAAGCGCATCCCGCTGGAGCTGTGCCCCAGCTCCAACCTGCAGACCGGGGCCGCCACCTCCTACGCCGAGCACCCGATCGGGCTGCTGCGCCGGCTCCACTTCCGCGCCACCGTGAACACGGACAACCGCCTGATGTCGCACACCACCATGAGCCGGGAATTCGAGCACCTCGTCGAGGCATTCGCCTACACGCTCGACGACATGCAGTGGTTCTCCGTCAATGCGATGAAATCAGCGTTCATTCCTTTCGATGAACGACTGGCCATGATCAATGACGTGATCAAGCCGGGATACGCGGAACTGAAGTCCGAATGGCTGTTCCGGCAGACCGCCTCCACCAGCGGATCTGCCCGGTCCGAGGGCTAGCGGCGCCCCGGAGGGGGCGGCGGAGTGCGGACGGCCCGCCGTCGGCCGTCCGTATTTCGGTGTTTGCGGCCGGTGGTCCGGCATGTTTACGGTCGGAAACCGCTCGGACCGTTCCGACTCCCGTCTCCGCTCTCAAGGACGCACTCACCATGAAGCAGTCTGCCGCCAAGACCCTCGGTGTCGCCGCCCTCGGTGCCGCCTTCGCCGCCGTCGGCGCGGGCGCCGCCAGCGCCGCCCCGGCCGTCCCGGACGCCGCCCACGCCCTGGACACCGCCACCCGGACGCTGCCGGCCGCGAACGCAGGCAACGCGCTGCCGGGTGCCGGTGAGGCGCTGACCCAGGGTCAGGGCGCCCTCGGTGCCGGGCTCACCGCCGCGCAGCCGGCCGGGCGCGAGGTGCTCGCCGACGGCCCGGCAGCCCCGCTCGCCCGACTGCTCGGCGGACTGCCCGTCAAGGGCGCGCCCACGCACGGCATCCCGGTCAACGGCATCGCGATCGGCTGAGGCCGGCCCACCCCGCCGAGGCGCCCCGGATCTCCGGGCGCGCCCCGTCGGCGCCGGTCACCAGGTACGCGCCCGGTCCTCCGCCGGCAGGAAGATCCACAGGGCGATGTAGAGCAGGAACTGCGGGCCCGGCAGCAGGCAGGACAGCAGGAAGACGACCCGCATCGTCGTCGCGGAGGTGCCGAAGCGCCGTGCCAGCGCGGCACACACTCCGCCGATCACGCGGCCGTCGGTGGGGCGGGCGAGGGCGGTCATGTCGACGCTCCTTGTCTCGGGTCCGGCCGGTGCCCGGGCGGGCGGGCCGGTGTGCCCGTCTGACCTCCACACTAGGGAACAGGGTGGGACGAAGCGTCGCTCCACGGGGCGATCCCGACCCTGGGAATCGTCGGGGTCCGACCCTGAGCCGCCTCCTCCGGCGGCAGTGCCGGCACGCCCCCGCGCGCCCCCCGGCGGCGCAGCAGCGCCCGTCCGGCCGGTACGACGGCGAGGTGGGCCAGCGCCACACCGGCCGTGTTCAGCAGCAGCGAGTCGACGTCCACGACCCGGCCGGGCACCCCGGTCTGCAGCAGGGCGATGCCCAGCGACAACAGGGCGCCGGCGGCCGCCGTCCGCAGCAGCGAGGCCAGCGGGGAGACGTCGAGCCTGCCGTGGGCCGTCGGCAGCAGCACGCCGAGCGGCGCCAGCAGGGCCAGCCCCTCGCCGATCCGGACGGCCGCCCGCGTCCCGCCCAGCGCCAGGTCCGCGCGGATGCCGGCGAACGGGCGCAGATTGGCGGGCATCACCCACGGCACGTCCAGCGGCCGCAGCATCAGCCAGGCGACGAACGCGAGGTGCGCGACCAGGAGGACACCCCCTGTCGCCCGGACGCTGATCGCGGCGCTGCCGCCGATGGAGCCTTGACGCTGCACGCCCCCCTAGACGCGCCCCCGTGCGCGATCGGTTCCGCCCGCGGCACGCGCGCGTACGCAGGGCGCCGCCTCGGCACCGGACCGCGTCAGTGCCGGGCCACCTCGCCGGACGGCGGCTCGGTGGTGCCGGGCCGGGAGCGGACCTCGTCGGTGCACTCGTAACGGCGCAGTGCCCCGGCGCCCGTGCCGCCCAGGACGACCGAGCCGTCGCCCTCGGCGGCCGCCGAGTCCGACAGGGTGCACACCACCTGCGCGAGGGCGTAGGAGGTGAGCCGCTCCGGCGCGGTGCTCAGCCGCAGGGTCTCCTCCGGGTCGCCGGGGCGCGGCCCGCTCACGCCCACCCCGCCGGGGACGTACGTGGTGTAGCCGGCGCCCTTCTCGGTCGGCGACGGCGCCGCGGCGAGCTGGTCCAGCAGCCCCTGCGCGACGATCACCCGGCGCCGCGCGTCCGGCGTGCCCTCGGGGACGCGCACCGTCCGGTCGACGGCCACCAGCGACGCCCCGCACAGCAGGAACACCTGCACCGGCACCCCGTGCGCGCTCGCCGACGGGTCGGGACCGGTCAGCGAGCACGGCACCCGGGAGGGCGCCCCGCCGAAGTCCGTCGGGACCTCGGTGGCCCGGATGCCGCAGCCGGTCAGCACCACCGCGAGCAGCGGCAGCGCCCAGAGGCGGCGGCCGGTCCTCATGCCCCCTCCTTCCGGGTACCGCCGGCGGGGTCCGCGCCGCCCGGCCCGCCGGGGCCGCTCTCCTCGGTCAGCGACGAGGCGTCCCGGGGCAGCCGCAGCGTGAACACCGCGCCGCCGTCGGGTGAGTTGGCGGCGGTGATGGCACCGCCGTGGATGTGGGCGTTCTCCATGGCGATGGAGAGCCCGAGGCCGCTGCCCTCGGAGCGCGGCCGGGAGGCGCTGGCCTTGAAGAAGCGGTCGAAGACGTGCGGCAGGACGTCCTCGGGGATGCCGGGACCGTGATCGCGGACGCCGACGACGAGTTCGTCGCCGTCGATGCGCACGGCCACCCGCACCGGCGAACCGCCGTGCTTGAGCGCGTTGCCGATCAGGTTGGCGAGGATGACGTCCAGGCGGCGCGGGTCCAGCCGGGCGTGCACGCCGCGCTCGGCGTCCAGGTCCACCGCGTCCAGCCAGGCGCGGGCGTCGATGCAGGCGGTGATCTGGTCGGCGATGTCGACGTCGTCCAGGACCAGGCGGGCGGTGCCCGCGTCGAAGCGGGTGACCTCCATCAGGTTCTCCACCAGGGAGTTCAGCCGCCGCGTCTCGCTGACCACGAGCCGTACCGCCGGCTCGATCATCGGGTCCATCCCGCCGGCCTCCGAGTCCAGCTCCTCCTCCAGCACCTCCGTCACGGCGGTGATGGCGGTCAGCGGTGTCCGCAGCTCGTGCGACATGTCGGCGACGAACCTGCGGGAGGCGTCGTCGCGGGCGGCCATGTCCGCGACCCGCTTCTCCAGCGCCTCGGCCGCCTTGTTGAACGTCCGTGACAGATCGGCCAGTTCGTCCGTGCCGGACACCTCCAGCCGGGTGTCCAGCCGGCCCTCGCCCAGCCGCCGGGCGGCCACCCCGAGGCGGTGCACCGGCTTCAGCACGGTGGTGGCCGCGGCCTGCGCCAGCAGCGCCGAGCCGATCAGCGCCAGCCCGGTGGCGATCCCCAGCGACCAGGCCAGCGAGTTGAGGTCCTTCGCCTCCGGCTCCAGGGACTTGACCATGTACCCGGTCGGCCCGCCGCCGATCACCCTCGTCCCCGCCACCAGGTACGGGGTGCCCCGGTCGACGACCCGCTGCCAGTACAGGTGGTACGGGGACCGGTCGCCGTCGCCGGTCTTCTGCTGCTTGTCCACCGCGGCCCGCAGCGAGGCGGGCACGTCCTCCAGGGAGAACCCGTTCAGGCCGCCCGAACTGCCGTAGACCGTCTTGCCGCCGGTGTCCTGCGCGACCAGCAGCACGCTGAAGCGCTGGCTGCTGTTCGCCATCTGGCCCGCGGTGCGCTGCACTTCGTCCTGGGTGGGGTGCACGGGCAGCGCGCCCGCCCTGTTCTGCATCTCCTGCCGGAAGTCGCGCAGCACCGCGTCCTGGGTGCGGGTGAGCACCGCCTCCCGGTTCAGCCAGTACGCGATGGCCGAGGCGGACACCGCCGCGGTGAGCGCCACCAGGGCGAACACCACGACCAGCCGCAGTCGCAGACTGGTGAAACGCAGCCGCGACAGGCTTCCGCCGCGCCCCGCGGCCCAGCCGCGGACCCCCCTGTGCCGTTCGGTCACTGAGGGACGTCCAGGCGGTAGCCGACACCACGCACGGTACGGATCAGGGTCGGCGAGGACGGCACGTCCTCCACCTTGGCGCGCAACCGCTGCACGCACGCGTCCACCAGCCGGGAGTCACCCAGGTAGTCGTGCTCCCACACCAGTCGCAGCAGCTGCTGCCGGGACAGCGCCTGGCCGGGGCGCCGGCTCAGCTCCAGCAGCAGCCGCAGCTCGGTCGGCGTCAGCTGGAGGTCCTCGCCGTTCTTCGTCACGGTCATCGCCGAGCGGTCGATGACGACGCTGCCGAAGGTGGCCGAGTCGCTGGACTCGCGCTCGCCGCGCCGCAGCACGGCCCGGATGCGGGCGTCCAGCACCCGCCCCTGCACCGGCTTGACGACGTAGTCGTCGGCGCCGGACTCCAGGCCCACCACCACGTCGATGTCGTCGCTGCGCGCGGTGAGCAGGATGATCGGCAGCTGGTCCGTGCGCCGGATGCGGCGGCACACCTCGAAGCCGTCGATGCCGGGCAGCATCACGTCCAGCACGATCAGGTCCGGCCGCTGCTCGCGGAGCAGCTTCAGGCCGTCCTCACCGGTGGCAGCGGTGGACACCCGGTGCCCCTGGCGCGTCAGTGAGAGCTCCAGGGCCGTACGGATGGCGTCGTCGTCCTCGATCAGCAACAGGGAAGGCACGGGGCTCATTCTGGCCCATGGAGGGGCTTCCGTACGACCTGTGCGGCCCGTCGCCCGTGGAACCCTTCCACCGCCACCGCCTGTGCCGGCCGGTGACCGCGCCGTGCCCGGTCCCTGTGACAGGTCTGTGACAGTCGGCGGACACGGCCATGAAGTGCTCTCGGCAAGCTTCTCGGCACAGGCGGGGAAGCGATCGCCTGGCACGACCGGCAAGCCGGACCACCGGTAAGTCCACGACGGGGGGCGCGAGATGAACACGCTGCACGGCACCACCACCAGCGCAGTGATCACGCGGCTGCACGACGTGCACGGGGGGCGGGGAGCGGAGAAGTCCGGCGCCGTGATCGGACGGGGGTGCGCTCGCGGCGCCGGGCGTCAGCAGACCGTGTACCTGACGGTGGTTGACGCGTGTACGGGGGAGCCCGCGGCGCCGGGCACGCACGGGGGAGGCACGTACGGGGAGGGCACGGGGGAGCGCCGTTCCCTGACGGAGGCGGAGTTCACCGCCTACGTCAAGGAGCGCCGCGCCTCCCTGTACGCCACCGCCTACCACCTGACCGGTGACCGCTTCGAGGCCGAGGACCTGCTGCAGAGCGCGCTGTTCTCGACCTACCGGGCGTGGGAGCGGATCAGCGACAAGGCCGCGGTCGGCGGCTACCTGCGCCGCACCATGACCAACCTGCACATCAGCGCCTGGCGGCGCCGCAAGCTCAACGAGTACCCGACCGAGGAACTGCCGGAGACGGCCGGCGACACGGACGCGATGCGCGGCACCGAGCTGCGCGCGGTCCTGTGGCAGGCGCTGGCCCGGCTGCCCGAACTCCAGCGGACGATGCTGGTCCTGCGCTACTACGAGGGCCGCACCGACCCGGAGATCGCGGAGATACTCGGCATCAGTGTCGGCACGGTGAAGTCCAGCATCTGGCGCTCGCTGCGCCGGCTGCGCGAGGACGAGGTCCTCAGCTTCGGCCGTGACGAGGAGCACGCCTTCGGGGAGCTGGTCGCCTGAAGGTACGGGGGGAGCGGTACCCCGGGGGAAGCAGGTGACGGGGGTCACCCGGGGAGCACGGGGGAAACACGGGGAAACACGGGGGAAGCGGGACCGGAGGGCCGGGGGGTCCGTCCGGTCCCGTTCGTGTGTACGCCCTCCGGGTGATATCCGGCAGGGCCTTGACGCAAGCGCTAGGCCGCTGAACGGGCCCGGGGCCGGTTCCCGTCCGCGGCGGTCGCCAGCCGCCCCAGGGCCTCCTCGCGGCCGCAGGCACGGGCGCCCAGCGCGACCTGGCGGGCGACGATCGACCGCTCCGCGCGCATCAGCCGCCAGCCGCGCCGCAGCAGGAACGGCACCGACTTGCGGCCCTCCCTCAGATCGCGCAGGAAGCGCCGCCGGAAGGTGGTGACCGCGCCCCGGGTCAGGCACAGCGCGTCCGCCAGCACGCCCAGCTCCCGGCAGCGCCCGACGATCTCGGCGGCGAAGATGCCCTCCGCGATGAACACCGGGGCACCGCCCAGGTGCAGCGTCTCCTCGCCGGTACGGGCGCTCAGCGAGATGTCGTACACCGGGACGGGCGTGGCGCCCGTGGCGCACAGCCGGGTGATCGCCTCGACCGCGACGTCCGCGTCCCAGGACAGCGGGTGGTCCCAGTCGATGTCGGAACTCCCGTCCACCAGGGGCAGCGTCGGGTCGTCGCCCTCCTTGTAGAAGTCGTCGAGGCGCAGCACGGGGAGCCCGGAACGGGCGGCGACGAGGGACTTGCCCGAGCCCGAGGGGCCGCTCAGCAGCACGACCCGGGCAGGTGACGGTGGATGGATGCTCACGGGACACCAGTTTGAGGCATGGAGCGCCTCCTGCCGACCCCGCGGGTCGGCTTTGGAGCACGCGTCACACGTCAACTACCCTTCGTGTCGACCCGATTACTCCGCGCCCCGAAGGTGGCATCAGCACATGGCACGATTCGCCTCCCCCCGGAACTCCACCGCGCAGCGCGCCCTGATCGCCCTCGCCACCGCGGGCGCCGCCCTCGGTGCCGGCGCCGGCGCCGCCGAGGCGGCCACCGCCCCGGTGGTGGACGCGCCGTGGCGCCCCAGCTCGCTCGGCCGGACCGACCCGCAGGCCGGCCTCACGGTCCTCACCGGCACGGTCGGCTACGCCACCGGCCCGATCGCCGGCCTCAAGCCCAACCCGCTCGCGGGCACCGGCGTCGACCCCCTCGACAACGGCGTCGGCACCCAGGTGGCCGACTTCAAGCCGCTGACGACGCAGATGGTGACCGCTCCGGTGGCGCAGGCCCCGTCGCTCGGCGCGGTACCGGTGGTGGGACAGGTCACCGGGCTCCGCGGCGCCGCCGCCCCGCTGGGCTGAGCGCACCCGGCGAACGAGAAGCCGCGCCGCCCCCGGACGGAGGGGCGGCGCGGCTCGTTCAGGTGGGCGTGGCTCAGTAGGCCGAGCCCGAGGCGCCCAGCGAGCCCGTGGGGTGCCAGACGGTCTTGGTCTCCAGGAACGCCGTCAGGCGGTCGGTGCCGGGCGTCGCCGTCCAGTCGTCCACAGGCTGTGGACGAAGGACGCGCTTGAGGTTGTCCGCCGCCGCGATCTCCAGCTCCTTCGCCAGCGCCTCGTCGGCCCCCGCGAGGTCGATGGCGTTGACGTCCTGGTGGGCGGCCAGCGGCGCCGCCAGCTCCGCCGTACGGCCGGAGAGGATGTTGACCACGCCGCCGGGCACGTCGGAGGTGGCCAGCACCTCGCCCAGGGAGAGCGCGGGCAGCGGGACCCGCTCGCCCGCGACCACCACGGCCGTGTTGCCGGTGGCGATCACCGGGGCGAGCACGGAGACCAGGCCGAGGAAGGACGACTCCTGCGGCGCCAGGACCGCGACCACGCCCGTCGGCTCGGGGGAGGACAGGTTGAAGTACGGGCCCGCGACCGGGTTGCCGCCGCCGGTCACCTGGGCGATCTTGTCGGTCCAGCCCGCGTACCAGACCCAGCGGTCGATCGTGGCCTCCACCTGGGCGGCGGCCTTCGACTTCGACAGGCCCTCGGCGTCGGCGACCTCGCGGACGAACTGGCCGCGGCGGCCCTCCAGCATCTCCGCGACGCGGTAGAGGACCTGGCCCCGGTTGTACGCCGTGGCCCCGGACCAGGCGCCGAACGCCTTGCGCGCGGCGACCACCGCGTCCCGGGCGTCCTTGCGGGACGACAGCGGCGCATTGGCCAGCCACCTGCCCCCGTCCGCCGCGTCAGCCGCCGAACTCTTCGCCGTCACCTCGTACACCCGGCCGCTCTCGGAACGCGGGAACTTCCCGCCGACGTACAGCTTGTAGGTCTTCAGTACGGAAAGCCGATCAGACATCGAGGTACGCCTCCAGGCCGTGGCGGCCGCCCTCGCGGCCGAAGCCCGACTCCTTGTAACCGCCGAACGGCGAGGTGGGGTCGAACTTGTTGAACGTGTTGGACCAGATCACGCCCGCGCGGAGCCGGCCCGCCACCGCCAGCATGCGGGAGCCCTTCTCCGTCCAGATGCCCGCGGACAGGCCGTAGGGGGTGTTGTTGGCCTTGGCGACGGCCTCCTCCGGGGTGCGGAAGGTGAGGACCGACAGCACCGGGCCGAAGATCTCGTCGCGGGCGACGGTGTGCGCCTGCGTGACGCCGGTGAACAGCGTCGGCGCGAACCAGTACCCGGAGGACGGCAGTTCGCAGGGCGGGGACCAGCGCTCGGCGCCCTCCGCCTCGCCCTGCTCGACGAGCGTGGAGATGCGCGCCAGCTGCTCGGCGGAGTTGATCGCCCCGATGTCCGTGTTCTTGTCGAGGGGATCGCCCAGCCGCAGGGTCGACAGGCGCCGCTTGAGCGCGTCCAGCAGCTCGTCCTGCACCGACTCCTGGACCAGCAGCCGGCTGCCCGCGCAGCAGACCTGGCCCTGGTTGAAGAAGATGCCGTTCACGATGCCCTCGACGGCCTGGTCGAGGGGGGCGTCGTCGAAGACGATGTTGGCGCCCTTGCCGCCGAGTTCCAGGGTGAGCTTCTTGCGGGTGCCGGCGACCGTGCGGGCGATCTCCTTGCCGACGGCCGTGGAACCGGTGAAGGCCACCTTGTTCACGTCCGGGTGGGCGACCAGGGCGGCGCCCGCGTCACCGTACCCGGGCAGGATGTTGACGACGCCGCGGGGCAGGCCCGCCTGGCGGCAGACGTCCGCGAAGAACAGCGCCGACAGCGGGGTCGTCTCGGCCGGCTTCAGCACGACCGTGTTGCCGGTGGCCAGCGCCGGGGCGATCTTCCACGCCAGCATCAGCAGCGGGAAGTTCCACGGGATGACCTGGCCGGCCACGCCCAGCGGCTTCGGCGAGGGGCCGAACCCGGCGTGGTCCAGCTTGTCGGCCCAGCCCGCGTAGTAGAAGAAGTGCGCGGCGACCAGGGGCAGGTCGGCGTCGCGGGTCTCCCGGATCGGCTTGCCGTTGTCCAGCGTCTCCAGGACCGCCAGCTCGCGGCTGCGCTCCTGGATGACACGGGCGATGCGGAAGAGGTACTTGGCGCGCTCCGCACCGGGCAGCGCGGACCAGGTGCCGAACGCCGTGCGGGCGGCCCGCACGGCCCGGTCGACGTCCTCGGAACCGGCCCGGGCGACCTCCGACAGCACCTCCTCGGTGCTCGGGGAGACCGTCTTGAAGACCTTGCCGTCGGCCGCGTCGGTGAACTCGCCGTCGATGAACAGGCCGTAGGAGGGGGCGATGTCGACGATCGCGCGCGACTCGGGCGCGGGTGCGTACTCGAAAACCATGGGGGATCAGTCCACCGTCACGTAGTCGGGGCCGGAGTAGCGGCCGGTGGCCAGCTTCTGGCGCTGCATCAGCAGGTCGTTCAGCAGCGAGGAGGCGCCGAAGCGGAACCAGTGGTTGTCCAGCCAGTCCGCGCCGGCGGTCTCGTTGACCAGGACCAGGAACTTGACGGCGTCCTTGGAGGTGCGGATGCCGCCGGCCGGCTTCACACCGACCTGGACGCCGGTCTGGGCGCGGAAGTCGCGCACGGCCTCCAGCATCAGCAGGGTGTTGGCGGGTGTGGCGTTCACCGCCACCTTGCCGGTCGACGTCTTGATGAAGTCGGCGCCCGCCAGCATGCCCAGCCAGCTGGCCCGGCGGATGTTGTCGTACGTCGACAGCTCGCCCGTCTCGAAGATGACCTTCAGACGGGCGCTCGCCCCGCAGGCCTCCTTCACGGCGACGATCTCGTCGTACACCTTCAGGTACTTGCCCGCCAGGAACGCGCCGCGGTCGATGACCATGTCGATCTCGTCGGCACCCGCGGCCACGGCGTCGCGGACGTCGGCCAGCTTCACGGCGAGGGCCGCGCGGCCGGCCGGGAAGGCGGTGGCGACCGAGGCGACCTTCACGTCCGAGCCGGCGACGGCCTCCCGGGCCGCGGGCACCATGTCGGGGTAGACGCAGACCGCGGCGGTGGCGGGCGTCGTGCGGTCCGTGGGGTCGGGGCGGACCGCCTTGGCGCCGAGCGCCCGGACCTTGCCGGGGGTGTCCGCGCCTTCGAGCGTCGTCAGGTCGACCATCGAGATGGCCAGGTCGATGGCGTACGCCTTCGCGGTCGTCTTGATGGAACGGGTGCCGAGAGAGGCGGCGCGCGCCTCCAGGCCGACCGCGTCGACGCCGGGCAGCCCGTGGAGGAAGCGGCGCAGCGTGCTGTCGGACGCGGTGACGCCGACGAGAGCATGAGCTGTGGATGCAGCGGGTGCAGTGGTGGGCATGGTCACCAGACGAGCATATCTACGCGCGTAGCGGCTGTACAGCCCCGGGCCCGGCTCCCGCTCCGGCACCGGGGACGGGCGTCGCCGGCGGCGTCGGGCAGAATCGGACCATGACGACCCCGGACCACCAGTCACCCGCGCCACCGCCGCCCCCTGCCGCCAGGGACCGCATCTACCGCTCGCCCATGGCGCTGGCGGGTGGCGTGCTGCTGCTCGTGATCGTCGGGTGGCTCGGCGTCGACGCGATCGTCAGCGGACACGACCGGACGCCGTGGCTGGCGCTGGCCGGGCTGATCCTGCTGGTGCCGCTGGTGGTCGCCTTCACCCTGCGCCCGGCCGTCTTCGTCGACCCCGACCGGCTGCGCGTGCGCAACCCGTTCCGGGTGATCACCCTGCCCTGGGGCGAGGTCGCCGCCCTGCGCTCCGGCTACTCCAACGAGGTCGTCCTCACGTCCGGCGCCCGCTACCAGTTGTGGGCCATCCCGGTCTCCCTGCGCGCCCGCAAGAAGGCCGCCCACAGACAGGCGCGGGCGGCGGCCGAGGCACGCGGCGGCGGCCGCCCGGCCCGCGGGGCCGGCGGCGGGTTCGGCCTCGGCGGCGGGTTCGGCTTCGGCGGCACGCCGGGCGGGACGGTCGAGACCGACGGCCCCACGCGCGCCGAGACCGACAAGATCATGGACGACCTGCGCGAGCTGCTGGAGACCCGGGGCGCCGAGAAGAGCGCCCAGGGACAGGTCACGGTCCGCTGGGCCTACGAGGTCGTGGCACCGGCGCTGGCCGGGGCGGTCCTGCTGGCGGTCCTGCTCGCGACGGGCTGAGACGAGCCGGGGAGGGTCCTGGGCGCCCCGGTCCGGGGCGCCCAGGCCGCGTCAGATACCCGCGGCCGCGGACAGGTCGCGCTTGACGGCCGAGAGCAGCTCGGTGGCGCGGGCGCGGGCCGCGGGCAGGCCGGCGTGCGTGGCGACCGGCACGACGACCTCCAGGTAGCACTTCAGTTTGGGCTCGGTGCCGCTGGGCCGGACGACGACCCGGGCGCCGTCCAGGGTGTAGCGCAGGCCGTCGGTGGGCGGCAGCCGGTCCGTGCCCAGGGCCAGGTCCTCGGCCCGGGTGACGGCGAGGCCGGCCAGCTCGGCCGGCGGCCGCTCCCGCAGCCGGCGCATGGCGTCGGAGATCACCGACAGGTCCTGGACGCGCACCGACAGCTGGTCGGTGGCGTGCAGCCCGTGCTCGACGGCGAGGTCGTCCAGCAGGTCCAGGAGGGTGCGGCCCTGCTCCTTGAGCTCCGAGGCCAGCTCGGTGATCAGCAGCGCCGCGGTGATGCCGTCCTTGTCGCGTACGCCGTCCGGGTCGACGCAGTAGCCGAGGGCCTCCTCGTAGCCGTAGCGCAGCCCCTCCACGCGGGCGATCCACTTGAACCCGGTGAGGGTCTCCTCGAACGGCAGCCCCGCCCGCTCGGCGATCCGGCCGAGCAGGGAGGAGGAGACGATCGACTCGGCGAAGGTGCCCCGCACGCCGCGCCGCACCAGGTGGGCGGCGAGCAGCGCGCCGACCTCGTCCCCGCGCAGCATCCGCCAGTCGGCGCCGTCCCGGACGGCGACGGCACAGCGGTCGGCGTCCGGGTCGTTGGCGACGACCAGGTCCGGGTCGCTCTCCCGGGCCTGCGCGAACGCCAGGTCCATCGCGCCGGGCTCCTCCGGGTTGGGGAAGGAGACGGTCGGGAAGTCCGGGTCCGGCTCGGCCTGCGCGGCCACCGGAACCGGCGCCGGGAAGCCGGCCCGGGCGAACGCGGCGAGCAGCACGTCCTGGCCGACGCCGTGCAGGGCCGTGTACACCGTGCGGGCGGTACGCGGGGAGCCGGCCTCGAGGACGGCGTCGGTACGGGCCAGATAGGCGTCCAGGACCGAGTCGTCGAGGATCTGCCAGCCCGCGTCCGGGCGCGGGACGTCGTGCAGCGAGGCGACCGCGTCGATCTCGGCGGCGATACCGGCGTCGGCGGGCGGGACGATCTGCGAGCCGTCGCCCAGGTAGACCTTGTACCCGTTGTCCCGGGGCGGGTTGTGGCTGGCGGTGACCTCCACGCCCGCGACCGCGCCGAGATGCCGGATCGCGAACGCCAGCACCGGGGTCGGCAGGGGCCGGGGCAGCACCGCGGCGCGCAGCCCGGCGCCCACCATCACGGCGGCGGTGTCCCGCGCGAAGTCGGCGGACTTGTGCCGGGCGTCGTAGCCGATGACGACGAGCCCGGGCTCCCCCTCGCCCGCGCCGTGGCCGTGCCGCTTCAGATAGGCGGCGAGTCCGGCGGCGGCACGGATCACGACCGAGCGGTTCATCCGCATGGGCCCGGCGCCCAGCTCGCCGCGCAGCCCCGCCGTACCGAACTGGAGCGTGCCGGCGAAGCGCGCGGACAGCTCCGTGACGTCCCCGGCGTCGATCAGCTTCGCGAGTTCCTCACGGGTCTCCGCGTCGGGGTCCTCGGCCAGCCACGCCTGGGCCCGGGCGATGAGATCGTCGTGCACGGTGGGGTCAACCTCTCGTTCGTCGTACCTGTCGCGTCGCCGTGGCGCCGGGCCCCCGGGCCCGGCCGGCGGGTCCTACAGCCGGCCGAGCACCTGGGCCAGCAGCGAGCCCATCCGGGCGGCCGAGTCGCGGCCGGCCTGGAGGACCTCCTCGTGGTTCAGCGGCTCGCCGGTCATGCCCGCGGCGAGGTTGGTGACCAGCGAGATGCCCAGCACCTCGGCGCCGGCCTCACGGGCGGCGATCGCCTCCAGGACCGTCGACATGCCCACCAGGTCGGCGCCGATCACCCGGGCCATGCGGATCTCCGCCGGCGTCTCGTAGTGCGGGCCGGGGAACTGGGCGTAGACGCCCTCCTCCAGGCTGGGGTCGATCTCCTTGCAGAGGGTGCGCAGCCGCGGCGAGTACAGGTCGGTGAGGTCGACGAAGTTCGCGCCGACGATCGGGGAGGTCGCCGTGAGGTTGATGTGGTCGCTGATCAGCACCGGCTGGCCGGGACGCATGCCCTCGCGCAGACCGCCGCAGCCGTTGGTCAGCACGATGGTCTTGCAGCCGGCGGCGACGGCCGTGCGGACGCCGTGCGCGACGGCGGCGACGCCGCGGCCCTCGTAGTAGTGGGTGCGGCCGAGGAAGACCAGCGCGCGCTTGTCACCCGTGGCGTACGAGCGGACCGTGCCGCCGTGTCCCTCGACGGCCGGCGGCGGGAAACCGGGCAGCTCGGTGACCCGGAACTCGGCGTCGGGTGCGCCCAGGGCGTCGACGGCCGGCGCCCAGCCGGAGCCCATCACGAGGGCGACGTCGTGGGTCTCGGCGCCCGTGAGTGCGCGCAGCCGCGCGGCGGCCGCGTCGGCGGCGGCGTAGGGGTCGCCCTGGGTGTCGTCCGGAAGAAGAGATGCGTTCACGCGCATGAGCGTAGCCGGTCTTCGCCTACGCGCGTAGATGACGGAGCCCACGGGATCGCGATCGTTGTCTTGTCGTTTCCGACCAAGGCGCGCCCGGTCAGCAGGGCCGCTTGCGCAGTTCCATCACGTAGTCGTGCGGCGCCCCCGCGGACTCCGCGGCGTCCGCGACCTCGCCCAGGTACCGGGCCGAGGGCAGGCCGCCCTCGTAGCCGTTGAGCACGTACAGCCACGCGGACTCCTCGCCCTCCAGCGTGTGCACCCGCACCCGCGCACGCCGGTAGATGCCGAGCGCGACACCCTCCCAGCGGTCCAGGGACTCCTCGTCGGGCGGCGACAGGTCGTACAGGCCGACGAAGACCTGGCCGCCGGGGTGCTCGACGATCGTCGCCAGGGAGCCGTCCCAGCCCAGCTGCTCGCCCCCGAACGTCAGCCGCCACCCGTTCAGCCAGCCGGTGGCGCGCAGTGGCGAGTGGGGGGCGCGGCGGGACATCAGCCGCGCGTCCAGGTTGCCGGCGTACGCGGCATAGAGCGACATGCGACGAGACTACGGCAGGGCGCCCCCGCGCCACGCGGAGAACAGGGCCCCCGGACGTCCCGCCCGCCACCCGGGAGTCCCCCTCCGGGGCCGGTGGCACCGGCCCGGGGGCCCGCCGGACCGGCCCCGGGCGGAAGCACGGCGCGGCGTGCGGGAGAATGGAGTACGTGACTCGGATCGTGATCATCGGTGGCGGACCCGGCGGATACGAAGCGGCGCTGGTGGCCGCGCAGCTCGGCGCGGAGGTGACCGTCGTCGACAGCGACGGCCTGGGCGGGGCGTCGGTGCTCACCGACTGCGTGCCGTCGAAGACCCTGATCGCCACGGCCGAGGTGATGACCACCTTCGACTCCTCCTACGAGGAGCTGGGCATCATCGTCGCCGACGACACCCCGCCGCTGGAGCAGGCGGCCCGGGTGGTCGGCGTGGACCTGGGCAAGGTCAACCGGCGGGTGAAGCGCCTGGCGCTCGCCCAGTCCCACGACATCACCGCCTCCGTGACCCGCGCCGGCGCCCGCGTCATGCGCGGCCGCGGCCGGCTCGAGGGCATGCAGGCCCTGGACGGCTCCCGCAAGGTCGTCGTCACCGCCGCCGACGGCACCGCGGAGACCCTCACCGCCGACGCCGTCCTGATCGCGACCGGCGGCCACCCCCGCGAGCTGCCCGACGCGCAGCCCGACGGCGAGCGCATCCTGAACTGGACCCAGGTCTACGACCTCACCGAGCTGCCCGAGGAACTCATCGTGGTCGGCTCCGGCGTCACCGGCGCCGAGTTCGCCGGCGCCTACCAGGCCCTGGGCTCCAAGGTCACCCTGGTCTCCTCCCGCGACCGCGTGCTGCCCGGCGAGGACCCGGACGCGGCCGCCGTCCTGGAGGACGTCTTCCGCCGCCGCGGCATGAACGTCATGGCCCGCTCCCGCGCCGAGTCCGCCAAGCGGGTCGGCGACCGCGTCGAGGTCACCCTCGCCGACGGCCGGGTCATCACCGGCTCGCACTGCCTGATGGCGGTCGGCGCCATCCCCAACAGCGCCGGCCTCGGCCTCGAGGAGGCGGGCGTCAAGGTCCGCGAGTCCGGGCACATCTGGACCGACAAGGTCTCCCGCACGACCGCGCCCGGCGTCTACGCGGCCGGTGACGTCACCGGCGTCTTCGCCCTGGCGTCCGTCGCCGCGATGCAGGGGCGCATCGCCGTCTACCACTTCCTCGGCGACGCGGTGACCCCGCTGAACCTCAAGACCGTCTCCTCCAACGTCTTCACCGACCCCGAGATCGCCACCGTCGGCTACAGCCAGGCCGACGTCGACGCGGGCAAGATCGACGCCCGGGCGGTCAAACTGCCCCTGCTGCGCAACCCGCGCGCGAAGATGCAGGGCATCCGGGACGGCTTCGTGAAGATCTTCTGCCGCCCGGGCACCGGGATCGTGGTCGGCGGCGTGGTCGTGGCGCCGCGCGCCTCGGAACTCATCCACCCGATCTCGATCGCCGTCGACAACAATCTGACGGTGGAACAGATCGCGAACGCCTTCACCGTGTACCCGTCCCTCTCGGGGTCGATCGCGGAGGTCGCCCGCCAGCTGCACAACCGCAAGGCGACCGGCGAGGCCTGACGGCCGCGACCGCGTCCCCGCTGGTCACGCGGAGTTGTCGAGCATGCGTGCGGCATAGGCGCCGGGCGTAGGCCCTATACCACTTGCGTCTCTGCCGTACGAACAACTTCTGTTATTCGGCGCAAACTGCTGAAACCAGACGGTCGTTGGGGTTACTGTCAGTTTCGTGTTCGCTGCAGAACGTCGCCAATTGATCCTCGAAATGGTGCGAGCGAATGGGGCCGTGTCGCTCCGTGAACTCGCCCGCGTCGTCCAGACCTCCGAAGTGACCGTACGGCGGGACGTGCGCGCACTGGAGGCAGAAGGACTCCTCGACCGCCGGCACGGCGGTGCGGTACTGCCGGGCGGGTTCACGCGAGAATCCGGCTTTCCGCAGAAGTCGCATCTCGCGACCGCCGAGAAGACGGCCATCGCCGACCTCGCCGCGGGACTCGTCGAAGAGGGCGAGGCCATCGTCGTCGGGGCGGGGACCACCACCCAGGAGCTGGCCCGCCGGCTCGCCCGGGTGCCCGGTCTGACCGTCGTCACCAACTCGCTCCTGGTCGCCCAGGCCCTGGCGCACGCCAACCGGGTCGAGGTCGTGATGACCGGCGGCACCCTGCGCGGTTCCAACTACGCCCTGGTCGGCTCCGGCGCCGAACAGTCCCTCCAGGGGCTGCGGGTCTCCCGGGCCTTCCTCTCCGGCAGCGGTCTGACCGCCGAGCGCGGGCTGTCCACGTCCAACATGCTGTCGGCGTCCGTCGACCGTGCGCTGGTGCAGGCGGCCGCGGAGGTCGTGGTCCTCGCCGACCACACCAAGCTGGGCACGGACACCATGTTCCAGACCGTCCCCACGGACCTCATCACCCGGCTCGTCACGGACGAACCTCCGGCGCACGACGACCGTGCCGGGACCGAGCTGCAGGCCCTTGCCGATCAGGGGGTGCAGATCGCCGTGGCCGGGGCGGCGGGGAGCCCGGGGGGTGACCAGGTCCCGGCGCGGCGTGCTCCGCTGCCGGGGCCGCGGAGGGGGCCGGGGTCCGGGCCGGGGCAGGTGGCGGGGGGTGGGCTGCGGGCGGCGTCCGTGCTCGAGGCGGGGGCCGGGGCCGAACGGGGGCGCGTCGCTGATCTGCGGCGGCGGTAGTTCTTGGGTGCGGGTCCGCTCGGGCTGGTCGCGCAGTTCCCCGCGCCCCTGAGGGGGTGGGGGTGGCGGTCGTTTGTGGGTGCGGGGCCGCGTGCGCTGGTCGCGCAGTTCCTCGCGCCCCTGGTGGGCGGGGTACGACTGAGCCCGGTGGCTGGGCCACCGGGCTCGGTCGTGGGTGGGGTGGGGTCAGTCCTTGATCTCGCAGATGGGGGCGCCCGAGGTGATGGAGGCGCCGATGTCGGCGGTGAGGCCCTTGATGGTGCCGGCCTTGTGGGCGTTGAGGGGCTGTTCCATCTTCATGGCCTCCAGGACGACGACCAGGTCGCCCTCCTTGACCTCCTGGCCTTCCTCGACGGCGATCTTGACGATGGTGCCCTGCATGGGTGAGGCGAGGGTGTCACCGGAGGCCACGGGGCCGGACTTCTTGGCCGCGCGGCGCTTGGGCTTGGCGCCGGCCGCGAGGCCGGTGCGGGCCAGGGACATGCCCAGCGACGACGGCAGGGAGACCTCGAGGCGCTTGCCGCCGACCTCGACGACGACCGTCTCGCGGCCCGTCTCCTCGTCCGCCTCGGTGTCCGCGGGAGCCGCGAACGGCTTGATCTCGTTGACGAAGCCGGTCTCGATCCAGCGGGTGTGGACGGTGAAGGGCTCGTCCGAGCCGGTCAGCTCGGGGGCGAAGGCGGGGTCCTTCACGACCGCGCGGTGGAAGGGGATGGCGGTGGCCATGCCCTCGACCTGGAACTCCTCCAGGGCGCGGGCGGCGCGCTGGAGGGCCTCCTTGCGGGTGCGGCCGGTGACGATGAGCTTGGCCAGCAGGGAGTCCCAGGCGGGGCCGATGACGCTGCCCGACTCCACGCCCGCGTCCAGGCGGACGCCGGGGCCCGAGGGCGGGTCGAAACGGGTGACGGTGCCGGGGGCGGGCAGGAAGTTGCGGCCCGGGTCCTCGCCGTTGATGCGGAACTCGAAGGAGTGGCCGCGCAGCTCGGGGTCGCCGTAGCCGAGTTCCTCGCCGTCGGCGATGCGGAACATCTCGCGCACCAGGTCGATCCCCGCGACCTCCTCGGTGACCGGGTGTTCGACCTGGAGGCGGGTGTTGACCTCCAGGAAGGAGATCGTGCCGTCCGCGCCGACGAGGAACTCCACCGTGCCGGCGCCGACGTAGCCGGCCTCCTTCAGGATCGCCTTGGAGGAGGCGTACAGCTCCTGGACCTGTGCCTCGGACAGGAACGGCGCCGGGGCCTCCTCCACCAGCTTCTGGTGGCGGCGCTGGAGGGAGCAGTCGCGGGTGGAGACGACGACCACGTTGCCGTGGGTGTCGGCCAGGCACTGGGTCTCCACGTGGCGGGGCTGGTCGAGGTAGCGCTCGACGAAGCACTCGCCGCGTCCGAAGGCGGCGACGGCCTCACGGACGGCGGAGTCGTACAGCTCGGGTACTTCTTCGAGGGTGCGGGCGACCTTCAGGCCGCGGCCGCCGCCGCCGAAGGCGGCCTTGATGGCGATGGGCAGGCCGTGCTCCTTGGCGAAGGCGACGACCTCCTCGGCTCCCGAGACGGGGTCGGGGGTGCCGGCGACCAGGGGCGCGCCGGCCCGCTGGGCGATGTGCCGGGCGGCGACCTTGTCGCCGAGGTCGCGGATGGCCTGCGGGGGCGGGCCGATCCAGATGAGGTCCGCGTCGAGCACGGCCTGGGCGAACTCGGCGTTCTCGGAGAGAAAGCCGTAGCCGGGATGGACGGCGTCCGCGCCGGACTCCCTGGCGGCGTTCAGCACTTTCTGGATGTCCAGGTAGCTGCTCGCCGGGGTGTCACCGCCCAGGGCGAACGCCTCATCCGCGGCGCGGACATGCAGAGCGTCCCGGTCCGGGTCGGCGTATACGGCCACGCTCGCGATCCCGGCGTCCCGGCAGGCCCGGGCCACGCGGACAGCGATTTCGCCACGGTTGGCGATGAGCACCTTGCGCACGATTGAGGCTCCCTCCTTGAAACAAGCCGAGTTTAGGGACTGCCGACACGGCACTTCGACCCGTCCCCAATGGTGAGCTTGCCCACACGGAGCGTGATTCGAGGCTCGCTCGACCCGCGAAAGCCCTTGTCGTACCTCGGTAGGCAGGAACTCCTCCGGGAAACCCTAGCCCTGTCATGTGGTCAAGGTCTCTGTGAGGGGGTGCTGCGGCCCACTCTGATTCTTTGTCGAGTCCCTACGAATGGCCCAACGAATCTTTGCCGCGGCCCGAACCCTTGTCCCGAGGTTTACCCGTTAGTAGCGTTCGCGATGACTGGAACGTACTTCAGGTAACAGCAGCTCGGCTCGGGTTGCGGTCGAAAGTGGGTGGGGACCGGTGGTGCGCAGACCGGTGGCGTGGATCGTGGCGTTCGTCCTCTTCGCCGAGGCGTTCGTCATCGCGGCGCTGAACTGGTTCCTGGGGATCGTGGTCGACCGCCAGAAGATGTCCCTGGCCGGCCTGGACCCGGACGTCATGTCGACGTCCTCGAAGATCGGTGGAGTGGTCTTCGGGCTCTACTTCGCGCTGTGCGCCCTGGTGGCCCTGCTGGTGGCGGTCCGCGACCGCGCCCCCGCGGGCCTCGGCCGCATCCTGCTGATCAGCGTGGCCGTGGTGCACGGCCTGCTGGGCGCCTTCGCGTGGGGCCTGGTCGGCTGGACGGCGTTCCTGTTCATGGTGGTGGTGCTCGCGCTGATCGTGCTGCTGCTGATGACCTACGACCGCGTGGAGGGCGCGCGGCGGGCGGCGCCCGGTGCCGGCACCGGCGCGGGGCCGCAGGACCGGGAGCTGCCCGGGAGCGCGCCGGAGGGGCCCCGGGAGGAGCCGCAGGACGCCGTGCCCGGCCCCGCCCCGGCCGGGCCGCCCGCCAAGCCGGTCATACCGCCGGCGGCGCCCACAACTCCGTGATCCCGACGCCCAGTCGCGCCAGCAGCCGCCGCAGCAGGGGCAGGCTGAGGCCGATGACGTTGCCGTGGTCGCCGTCGATGCCCTCGATGAACGGCGCCGACCGGCCGTCCAGGGTGAAGGCGCCCGCGACGTGGAGGGGCTCGCCGGAGGCGACGTAGGCGCTGATCTCGTCGTCGGTGGGCTCGCCGAACCGCACGACGGTGGAGGCGGTCGCGGACACGTGGCGCTCGCGCTCGGTGTCCCACACGCAGTGGCCCGTCTGGAGGACACCGGCGCGCCCGCGCATCGCCTTCCAGCGGGCGGTGGCCTCCTCGCCGTCGGCGGGCTTGCCCAGCGCCTGCCCGTCCAGCTCCAGCACGGAGTCGCAGCCGATCACCAGGGCGCCCCGCACGTCCGGCCGGGCCGCCACGACGGACGCCTTGGCCTCGGCCAGCGCCAAGGCCAGCTCGGCGGGCGTGGGGGCGCTGACGGCGTCCTCGTCGACGCCGCTGACGATCACGTCGGGGGACAGTCCGGCCTGGCGGAGCAGCCCGAGCCGGGCGGGGGACTGGGAGGCGAGGACGAGGCGGCGGCGCGGCTGAGCGGTCATGCGGTCAGCGTAGCCGCGGGGCGCACCGCGCTCACCTCAGCCCGATCACGATCATGATCGCCACCATGGCCAGGGACATGAGGAGGCCGAGCCGCCGCAACATCGCCTGCATCTCGCGCAGTTCCTCGGGCGGCTCGTTCTCCGGGTCGGACCACAGCATGGCTCCAGCGTGCCGCAGGCCGGGGCCGGGCGCCTGAGTACACGTACTCAGCTTTTCGCGCCCGGCCCGGCGCGCCGGTTTGCTCAGCCCGGCCAGTAGGTGCGCGACCAGGACGCCGGGCCCGGCGCGGGCAGGCGGTGGGCCGCGATACGGGCGGGGTCCGCCCAGGTGTCCCGGGGGCCGGGCGCGCCGGGCGGCGCGGCTGCCGCCGCCGCGGCGCGGACGCGGACCACCGCCAGGGCGGCGGCCAGCTCCTCCGGGGTCGGGTTGCCCCGTACGACCTTGATGTTCATGCCGGCTCCCAGCAGGCCTAGAGGGGGATGTTGCCGTGCTTCTTCGGAGGCAGGGATTCCCGCTTGGTGCGCAGCTGACGCAGGCCGCGTACGACGTGGGCGCGGGTGTCGGAGGGCATGATCACGGCGTCGACGTAACCGCGCTCGGCCGCGACGTAGGGGTTGAGCAGGGTGTCCTCGTACTCCCGGATCAACCGGGCGCGCACCGCCTCCGCGTCCTCGCCCGTCTCGGCCGCCTCGGCGATGGTGCGGCGGTGCAGGATGTTGACGGCGCCCTGCGCGCCCATGACCGCGATCTGCGCGGTGGGCCAGGCCAGGTTGAGGTCGGCGCCCAGGTGCTTGGAGCCCATGACGTCGTATGCGCCGCCGAAGGCCTTGCGGGTGATGACGGTGATGAGCGGGACGGTCGCCTCGGCGTAGGCGTAGATCAGCTTGGCGCCGCGCCGGATGATGCCGGTGTGCTCCTGGTCGACGCCGGGCAGGAAGCCGGGCACGTCCACGAAGGTGAGGACCGGGACGTTGAAGGCGTCGCAGGTCCGCACGAACCGGGCCGCCTTCTCGCTGGCGTCGATGTCCAGGCAGCCGGCGAACTGCATCGGCTGGTTGGCGACGACACCGACCGGGCGCCCCTCGACCCGGCCGAACCCGGTGAGGATGTTCGGCGCGAACAGCGGCTGGGTCTCGAAGAACTCGGCGTCGTCCAGGACGTGCTCGATCACCGTGTGCATGTCGTACGGCTGGTTCGCGCTGTCCGGCACGACCGTGTCCAGCTCGCGGTCCTCGGCGGTGACGGACAGGTCCGCCTCCTCCGGGTAGGCCGGGGGCTCGCTGAGGTTGTTGGACGGCAGGTACGACAGCAGCTGCTTGACGTACTCGATGGCGTCCTTCTCGTCCCCGGCCATGTGGTGGGCCACGCCCGAGGCGGAGTTGTGGGTGCGCGCGCCGCCCAGCTCCTCGAAGCCGACGTCCTCGCCGGTGACCGTCTTGATGACGTCGGGGCCGGTGATGAACATGTGCGAGGTCTGGTCGACCATGACGGTGAAGTCGGTGATGGCCGGCGAGTACACCGCGCCGCCGGCGCAGGGGCCGACGACCAGGCTGATCTGCGGGATCACGCCGGAGGCGTGGGTGTTGCGGCGGAAGATCTCGCCGTAGGCGCCGAGCGAGGCGACGCCCTCCTGGATGCGCGCGCCGCCGGAGTCGTTGATACCGATGACGGGGCAGCCCGTCTTCAGCGCGAAGTCCATGACCTTGACGATCTTCTGCCCGTAGACCTCGCCGAGCGCCCCGCCGAAGACGGTGAAGTCCTGCGAGAAGACGGCGACGGGACGGCCGTCGACGGTGCCGTACCCGGTGACGACGCCGTCGCCGTAGGGGCGGTTGGTGTCCAGGCCGAAGTTGCTGGAGCGGTGCCGGGCGAACTCGTCGAGCTCGACGAAGGACTCCTCGTCGAGCAGCAGCTCGATCCGCTCACGGGCCGTCAGTTTGCCCTTGGCGTGCTGCTTCTCGACGGCGCGTTCCGAACCGGCGTGCGTCGCTTCCTGGATACGGCGCTGAAGATCCGCGAGTTTGCCCGCGGTCGTGTGAATGTCGATCTCTTCCGGCTCGGACATCGGGATGCGGCTCCCTGCCTGCTCAAAAGGGGGGACGGTTACTCATCCGTAGCGTAGTGGCGCGCCCAGCGATCAGCACTGCGGCGTTTACCACACCTAGGGTGGCTTGCATGACGCCGCGAGATGCCTCAGACCCGAACGACAGCCGGTGGTCCGACCTGGACCGGCCGCCCCTCAACGCCGCGGCGCTGCGGCGGGCCCTGGTCCGGTCCGGCGGCCTGTGGACGGAGGTGGACGTGGTGCAGCGCACCGGCTCCACCAACAGCGACCTGGTGGCCCGCGCGGAGGCCGGGCGGGCGGCCGAGGGCGCGGTCCTGGTGGCGGAGGAGCAGACGGCCGGCCGGGGTCGCCTGGACCGGCAGTGGACGGCGCCGCCGCGCTCCGGGCTGTTCTTCTCCGTCCTGCTGCGCCCCACCGAGGTGCCGGTGGCGCGCTGGGGCTGGCTGCCGCTGCTCACCGGCGTGGCCGTGGCGACGGGCCTGGCCCGGGCGGCGGGCGTCGACACGGCCCTGAAGTGGCCCAACGACCTGCTGGTGACCGTCGGCGGCGAGGAGCGCAAGGCCGGCGGCATCCTCGCGGAGCGGGCCGGCCCCGACGGCGTCGTCATCGGCGCCGGCCTCAACGTCACCCTGCGCGAGGACGAGCTGCCGGTGCCCCAGGCCGGGTCGCTGGCCCTGGCCGGGGCCGCCGGCACCGACCGGGACCCGCTGCTGCGGGCGGTGCTGCGCTCGATCGAGGACTGGTACGGCCGCTGGCGCGAGGCGGGCGGCGACCCGGCCGCCAGCCGCCTCCAGGAGGCGTACACCGCGGGCTGCGCCACGCTCGGCCGCACGGTGCGGGCGGAGCTGCCGGGGGACCGGTCGGTGGTGGGCGAGGCGGTCGCCGTCGACGGCGACGGACGGCTGGTCCTGGCCACCGGCGAAGGGGTCACCGAGCCGGTGGGCGCGGGGGACATCGTCCATCTGCGGCCCGCGTGAGAGCAGGCCGGGGCGGGTGCCGGGCGGCGTGCGCGGGCGGTGGCGCCGCGCCCGGCCCGGTCCGGCTCGCGGAGTGAGCTGGCGCACACCTGCCGTAGAGTTGAGGCCGGTCGATACCTGACCGTGGCAGATCGGAAGGGCAGCAGGCGTGACCGTCGACGACACGGGCTCCGGCGCGGACGCGGACGGCCGGGTGAACCCTCCTCCACGCTCGGCTCCGCTCGAGCGGGAGGATCCCCTTGCCGCCGACCCCGGCGACGACCCGCTGGCCCTGCGCCTGGAGCAGCTCATCCTGGGCGCCGAGCGCCGCTACACCCCCTTCCAGGCCGCCCGCAGCGCGGGCGTCTCCATGGAGCTGGCGTCCCGCTTCTGGCGCGCGATGGGCTTCGCCGACATAGGGCAGGCCAAGGCGCTGACCGAGGCGGACGTCCTGGCGCTGCGCCGCCTCGCCGGTCTGGTGGAGGCGGGGCTGCTCAGCGAGGCCATGGCGGTGCAGGTGGCGCGCTCCACCGGGCAGACCACCGCCCGGCTGGCGGAGTGGCAGATCGATTCCTTCCTGGAGGGGCTGACCGAGCCGCCCGAGCCGGGCATGACCCGCACCGAGGTGACGTACCCGATCGTCGAGCTGCTCCTGCCCGAGCTGGAGGAGTTCCTCGTCTACGTGTGGCGCCGCCAGCTCGCCGCCTCGGCCGGCCGGGTCGTGCAGGCCGCCGACGACGAGGAGATGGTCGACCGGCGGCTCGCCGTCGGCTTCGCCGACCTCGTCGGCTTCACGCGGCTGACCCGCCGCATGGAGGAGGAGGAGCTGGGCGAGCTGGTGGAGGCGTTCGAGACCACCGCCGCCGACCTGGTGGCCGCGCGCGGCGGCCGCCTCATCAAGACCCTCGGCGACGAGGTCCTCTACGCCGCCGACGACGCCGGGATCGCCGCCGACATCGCGCTGCGCCTGGTCGAGACGATGAGCAACGACGAGACGATGCCCGAGCTGCGCGTCGGCATGGCGTTCGGCACGGTCACCACCCGGATGGGCGATGTCTTCGGCACCACCGTCAACCTCGCCTCCCGGCTGACCTCGATAGCCCCGCGCGACGCCGTGCTGGTGGACAGCGCGTTCGCCGAGGAGCTGATCCGCACCGGCGAGGCCCCCGCCTCGGAGGCGGAGGCGGCCGAGGCCGCGGCCGCCGCGGAGAAGGAGGGCGAGGAGCCGCCGGTGTACCGCTTCGCGCTCCAGCCGATGTGGCAGCGGCCGGTGCGCGGGCTCGGCGTGGTCGAGCCCTGGCTGCTCTCCCGCCGCGACAGCGAGTCCTGACACACCCCGCACGGCAGGGCTACGGACGTACGGGGGCGCTGTGCCTCGCCTCCAGCGGGTCCACGCACAGCCCGATCACCGGCACGCAGATGGCCCCGCCACCGCCGCCTGTGCCGCCCCCGCCCGGGCGGTCGCTGCGGCCCGGCGCCGGTGCGGTCGTGGCCGGGCCGGCCGTGGGGGTCGGGCGCGGGGCGGCCGTCGGGGTGGCCGTGGCGGCGGGCGGGGTGCCGGGCGCCGCCGGGGTGCGCGCCGGCCCGGGAAGCGGGGCCGGGACGGTGCCCGGGGCCGTGCCCCGGGCGGAGACGGACCCGGGGAGCGAGGCCGGCCCGGCCGGGTGCGCCGGGCCGCCGGCGCCGGGGTCCGCCGGGCCGCTCGCGCCGCCCATGACGGAGGTCGCCGACGGCCGGGCCGCCTCGGCCGTACCGGCGGTGGCGGCGGTGTGCGCGGCGCGGTCGCCGGGGCCGCCGGCCGCGCCGGGGCGGGGCTCGGCCTCCGCCGTGCCCACCCCGGACTCCGGTGCCACCCGGACCAGGCTCAGCACCCCGGCCGCCAGCGCCAGGCCCCCGGCGGCCAGCAGCATCCCGCGCGGGCGCCGCCTGCGGTGCCGGCCGCGCCGTACGGCGGGCGGTCCGGCGGCCGCCCCGGCGGGTATGTCCGTACGGGTCCCGGTGCGCGTCTGTGCCGTCATGGCGATCCTTCCGCGGTGCGCCCCGCACGCGCCGGGGCGAGAGCGCACGCTATGCGCCGTGACGGGCGGGCCGCGGCCGGACGGTCCGGATGTCACCCGAACGGGGGTCTGGGGGGCGCCTCTTTCCCGGCCGGACCGGGGCTGCGATGATCGGCCCGACAGTGAGTTAACCCGCGTTAACCGGAGGATGTCATGAGCGAGGAGCGGTTCGGGGAGTTCGTGCTGGTGCGGCGGCACGAGTACGTCGCGGAACTGGTGCTGGACCGGCCCAAGGCGATGAACGCCGTGTCGACCGGGATGGCCCGCTCCCTCGCCGGGGCCTGCGCCGCGCTCGCCGCCGACCGGGACGCCCGGGTGGTCGTGCTGACCTCCTCGCACGAGCGGGCGTTCTGCGTCGGCGCCGACCTGAAGGAGCGCAACTCCTTCAGCGACGCCGACCTGGTGCGCCAGCGCCCGGTGGCGCGGGGGGCGTACACGGGCGTGCTGGAGCTGCCGATGCCGACGATCGCCGCGGTGCACGGGTTCGCGCTGGGCGGCGGGTTCGAGCTGGCGCTGTCCTGCGACCTGATCGTGGCCGATCCCACGGCGGTGGTGGGGCTGCCCGAGGTGTCGGTGGGCGTGATCCCGGGCGGCGGCGGCACCCAGCTGCTGCCCCGGCGGGTCGGGGCGGCGCGGGCCGCCGAGCTGATCTTCTCGGCGCGGCGGGTGGCGGCGGCCGAGGCCCGTGAGCTGGGGCTCGTCGACCAGCTGGTGGAGGAGGGCCGGGACCGCGAGGAGGCGCTGGCGCTGGCCGCGCGGATCGCCGGGAACTCGCCGGTGGGCCTGCGGGCGGCCAAGCGGGCGCTGCGGCTCGGGCACGGCCTCGACCTGCGGGCGGGTCTGGAGGTCGAGGACGCGGCCTGGCGGTCGGTGGCGTTCTCGGGGGACCGGGCGGAGGGCGTCGCGGCGTTCAACGACAAGCGCCGGCCGCAGTGGCCGGGCGAGTGAGCGGGGGCGGCCCCGGGGCGGTGCGGCCCGCCTGACCGACCCCCGGGCCGATCCCGCCCCGATGTCCCCGTTCGTTCCGATCGTCCTTAATCTGGGGTGATGGGTGACGACAAGCGGCTTGCCGCCGTGGTGGCGCTGGCTCAGGGGATGGCGGCGGCGCACACCCCCCGGGAGTCGTGGCACGCCGCCGCCCGGGGGGCGTGCCGGGCGCTGGACGGCAGCTTCGCCGCGCTGTCGGTGTGGGAGCGGGGCCTGGGACGGCTGCGCGTGCTGGTCAACGTGGGGGACCGGGCGTCGGACGAGGACGAGTTCCCGGAGTCCGAGGCCTACCCGGTGCACCAGTTCCCGGAGATCACCGAGTTCCTGCACGAGCGGTGGGCGGGCGGCGGCGGCCCCAACGCCTGGGTGGAGACCGCCGAGGGCACCGCGGCCGGCACCCCCGGCTATTTCCACCAGCGCGTCGCCGCCCTGCGCCGCCGCGGACGCGGCTGCTGCGTGGTCGCGCCGGTGGTGCTGCACGGCCGCGCCTGGGGGGAGCTGTACGTCGCCCGGGCGACCGGTACACCCGTCTTCGACGGCTCCGACGCCGACTTCGCCACCGTCCTCGCGGCCGTCGTCGCCGCGGGCCTCGCGCAGACCGAGCGGCTGGAGGAGGCCCGCCGGCTGGCGTTCACCGACGCCCTCACCGGCCTGGCCAACCGCCGCGCCGTCGACGCCCGGCTGGACGCCGCGATCGACCGCCACCGCCGGGACGGCGCCCCGGTCAGCCTCGTCGTCTGCGACCTCAACGGGCTCAAGCGGGTCAACGACACCCAGGGGCACGCGGTCGGCGACCGGCTGCTGGAACGGTTCGGCTCGGTGCTGTCGCTGTGCGGGGCGATGCTGCCCGGCGCGCTCGCGGCGCGGCTGGGCGGGGACGAGTTCTGCCTGCTGGCGGTGGGGGCGCCCGCGGACGAGGTGGTGAAGGCGGCCGACGAGCTGTGCCGCCGCGCGGCCGAGCTGGAGCTGGGCGAGGGCGTCGCCTGCGGGGTCGCCTCGACCGACGACCCGATCGGCCCGGTCGGTGACGCCCGCCGGCTGTTCCGGCTGGCCGACGCGGCGCAGTACCGGGCCAAGGCGGTGCGCGCGGACCGGCCGGTGGTGGCCGGGCGGGCGGGCCCCGACGACCCGGTCGTCCGGCTCGCCGACGAGCCCGCGCCCGAGCGGGCCGACCGGCGCCGCTTCCGCGGCCGCCACCCGTGAGGAACCGCGGGTGCGGCGCCCGGTGAGGTGGCGCGGACCACAGGCGGCGTAAGGGGCAACAGGGGTCCCCACTAGTGACACCGCCGCATTCAATGCGTACGCTCCTGAATATGGATATGCACACTGTGGTGGTGGGGACGTCCGGGGTCACCGCGTCCGACGTCCTCGCCGTGGCGCGCGGCGGCGCCCGGGTCGAACTCTCCGCCGAGGCCGTGGCGGCCCTCGCGGCCGCCCGCGAGATCGTGGACGCGCTCGCGGCCAAGCCCGACCCGGTCTACGGCGTCAGCACCGGCTTCGGAGCCCTGGCGACCCGGCACATCAGCCAGGAACTCCGCGCCCAGCTGCAGCGCAACATCGTCCGCTCGCACGCCGCCGGCATGGGCCCGCGGGTGGAGCGCGAGGTCGTGCGGGCCCTGATGTTCCTGCGCCTGAAGACCGTCTGCTCCGGGCACACCGGCGTACGGCCCCAGGTCGCCCAGACCATGGCCGACGTGCTCAACGCCGGGATCACCCCGGTCGTGCACGAGTACGGCTCCCTCGGCTGCTCCGGCGACCTCGCCCCGCTGTCCCACTGCGCGCTGACCCTGATGGGGGAGGGCGACGCCGAGGGCCCCGACGGCGCGGTGCGCCCGGCCGGCGAGCTGCTCGCCGAGCACGGCATCGCCCCCGTCGAACTGCGCGAGAAGGAGGGCCTGGCCCTCCTCAACGGCACCGACGGCATGCTCGGCATGCTGATCATGGCCCTGGCCGACCTGGACACCCTCTACAAGTCCGCCGACATCACCGCCGCCCTCAGCCTGGAGGCGCTGCTCGGCACCGAGAAGGTCCTCGCGCCCGAGCTGCACGCCATCCGCCCGCACCCGGGACAGGGCGCCGCCGCCGCCAACATGCTCGCCGTGCTCCAGGGCTCCCAGCTCACCGGCCACCACCAGGACGGCGCCCCCCGCGTCCAGGACGCCTACTCGGTGCGCTGCGCCCCGCAGGTCGCCGGCGCCGGGCGCGACACCCTCGCCCACGCCCGCCTGGTCGCCGAGCGCGAGCTGGCCTCGGCCGTCGACAACCCGGTCGTGCTGCCCGACGGACGGGTGGAGTCCAACGGCAACTTCCACGGCGCGCCCGTGGCCTACGTCCTGGACTTCCTCGCCATCGCCGCCGCCGACCTCGGCTCCATCGCCGAGCGCCGCACCGACCGGCTGCTGGACAAGAACCGCAGCCACGGCCTGCCGCCGTTCCTCGCGGACGACGCCGGTGTGGACTCCGGGCTGATGATCGCCCAGTACACGCAGGCCGCGCTGGTCAGCGAGATGAAGCGGCTCGCCGTGCCGGCCTCCGCGGACTCCATCCCGTCCTCCGCGATGCAGGAGGACCACGTGTCCATGGGCTGGTCGGCCGCGCGCAAGCTGCGCACCGCCGTCGACAACCTCACCCGGATCGTCGCCGTCGAGCTGTACGCCGCCACCCGCGCCATCGAGCTGCGCGACGGCCTGGAGCCCGCGCCCGCCTCGCGCGCCGTCATCGACGCCGTCCGCGCCGCCGGCGTCCAGGGCCCCGGCCCGGACCGGTTCCTCGCGCCCGACCTCGCGGCCGCCGACGCCTTCGTGCGCGAGGGCGCACTGGTCGCCGCCGCCGAGACGGTCACCGGCCCGCTGCGCTAGGGCCTGTCGTCTGGATCAGGTCGGCTGAGAGGAACTGCGCCTTTCGGCCGACCCGAGCCCCGCGACGCCGACATGATCCGAACGGCAGGCCCTGGACCTGCCCCGAAAGACGGGACGGGGGTCCGGCCACCGCGTGGCCGGACCTCCGTCCCGTCACGGCGTCACTTCAGCTTGGCCGCCTGGGCGTCGACGACCGCGGAGGGCACCGCGTAGGCCTTCTTGGCCATCATCGCGCCGATGTTCATCGTGTAGTACGTGGCGACCGTGTTGCCGTGCCGCGCCACCACGACGTGCACCGGGGCGGTGTCCCCGTCCTCCAGGTCGGCGGTCGCGGCGAACGCCACCGCCTCGTCACCCGAGGTGGCCGGCTTCTCCGCGGCGACGGCGGTGATCTTCTGCTTCTCGCTGCCGCTCGTGCCGGTGAAGCCGCCCTTGCAGGCGCCGATCCCGTCGGAGACCGACCGCACCGCCCGCTGGGCGCCGTCACCGTCGTACGAGGACAGGCCCACCACCGTGGTGTCCCGGTCCATGGACTCCTTCAGCGCGTCCTCGAACTTGCCGTCGGCGAGGTCGTCCATGGACGTCGCGTCGTCCGTGGGGTCCTTCTTGTCCTCGGTGACCAGGCGGTTGGTCTCGCTCCCCGCGTCACCCGGGGCGACGCCGCTCATGGCGTACAACAGCGGCTCGCACGCGGCCTTGTCGGCCTTCACCGCGCTCTTGGCCGGCACGGTCTTGCCGGCCGAGGTGACCTTGTAGCCCTTGACCTCGCCCGGGGCGACGATCAGCTGCTTCAGCTCGGCGACGCTCAGCGCCTTGACCGACGACGCCGCGGCGGACTCCTTGGCCCCCTTCGACCCGCCGTCGGATCCGGCGTCCGAGCCGGAATCGGAACAGCCCGTGACAAGGGCGAGCGACAGCACGCTCACTGCGGCGGTGGCGCACAACCGCACGCCCGATGATCTCTTCATGAGCGGACTATGAGAGAAACGTCAAGGGCACGTCAAATCTATTAAAAGCCAAGGCGCTCCCGGCGCACCGAATACACCACGAATCCGGCGCCCAGGGCGAGGAAGAGCGTCCCGCCGACGACGTAGGGCGTGGTGTCGAAGCTGCCGGTGTCGGCGAGGCGCGTGCCGTCGGCCGCGGACAGGCCGGCCGCGTCCCGCGCGGCGACCGCGGTCGCCGCGCCGGCGGCGTCGGCCGGGGTACCGGCGGCGGAGCGGGCGGTGATCTCGGTGGTGACCGCGGTGGCCGTCCCCGGCGCCGCCTTCGCCTGCCGCGTGACGTGGTGGGAGACCTGTGCCGACGCCGGGGTGTCCGCGGAGGTCTGTGAGGAGGCGTTCGCGGACGGGACGAACCACAGGGCGCCCAGGAGGGTGCCCGCGGCGGTGGCGGTCAGCAACGAGCGGCGAGCGGATGACACGGAATATCGATCCCCTTGTGACGCTGGCGAATTGGCCGTGTGGGGCGATGTTAGTGAAATTCGCGGGTCACGGGAAAGTCACGGGAGGTTTCGGCCGTACGCTCCCCGCATGAGCACTTCAGAGACATCACGTTTTGTGCGACTTCGGGTGGAGTTGGTCATCGAGGTCGGCGACGAGGACGCGGTCACCAAGGCGGCGCTGCGCCGGCTGGCCGGCGACCCGGAGCTGCCCGAGGCTGAGCGGGCCCATGCCGAGGGCGCTGTGACGGAAGACACCGCGGAGGCGCTGGCCTATCTCGTCGACCCGTTCGACCTGGTCAGTGAGGTGCCCGGAGTGGAGCTCCAGCAGGCTTCCTGGTCGAGTGAGCGGATCGACTACGACCCTGACTCGCCCGAGTGGGATCTCGACGAGGATGATGGCCGCGACGAGGACGAGGAAGAGGACGGCATCGGCTGAGCGGCCCGGGGAACGTGAGACCCCGGACGGCGACCGCCGTCCGGGGTCTCGGCGTCTCAAGGACGCGCGAGCCCGCCTCGCACCACCCGCCGTGGCCACCCGCCGCGGCGGACGTGGTGTACCCCACACATCCGAAGCATCCGGAACGGCACCCACCGGTCCGGGCGTTGAGGACTGTCGACGGGGAATCTCGCGGTTATGTGCGGACTCGGCAAGATGGAGAAGCGTGTGATGACGGACAGTAAGCGGCTCAGGGGCCTGCGGGCCGCGACCGCGCTGCTCGGCGGTGTGCTGGTGCTCACGGCCTGTTCCGGCGGCGACAGCGACGCCTCCTCCGGCGGCGGCGACACCTCGCAGACGCGGACGGACGAGGCGGCGGCCCAGAAGTCCTCCGAGGCGCAGATCACCATCACGCCCAAGGACGGTTCCGCCAACGCCTCCATCAACAACTCCGCCACCGTCAAGGTCGCCGAGGGCACGCTGACCGGCGTCACGATGACCACCGCCGACGGCAAGGCCGTCACCGGCGAGCTGTCCGCCGACCGGACCAGCTGGAAGCCCACCGCCCAGCTGGAGCGCTCGACCACCTACAAGGTCGCCGCCGAGGCCAAGGACTCCGACGGCCGCGTGGCCCACGAGAACGCCTCCTTCACCACGGTCTCCCCGGCCAACAGCTTCATAGGCAACTTCACGCCGGAGAACGGCTCCACGGTCGGCGTCGGCATGCCCGTGTCGATCACCTTCGACAAGGCGATCACCAACAAGGCCGCCGTCCAGAAGGGCGTCACGGTCACCTCCAGCAGCGGCCAGGAGGTCGTCTGCCACTGGTTCAGCGCCAACCGCATGGACTGCCGCCCCGAGCAGTACTGGCAGGAGAACTCCACCGTCACGCTGAAGCTGGCCCTGGACGGTGTCGAGGGCGCGAGCGGCGTCTACGGCGTGCAGCAGAAGACGGTCACCTTCCACATCGGCCGCAACCAGGTCTCCTACGTCGACGCCAAGACCAAGCAGATGAAGGTCACGCGGGACGGCAAGACCGTCAAGACCATACCGATATCCGCCGGTTCGCCCGACAACACGACCTACGAGGGCGTCATGGTGATGTCCGAGAAGTTCAAGCAGACCCGGATGAACGGGGCGACGGTCGGCTTCACCGACGACGACGGCAAGGGCGAGTACGACATCAAGGACGTGCCGCACGCCATCCGGCTCACCAGCTCCGGCACCTTCCTGCACGGCAACTACTGGGCCGCGAAGTCCATCTTCGGCAGCGTCAACACCAGCCACGGCTGCGTGGGCCTGTCCGACACCAAGGGCGCGGGCGACCCCAACACGCCGGCCGCGTGGATGTACGACAACTCCATCGTCGGTGACGTGGTGGTCGTGCGGAACACCGGTGACAAGACCGTCGCCCCCGACAACGGCCTCAACGGCTGGAACATGAACTGGGCGCAGTGGAAGGCCGGCTCCGCCGTCTGACACCTTTTCGACCTGCCAGACTGCCGACCGGTGCCGCCCCCAGGGGCGGCACCGGTCTTTCCGGGCCCCGCCACAGCCTTCTCATGCTTCTCTTATTTCGGCCTTATCGAGTCATCACGCGCCGTACCTAGCTTGCGGCGCATGTTCTTCACCTACCTGAGGCGCGAACTGCGCCGCCGCAGAAAGGCGGCCCTCGTCGTCGCCTCCGGCCTCGCCCTGGGCATCGCGCTCGTCATCGTGGTCAGCTCCGTGTCCAGCGGCATGGGGAAGGCGCAGGACAAGGTCCTCCAGTCGCTGTACGGACTGGGCACGGACATGACCGTCACCAAGGCGGCCACCCCCACCGCCGGCAGCGCGCAGCAGCCCCGCTTCCAGTTCGACGCCCGGGGTGACGACGACGCCGGCAGCCAGAGCAGCGACCGGGTCCGGGTGCAGGGCTTCACCACCCTCGCCGCCTCCACCGTCACCAAGGTCGCCGGCCAGCGGGGCGTGTCGTCGGCGGTCGGCGGGCTGAGCCTCAACGTCATCAAGGTCAGCGGCCAGTTCACCCGGGGCCAGTTCCAGCAGGAGGGCGGTTCCACCGGGCGGCAGGGCGGTCCGGGCGGCGGCACCGGGCAGCCGCAGGGCGAGGTGCGCGGCGGCGGCGCCGACTTCGACGTCAACCAGTACAGCGTCTTCGGCACCGACGTCACCCACGGCACGCTCGGCCCGCTGACCTCGTCGAAGATCACCAGTGGCCGTGCCTTCGAGGCGACCGAGACGAACGCGAAGGTGGCCGTCGCCGACTCCGCCTACGCCAAGGAGAAGAAGTACAAGGTGGGCTCCACCGTCACCGTCAAGGGCGTGACGTTCACGGTGATCGGCATCGCCACCGCCAGCAGCGGGGACGCGGCCGCCGACCTCTACGTCCCGCTGAAGCGGGCGCAGACCCTGGCCGGTGAGAAGGACAAGGTCACCACGATCTACGTCAAGGCGACCGACTCGCAGCGCATCGACGACGTCAAGAGCACGATCCGCGCGAACGTCCCGGGCACCACCGTCACCACCTCCTCCGACCTCGCCAAGACCGTCTCCGGTTCGCTGTCCACCGCCTCCAGCCTCGCCACCAAGGTCGGCCGGTGGCTGTCGGTCGTCGTGCTGGTGGCCGCGTTCCTGGTCGCGGGCCTGCTCACCTCCTCCGCCGTCTCCCGCCGGGTGCGCGAGTTCGGCACGCTCAAGGCACTGGGCTGGAAGTCCGGCCGGGTGACCCGGCAGGTGGCCGGCGAGGCCATGGTCAACGGCCTGGTCGGCGGCGCCCTCGGCATCGCGATCGGCCTGGCCGGCGCGTACGCCGTCACCTCCGTCAGCCCCACCCTCCAGGCACAGCTGGGCGCCACCGGCTCGGGCACCGGGGGCCCGGGCGGCGGCCCCGGCGGCTTCGGCGGGCCCGGCCGGCAGGCGGCCGCGAAGACCCTGGAGGTCGCGCTCACCGCGCCGGTCAGCGTCACCACGATCGTCCTGGCGGTGGCCCTCGCCGTGGCCGGCGGCCTGGTCGCGGGCGCCTTCGGCGGCTGGCGCGCCTCGCGCCTGCGCCCGGCGGACGCCCTGCGCCGCGTCGAGTGACGCCTTCCGACGACCCGCCGGCGCCGGCCGCCCGCCCGCGGACGACCGCGCCGCCGGCCCCCGCCCGCCCGCGGCCCGGTCCGGCGCGGACCAACCCCGAACCCACCCAGGAGCCACCATGTACGAACTGAGAAACGTCACCAAGCGCTACACCCGGGGCAAGGACACCGTGCACGCCCTCGACGGCGTCGACCTGACCATCGGCGACGGCGACCGGCTGGTCATCCAGGGCCCCACGGGCGGCGGCAAGTCCACGCTGCTGCAGATGCTCGGCGGCCTCGACCGCCCCACCTCCGGGGAGGTCGTGCTCGACGGCACCGACCTGGCCAGGCTGTCGGAGGCCCGGCTGACCGGGGTGCGCAGCGCGAACATCGGCTTCGTCTTCCAGTCCTTCAACCTCATCCCGACGCTCACCGCGCAGGAGAACGTCGAGACCGCCCTCGTGCCGCTCGGCGTGAAGGGACGTCAGCGGCGCGAACGGGCCGCGGAGGCGCTGCGGTCGGTCGGTCTCGGCGAGCGGCTCGCGCACCTGCCGTCGGAGATGTCGGGCGGCCAGCAGCAACGCGTCGCCATCGCCCGGGCGCTGGTGAAGCAGCCCACGGTGCTGCTCGCCGACGAGCCGACCGGCAACCTCGACGAGAGCATGCGCGACGAGATCATGGACGTACTGGAGAGCATGTGGAAGGAGCACGGGCTGACCTTCATCATGGTCACCCACGACTCCGCGATCGCGCGGAAGGCACCGCGCGTGGCGACCATCCGCAAGGGCAGGATCACCGTCAAGGAGAACGCCGGGGCCTGAGCGGCCCTTAACACCGAAGGTTCCCTTCCGACTTCGCGGTTACGTAACGATGTCCCCCCTGAGGCGTAACAGTTTCCGGACCTGCTCCATCCCGCCCCGACATCCCTTGAGCCGCCCGATCGCCCCCCGGCATACTGCGGAATCCGGGGGGATGACGTGCATGCGTACGAGACTGCCCCCGGCCGGGTGAACGGGGAATTCGCCCGGTACTCCATCAGCAGGGGGAGTCTTGCGCACACAAGTGAAAAGAGCGGCCGCGGCCACCGTGGCCACTGCCGCGACCGTCGCCCTCGCCGCCGGCATGACCAGCCCGGCGTCGGCGAAGTCGGAGCAGCGTGCCCCGGCCGCTGCCGCCTCGCTCACCGCCAAGCACCACGTCACCCTGATCACCGGCGACCGTGTCGCCCTGGACGCCAAGGGCCGCGTCGTCGGCCTGAACCGGGCCAAGGGGCGGGAGCACATACCCTTCCAGGTCCGCAAGGCCGAGGGGCACACGCTCGTCATACCCGCCGACGCGGCCCACCTGGTCGCCTCCGGCACGCTCGACCAGCGCCTGTTCGACGTCACCGAGCTGAACAAGGCCGCCACCCGCAAGGCCCAGCAGCACGGCCTGAAGGTCATCGTCGGCTACCGGGGCACCGCGTCCGCCGCCAAGGCGGACGTCCGCGACGCCGGCACCCTGCGCCGCGCCCTGAAGACGCTGAACGCCGACGCCGTGCAGACCCCGGCCACGGACACGTCCGAGCTGTGGAAGGCGGTCACCAACGGCGACCGGTCGGCCTCCGGCATCGCCCACGTGTGGCTCGACGGCGTCCGCAAGGCCAGCCTCGACAAGTCCGTGCCGCAGATCGGCGCCCCGGTGGCGTGGGCGGCCGGCTTCACCGGCAAGGGCGTGAAGGTCGCCGTCCTCGACACCGGTGTGGACGCCACCCACCCGGACCTGAAGACCCAGGTGATCGCGGCCAAGAACTTCACCTCGGCCGCCGACGCCACCGACCACTTCGGCCACGGCACGCACGTCGCCTCCATCGTGGCGGGCACCGGCGCCAAGTCGGGCGGCAAGTACAAGGGCGTCGCACCCGACGCCAAGCTGCTCAACGGCAAGGTCCTCGACGACACCGGCTCCGGTGACGACTCCGGCATCCTCGCGGGCATGGAGTGGGCGGCCGCGCAGGGCGCCTCCGTCATCAACCTGAGCCTGGGCGGCTACGACACGCCCGAGATCGACCCGCTCGAGGCCGAGGTCAACAAGCTCTCCGCCGACAAGGGCGTGCTGTTCGCGATCGCCGCGGGCAACGAGGGCCCCGAGTCGGTCGGTTCGCCCGGCAGCGCGGACGCCGCGCTCACCGTCGGCGCCGTCGACGGCAAGGACAAGCTGGCCGACTTCTCCTCGACCGGCCCGCGCGCCGGTGACGGCGCGATCAAGCCGGACGTCACCGCGCCCGGCGTCGACATCACCGCCGCTGCGGCCAAGGGCAGCGTCATCGACGAGGAGGTCGGCGAGAAGCCCGAGGGCTACCTGACGATCTCCGGTACCTCGATGGCGACCCCGCACGTCGCGGGCGCCGCCGCCATCCTGAAGCAGGAGCACCCCGACTGGGGCTACGCCGAGCTGAAGGGGGCCCTGACCGGCTCCGCCAAGGGCGGCAAGTACACGCCGTTCCAGCAGGGTTCGGGCCGTATCCAGGTCGACAAGGCCATCAAGCAGGCCGTGATCGCCGACCCGGTGTCGGTGAGCTTCGGCACCCAGCAGTGGCCGCACACCGACGACAAGCCGGTCACCAAGCAGCTGACGTACCGCAACCTCAGCGCCAAGGACGTCACGCTCGACCTCGCCGCCACCACCAGCAACCCCAAGGGCCAGGCGGCCCCGGCGGGCTTCTTCAAGCTGGCGAAGACCAAGGTGACCGTCCCGGCGCACGGCACGGCCTCCGTCGGCTTCACCGTGAACACCAAGCCCGGCGGCACCCTCGACGGCGCCTACTCGGCCTACGTCACCGCGACCGGCGGCGGGCAGAGCGTCCGCACGGCCGCCGCGGTGCAGCGCGAGGTGGAGTCCTACGACGTCACGCTGAAGGCCGTCGGCCGTGACGGCAAGCCGGCGCCCTACTACAACGTCGACCTGGCCGGCGTCGCCGGTCTGGCCAACGGCAGGTGGCTGAACCCCTACGACCCGTCCGGCACGGTGAAGGTGCGCGCGCCCAAGGGCACGTACATCCTCAACACCTCGCTGTTCGCGGACCCGGAGGACGCCACCAAGGGCATCGACTGGATCGCCCAGCCCAAGCTGAACGTCACCAAGAACCAGACGATCACGCTGGACGCCCGCAAGGCCAAGCCGGTGGACATCACCGTCCCCGACACCGGCGCCACGTCGGTCTTCGCCTCGCCCGAGTTCGACGTCGCGGTGGCGGACGGCCAGTACGGCTTCGGCTGGTTCCTCGACACGTACGCCAACTTCCACACCGCGGGCCTCGGCCCGAAGCTCACCGACGGTTCGCTCTACCAGCAGTGGGACGGGCACTGGACCAAGGGTGACACCCAGCAGTACGACGTCGTGAGCGGCGCCGGGGTCAAGCAGCTCGCCACCGGCTACACCAAGCACTACAAGGCGGGCGACCTGGCCACCGTGAAGGCCCGGCTCGGCGCCTCCGCGAGCGGCAAGAAGGGCGCCGTCAACGCCGTCGGCTGGCTCCCGGGCAGCTCCAGCGGCTCCTCCGTCGGCATCCCGCAGAACCTGCCCGGCACCCGCACCCTGCACCTGTCCACGCAGGGCGGCGTGCGCTGGGGCCTGGACTTCGAGCAGTCCGGCGGCGTCGACGCGGACGGCTTCCCGATCTCCGAGGCGTACTACACCCTCGGTGACTCGCAGTCCTTCGCGGCGGGCAAGACGTACACGAAGACCTTCAACACCGCGGTCTTCGGCCCGCACCTGAACAGCTACTTCGGTCTGTTCCGGGACGGCAACGACATCTACGGCAGCCTGCCGCTGTTCGCCGACGGCGCCACGCACGCCGGTTCCTCGGTCTTCAGCTCGGTGAACACCACCCTGTACCGCAACGGCACCAAGGTCGGCTCCAACAAGGACCCGCTGTTCGGCGAGGAGTCCTTCAAGGTGCCCGCCGGCGACGCCGCCTACAAGCTGACCACCTCGGTCAAGCGCTCGGCCAAGGTCGCCGCCGCCTCCTCCCGGATCGACGCGAGCTGGACCTTCCGCTCGAAGAAGCCGGCCGGCGGCGACATCGGCAAGCTCCCGGCCTCCAGCCTGCGCTTCGGGGCCAAGACCGGCCTCGACAGCAAGGTCACGGCCGGCCAGAAGGTGACCTTCCCGGTCACCGTGGAGGGCGCGGCCGCGGGCGGCAACCTCAAGTCCCTCTCCGTGGACGTGTCCTACGACGGCGGCAAGACCTGGAAGAAGGTCACCGTCTCGCACGGCAAGATCACCGTGAAGAACCCGGCGAAGGGCAAGAGCATCTCGTTCCGCGCCCACATCACCGACAAGAAGAACAACAAGTCGGCCCTCACCATCTACAACGCCTACTACGGCAAGTGAGCGCCGCACCGCCCGGGCGCGTGAGCGGCTGAGAGGCTGAGAGGCTGAGCGGCTCAGCTCGCGGGCGGAGAGCGAAGGGCCCGTCGGAAGGTTGCTTCCGACGGGCCCTTCGTGGCGGTACGGGGCCCGGCCGCGCCCCGGTCAGGGCTGGGCGGGGCGCAGCGCCACCCGCGTCGCGTCCGCGCCCCAGCTGGCCAGCAGCCGCAGCGCCTCCGCCGACGGCGAACCCGCCTCCGCGTGGTACACGACCAGGCTCTGGTCGGCGTCGTCCATCACCTTGAACGACTCGAAGTTCAGCGACAGCTCACCCACCAGCGGATGGTGCAGCCGCTTCACGCCGTGACTCTTCTCCTTCACGTCGTGCGTCGCCCACAGCCGCCGGAACTCCTCGCTCTTGACCGAGAGTTCGCCCACGAGCGCGGACAGCCGGGGATCGTCCGGGTAGCAGCCGGCGTCCATGCGCAGCGCGCACACCAGGTCGATCGCCTTCTGCTCCCAGTCGACGAACAGGTCGTGGTAGGCGGGCTCCAGGAACACCAGCCGCGCCCAGTTCCGCTCCGCCGCGGGCAGCTCCGCCCAGTCGCCGAAGACGGCCGCCGCCATCCGGTTCCACGCCAGGATCTCCGCGCGCCGCCCGACGACGTACGCCGGGACGCCCTCCATCGTGTCCAGCAGCCGGCCGATGGACGCCCGGGTCTGCTGCGCCCGCCCCGCCGGCCGCTTCTTGTGCGCCTTCGGCTTGGCCAGGTGCGTCAGGTGCGCGTGCTCGGCGTCCGTCAGCCGCAGCGCCCGCGCGATCGCGTCCAGCACCTCCGCCGACACGTTGCGCCCGTTGCCCTGCTCCAGCCGCGTGTAGTACGCCACCGACACCCCCGCCAGCTGCGCCAGCTCCTCCCGGCGCAGCCCCGGTACCCTGCGGTGCCGGCCGACGTCGGGCAGGCCCACGTCGTGGGGCTTCAGCCGCGCCCGCCGGGTGCGCAGGAACTCGCTCAGCTCGGCCCGCCGGTCCAGCGGGCGTCCCGACACCTCGGGCTGTTCGTCCATGCGCCCAGTATCGGACGCCCGCGGTGGTCGTACGCCGGCCAGCCTGTCCCCGCCAGTGGTAGGCACGGCGGACGTACGCAGAGCCGTGGTCTGGGTGATCCGGGCCGATCGGGGCAGGCTGGAACCCGTACCCGGTCACAAGCCGGCCGGGCGCGACCCCTCTGCTAGGAGAACCCCAGGCATGACCACTGTCGCTGCGTACGCCGCCCCCGCCGCGAAGGCTCCGCTCGAGCGGACCACCATCGAGCGTCGTGAGGTCCGCGAGCACGACGTCCTGATCGACATCAAGTTCGCCGGCATCTGCCACTCCGACATCCACCAGGCCCGCGAGGGCTGGGGCACCGCGATCTTCCCGATGGTCCCCGGCCACGAGATCGCGGGCGTCGTCTCCGCCGTCGGCCCCGGCGTCACCGAGTACGCCGTCGGCGACCGGGTGGGCGTCGGCTGCATGGTGGACTCCTGCCGCGAGTGCGAGAACTGCCGCAAGGGTCTGGAGCAGTACTGCCTCGAGGGCAACGTCGGCACCTACAACGCCGTCGGCAAGGACGGGGAGGTCACCTACGGCGGCTACTCCGAGCAGATAGTCGTCGACCAGGACTTCGTCGTCCGCATCCCCGACGGTCTCGCCCTCGACGTGGCCGCCCCGCTGCTCTGCGCCGGCATCACCACCTACTCCCCGCTGCGGCACTGGAACGCCGGTCCCGGCAAGAAGGTCGCGATCGTCGGTCTTGGCGGCCTCGGCCACATGGGCGTCAAGCTCGCGCACGCCATGGGCGCCGAGGTGACGGTGCTGTCGCAGTCGCTGCGCAAGAAGGACGACGGTCTGAAGCTGGGCGCCGACCACTACTTCGCCACCAGCGACCCGGCGACCTTCGAGCAGCTGCGCGGCACGTTCGACCTGATCATCTCGACCGTGTCGGCGCCGCTGGACCTCGGCGCGTTCCTGTCGCTGCTGAAGACGGACGGCGCGCTGGTGAACGTGGGCGCCCCCGAGGAGCCCGTGTCGCTCAACCTGTTCTCGGTGATCGGCGGCCGCAAGACGCTGGCCGGCTCCGGCATCGGCGGCATCCGGGAGACCCAGGAGATGCTGGACTTCTGCGCCGCGCACGGCATCGGCGCCGAGATCGAGCTGATCGACGCCAACCAGATCAACGAGGCGTACGAGCGGGTGCTGGCGAGCGACGTCCGGTACCGGTTCGTCATCGACAACGCCACCATCTGAGCCGCTCCGGGCCGGGCGGGCGTCACGCCACCGCGAACGACTCCCCGGCCCGGTGCACCCGCACCGCGGCACCGGCCCCGGGACCGTCCCCGTCCCGGGGCCGCGACGGCCGCACCACGTGCACCCGCCCCCGGCCGCTCACCCGGGCCCGCCCGTCCCCGGACACCTCCAGCACGGTGTGCTCGTCGACGGCCACGCCGTGGCTGACGTACCCGTGGGCCACGGCGGCGACGATCCGCGGCAGCGTCCCCCACTGGGCGGCGTGCGCGTCCACCGCGAACGGCACCAGGCCCAGACCTGGCCGGACCTCGATCTCCTCCAGGTCCTCCCCGGCGTCCGCCGGGCAGACCGGCGCCCCGTCCAGCGTCCACCCGCCGACCACGGCCCGCCGCGCCGCGAGGGCCGCGCCCGCGGAGAACCCGGCGTACGGCACCCCGCGCTCGCCCAGCAGACGCGGCAGCCGGTCCAGACACGGGGCGAACGCCTCCTGGTAGGCGGGCGTCAGCCCGCCGCACACCAGCAGCCCGTCCACGTCCGCCACCGCCCCCACCGCGAACCGCCCGCCGAGCGGCACCAGCAGCGGCACCGCCGTGCAGTCACCGGCCGCCGCCAGCGCACCGGCGTACCGGGCGAACTGCTCCGCGCCGTCCCCCTCGTCGACGATCACGCACCCGATCCGCGGCGCCACGCTCCCGCCCCGGCCCGCCGCCCGCACGAACCCCTCGTACATCCCGGCGAAGCCCCACCCCCCGCCCAGCAAAAACGTCCTCCCGGCCACCGGCACCCTCCCCTGTCCCGTCGTGACCGGCGAAGATACGCCCCGACGGGGCTCCCGTCGACCGGATTACGGGCCCGGCCCGAGCCGGAAGGCCTCGCGCGCCGCCGGGCCGCCGAACCGGGGCGCGAGGCGTGGAGGTGACTGCTGCTGGTAAGCGCGTCCGACGTCTGCGGGCATTCGGAATTTGTTGCGCCGAGACGTTGCAGCCTCCGCGAAGGGGCCCACCGGGCGGGTGTGGAATCGCTCGGGGACCTCGCGCGTTGAGGTGGTGGGCGGCGCAGGCCGGTGGTGGTGAGCCGGGCGGCCCGAGTGATCAAGCCGACGAGTTCTAGGAGGGGCCGGAATGGCTGCGCAGACGCAGAGGGCCGTGCTGGCGGGCGGATGTTTCTGGGGGATGCAGGAGTTGATCCGCCGGCTCCCGGGCGTGACGGCGACCCGGGTCGGCTACACCGGCGGTGACGTGCCGAACGCGACGTACCGCAACCACGGCACGCACGCCGAGGCCATCGAGATCCTCTTCGACCCGGAGGAGACCAGCTACCGCGCCCTGCTGGAGTTCTTCTTCCAGATCCACGACCCGAGCACGAAGAACCGCCAGGGCAACGACATCGGCCTCAGCTACCGCTCGGCGATCTACTACGTGGACGACGAGCAGAAGCGGATCGCCGAGGACACCATCGCGGACGTCGACGCCTCCGGCCTGTGGCCGGGCAAGGTCGTCACCGAGGTGGAGCCGGCCGGCCCCTTCTGGGAGGCCGAGCCGGAGCACCAGGACTACCTGGTGCGCTACCCGGACGGCTACACCTGCCACTTCCCGCGCCCGGGATGGCGGCTGCCCGCCCGCGCGCAGAGCTGACCGCCGCCGGTTCGTGCCCGCGGCCGTGATCGCGGCCGCGGGAACAGAGGTGGCCTCCCGCGTCCCGGTCAGGCCGTGGGCGCGGCCGCCAGCACCGTCTCGTTGCGGACCCGGCAGTAGTACGCGGCCGGGTCGGCCCGGTAGTTCCACGGCAGCGCGTCGACGTAGCCGTCGACCAGGGTGAACTGCTCCAGCGCCGTCTCGTGCCGGTCCTGGAGGTGGAGGTAGAACGCCAGCAGGTGGCGCAGGCCCGCCAGCCCCGGGTGCGTGGGGTCCGCGGCGGCCGCGTCGGCGAGGCCCGCGTCCACCCGGGCCACCATCTCGGGCGTGTTGTCGACCGCGGCGTCGTCGGAGTCGTCGTGCTCGAAGTGCGCGACGAGCGGCAGCATCGTCAGCAGGCTGCCCGGCGGTGCCGCGGCGGCCGCGCTCTCGGCGAAGGCGAACGCCAGCTCCTTAGAACCGCGCCACTTCGCGCACCAGTACTGCAGCGCCGAGTAGTGGGCGCCGAAGTGGTGCGGGGCGCGCGTGACGATCTGCGCCCACAGCCTGTCCATCTCGGCCTGCGGGTAGCCCAGGCCCAGCGCCACCCAGATCTCCGTGATGTACGGCGTGGGGTCGTCCGGATTGAGGGCGGCCGCCCGCGCGATGTCGTCGCGGGCGCCCTTCAGCGTCCGGTGGAAGCCCTCGAACTGCTCGCGCGTCGTGTACTGCGCCTTCTTCGCGCCCCGCAGCTCCCAGGCGAGGTTCACCGTGCTCTGCGCCCTGACCAGGGCCGCGTCCGGGTCCTCGGGGCGCGCGGCCTCCCACGCCAGCAGCCAGTCGTCCTCCTTGGCGGCCAGCTCGGCCAGCAGTCCGGTGACCGTCGTCCGGCGCTCCCAGTCCCGGCCGATGCCGCGCAGCAGCTCGGCGGCGGGCTGCCAGTCACCGCCGCGCACCGCGGTGAGCGCGGCCGCCCACTCCCCGGGCAGCGCCGCGGACAGCTCGGTGTTCTGCCGCTCGGCGGGCAGCAGACCCAGCCGCTCGGCGGCCTCCGCACCCTTGTCGGGGTCCGGCGGACTGGGCGAGAACAGCTCCTTCACGAACACACCGGTGAACCACACCGCGGCGATCACCACGGGGAGGGCCAGGATGCCGAGGATCCACAGCAGGACGGTCATGGGGGGTGCGATCCGTTCGTCGAGAGGTCGGGTGCCGTGACGCCGGGGGCGCCGAGGGGCGGGGGCGCGCCCGTCGCGGGGTCACGCCGGCTGCCGGTCCGGCGGCAGCAGGGCCCGCAGCGGGGCCGTGTCGGGGCGGTCGGCCAGCGCGGCGTCCACGGCGGCCTCCAGCGTCTGCTCGGGACTCGCGTCCGAGCCGTCCCGCGGCTCCGGGCCGGGCAGCCGGATCGTGGCCGGCCGCGCCCACGAGAACTCCCACCGCAGCAGCGAACGGGCGCTGAACTCCGCCAGCACCATGCTGCGCAGGGACGAGCGCAGCACGGGACGGGCGAACTCGCGGAAGACCCGGCCCGTGGCGGCCGCCGCCTGCTCGGACAGCGGCAGCCGCCGCGCCAGCTGCCACAGCAGGCCGTCGTCGATCAGCCGCAGCAGCGCCGGCAGTGTCGCCGGCTGCCCGGTGTACGCGGCCAGCGCCCGGTGGAGCGGGGTCTCCATGCCGGTGAGATTCCGCGCCATGGCGGTGTCCAGCAGGTCCTGCCACCCCTCGGTGTGCCGCATCGCCGCCACCTGGTGCGTCAGCACCGCCCGCTCCAGCGCGGCCAGGGTGCGCTCCGGGTCGGCGAGCAGGTCCAGCGCGGCACCCCGGGCCTCGTCGGCGCGGCCGTCGGCGGGCAGCGCCTCGATCCGGCGCACCCGGTCGGCGATCGGCGGGTGCGAGTCGTACGGCGACTCCGGCTCGGTGGGCAGCTTCGCGCGCAGCCCGGCCAGCTCGTCCTGCCGGGCGGCGAGCATCCGGCCGAATCCGCCGAAGAACTCCCCGCGCGGCGGCAGCAGACCGGCCTGGACGCCGAGGGTGGCGTAGGAGTCGAGGTAGTAGTCGTGGGCCGAGGCGAGCGCGGGTATCTCGCGCAGCGCCGAGGCGGTCGCCTCGCGCCCGGCGATCCGGGCGGCGGTCAGGTCGGCGGTGTACTCCTGGCCGCGCGCGGTGGACAGGGAGGCGCGCAGGTAGAGGTGGCCGTAGCGGGTGTAGACCGCCGCCATCATCCGGTACGTGATGCCGGCGCCGGCGGTGTCGATCTGCTTGGCCTTCTTGCCCTTCGCCAGCCGCCTGGCGGCGGCCTGCTCCTGCTTGGCGCGCTCGGCCGCGGCCTTGCCGTCGGCCTTGGCGTGGAAGTGGCCGACGACGCGGGCGATCTGCACCCGGCCGCGGACGACGAGCGCGGCCAGCCGGGTGTCGCCGCCGGTGAAGTGGCCGTACTCGTGGGCCAGGACGGCCCGCAGCTGACCCTCGGTGAGCCCGGTCAGCAGCGGCACGCCCAGGTAGAGGCGGCGCGGGCCGGGGAGCAGGCCGAGCAGCCGGGGCCGCTCGGAGACGGCGGCGTTGACGTCGCCGGTGAGCACGATGCGGTCGGGGGCGCGGGTGCCGGTGGCCCGCGCCAGCTCACGGACCAGCGCCCACAGCCGGGGTTCGTCGGCCTCGGTGACGGAGATGCCGGGCGGCTCCTCCCCGCGCGGGGTGCGCAGCATGAACACGCCGCGGACGATGGGCAGGCCGAGCAGCACGGAGACGATGAGGATCTTGACGGCGACGGCGCCGTGCGCCCAGGCGATCGCCGCCGCGTCGACAGCGGCGAGCGCGGCCAGCAGCGCGAGGCTCAGCAGATAGAAACCGGACAGCAGGACGAGGGCGCGCAGCGCGCGCAGAGTGGTGCCCATCGGGCGGATCCCCCCACACGACCCGGCGGACTCCGGAGAATCCGGGCTTTTCCGGGCATCACAAACGTCGAGACAACGAGGCAACGGACAGCAAAGAAAGCGGCAAGAAAGGGCATGTGGGGGGATGGGGAGTATGCCCTACCCCAGGTCAGGACGGCAATCCCGATGCAACGGCGGTCGGTTGGCGCGCCCGGTGGACGTGCCGGGCCGGTGCCGGCCGGGGCGGTGGTCAACCGGGCAGGGTCGCCGGGCTGCCGCCGTTGGCCTCGTACCCCGCCACTGCCAGGGCGCGGAAGACCGCGAACTCGGCCGCCGGGTCCGCGGACAGCGTCCAGGGCAGGGCGCCGACGTGCCCGTCGACGTGGACCAGCTGGTGCATGGCCTCGGTCCAGCGTTCGGCGCTGACCAGGAAGAAGACCAGCAGATGGCGCACGTGGGCCAGCATCGGGTCGTCCGCGCGGGCGGCGTGCACCGCGTGCAGCGCGCCGTGCATCGCCTTGGTGACGACCTCGCTCTGGTAGAAGCCGTGCACCAGGTTGACCTCGGGGAGGTGCTCGAAGACCGCGAAGAGCGGCATCGCGGCGAGCAGCGAGCCACGCGGCGCGCGGGCGGCGGCGGCCTCCGCGAACTCCTGGGCGAGGGCGCGCGAGCCGTGCCACTTCTCGCACCAGTAGTGCAGCGCGGCCAGGTGCGCGCCCATGTGGGCCGGAGCGCGGTCGAGGATGCGCAGCCAGAGCTTCTCGAAGTCCGGACGCGGGTAGCCGAGGCCGCGGGCCACGGACAGCTCGACGATGTGCGGCACCGGATCGTCCGGGGCCAGCAGCGCCGCCTGCTCGCAGGCGTCGAGAGCCTCCTCCATGATGATGCGGAAGTCGTCCGTCCCCGGCACCGACGTGCGCCACGCCTGCTGCACCAGGAACTCCGCGTGCACGGCCGCGCCGCCCGCGTCCTTGGGCTGCTCGGCCCGCCACACCCGCAGCCACTGCCCGCCGGGTGTCTCGGAGACTCCGCCGGGCCGCTGCTGCAGCTCCAGGGCCGCCGCGCCCGCGAAGGCCTGCACCCGCTGCCAGCGCACCTCGCCCTCGGCGGCGGTGCCCGCCAGCAGCTGAGCCGCCGCGCGGTAGTCCTGGGTGCGCTGCACCAGCTCCAGGACGTCCAGCAGGTCCTGGTCCGGGCCGGGCATGCGGACGTCCAGCTCCTCCTGGCGCACGAAGCCGTAGTCCGCCGGGTCCGCGGCGTCCGGGTGGTCCGGGGAGACCAGCTCAAGCCGGGCGTTCCGGCGCAGCCGGGGCACCAGCGGGGCCGGCGCGACGGACGTCCGCCGCAGCCGCGAGCGCAGCAGCGGGCGCAGCACGAAGACCAGCATGACCAGCGCCATCAGGACCCAGAGAATCTGCATGCCTCCAGCGAACCAGACACCGCCGACACTTGGCCAACCCCGTCCGCCGGCCTGTGGAAAACTCCCGGGCCCCGCTCGGCCGGGGTGCCGTGCATCGAGGGAAAACCCTGCTCACCGGCGGCGGCAGTCCCGCCGTACGGCAGCAGGGCGGCGGGCGCACTACGCTCGGTGCTCATGAGCGACAGGCACATCAGTCAGCACTTCGAGACCCTGGCGATCCACGCGGGCAACACCGCCGATCCCCTCACCGGCGCGGTCGTCCCGCCGATCTACCAGGTCTCGACCTACAAGCAGGACGGCGTCGGCGGGCTGCGCGGCGGCTACGAGTACAGCCGCAGCGCCAACCCGACCAGGGCCGCCCTGGAGGAGAACCTCGCCGCGCTGGAGGGCGGCCGCCGCGGCCTGGCGTTCGCGTCCGGCCTGGCGGCCGAGGACACCCTGCTGCGCACCCTGCTCACCCCCGGCGACCACGTGGTCATCCCGAACGACGCCTACGGCGGCACGTTCCGGCTGTTCGCGAAGGTCGCCACCCGGTGGGGCGTGGAGTGGTCGGTCGCCGACACCGGCGACCCGGCGGCCGTGCGGGAGGCGATCACCCCCAAGACCAAGGCCGTGTGGGTGGAGACCCCCTCCAACCCGCTGCTCGGCATCACCGACATCGCCGCCGTCGCCCAGGTCGCCCACGACGCGGGCGCGCGGCTGGTCGTCGACAACACCTTCGCCACGCCCTACCTCCAGCAGCCGCTGTCCCTCGGCGCGGACGTCGTCGTGCACTCCCTGACCAAGTACATGGGCGGTCACTCGGACGTGGTCGGCGGCGCGCTGATCGTCTCCGACCAGGGGCTGGCCGAGGAGCTGACCTACCACCAGAACGCGATGGGCGCGGTCGCCGGGCCCTTCGACTCCTGGCTGGTGCTGCGGGGCACCAAGACGCTCGCGGTGCGCATGGACCGGCACAGCGAGAACGCGGCCAAGGTCGCCGACATGCTGAGCCGGCACGCGCGCGTGACCAGCGTGCTCTACCCGGGGCTGCCCGAGCACCCGGGGCACGAGGTCGCCGCCAAGCAGATGAGGGCGTTCGGCGGCATGATCTCCTTCCGGGTGCAGGGCGGCGAGGAGGCGGCCGTCGAGGTCTGCAACCGCGCGCAGGTGTTCACGCTGGGCGAGTCGCTGGGCGGCGTCGAGTCGCTGATCGAGCACCCGGGCCGGATGACGCACGCCTCGGCGGCGGGCTCGCTGCTGGAGGTCCCGGGCGACCTGGTGCGCCTCTCCGTGGGCATCGAGAACGCCGACGACCTCCTGGAGGACCTCCAGCAGGCCCTGGGCTGAGCCGGCGCACCGGGCGCGGGGCGGCCCTCCCGGCCCGGACGGGCCGGAAAGCGTCCCGGGCCGGGAGGCCGCCCGTCCCCGGCCGGGGCTCACCAGCCGGTCACCGGCGGGGTCGTCCGGGACGGCGGCTCCACCCACGGCCGGGCCGTCACCGCCCACACGGTGAGCGCGACGGCGGCGGCGCACAGCAGCAGCCACAGCACCCGGCGCAGCGCCCTGCGGCGACGCAGCATGCGGCCGCCGCGCCGGACCGCCTCGGCGTACAGCTCCGCCGGGACCGGCACCGGCGTCCGTTCCATGATCCGCCGTGCGGCCGCCTCGCGCTGGGGCCGGTTCACGGCCGGGCCACCCGCGCCTGCGCTCCCGGCAGTTCCCGGCGCGGGTGCAGCAGCGTGGCCGTCGCCCGGTCGCACACGGTGTGCACCTGCTCGGCGGGCAGTCCCAGCAGGGCCGCCGTCTGCTCCTCGGCGACGCCCTCGTAGAGCCGGAGCACCAGCACGAGGCGTTCGAGCGGGGAGAGGGCGGCCAGCGGGCTGCCGGGGTGCGGGCGGGCGCGGCCGGGGGCGCCGTAGTGGTGCCAGAGCCCGTGCGCGAAGCGGGTGGTCAGGCAGCGGCGGGCGTGGTCGTAGGGGTCCTCGCCGCGCAGCCGGTCCCAGCCGGCGTAGGTGCGGGCCAGGGCGAGCGTCAGCAGCCGCCGCGCGCGCGGGTTGGCGTCCGGCGCCTCCGCCGTCAGCAGGGTGGCGGTGTGCAGCAGCCGTCCTCCGGCGCCCGCGACGAACGCCTCGAACTCCCGTGCGCCGCGGGCGTCCCGACCGGCCTGCCGTTCCCGCACCGCGCCTCCCCGCCCGACCGGGCCCCCGGGGCCCGCGTCTCATCTGAGGCCAGCGGCGGGCCCGCGGTCAAGAGCCGTGCGGAGCGGGGTTCAGGAAGCGGGGGAGGACTCCGCGGGCGACACCGGCTGGACGCTCATCCGGGCGGAGAGCGCGCCGTTGAAGCGCGTCAGGAGCGCGCAGAACGCCTCGCGCTCCCCCGGTGCCCAGTCGTGGGTCAGCTCGGCCATCAACTGACGCCTCGAGGAGCGCACTTCCTCCAGCCGGGCGGCCCCGCGCGGCGACAGCTGGAGCACCACCGCCCGTCCGTCCTCCGGGTGCGAGGTGCGCTTGACCAGGCCCGTGTCGACCAGCGGTGCCACCTGCCGGGTGACCGTGGAGGAGTCGATGCCCATGCTCGCGGCCAGTGCCTTGACGCCCATCGGACCCTCGTTGTCGAGGCGGTTGAGCAGCAGATACGCGGCGCGGTCCATGGAGTTGCGCACCTGCCCGACGCCGCCGAGCCGGGTCTGTTCGGCACGGCGGGCGAACACCGCCACCTCGTGCTGGAGGGTGTCGAGGAGACCGGTGTCACCGACGGTCGTCATGTCCATCGACATTTCAGGTGTTGTGGGCATGGCCGGGGGCTCGCTTCATGAGGGGTGCTGGGTTGGGGGACAGGGTACGCGGCCGGGGGGCGGGTCGTACCGGCGCTGCGCAAACCGGTCTCGGAGCTTGGTCACACCGCTCACGGGGGACGCTGAACTGCGAGACTTGGGTCATGAGCTACGGCACGGCTGACTCCTTGCGCTCCGTCACCCTCGACGATGTGCGCGGCGCCCAGAAGATGCTCTCGGGCGTGGCGCGGACGACCGCGATGGAGAGCAGCAGGCACCTGTCCCAGCTGGTCGGCCGGCCGGTGTACCTCAAGTGCGAGAACCTCCAGCGGACCGGCTCCTTCAAGCTGCGCGGCGCGTACGTGCGCATCGCCGGGCTGCTGCCGGAGGAGCGGGCCGCCGGGGTGGTGGCCGCCAGCGCCGGCAACCACGCGCAGGGCGTGGCGCTGGCCTCGTCGCTGCTCGGCGTGCGGGCGACGGTGTTCATGCCGAAGGGCGCCCCGCTGCCGAAGATCAGCGCCACCCGGGAGTACGGCGCCGAGGTGCGCCTGCACGGCCAGGTGGTCGACGAGACGCTGGCCGCGGCGCAGAGTTACGCGGAGCGGACCGGAGCGGTGTTCATCCACCCCTTCGACCACGCCGACGTCATCGCGGGCCAGGGCACGGTCGGCCTGGAGATCCTGGAGCAGTGCCCCGAGGTGCGCACGATCGTCGTCGGCATCGGCGGCGGCGGTCTCGCGGCCGGCATCGCGGTCGCGGTGAAGGCGCTGCGGCCCGACGTGCGGATCGTCGGGGTGCAGGCGGAGGGCGCGGCGGCCTATCCGCCCTCGCTCGCGGCCGGGCGCCCGGTGTCGATCGAGAACCCGGCGACGATGGCCGACGGCATCAAGGTCGGGCGGCCCGGCCGGGTGCCGTTCGGGATCGTCGGCGAGCTGGTCGACGAGGTCCGCACGGTCACCGAGGACCAGCTGTCCGCCGCGCTGCTGCTGTGCCTGGAGCGCGCCAAGCTGGTCGTCGAACCGGCCGGCGCGAGCCCCGTCGCGGCCCTGCTGGGCGAGCCCGCCACCTTCCCCGGCCCGGTGGTGGCGGTGCTGTCCGGCGGCAACGTCGACCCGGTGCTGATGCAGCGCGTGCTGCGGCACGGCATGGCCGCGCAGGGCCGCTACCTGGCGGTACGGCTGCGGCTGACGGACCGGCCGGGCGCGCTGGCGACGCTGCTGGGGGTGACGTCGGCGGCCGACGCCAACGTCCTCGACGTGAGCCACGTACGGACCGATCCCCGGCTGGGCCTGACGGAGGCGGAGGTGGAGCTGCACCTGGAGACCAAGGGCCCGGTGCACTGCGCCGAGGTCGGCCGGGCCCTGCGCGAGGCGGGCTACACGGTCATCGACTGACCCGCGCGGGCCACCCGGTCACCGGCTGGGCGGGCCCCTCGGACGGCCTCGCCGCACTCCCCGTCATCCGTTCGGGCGTTCCTGGGAAAATCCGTTGAGAGACGCGATACATCGCGTTATGGTGTGCCGGTGCCGCTCGTGCGGGTCGCGCCACACCCCGCCGACGGCGCCGCCCCCCCACGCATCCCTGACGATCCCCGAGACGCGGAGAACTGATATGCCAGGCGCCATCCATGCCGAAGGCCTGGTGAAGACCTTCGGCGACGTGAGAGCACTGGACGGCGTCGACCTCGACGTCCCCGAGGGCACGGTGCTCGGCCTCCTCGGGCCGAACGGCGCCGGCAAGACGACGGCCGTGCGCTGCCTGACGACGCTGCTGCGCCCGGACAGCGGCCGGGCCGTCGTCGCGGGCGTGGACGTGCTGCGCCATCCCGACGCCGTGCGCCGCTCGATCGGCCTGTCCGGCCAGTTCGCGGCCGTCGACGAATACCTCACCGGCCGCGAGAACCTCCAGATGGTCGGCCAGCTCTACCAGATGCGCGCGAAGGCGGCCAAGGCCCGCGCCGCGGAGCTGCTGGAGCAGTTCCACCTCGCCGACGCCGCCGACCGGCCCGCCAAGACCTACTCCGGGGGCATGCGCCGCCGCCTCGACCTCGCGGCCGCGCTGGTGGTCTCGCCGCCCGTGATGTTCATGGACGAGCCCACCACCGGTCTCGACCCGCGCAACCGGCAGCAGCTGTGGGAGGTCATCAAACAGCTCGTCTCCGGCGGTACGACGCTGCTGCTCACCACCCAGTACCTGGAGGAGGCCGACCACCTGGCGCACGACATCGCGGTCGTCGACCAGGGCCGCGTCATCGCCCAGGGCACCTCCGACCAGCTCAAGGCCCGCACCGGCGGCGAGCGCGTCGAGGTCGTGGTGCACGAGCGCGAGCGCATCGCCACGGCCGTCGAGGTGCTGCGCGGCTTCGGCAAGGGCGAGCCCGCGGTCGAGGAGCACACCCGCAGGCTCACCGTCCCCGTCACCGGCGGCGCCAAGCTGCTCGCCGAGGTCATCCGGGAACTGGACGGCCGCGGCATCGAGATCGACGACATCGGGCTGCGCCGCCCCACCCTCGACGACGTCTTCCTCTCCCTGACCGGCCACGCGGCCGAGGCGGCGGACGACGACACGGCCGTACAGAGCGGCACGAGCGGCAAGGAGGCCGTGAAATGACCACCGTCACCGACGCCCCGCGCGTCACCGCGCCCGGCAACCCCGTCGGCCGCTCGATCCGCGACTCGCTGATCGTCGCCCGGCGCAACCTGATCCGCATGGGCCGCATCCCGGAGATGCTGATCTTCGGACTGATCCAGCCGATCATGTTCGTGGTGCTGTTCACCTACGTGTTCGGCGGCTCGATCCAGGTCGGCGCGTCCAGCTCCACCCAGGCCTACCGCGAGTTCCTGATGGCCGGCATCTTCGCCCAGACCGTCACGTTCGCCACGGCGGGCGCCGGCGCGGGCATCGCCGACGACATGCACAAGGGACTCATCGACCGCTTCCGCTCCCTGCCCATGGCACGCGGCGCGGTCCTCACCGGGCGCACCCTCGCCGATCTGGTCCAGACGGCGCTGACCCTGGTCGTCCTCGCGATCGTCGCCCTGCTCGTCGGCTGGCGCACGCACGAGAACATCGGCAAGGTGCTCGCCGGATTCGGTCTCCTGCTGCTGCTGGGCTACGCGTTCTCGTGGATCGGCGCGCTCATCGGCCTGTCCGTGCGCACCCCCGAAGCGGCGACCTCGGGCGGCCTGATCTGGCTGTTCCCGCTGACGTTCATCTCGAACGCCTTCGTGGACGCCAACCAGATGCCGACCTTCCTGCGGCACATCGCGGAGTGGAACCCCTTCAGCGCCACCGTGCAGGCGTGCCGCGAGCTGTTCGGCAACCTGCCCCCGGGGTTCAAGACGCCCGACGCCTGGCCCATGCAGCACCCCGTGTGGGCCTCGCTGATCTGGTCCGTGGCGATCGTCCTGCTCTTCCGCACCCTGGCGGTGCGCAAGTACCGCTCGGCCACCGCCTGAGCCCCCGGACATGACGACGCCCCCGGTGCCGAGTCGGCACCGGGGGCGCGCCGGGAACATGCGCGGCCGGCGGGATCAGCCCGAGTAGGGGTCGGCCTTGAGGATCCTGACCGAGGCCTTCTTGCCGTTGGGCAGCTCGTACTCGGCGTCCTCGCCGACCTTGTGGCCGATGACGCCGGAGCCCAGCGGGGACTGCGGCGAGTAGGTCTCGATGTCGGAGCTGGCGTACTCGCGGGAGGCCAGCAGGAAGGTCATCGTGTCGTCCTCGTCGCCGTCGAAGGCGATCGTGACGACCATGCCGGGGGCGACCGTACCGTCCGTGGAGACCGGGGCCTCGCCGACCTTGGCGTTCTCCAGGAGCTGGGTCAGCTGGCGCACCCGCAGCTCCTGCTTGCCCTGCTCCTCCTTGGCGGCGTGGTACCCGCCGTTCTCACGCAGGTCGCCCTCCTCGCGCGCGGCCGCGATCTTGGCGGCGATCTCGGTGCGCGCGGGACCAGTAAGGTACTCAAGCTCGTCCTTGAGCTTGTTGTACGCCTCCTGGGTCAGCCAGGTGACGTTCTCGCTGGTCTGGGTCACAGGGTGCTCCTCGTCGGTACAGGGAATACAAAGCATCGCCCTACCAGAAGCATGTTCCTTGATGGAAGGGCGAAACCACGAGCCTAACAATTCCGCGGCTGAAGGGGGAGGACATAAGCCACCAGACTCGCGTCAACCCAGCTCAGGCACTCCCTATTCCGGGTCATGCCCCCCGTGTCAGCCCCCGCGGGACCGAAACGGCGACCGCCCGGAGCCTCAGTCGGCGTGGCAGCCGAGCAGCTCGGCCGTCGAGCCCCGGGCCGTCGTCCGCAGGGTGACGACCTTGTCGATGCGGCCGGCGCCCGCGCCGAACCGGAAGTCCGCCCGGCCCACCTCGGCGCCGTCGGCCGACTGGGAGCGCAGCGTGCAGTAGCCGGAGGCACCGGAGTCCTTGCGCACCTCCAGATGCACCCGCACGGCGTCGTCGGAGGCCTGGAAGGCGATCACCGTGGCGCTGATGCGGCTCTGGACCACATAGTGGTACCCGAAGTAGCCGAGCAGCGCGAGCAGGACCGCGCCGAAGGCGGCCGCGGCGGCCTTGAGCCGGCGGTCGGCACGCCCGTCCGAGGAACGGCCGTAGCGGCCCTCGGGCAGCCGCGTGCTCGCCGTGCTCATGATCGTCCTCTCGGCAGGGGCCGGGACCGCGGTCCCGGCAAGGGGCTCCGGGGCCGGACCCCGGAATTTTTCGCCCCCCGATTCGGTCACTATAGAAGCCGCCGATCGCGCCGACGCACACCGGGCGCCGACTTACTGAGGATTGAGTCTTGACTGACCAGCTGCGACTGATGGCCGTCCACGCGCACCCCGACGACGAGTCGAGCAAGGGGGCGGCCACCATGGCGAAGTACGTTTCCGAGGGGGTGGACGTGCTGGTGGTGACCTGCACCGGTGGGGAGCGCGGCTCCATCCTCAACCCCAAGCTGCAGGGCGACGCGTACATCGAGGAGCACATCCACGAGGTGCGCAAGAAGGAGATGGACGAGGCCCGCGAGATCCTCGGCGTCAGCCAGGAGTGGCTCGGGTTCGTGGACTCGGGGCTGCCCGAGGGCGACCCGCTGCCCCCGCTGCCGGAGGGCTGCTTCGCCCTGGAGGACGTCGACAAGGCGGCCGGTGAGCTGGTGCGGCAGATCCGCTCGTTCCGCCCCCAGGTGATCACCACCTACGACGAGAACGGCGGCTACCCGCACCCCGACCACATCATGACGCACAAGATCTCGATGGTGGCGTTCGAGGGCGCGGCGGACACCGAGAAGTACCCCGAGAGCGAGTTCGGCCCCGCCCACCAGCCGCTCAAGCTGTACTACAACCAGGGGTTCAACCGGCCCCGCACCGAGGCGCTGCACCACGCGATGCTGGCGCGCGGCCTGGAGTCGCCCTACGGGGAGTGGCTGGAGCGCTGGACGACGTTCGAGCGCGTCGAGCGCACGCTGACCACGCACGTTCCGTGTGCCGAGTTCTTCGAGATCCGTGACAAGGCGCTGATCGCGCACGCCACGCAGATCGACCCGGACGGCGGCTGGTTCAAGGTGCCGCTGGAGCTCCAGAAGGAGGTCTGGCCGACGGAGGAGTACGAGCTGGCGAAGTCGCTCGTCGATACCTCCCTCCCCGAGGACGACCTCTTTGCGGGCATCCGCGACAATGCCTGACATGAGCGCAAGCCTGGCACTGACGCACCTCGTCCCTCTGGCCAAGGAGGTGGACGAGAACAAGGTCACCCCCGGCATCCTCGGCTTCATCGTGTTCGCGGTGATGGCCCTGGCGGTGTGGGGACTGATGAAGTCCATGAGCAAGCACATGCAGAAGGTCGACTTCAAGGAAGGGGAGCCCGCGGAGCCCGCCGGGAAGAAGGCCGGCAAGGCGACCGCGAGCCGGACCGAACCCCGGCAGGGCTGAGCCCCGCCGGCGCTCCGCCCGCCGGCGCTCCGCGCAGCGGCGGGCCGCGCGGAGGTCCGCCGCGCCGAGTGGCGCGGCGGCCGGCGCGTCCGCACGTACGTACCCGCGCCCCCGTGCCCCCGCCCGGGCGCCCTGAGGTGTTCCCGGGCCCGGCGGCAGCGAGGGTGCCCGGTGCGAACGGGCGCCGCCCGGTGCGGGGCGCGCCCGGGGTCCGTGCGCCGCTCCGCCGGGCCCGCTCGCGTGGCAGAGTGGAACGGTGAACCGACTGGCCCATGAGACGTCCCCGTATCTGCTCCAGCACGCCGACAACCCCGTCGACTGGTGGCCGTGGTCGCCCGAGGCCTTCGAGGCGGCCCGAGCGACGGACCGGCCGGTCCTGCTGAGCGTCGGGTACAGCAGCTGCCACTGGTGCCACGTCATGGCCCACGAGTCCTTCGAGGACCGGGAGACCGCCGACTACCTCAACGAGCACTTCGTCAGCGTCAAGGTCGACCGCGAGGAGCGGCCGGACGTGGACGCCGTCTACATGGAGGCGGTGCAGGCGGCCACCGGGCAGGGCGGCTGGCCGATGACGGTGTTCCTCACCCCGGACGCCGAGCCGTTCTACTTCGGCACCTACTTCCCGCCCGCCCCCCGGCACGGCATGCCCTCCTTCCGCCAGGTCCTGGAGGGCGTGCGGCAGGCCTGGGGGGACCGCCGCGAGGAGGTCACCGAGGTCGCCGGGAAGATCGTCCGCGACCTCTCCCAGCGCCAGATCGGCAGCCACGCCGCCGAGGCCCCCGGCGAGCAGGAGCTGTCCCAGGCCCTGCTGGGCCTCACCCGGGAGTACGACCCCCAGCGCGGCGGATTCGGCGGCGCGCCCAAGTTCCCGCCGTCCATGGTCGTGGAGTTCCTGCTGCGCCACCACGCCCGCACCGGCGCCGAGGGCGCGCTGCAGATGGCCCAGGACACCTGCGAGCGGATGGCCCGGGGCGGTATCTACGACCAGCTCGGCGGCGGCTTCGCCCGCTACTCCGTGGACCGCGACTGGATCGTGCCGCACTTCGAGAAGATGCTGTACGACAACGCCCTGCTGTGCCGGGTCTACGCGCACCTGTGGCGCTCCACGGGCTCCGACCTGGCCCGCCGGGTCGCCCTGGAGACCGCGGACTTCCTGGTCCGCGAGCTGCGCACCGCCGAGGGCGGGTTCGCCTCCGCGCTCGACGCCGACAGCGACGACGGCAGCGGGCGGCACGTCGAGGGCGCGTACTACGTCTGGACGCCCGGGCAGCTGCGCGAGGTGCTCGGGGAGGACGACGCACAGCTCGCCGCCCGGTACTTCGGCGTGACCGAGGAGGGCACCTTCGAGGAGGGCCAGTCCGTCCTGCAGCTCCCGCAGCGCGACGAGGTGGTGGACGCCGAGCGGATCGCCTCCGTCCGCCGGCGTCTGCTGGACGCGCGCCGGGAGCGGCCCGCCCCCGGCCGGGACGACAAGGTCGTCGCCGCCTGGAACGGCCTCGCCGTGGCCGCGCTCGCCGAGACCGGCGCCTACTTCGACCGCCCCGACCTGGTCGAGGCGGCCGTCGGCGCCGCCGACCTGCTGGTCCGGCTGCACCTGGACGAGCACGGCCGGCTGGCCCGCACCAGCCGCGACGGCCGGGCCGGCGCCCACGCGGGCGTGCTGGAGGACTACGCCGACGTCTCCGAGGGCTTCCTGGCGCTGGCCTCCGTCACCGGCGAGGGCGTCTGGCTGGATTTCGCCGGGCTGCTCCTCGACCACGTGCTCAGGCGGTTCACCGACCCCGAGGACGGCACCCTGTACGACACGGCGGCCGACGCCGAGCAGCTCATCCGGCGCCCGCAGGACCCCACCGACAACGCCACCCCCTCGGGCTGGACCGCCGCGGCCGGCGCCCTGCTGAGCTACGCCGCGCACACCGGGTCCGACGCCCACCGCAGCGCCGCCGAGCGGGCGCTGGGGATCGTCCGGACGCTCGGGCCGCGGGTGCCGCGGTTCGTCGGCTGGGGGCTGGCCGTCGCGGAGGCCCTGCTCGACGGGCCGCGCGAGGTCGCGGTCGTCGGCCCCGGTCCCGCGGACGAGCGGACGGCCGTCCTGCACCGCACGGCGCTGCTCGGCACCGCTCCCGGCGCGGTCGTCGCCGTGGGCACCGCGGACAGCGAGGAGTTCCCGCTGCTCGCGGACCGGCCGCTGCTGGGCGGCGAGCCGACCGCGTACGTCTGCCGGCACTTCACCTGCGACGCCCCGACGACCGATCCGCAGCGGCTGACCGCGGCCCTGAACGGCTGACCCGCGGCGGGGTCAGGCGGGCCGGGTGTGCTCGGCGAGGGCGCGCTCGACGATGGCCTCCAGCTGCTCGTGGTGCGCGCCCCTCCAGTACGCCCGGCCGCACTCCGTGCACTGCGCGAAGACGTCGTAGGAGCGCTGGGTGCCGCCCTTGAGCTGGTCGGCGACCTCGTCCTTGGTGGCCTCCTTCAGCGGGCCGTTGCAGGCGGTGCAGCGGGTCCAGGGCGCCAGGACGGGGGCGAACCGGCCGAGGACGTCGTCGAGCTGGTCGTCGGGGCGGGTGCTGTAGACGTAGGCGCCCGCGAAGAGTTCGCGGCGGCGCAGCAGGCCCCGGTCGCGGCTGAGCAGGACCCGCCGCTCGGCCGCCGAGCGGGCCGCCAGGGCGGGGTCGCCGATGTCGGTCGACTCGTACGCCGTGTCGACGCCGAGCAGACGCAGCCGCCGGGCCAGGGTGCCGAGGTGGACGTCGAGGAGGAAGCGCGGCGGGGCGCCGGGAACGCGCTGGGGCCGGGTGACCGCCCGGACCGACACCCGCTCGCCGGCCGCCGGGACGTGCGAGACCGGCACCTCGCGGCCATCGACGACCAGGGCGCCGACCTCGGTCAGCGGCACGCCGAGGGACTCGACGGCGTGACCGAGCGTCGAGACGCCGTCGGTGGCCAGCGCGGTGACGCCGAGGCGCCGGGCGTGCGGGACGAACAGCCGCAGCTCGGGGGCGACTTCGAGGAGGATCTCGGGACCGTTCACCTGGTCAGGATGGCATGCGGGGCGCGGTCCCGGCCGCTGGGTCCGCGCCCGGCCCGATCCGGACGAGAGGCCCTACGTGTGCTGGTACGCCACCAGCGAGATGCCGACGTAGTGGGCGATGAACGCCGCCAGGGTCAGGGAGTGGAAGACCTCGTGGAAGCCGAACCAGCGCGGTGAGGGGTTGGGGCGCTTGATGCCGTAGATGACGCCGCCGGCGCTGTAGAGGAGGCCGCCGAGGATCACCAGGACCAGGACGGCGACGCCGCCGGCGTGCAGGAAGTCCGGCAGGAAGAAGACGGCCGCCCAGCCCATCGCGATGTAGCAGGGCGTGTACAGCCAGCGCGGGGCGCCGACCCAGAAGACCCGGAAGACGATGCCGGCCGCGGCCGCCGACCAGATGCCCCTCAGCAGCCACCGCCCCGTGGAGGCGGGCAGGAGCAGGAGGGCCAGCGGGGTGTAGGTCCCGGCGATGATCAGGAAGATGTTGGCGTGGTCGAGCCTGCGCAGCAGGCGGTCCATGCGCGGGCTCCAGTCGCCCCGGTGGTAGAGGGCGCTGACACCGAAGAGCAGGCAGGCCGTCAGGGCGTAGATGCCGCAGGCCAGGCGGCCGCGGCTGGAGTCGGCGAGGGCGGTGAGCACCAGGCCGGCGATGAGTGCGGCCGGGAACATACCGAGGTGCAGCCAGCCGCGCAGCTTGGGCTTGACCGGGTGCGGCAGGGAGAGCGCGACGGGACCGGCACCGGCGGCCGGCGTGTCCGTGGGCGCGTCGGGAACGGGCGCAGTCATGCCCCGAATGGTACCTACGGAACCGTAAGTCACGGATGAGGGCGGGTCGGTGACCGCCCGGTCGCGGCCATGATCCCACGCCGGACGCGGCGGGCCCGGACGGGGGCGCCCGCGCAAAGAGTCCGTCAGCCGGACTCCATGGCTCCGCAAAGACTGCGAGCGGTGCGGCAGCGGCGGGCGGGGCGAAACAGCAGGGGAGCGCGGGGATGCGGACAAACCGTGGCCTACCTCACGCCGCTCACCTGTGATGCCCTCTGGACAGATGGGCACTACCATCGGATGATCAAATGAGTGCGGTCGACACCGGATGAGCGGGCTACGAAGGCATCCGGGTCGCAGCCCCCACGGGGCCTTAACAGGACAAAATCCCTCACTTAGGAGCAATCGTGGCGCGCGACATCGCGGCTCCCACCGTCGTCCCCACCCGTCACCAGGAACTCGTGTCCTGGGTCCAGGAGATCACCGAACTGACGCAACCGGACAACGTCGTCTGGTGTGACGGCTCCGAAGCCGAGTACGAGCGCCTGTGCGAGGAGCTCGTCGGCAAGGGCACCTTCCGCAGGCTCGACCCGATCAAGCGCCCGCACTCCTACTACGCGGCGTCCGACCCCACCGACGTCGCCCGCGTCGAGGACCGGACGTTCATCTGCTCCGAGAAGGAGGAGGACGCCGGCCCGACCAACCACTGGAAGGCGCCCGCGGAGATGCGGGAGATCTTCCAGGGCTCGGGCGACGGCCGGGGCGGCCTGTTCCGCGGCTCGATGCGCGGCCGCACGATGTACGTCGTGCCGTTCTGCATGGGCCCGCTGGGCTCCCCGCTCTCCGCGCTCGGCGTGGAGATCACCGACTCGGCGTACGTCGCGGTGTCGATGCGCACGATGACCCGCATGGGACAGGCGGTGCTGGACGAACTCGGCGACGAGGGCTTCTTCGTCAAGGCCGTGCACACCCTGGGCGCCCCGCTGGAGCCCGGGCAGCAGGACGTGCCCTGGCCCTGCAACTCCACCAAGTACATCTCGCACTTCCCCGAGAGCCGCGAGATCTGGTCCTACGGCTCCGGGTACGGCGGCAACGCCCTGCTCGGCAAGAAGTGCTACGCCCTGCGCATCGCCTCGGTCATGGCCCGCGACGAGGGCTGGCTCGCCGAGCACATGCTGATCCTGAAGCTGACCCCGCCGCACGGCGAGTCCAAGTACGTGGCCGCGGCCTTCCCGAGCGCCTGCGGCAAGACCAACCTCGCCATGCTGGAGCCCACGGTCTCCGGCTGGACGGTGGAGACCATCGGCGACGACATCGCCTGGATGCGCTTCGGCGAGGACGGCCGGCTGTACGCCATCAACCCCGAGGCCGGCTTCTTCGGCGTCGCGCCCGGCACGGGTGAGCACACCAACGCCAACGCGATGAAGACGCTCTGGGGCAACGCGGTCTTCACCAACGTCGCGCTGACCGACGACGGCGACGTGTGGTGGGAGGGCATGACCGAGGAGCCGCCCGCCCACCTGACCGACTGGAAGGGCAACGACTGGACGCCGGCCTCCGGCACGCCCGCCGCCCACCCCAACGCCCGCTTCACCGTGCCCGCGTCGCAGTGCCCGATCATCGCTCCCGAGTGGGAGGACCCCAAGGGCGTGCCGATCTCGGCGATCCTCTTCGGCGGCCGCCGCGCCACCGCGGTGCCGCTGGTGACCGAGTCCTTCGACTGGAACCACGGCGTCTTCCTCGGCGCCAACGTGGCCTCCGAGAAGACCGCCGCCGCCGAGGGCAAGGTCGGTGAGCTGCGCCGCGACCCGTTCGCCATGCTGCCGTTCTGCGGCTACAACATGGGCGACTACATGGGTCACTGGGTCGACGTGGCCAAGGACAAGGACCAGTCCAGGCTGCCGAAGATCTACTACGTCAACTGGTTCCGCAAGAACGACGAGGGCGCCTTCGTCTGGCCGGGCTTCGGCGAGAACAGCCGCGTGCTGAAGTGGATCGTGGAGCGCCTGGACGGCACGGCCGAGGGTGTGGAGACCCCCATCGGCATCCTGCCGACCCGGGACGCCCTGGACACCGAGGGTCTCGGACTGGCCGACTCCGACCTCGACTTCCTCCTGACGGTCGACAAGGAGGTCTGGCGCGAGGAGGCCGCCCTGGTCCCCGAGCACCTCAACACCTTCGGCGAGCACACCCCGAAGGAGCTGTGGGACGAGTACCGCGCGCTGGTGGAGCGCCTGGGCTGAGCCGTCCCCGCACCGACTCCGCGGCCGGTCACGCCCTGACCAGCGATCGTCACGGCCGGCCGCGGGCACACTCCGCCGGGCGCGGCGTTCGTGGCGCCCGGTCCGCGCGTCGCTGTGGGTGCACGCGGACCGGGGCCGACCGGGGGACCCTCGGGCGGGTCAGCGGGCGGAGCTGAGCTGCTTCGGCTCCGCCAGCGCGGCGGTGTGGGCGTCCATGCGCTCGGCCGCGAGGATGGCCGCCGCGGTGTCCGCGCGGGAGGCGGCGACGACGAGGGCCCGGCCCGCGAGCGCGTGCGCCCGCCGGTGCAGCGCGTCGGGCAGGACGGCCGAGGGCGACGCCGTACGCACCGGCGCGCGGCCGCCGCGCAGGCGGGTCACCTGGCAGGCGAGGCGCTCGGCGGCGGCGTCCAGATCCGCGGACGGCGTGCGGGAGCGCAGCTCGTCGGTGACCGCGAGCAGCGCCGCGAGATGCCCGGCGAGCTGGATGTCCAGCTCCTCCTCGCGCGAGCGGTGGGGGAAGTCGGAGGCGGCGCCGGCCCTCGTGCTGTGGACCGACTTGGTGCGGATCGGTTCGTACATGGGGGAGGCCTCCTGTGCTCTGACAGGAAACCATCCTAGCTTAGATCTCGTCTAAAGTTGACCCGATCACAGATTGGCCCCCGCTGCCCACGGACGGTGAGGTCAGGGCTGGCTGTAGCCGTCCAGGAAGGTGCCGATCCGGGTCACCGCGTCCCGCAGGTCCCCGGCCGTCGGCAGCGTCACCACCCGGAAGTGGTCCGGCTCCGGCCAGTTGAAGCCGGTGCCCTGCACCACCATGATCTTCTCCTGGCGCAGCAGGTCCAGGACCATCCGGCGGTCGTCCTTGATCTTGAACACCTGCGGGTCGAGCCGCGGGAAGAGGTACAGCGCCCCCTTCGGCTTCACGCACGTCACCCCCGGGATCTGGGTCAGCAGCTCGTACGCCACGTCGCGCTGCTCCTTGAGCCGGCCGCCCGGCAGCACCAGGTCCTTGATGGTCTGGCGCCCGCTGAGCGCGGCGACCACCCCGTGCTGGCCCGGCATGTTCGCGCACAGGCGCATGTTCGCCAGGATCGTCAGGCCCTCGATGTAGGAGTCGGCGTGGGCGCGCGGCCCGGAGATCGACATCCAGCCGACGCGGTAGCCGGCCACCCGGTACGCCTTCGACATGCCGTTGAAGGTGAGGGTCAGCAGGTCGGGGGCGACCGAGGCGGTGGGCGTGTGGGTGGCGCCGTCGTAGAGGATCTTGTCGTAGATCTCGTCCGAGCAGACCAGCAGGTTGTGGCGGCGGGCGATGTCGGTCAGGCCCTTGAGCATCGCCTCGTCGTACACCGCGCCCGTGGGGTTGTTCGGGTTGATGATGACGAGGGCCTTGGTGCGGTCGGTGACCTTGCGCTCGATGTCGGCGAGGTCGGGCATCCAGTCGGCCTGCTCGTCGCAGCGGTAGTGCACCGCGGTGCCGCCGGACAGGGAGACGGCCGCCGTCCACAGGGGGTAGTCGGGGGCCGGGACGAGCACCTCGTCGCCGTCGTCCAGCAGGCCCTGCATCGCCATCACGATCAGCTCGGAGACGCCGTTGCCGATGAAGACGTGCTCGACGTCCGTCTCGATGCCGATGGTCTGGTTGTGCATGACGACCGCCCGCCGGGCCGCCAGCAGGCCCTTGGCGTCGCCGTAGCCGTGGGCGGTGGAGACGTTGCGGAGGATGTCCTCCAGGATCTCCGGGGGGCACTCGAAGCCGAAGGCGGCCGGGTTGCCGGTGTTCAGCTTCAGGATGCGGTGACCGGCCGCCTCCAGCCGCATGGCCTCCTCGAGCACCGGGCCGCGGATCTCGTAACAGACGTTGGCGAGCTTCGTCGACTGGATCACCTGCATGCCCGCGAGCTTACGGCCCGGTAACGCCCCGCGCGCCGTGTTTCCCGCCACGTGAGACGAGTCGCTTTGCTCCCTTATCGCCGGTAACTGTCCCAACAGCCTCTCCCGTCCCTAGAATCGCTCGCCATGTCGAGCCCTCCCCCGTATCCGCCGGGAGCCGAGTCCCGTCCGGTGCCCAGCGTGTACCACCCGTCCGCCGGGGCCGCTCCGGTGTACGACGAGTACACCGATCCGGCCGCCGCCCACGGCTGGCAGGACGCCTACGGCGACACGCGGCGGCTGCCCGCCGTGATGGTGGACGGATACGAGGCCTCCGGCGCGGACGGTTTCGGTGGCGGGCGGGCCGAGCGGCGCCGGGACGCGGCACGTGCCGCGCGCGGGCGGTCCGCCGGCCGGGGCCCGCGCCGTGCGGTGGCCGTCGCCGGGGCGGTGGGCGCGGTGTCCCTCGCCGCCGTGCTCGTCGGCGTCGCCGTGTCGGGGTCGTCCTCCGCCCCGCCGGCCGGAGCGGACCGCACCGGGCCGGCGGCCGGGAAGGACGCCTCCGCCGCGCCGGACCGGCCGGGTTCCGCGCGGGCCTCGTCCTCCTCGGGGGGCACCGGGGTGCGCACCACGGAGCCGGGCGTCCCGGCGGCGGGGGCGGGCGCGCCCGCGGCGACGGAGGCGGACGCGCCCCCGGGTGCCGCCGCGACCGGCCCGTCCGGGAGCGCCGGGGCCTCCGCGGACCCGTCCGCCCCGGCCACGGCCTCCGCCACGACCACATCCTCCGTGACGGCCCCGGCTCCCGCTCCCACCAGCCCGGCGCCGACCGGTTCTCCCGGCCGGGGGCACGGCCGGGGGAGCGCGAAGCGTCCCAAGTAGGCCCAGCGCGGCGGGAGTCGGCCGCGCTCCGCCGGCGGCGGGCTTCTTGCCGCGCCCCCTTGTGCACATCAGAATGCACATGACAAGTTCAGGCGGCGACCGGAAGATCTCCGGTCGCTCACGTCTGACGAGGGGACCCCCACATGAAGAAGCCTCTCCTTGCCGCGTTCTCGGGCCTGGCCATCGCCGGGCTCGGCGCGGTCCCGGCGGTCGCCGTGCCGCAGGCCAAGGCGGCCGCCGCGGTGACCGTCAACTACGCCGGCACCGTCTCGCTCAGCAACTGTTCCGGCTCCGTGATCCGCTTCCCCGCCTCCGCCGACACCGACCCGGCGCTGGTGCTCACCAACGGCCACTGCCTGGAGACGGGCTTCCCGGACCCCGGTGAGGTCATCACCGGCCAGTCCTCCAGCCGCTCCTTCGGCCTGCTCAACTCCGCCGGCACCAGGGTCGCCACGCTCCGCGCCAACCAGGTCGTGTACTCGACCATGACCGACACGGACGTCACGATCTACCGCACCACCACCACGTACGCGGCCATCAAGAGCAGCTACGGCATCAGCGCGCTCACCGTCAACGACACCCACCCGGTGGCCGGCACCGCCATCAAGGTTGTCTCCGGCTACTGGAAGCGGATCTACAGCTGCAACGTCGACGGGTTCGTGTACCGCCTGAAGGAGGGCGGCTGGACCTGGAAGGACTCGGTCCGCTACACCTCCGCCTGCAACACCATCGGCGGCACCTCCGGCTCGCCGGTCGTCGACACGGCCACCGGCCGGGTCGTCGCCGTCAACAACACCGGCAACGAGGACGGCGAGACCTGCACGGAGAACAACCCGTGCGAGGTCGACGCCAACGGCACCGTCACCGTCCGCCAGGGCATCAACTACGCCGAGGAGACCTACACCATCCCGGCCTGCTTCACCACCGGCAACCGGCTCGACCTCACCCGCAGCGGCTGCACCCTGCCCCGGCCGTAGCGGCACCGGCGGGGCGGGCGCTCACACCGGAGTGCGGCGCACCGCCCGCCCCGCCAGGACGTCCGTGCGGCGGCCGTCCTCGATCACGAAGCGGCCGTCCACCAGGACGTGGGGGATGCCGACGGGCAGCGCGCGCGGCTGCTCGAAGGTGGACCCCGCCGCGACCGTCCCCGGGTCGAACAGGACCAGGTCGGCGCGGTACCCCTCGCGCACCAGCCCGCGGTCCGGCAGGCGCAGCCGGGCCGCGGGCCGCGCGGTGAGGTGCGCGACGCACTCCTCCAGCGAGAGCACGCCCAGCTCCCGCACGTAGCGGCCCAGGTAGTGCGGGAAGGTGCCGTAGGCGCGCGGATGCGGTTTGGCGCCCTGGAGGATGCCGTCCGAGCCGCCGGTGTGCGCGCGGTGGCGCATGATCGCGCGGACGTTCTCCTCGTGGCCGACGTGCTGGAGGACGGTCGAGCCGAGCCGGTCGCCGACCAGCAGCCGGCGGGCGGTCTCCCACGGCTCCTCGCCGCGCAGGTCGGCCGACTCCTGGACGGTACGGCCCACGTGTCCGGCGAGCGCCGGGTCGTGCACGCCGGAGATCTCGACCGTGTCCCACTCCACGGGCACCCCGTGGCAGCCGTCGGAGCCGGTCACCTCCATGGCGTGCCGGACGCGGGCCGCGGTGGCCGGGTCGGTGAGCCGGGCCAGCACCGCCTCCGGGCCGCCCTCGCTCGCCCAGCTCGGCAGCAGCGCGGCCAGCGTCGTGCAGCCGGGCGTGTAGGGGTAGGTGTCCAGGGTGATGTCGGCGCCCCGCTCCAGCGCCTCGTCCAGCAGGGCCAGCAGCTCGGGCGCGCGGCCCTCGTTGACCCGGAAGTTCATGGTGGCGTGCGCCAGGTGCAGCGGGCAGCCCGCCTCCCGGGCCAGCTCCACCATCTCCGCGTACGCCGCGAGGGCGCCGGCGCCGTAGGAGCGGTGGTGCGGGCAGTAGTAGCCGCCGTACGACGCCACCACCCGGCACAGCTCGGTGAGTTCGGCGTCCTCGGCGTACATGCCGGGCGTGTAGGTCAGCCCGGAGGACATGCCGACCGCGCCCTGTTCCAGGCCCTCCGCGACCAGCCGGCGCATCCGCTCCAGCTCGGCGGGCGTGGCCTCGCGGTCCTCCCAGCCGACGACGAGCGCGCGGACCGTGCCCTGGGGGACGAGGTAGGCCGCGTTCACGGCGATCCCGCGGTCGAGGCGGTCCAGGTACTCACCGACCGAGCGCCAGTCCCAGTCGAGGTCGTCGCCGTAGCCGTTCCAGCCGGTGATCGCCCGCCGCACCTCCTCCCGGGTGCGGTCGTCGACCGGCGCGTACGACAGCCCGTCCTGGCCCACGACCTCCAGGGTGACGCCCTGGGCGGCCTTGGCGCTGTGGTCGGGGTCGCGCAGCAGCGCCAGGTCGGAGTGGGCGTGCATGTCGATGAAGCCGGGCGCGAGGACCAGCCCCTCGGCGTCCAGTTCGCGCCGGGCGGTGGGGCGCTGGCAGCCCGCGGCCGCCGCCTCCTTGACGATCGACACGACGCGGCCGCCGCCGACCACCACGTCGGCCCGGTACGCGGGCTCGCCGCTGCCGTCGACGACGTCCGCGTCCCGGATGACCAGCTCTTCCACGGCGGGGCTCCTTCCAGGGGTCTTGGCGGGACTCGATGGGTCCCGGTGGGGCTCGGTGGGTCCCGGTGGGGCTCAGAAGAACGTGCGGACGTAGTCCACGACCGTGCCGTCCGCCTCGGCCACCGGGATCAGCTGCCACTTGTCGAAGGACGTGCAGGGGTGGGAGAGCCCCAGGCCCACCCAGTCGCCCACCCTGAGGTCGGCCCCGGCGTCCGTGCGCAGCCAGGTGTGCTGATCGGACAGGCCGGTGACCGAGATGCCGGTGGCCGGGCGTTCGCCGTCGCCCCGGCGCACCACCTGGGCGACGGGCAGGTCGAGGTCGTGTGCCGCGTCCCGCTTGCCCGCGTTGGCGAAGGCCTGCCCGGCGTTCGGGCGGGAGACCACCTGCGCCCACAGCCGGAAGGCCGGCTCCAGTCCGCCCTCCGCCGGGACCCGGTTGAAGGGGGTGAGCCTGCGGTAGTGGCCGTCGTCGTGCGAGACGTAGGCGCCCGAGCGCAGCAGCTTCAGCACGGGGCGGCTCAGCGGCGGGATCTCCGCGAAGACGTCGGCGACCGCGTCGAACCAGGCGCTGCCGCCGGCGCTGACGACGATCTCCTCCGTCCTGGCGAACCGCCCGGCCCGGTCGAGGTCCGCGGCCAGCGCGACCAGCCGCCGCAGCCAGTCCCGCACCCGCTCCGGCGTGGCCCGCGGTACCTCGCCCTCGTACCCGGCCACGCCGACCAGCCGCAGGGCCGGGGCCGCGGCCACCGCGTCGGCGACCTCGGCGCACTCCGCCTCCGTGCGCACCCCGGTGCGGGCGTCCTCGCCGGCGGCCAGCTCCACCACCACGTCCACCGGGCGGCGGGCGGTGCGCAGGGCCAGGTCCATCAGCTTCACCCCGGCGACCGAGTCGACGTAGCAGACGAGGCGGAAGCCGTCGTCGGCGTCGAGCGCGGCGGAGATCCAGCGCAGGGCGGCCGGGTCCACCAGCTCGTTGGCGAGGAAGACGCGCCGGACGCCGTACGCGCGGGCCACCCGCACCTGGTGCGGCACCGCGAGGGTGATGCCCCAGGCGCCGCGCTCGAGCTGGCGCCGGAAGAGCTGCGGCGCCATGGAGGTCTTGCCGTGCGGGGCGAAGGCGAGACCGTGCCGGGCGGCGTACGTGTCCATCAGCGCCAGGTTGTGCTCCAGGCGCTCGGCCGACAGGGCGAGCACGGGCGTGGTGAAGCCGCCGGTGAACAGGTTGCGGCGCTGGGCCGCCAGCTCGCCGACCGTGAGGCCCTCGGCGTCCGGCGGGAGACCCTTGAAACGGTGGTCGACGCGTTCCTCGGCGAGCCGGGCGAGCGCCTCGGCGCCGGTGTCGCGGGCCATGGAAGCCTCCTGATCCGGTCCGTTGCACGATATGCAACGACCATTGCGTATGTCGCTGACCGCTGTCTAACATCTCGGCCGACGCGGGGTCAACGGAAACCACCCGAGACCCGCACCCGGCCGAGGAGTACGACGATCGTGACCGTCAGCGGACCCCGCAACGCCCCCGGCGCCCCCGAGGTCGTGGACGTCGTCACGCTCGGCGAGTCCATGGTCGCCTTCCTGCCCGGCCGGCCCGGCCGCCTCGCCGACGTCCCCTCCTTCGACCGGTCCATCGGCGGCGCCGAGTCCAACGTGGCCTGCGTGCTCGCGGCGGCCGGCCACTCGGCCCGCTGGGTCGGCCGGGTCGGCGCGGACGGCTTCGGCGACCACCTGGTGGCGGCGATCGCGGCCTACGGCGTCGACGTCGGCGCGGTCCGGCGGGACCCGGAGCGCCCCACCGGCGTCTACTTCCGCACGGCCGGGGACCGGGCCACCGACGCGCACGAAGTGGCGTACTACCGGGCCGGTTCCGCGGCCTCCGCGATGAGCACCGGCTCGGTGGACCTGGCGGCCGTGCGGGCCGGGCGGGTGCTGCACCTGTCCGGGATCACGGCCGCGCTGTCGCCGCAGTGCCGGGACCTGCTGCGCGAACTGACCGCGCCCCGCCCCGGGCGGCCGCTCGTCTCCTTCGACGTCAACCACCGCCCCGGCCTGTGGCCCGACCCGGCCGGGACCGGGGTCCTGCTGGACCTCGCCCGCTCGGCCGACATCGTGTTCGTCGGCGAGGACGAGGCGGAGGCCGCCTGGGGCGTCACCGGCGGCCCGAGCGCCGTCCGCGAGGTCCTGCCGGAGCCGCCGGTGCTCGTCGTCAAGCAGGGCGGGCGCGGGGCCACGGTCTTCGAACACCCACCGGCGGACGGCGACGCGCCCGCCCCGGCCGCCGTCTCCGACGGGCCCGGCCTTCGCGAGTCCGGTCCCCGGGAGCCCGGTCCCGGTGAGCCCGGTGCCCGTGGTCCCGGATCCGGTGAGCCCGGCCTTCGCGAGTCTGGTTGCCGCGAGTCCGGTTGCCGCGAGTCCGGTTCCCGGGAGTCCGGGGGCGGCCTCCGGTCCGCCGACCGCGTCACCTTCGTGCCCGCGCTCCGGGTCGCCGTCGTCGCCCCCGTCGGGGCCGGGGACGCCTTCGCCGCCGGGTTCCTCTCCGCGACCCTGCGCGCACTGCCCGTCCGGGACCGGTTGCGGCACGGGCACCTCATGGCCGCCGCCGCCCTCACCGTCCCCGGCGACCTCGCCCCGCCCCCGGCCCGGGACCACGCCGACCGGCTGGCCGCCCTGGACGAGGACGCGTGGGGGAGACTGCGACTCGGCCCCGGCTGGACGCGCGCCGCCGACCGAGCCGTCGATCGGGCCGAGGAGGAGGTACGTACGCCATGAGCCAGACCGTCGACCGCGCCCTGAGCATCCTGCCGCTGCTCGCCGAGGGCCCCGCCGACCTCGGCCAGGTCGCCGACCGGCTCGGCGTGCACAAGTCCACCGCGCTGCGGCTGCTGCGCACCCTGCACGAGCACGGTCTGGTCTACCGCCAGTCAGACCAGCGCTACCGCCTCGGCGCCCGGCTGTTCGCGCTCGCCCAGGAGGCGATGGAGAACCTCGACGTCCGGGAGATCGCCCACCCCCACCTGGTCCGGCTGAACGAGCAGTGCGGGCACACCGTGCACCTCGCCGTGTACGAGGACGGCGAGGTCCTCTACATCGACAAGGTGGACAGCCGTTACCCCGTGCGCATGTACTCGCGCATCGGCCGGCCCGTCGCCATCACCGTCGCCGCCGTCGCCAAGCTGCTGCTGGCCGACCTGCCCGAGCCCGAGCGCCGGGCACTGGCCGAGAAGCTCGACTACCCCCTCTACACGGCCCGTTCCACCCCCAACGCCGCCGCGTTCGCGCGCGAGCTGGCCCAGGTGCGCGAACAGGGCTGGGCCACCGACCTCGGCGGCCACGAGGAGTCCATCAACTGCGTGGCCGCACCGGTCCGGGGCGCCGACGGCCGCGTCGTCGCCGCGATGTCGGTCTCCGCGCCCAACGTCGTCGTCACCGCCGACGAACTGCTCACCCTGCTCCCGCAGGTGCGCCGTACCGCGGACGCCATCAGCGGCGAGTACTCCGGAAGAACGACCGCGAAAGGGTCCGCCGAATGACCGAGAAGACCGCGCTCACCCCGAAGACGCACACCACCCCGCCCGCGCGGTTCTCGCACGGCGTGCGCAAGGGCAACATCCTCCAGGTCGCCGGCCAGGTCGGCTTCCTGCCCGCCGAGGACGGCAAGCCCCCCACGCCCGCCGGTCCCACCCTGCGCGAGCAGACCCTGCAGACCCTCGCCAACGTCAGGGCGATCCTGGAGGAGGGCGGCGCGAGCTGGGACGACGTGATGATGATCCGCGTCTACCTCACCGACGTGGACCACTTCGCGGAGATGAACGAGATCTACAACGCCTACTTCGACGAGCAGGGCCTCACCCAGCCGCCCGCCGCCCGCACCACCGTCTACGTCGGTCTGCCGGCCGGCCTCCTCATCGAGATCGACGCCCTCGCCGTCCTCGGCTGAGCCGCCGCTGAGCCGGCGCTGAGCGGCTGACCGGGGCCGCCCGCGCGCCGCACCCCGCACCCCGCACGCACGTCGACTCCCGCACCCGTACGCCCTTCACGGCACGGCGGCGCCCCGTATCCCGGGCCGCCGTGCCGCGATCCCCCCTGCCCGGAAGCACCCTGCATTCAGCCAGAGGACCCCTTATGCCCCTCCCGCTCGCCGCCCCCGCCCCCGCCGCGCCACCCCACACCGGAGGCCTGCTCCTCCTCGTCGACGGCACCGCCGGACTGCTCCTCGTCGCCGCGCTCGGCATCGCCCTCCTGCTCTGCCTGATCATCAAGGTCAAGCTCCAGCCCTTCGTGGCCCTGCTGGCCGTCTCCATAGCCGTCGGCCTGCTGGCCGGGCTGCCGGTCACCGAACTGTTCGGCACCGTCCAGCGGTCGGACGCCGTGTCGACCGTCGAGTCCGGCATGGGCGGCATCCTCGGCCATGTCGCGATCATCATCGGCCTGGGCACCATGCTCGGCGCGATCCTCCAGGTCAGCGGCGGCGCCGAGGTGCTGGCGGCCCGGCTGCTCGGCCTCTTCGGCGAGCGGCGCGCCCCGCTCGCCATGGGCCTGACCGGCCTGATCTTCGGCATCCCGGTCTTCTTCGACGTCGGCATCTTCGTCCTCGCCCCGATCGTCTACGCGGCCGCCGGGCTTCCCCGGAACTCCGGCGAGGACGGTCCCGGCGGCGCCCCCCGCGGCAAGTCGATCCTGCTCTACTGCCTGCCGCTGCTGGCCGGCCTGTCGATGACCCACGCCTTCCTGCCGCCGCACCCCGGCCCGGTCGCCGCCGCCGGACTGCTGCACGTCCAGCTCGGCTGGATCATCCTCATGGGCGCCGTCTGCGGCCTGCCCGCCGTGCTCGCCGCCTGGGCGTACGCCGCCTGGATCGGCCGGCGGATCTTCGTTCCCGTACCGCAGGACATGGCCGAGGCCGCGCAGGAGGCCCGGCAGGCCGTCCTGGACGAGCAGCGCGCGCAGGGCGGCGAGCCGCGCGAGAACCCGGTGCCGCTCGGCACGGTCCTCGCCATCATCGGCACACCGCTGGTGCTGATCCTCGCCGCGACCTTCTCCTCGATCGCCCTGGACCCCTCCACCCTCCGCTCGGTGCTGGAGTTCTTCGGCCACCCCTTCGTCGCCCTCACCCTCGCCCTGTTCCTCGCCTACTGGCTGCTCGGCATCCGGCGCGGCTGGTCCCGCACGTCCCTGGAGCGGGTGTCGACCGCCTCGCTGAAGCCGGTCGGCAACATCCTGCTCGTCGTCGGCGCCGGCGGTGTCTTCGGCGCCGTCCTCAAGGCCGGCGGGGTCGCCCAGGCGCTGTCCGACACCTTCCACGACGTCGGCCTGCCGGTGCTGGTGCTCGCCTACCTGCTCTCCCTCGTGCTGCGCGTCGCCCAGGGCTCGGCGACGGTCGCCATCGTCACCACGGCCGGCATCGTCGCCCCGCTGCTCACCGACGGCCACCACTCCCAGGCCTTCACGGCCCTCGTCATCATGGCGATCTCGGCCGGGTCCATCTTCGCCTCGCATGTCAACGACGGCGGCTTCTGGATGGTCGCCAAGTACTTCGGCATCAGCGAGCGGGACACCCTGCGGACCTGGACGGTGCTGGAGTCCGTGCTGTCGGTGGCGGGGTTCGCGGTCGCGGCGGTGGTGAGCGTGTTCGTGTAGGCCCGCGGCTCCCGTGACCTGCCGTCACCTCCCGTCAGGGAGCACTCCGTGCCGGACGGACGAGCCGCGCGAGTGACCCGCGGGAACCGGGAGAAACGCGGGCTGACTGGTTACGGCACAGGGAAGTCGTCCATACTGCCGCCGTGGAGCAGCGCATAGGATCGAACAGCCAGCCCCTCAAGGGCGAGCCCGTGCTGGGCGCCGGATTCGACCCGGCCTTCATCCCCGGGATCACCGCCCCGGCGACGGCCCAGCCGGAGGACGCCGTACCCGGGGACGACAAGGACGCCGAGGCCGCCGAGGGCGCGCCGGCGGCGGAGCCCGCCGCCGCGGAGGCGGAGGACTCCGACGCGGTGCCGGAGGGCCCGGTCTTCGAGGCCGGTGACCGCCGGGCGCGGATCGTCGCCGACGGCCGGGGCGTGCGCCTCAGCCTCGACGAGGAGGCCTGCGAGTTCCGCTGGGACGAGATCGGGGCCGTCGAGACCGAGTCGGCCCGCTTCGGCAAGCGGTTCACCGTCACGGTGCACACCCCCGACCGCCGCTGGTACCCCATCGAGATCGAGGCACCGGCCAGGAGCCGCTTCGCGGAGTGGGAGGCGCAGTTGGACGCGGTGCTCGACGCCTACTTCGACGACGAGGCCGCCACCACCGACGCCGGTGACGCCGACACCGTGGCCCCGGCCGCGAGCGAGGCGGCCGCGGACCAGCCGTCGTAGTGGGCCCTGGCCCAGGCCCTGGGCGGCGGCCGCCCGGCGTCGACCGGCGGGACGGCCGGGAACGCGGTGACGCCCGGACCCAGGGGGCCCGGGCGTCACCGCGTCGTGCGCGTACGTCAGGTCAGCCCAGCGCGTGCACGTGCGCTCCCACCGCGTTGGACCAGGCGTTGCCGGCCGACGCGTCCCAGTTCGTCGACCAGGTCATCGCGCCGCGCAGGTCCGGGTAGGTCCGCGACGGCTTGAAGGTGCCGCAGCCGGTGGCCTTGGTCAGGCAGTCCAGGGCGTTGTTCACCACGGTCGGGGAGACGTAGCCGCTGCCGGCGCCGCTGGTCGAGGCGGGCAGGCCCAGGCCCACCTGGGACGGGGCGAGTCCGCCCTCCAGCTGGATGCAGGCCAGGGCCGTCAGGAAGTCCACCGACCCCTGGCTGTAGACCTTGCCGTCGCAGCCCAGCATCGAACCGCTGTTGTAGTACTGCATGTTGACGACCGTGAGGATGTCCTTGATGTTCAGGGCCGTCTGGAAGTAGGAGTTCGAGGTCGACTGCATGTCGATCGTCTGCGGGGCCATGGTGATGATCAGCGAGGAGCCCGCCTTCGCCGACAGCGAGCGCAGCGCCTGCGTCATGTAGGTGGCGTTGAGGCCGTTCTCCAGGTCGATGTCGACGCCGTCGAAGCCGTAGGTCTGCATCAGCGCGTAGACGGAGTTCGCGAAGTTGGCCGCGGACGTCGCGTCGCTGATCGACACGGTGCCGTTCTGGCCGCCGATCGAGATGATGACCTTCTTGCCGGCCGCCTGCTTGGCCTTGATGTCGGCCTTGAACTGGTCGGCCGTGTAGCCGCCGAGCCCGGCGGAGTCGAGGCTGAAGGAGACCGCGCCCGGCGTGGACGTCGCGTCGGCGAAGGCCACCGCGATGATGTCGTAGGCGGCCGGGACGTCGGAGATCTTCTGGACCTTCGCCCCGTTGTTGAAGTTCTGCCAGTAGCCCGTCACGGCGTGCTTGGGCAGCGTGCCGCCGCCTCCGCCTCCGCCGCCACCGGTCGCCGCCGTGGTGGCCGTCACCGCCGCCGACTTCGCCGACTCCCCGGCCGCGTTGGTGGCGGTGACCTGGAAGGAGTACGACGTCGAGGCCGACAGGCCGGTCACCGTCGCCGAGGTGCCCGTCACCGAGGTCACCTTGGTGCCGCCCCGGTAGACGTTGTAGCCGGTCGCGCCGGACACCGCCGACCAGGACAGGGACGCCGAGGACGACGTCGTGCCGGAGACCGCGAGACCGGAGGGCGCGGCCGGGACCGTGGGGGCCGGGTCGCCGCCCCCGCCGCCGTCGGGGCCCTGGACGGTGATGTCGTCGGCGTAGTAGGGCTGCTGGCCGTACCAGCCGTGGGTGTACACGGTGACGGACGTGGTCGCGGCGCCGGTGGTGAAGGTGGTGGTCAGCTGCTTCCAGGCGGCCGTGTCCGGGGTCCACGTCGACACGTCGGTGGTGCCCGTGCCGGTCACGCCCAGGTAGGCGTAGCCGCCCTGGACCCAGGCGCCGAGGGAGTAGGTGGAGTTGGGCCTGACCGCCACCGTCTGGGTGCACTGGGCGTTGTCCTGCCCGGCGGGGGTGGCCTTGAGGGCGGCCGTGCCCGTGTGCACCGGGGAGGCGGTCGTCGTGCCGCTGCCCGCGGAGCAGGTCCAGTTGGCGAGGCCCGACTCGAAGCCGGCGTTCTTGACGTTGTTGACGTCCGCGGCGGACGCGGGGGTGGCGGCGAGGCCGGCCACCGAGAGGGCGAGCACGGCCGTGGCCGACCATGTGCGCAGCCGTCTGCGTCCGGGTATGCCTGGTGCGCGGTCCACTGGGACCTCCGGGGAGGGGAGTTGGCGGGGAGAGGGGGAGAGGACGGTGGCCACCGCTCGCCACCAAGTTGGTCCAGACCAATCCCACTGTCAAGAGGTCCAGACCAAATATGCCGGAGCCCGGATGCTCAACCTGTCCTGTTTTGGCGCGTTGTGCGCAGAGCCAGTTCCCTACGAGCTACACAAACGCTGTTCTCCGGTCACAGGGGCGTGGATACAGTGCTCGGGTAGTCACGCAATGAAGTCGTCCTGGCGCATGGGAGTGACCCCGGTGGGCCGGCGGGTGTGAAGAGCGGGGAGCTGCGCGTGCCAACTGCCATTGCCGTGACCAGTGCCGACCTGGCACTGCCGGCGCAGGACGAACGGACCATGCCCGCGGCCGTCCTGCGCGACCTCGACCGGCGCCCGCTGGAGCACGCCCTCGCCGACCTCCACCTCCTCCTCGAACAGCACGGATACCTCGTCGTCGTCTGCTCCGAGGCGGTGCCCGAGACGGTCCTGCGGCGGATCTACACCCTGCGCCGGCTGATGGAGAGCGACCGCATCGCCGTCTTCCGGCCCGCCCTGCCACCGCTGGGGATCGCCGTGCTGGCCCGGCAGTTGCGGCAGCTCGCCTCCTGCGACCTCAGCCCCGGCGTCCTCGCCTCGGCCGGACGGCTGCTCACCCACTACGTCCACTGCGGCGCCGTACTGGGCTCCGTCACCAAGCTGGACCGGGTGCCCGTCGGACTGAAGGCGCACGCCAAGTCGTGGATGCCGGGCAGCCAGTTCGGCGTCGTCGCCCACCCCGAACCCCAGCTGGTCCGCATCGGCCCCGAAGCCGTCCTCACGGGGCCGGAGTTCAGCACCTGGATGCTGGTCGCCAAGGGCCGGCTCCAGTCCGAGTGGACCACCACCCTGGCCACGTCCTGGGACGTGCACGGACTGCGCGAGACCCCGCTGCCGGAGGAGTCCGCCCGCTGGTGGGGCACCGACCGGATCACCGAGTTCTGCAGCTATCTCGCCGACCTGTCCGTGCTGTACCAACTGGTCACCTCCGTACGGCAGAGCCGGTGCCACTGGTGCGGCCTGGCCGTCATCGGCGACCGCTGCGTCTTCTGCTCCGCCACTCCGCCGGACCACGAGCCCGACACCCCGCGCGTCCTGGAACAGCGCACCCCCGCCTGACCCGCCCCGCCCGCACCCGCTCACATCCCGCTCGACCGATTCCCCCAATGAGGTTGCACGGTCCATGAACTCCCGTCAGCGCCGCGGCGTGATACTCCTGATCCTGTCGGTCCTGTGCGCGCTCGGCGCGTTCGCCGGCGTGCTCTCCGTCATCGACGACGTGCGGTCCGAGGTCGGTCCCGAGGTCACCGCCTACCGGATCGGCTCCGAGGTGGCGCCCTACACCGCCCTGAGCACGGGCCAGTTCGAGAAGATCAAGATGCCCGAGCGGTGGCTGTCCGACAACGCCGTCACCGACCTCCGGCAGATCCGGGGCAAGATCGCGGTCACCACCCTGCACAAGGGCTCCCTGCTCCAGACCGACATGATCGTCGACCAGCCCGCGCTCCAGCCCGGGCAGCAGGAGGTCGCCATCATGATCGACGCGGCCACCGGCGTGGCCGGCAAGATCACCCCGGGCTCCCGCGTCAACGTCTACGCCACCTTCCAGGGCAAGAAGCAGGAGGACCCCGACCAGTCGAAGATCATCGTCACCGACGCCCGGGTCCTCGCCGTCGGCCGGCTCACCCCCCTCGACCCCGACACCCGCGACCGCCGGCAGCCCACCGAGGCCGTCCCCATCACCTTCGCGCTGTCCACCCTGGACGCCCAGCGCATCACCTACGCCGAGTCCTTCGCCCAGCGGGTCCGGCTGGCGCTGGTCGCGCCCGGCGGCGAGACGGCCGTCCCGGACAAGGACCGCACCTACGAACTCGCGACGGACAAGTAGAGGCGGCCCCCATGCCCATCAGGATCCTCCCCGCCGTCGCGGACCCGGACGCGGCCCGCTCGCTGACCACCCTGCTCAGCCAGCTGCCCGACGCCGAACCCGGCGCCCCCGTGGCCGACTCCACCCAGCTCGTCGACACCCTGGCCCGCCTCGCCGCCGAGTCGGTCGACGAACTGCCCGAAGTGGTCATCGTCCACGAGCGCATCGGCCCCGTCCCCGCCCTGGAGCTGATCCGCGAGGTCGCCCTGCGCTTCCCCGCCGCCGGCGTCATCCTGGTCAGCAGCGACACCGGCCCCGGCCTGTTCGCCGCCGCGATGGACGCCGGCGCCCGCGGCCTGGTCTCCCTGCCGCTGGGCTACGAGGAACTCACCCACCGCGTCCAGGCCGTCGCCCAGTGGTCGCTGGGCGTACGGCGCCACCTCGGGCACGGCGCCGACGTGTTCAGCGGCGCCGGCGGCAGCGTCGTCACGGTCAGCGGCGCCAAGGGCGGCGTCGGCACCACCTTCACCGCCGTCCAGCTGGCCCTCGCCGCCCAGGCCTCGGGCCGCGCCACCGCCCTGATCGACCTCGACCTCCAGACCGGCGACGTCGCCTCCTACCTGGACGTGCAGTTCCGCCGCTCGGTCGTCGACCTGGCCGGCATCACCGACCTCTCGCCCCGCGTCCTCGCCGACGCCGTCTTCCGCCACGACAGCGGCCTCGCCCTGCTGCTCGCCCCCGCCGAGGGCGAACGCGGCGAGGAGGTCACCGACCGCGCCGCCCGCCAGATCGTGCGCGCCGCCCGCTCCCGCTACGAACTGGTCGTCGTCGACTGCGGCGCCCAGCTCAGCTCGGCGAGCGCCGCCGCCGTGGAGATGGCCGACACCGCCCTGCTGCTCACCACCCCGGACGTGGTCGCCGTACGGGCCGCCCGGCGCACCGTACGGATGTGGGACCGGTTGCAGATCCGCAAGGCCGAGGAGACCACCGTCGTCGTCAACCGCCACACCCGCTCCACCGAGATCCAGCCCGCCCTCGTCCAGCGCATCACCGGCACCGCGCTGGCCCGCACCACCGTCCCCGCCAACTTCAAGGAACTCCAGGCCGTCGTGGACGCCGGACGCGTCCACGAACTGGACGGCCGCAGCACGGTCAAGCAGGCGCTGTGGGCCCTCGCCGGGGAACTGGGCCTGGCCCGGGCGCCCGAAACCACCCACCGGGGCGGCGGCCGGGGGCCCGCCGGTCTGCGGCGGCGGAAGGAGTGAGACCGGTGAGACGTCCGCACGGCGACCGGGGACAGGTCACGATCGAGTTCCTCGGCATGACACCGCTGATCGCCCTGACCCTCGTACTGATGTGGCAGTGCGTCCTCGCGGGATACACCTGCACGCTCGCCGGGAACGCCGCCGACGAGGCGGTACGGGCGGGCACCGCCGTACCGCGCGGGGCACGCCAGGGCGCCTGCGAGCAGGCGGGGCTGGAGCACCTGTCCGCGGCGTGGCGAAGCGGCGCCTCGGTGACGTGCGGCGGCGCCGGCTACGTCACGGCGGACGTCTCCCTCAAGGTCCCCGTCCTGTTCCCCGGCTTCGTCGCGTTCCCCGTCACCGTGCACGGCCACGCCGGTGCCGTCGAGGAGGTGAAGGAGTGAGATGTCCCGTGACCGCAGCGGCCGCCGCGACCGCGGCCAAGTAGCCATCGAGTACCTGGGGTTCATCCCCGTCCTGCTCATCGTCGCGCTGGCCGGCATCCAGATCGGCGTCGTCGCCTACGCCGTCCAGCAGGCCGGCACGGCGGCCCGTGCGGGCGCCCGGGCCGCCTCCCTGCGCCAGGACGTCGCACAGGCCTGCGCGGGCGCGGTGAGCGCCTCCCTGGCGGGCGGCACCAGCTGCTCCGGACCGGCGTACGGCGACAAGGAGGTCACCGTCACCGCGACCGTCCACATCCCCCGGATCCTGTGGGACCTCGGCGACGCCCACCGCACCGCCACCATGCCGCTCGACCACTAGCGAGGAGCAGCCGACCCATGAGTCTGCGGGCACGCATCAACGCCCCCGAGGAGCACGGCAACCGGGGCGAGGACGGCCACCTGGTCGCCTCCTACCGGGCCAAGCTGCTGGAGGAGATCGACCTCGCGGAGATGAGTTCGCTGGCCGCCGCCGACCGCCGGGCACGGCTGGAGCGGGTGCTCGGGCACATCATCAGCCGCGAGGGCCCGGTCCTGTCGACGCTCGAGCGCTCCCAGCTGATCCGCCGGGTGGTGGACGAGGCCCTCGGCCTGGGCATCCTCGAACCGCTGCTGGAGGACGCCTCGATCACCGAGATCATGGTCAACGGCCCCGACGCGATCTTCGTGGAGCGCGGCGGCCGCGTCGAACAGCTGCCGCTGCGGTTCGTCTCCGCCGACCAGCTGATGCAGACCATCGAGCGGATCGTCTCCACGGTCAACCGCCGGGTGGACGAGTCCAACCCGATGGTGGACGCGCGCCTGCCCTCGGGCGAACGGGTCAACGTCATCATCCCGCCGCTGTCCCTCACCGGCCCCATCCTCACCATCCGCCGCTTCCCGCGCTCCTTCACCCTCCAGGAGCTGATCGGCTTCGGCTCCCTCGACGAGCACATGGTGTACCTGCTGGCCGCCCTGGTGCAGGCGAAGTTCAACGTCATCGTCTCCGGCGCCACCGGCACCGGCAAGACCACCCTGCTCAACGCCCTGTCCGGGCTGATCCCGGCCCACGAGCGGATCATCACCATCGAGGACTCCGCCGAACTCCAGCTCCAGCAGTCCCACGTGGTCCGCCTGGAGTCCCGCCCGCCGAACGTCGAGGGCAAGGGCCAGGTCAGCATCCGCGACCTGGTCCGCAACTCGCTGCGCATGCGCCCCGACCGGATCGTCGTCGGCGAGGTCCGCGGCGGCGAGTCACTCGACATGCTCCAGGCCATGTCCACCGGCCACGACGGCTCCCTCGCCACCGTGCACGCCAACAGCGCCGAGGACGCGCTGACCCGGTTGCAGACCCTCGCCTCCATGTCCGACGTCGAGATCCCCTTCGCCGCGCTGCACGACCAGATCAACAGCGCCGTCGACGTCATCGTCCAGCTCACCCGGTTCGCCGACGGCGCCCGCCGCATCACCGAGATCGCCCTGCTCGACAGCCACGGCGGCGAGCCCTACCGGCTGGCGACGGTGGCCCGCTTCGACGCGCAGCCCATGACCCCGGACGGCCGCGTGTACGGCGCCTTCCAGCACTTCCCGCTGCCCCGCCGCACCGCCGACCGCCTCTACCTGGCGAGCCAGCCCCTGCCCCAGGCCTTCGGCGTCGCCCGGCACGCGGACCAGCTCACCACCCGAGAAGCCAGGTAGGCCCGATGGAACTCGACCACCTCGTCACCCTCACCACCGCGGTCACCCTGCTGACCTGCGCCCTGGCCGTGCTCGGCCTGCACGTGTACGCCGGCGGCCGGGCCCGGCGGGCGGAACTGGTCGACCGGCTCACCCACACCGGCCCGCTCCCGCACACCGGCCGCCGGCGCCGCTTCCCGACCCTCGACCGGCGGCTGCGCGCCACCCGCCCCGGCCGCAGGCTGGAACTGCGCCTGGCCGCCACCGGCCTCGACGTCACCCCGGGCGAGTTCTTCGCCGGCATGCTCGCCGCGGTCGCCGTCCTCTGGCTCGTCGGCCAGGCCACCCTGGCGCCCTTCTTCGGCCCCATCGCCGGACTGCTCGGCGTCTGGGCGGCCTGGCAGTTCCTCAACTGGCAGCGCCAGAAACGCATCGAGCGCTTCATCAACCAGCTGCCCGAACTCGCCCGCATCCTCGCCAACGCCACCCAGGCCGGCCTCGCCCTGCGCACCGCGATCGGCATGGCGGCGGAGGAACTGGAGGCCCCCGCGGGCGAGGAACTGGCCAAGGTCGCCGACCAGCTGGCCGTCGGCCACTCGATGGACGACGCCCTCGGCGAGCTGGCCGACCGCCTGCCCTCCCGCGAACTCGTCGTCCTGGTCACCACCCTCGTGCTGTCCAACCGGGCCGGCGGCCAGGTCGTCAGCGCGCTGCGCAACCTCACCGAGACGCTGGAGGAACGCAAGGAGACCCGGCGCGAGATCCGCACCCAGCTCTCCCAGGTCACGATGACGTCGTACGCCGTCCCCGTCCTGGGCATCGGCGCCCTGTTCCTGATGAACGGCGTCAAGGCGGGCGCGCTGGACCGGATGACCGGCTCACCCGTCGGACAGGCCTGCGTGGTCATCGCCTTCGCGCTGTACGCGGTCGGCTTCGTCCTCATCCGCCGCATGAGCCGGATCGACGTGTGAGGGGGACGGACATGGGACTGCTGCTGGCCCTGCTGATGGGCGCGAGCGTCTGGGGAGCCTTCGCCGGCCTGCGCATGTACCGCGCGGACGCCAGGCTCCCCGGCGACCTCACGCTGGCCCTGGAGGTCGGCGCGACCCGCACCGGCGCCGCCAACTCCCTGATCGACCGCATGGGCATGCGCTACGCGCCCGCGGTGCTGCGCCTGATGGGCCCCAAGCGGGTCGCCCGCTACCGCCGCAGGATCGACCTGGCCGGCAACCCCGGCGGCCTCACCATCGACCGCTACGCGGCCCGCCGCGCCGTCTACGGCGCCCTCGGCGGCGTCGGCTGCCTGGTGATGCTGGCGCGCGGCAACTGGTTCGTGGCCCTGCTCCTGCTGGCGTTCGGCGCCTTCTGGACGGAGGTCGGCATCTGGTCGGCGATCCGCATCCGCAGGGACGTCATCGAGCGGACGCTGCCCGACTTCCTGGACGTCCTCGCGGTCGTCGTCAGCGCCGGGCTCGGCTTCCGCCAGGCCCTGGACCGCGTGGCCACCCGCTACGAGGGCCCCTGGGCCGACGAACTGCGCATCACCCTGCGCCAGATGGACCTCGGCATGAGCCGCCGCCAGGCCTTCGCGGAGCTGCGCCGCCGCAACGACTCCGAACAGGTGGCGATGTTCGTCACGGCGTTGCAGCAGGGCGAGGAACTGGGCGCCCCGATCGTCGACACCCTGGTCGCCCTGGCCAAGGACATGCGCCGCACCGACGCCCAGAACGCCCGCCGCAAGGCGGCCCGCGCGGTCCCCAAGGCCACCTTGATGATCACCACCTTCATGGTCCCGGCCACGATGCTGCTCCTCGGCGCGGGCCTGCTGCTGGGCTCCGGCGTGGACTTCGGCTCGATCACGGGGGAGTAGGCGGACGAGGTGACGGCGATGACGGCAACGGGAGCGCGGGCGGGGTGACGGCGATGACGACAGCGAGGGTACGGGCGGGACAGGGCGCGGGCCGCGGCCGGCGCCGGCCACCACCGGACGCCACGACCGGCGCACCGCCCACCGCGGCCGGCGACGGCGGTACGGGCGGCCCCGGCGGGCTCGGGGCGCGCGGAGCCGGTGGGGTCCGCGGTGGCGGCGGAGCGGGCGGTACCGGAGGAGTGGACGGGGCCGGCGGAGTGGGCGGAGCCGGCGGAGTGGACGGAACCGCGTACCCGGCTCACGGCCCGTCCCGCGGCCCGTCCTACGGCCCGGCTCAGGCTCCGGCTCACGGCCCCGGTCCGCAGGCACCCCTGGACCCCGGGCAGCCGAACGTGCCCGACCCCGAGAAGCTCCAGCTCCGCGCGTTGCAGGCGATGTGCCGGCAGGTCTTCGGCTTCCGGCTGGCCATGATCGTGCTGGCCGCCCCCGCCGCCCTGCTCAACGCCGCCCCCGGCCTCGGCGTCCGGCTGGTCGGCGCGGCCGTGGTCGTCACCTTCATGGTCTCCTACGTTCTCTTCCGCGACTGGGAGCGCTTCGGCGCCCTCCTGCTGCGCCACCCCGTGCTGCTCGCCGCGGACACCCTGTGCGCGTCCCTGCTGCTGATCTCGGCGGGCCCGGACACCACCCTCGCCTACGTCAGCGTCTGCACCCCGCTGCTGGCCGGCCTCCTCTACAGCTGGCGCGGCGCGGCCTGCTTCGCCTGCCTGCAGTCCCTGATCCTGCTCCTGGTCCACGCCACCCTGAAGGCGGACCACGGCGCCGGCGTGGCGGAGACGCTGTTCCTGCCCGGCCTGTGCGTCATCGCGGGCGCCATGGGCTCCACCCTGCGCAACCTGCTGCTCCGCTTCGGCACCGCGACGGCGGCCCTGACCGCGGTGCAGGCCCGGCTGGCGGCGACGGAGGCGGTGGACGCGGAGCGGGCCAGGCTCGCCCGGGAGATGCACGACTCGGTGGCCAAGACCCTGCACGGGGTGGCCCTCGCGGCCGACGGCCTGGCGGCCTCCGCGTCGGCCGCCCGTCCCGACCCGGCCCTGATCCGGCGCCAGGCGGAACTGGTGGCCCGCTCGGCCCGCCGGGCGGCGGCGGAGTCACGGGAACTGCTGACCGACCTCAGACGCGAGACCGGCGAGTCCGACCTGGTGCGTCAGCTACAGGCCCGGGCGGCCGACTTCACGGCCCGCACCGGCCTGCGCGCCACCTGCGGCAGCACCTGGGCCACGCCGCTGCCGCCGCTGCCGCCGCACGTGTCCCGGCACCTGCTGTCCATCACCACCGAGGCGATGGAGAACGCCCACCGCCACGCCCACGCCACCCGGGTGGACGTGAGCGTCGGCACGGACGGCGACCGGCTGCTGCTGACCGTCCACGACGACGGCCGCGGCGTCCCGGCCGACCTCACCCTCGAAGACCTGCGCCGCTCCGGCCACTTCGGCCTGCTCGGCATGGTGGAACGGGCCACGTCCCTGGGCGCCCGCATCCGCATCGGACGCGGCGGCGCCAAGGGGACGGAGGTACGTGTGGAACTCCCCCTGACCGCACTGACCCCAGAGGCATGAGAGGAGGCACCCGATGCAGCACGCCACGCGCACCACGCACGAGAACCCTTACCGGGACGCCCCGTCCGCACCCGTGCGGATCGTGGTGGCCGACGACAACCCGGTCGTCCGGGCGGGCCTCACGGCCCTGCTGAGCGGCCGCGACGACCTGACGGTGGTGGCGGAGGCCGCGGACGGCCGGGAGGCCTGCGAGGCGGCCGAACGGCACCGTCCCGACGTCATCCTGCTCGACGTCCGGATGCCCGGTGTGGACGGCATCTCGGCACTTCCCCACCTCGTACGGCTGGCACCCGTCATGATGCTGACCTACAGCCACGAGACGGAGACCGTGCGGGAGGCGCTCCGCCTGGGAGCGGGGGGCTACCTGGTGCACGGCGAGTTCACCACCGACCAGCTGATCCGCGCGGTACGAGACGTCAGGGAGGGCCGGCCGCACGTCACACCGACGGCGGCGAAAGCGTTGCGCAGCCATCACCGAGAGCATGCAACTGCACATCCGCCCACCCAACGCCCCCGTGCTTTACCGGGAATTCCCCGCCAAAACCTTTCGCAACTGCAACCCGATGTGGGACAGTCGTACCGTGTGCGGTGCCAACTCAGCACGAGGGAGGCGGAGATCATGGACCTCATCGCGACCGGCATGACCAACCAGCAGATCGCCGCCACCTGCTTCATCAGCGAGAAGACGGTCAAGAACCACATCAACCGCATCTTCGCCAAGCTCCACAGCACCAGCCGCTCACAGGCGGCCGCGAAGTGGCTGGGGGTGGCGTGAGATGGCCCCGCGACAGCCCGCCCCGGGCCCGTCACGGGCCCACCGTTGGGCCCAGGGACCCTTCCCGGACCGCGGCACCCGGCCCTACGGTTCGGTCGTCGTAAGCGAACCCCGAGGGGAGCACCATGAGCGACCTGATGCTGAAGATGATCGTCGCGATGCAGCGCCGTGCGAACGACAAGGGGCAGACCGCGGTCGAGTACCTGGGGATCATCGCGGTGGTGGTGGCGATCGTGCTGGCGGTGACGGGTACGAGCATCGGGCAGACGATCATGCAGAAGATCCTCACCAAGATCAACGAGATCACCTGACGCTTCCGCGCAGGCACTTCGACGCAGGGCAGGCCTTCCCCATCTACATCACGGTGGTGGCGGGCCTGCTCTTTCTTGCGCTCGCCTACCTCGCGGTCGGCCAGGCCGCGGCCAACCGGAACGGCGCCCAGACCGCGGCGGACGCGGCCGCGCTCGCGGCGGCCCAGGACACCCGGGACCAGCTCGCCGAACTGTGGGTTCAGGACGTGCTCGACCCGACGAAGTGGCAGGACATCTTCGACGAGAAGTCGCCGGTCGCGCCCTCGTGCGGGCGCGCAGGGGAACTGGCGGCGCAGAACGACGCCGACGTGGAGGGTTGCGTACTCATACCAGCGAAGCCGCTGGGTTATCAGGTCGAGGTTCAGGCGAAGAAGCCGGTCGGCGATTCGGTCGTCCCCGGAACCGAGTCCATCAAGTCGCACGCGTCCGCCACGGCTGTGATCGAGTCGCTCTGCTCCTTCGACCTCTCCGCCGCCAAGGGCGACACACTGCCGGAACTCACCTGCAAGGACGACAAGGTCTGGACCCTCGACCCCGATGACCTGACTGGTCTCCCGGAGCCCGAGGACCTCTTCGACGTCCACCTGGCCGACGACTGATCACCGAACGATGAGCGATGAAGGAAGCGGAGCGATGAGCATTCGGTTCACTGCGAAAGCTCGCAGGGGCGTGGTCGCGCTGGCCGTCGCGGCCGGCCTGGCCGTAGGCGTGGCCGGCTGCGGAAGCGGTGGCGACGTCGGAAAGGATGAGAAGCCGCAGGCGTCAGCCTCGGTCACCAAGTCCGACGGGTCCGATCCGAGTGCTCAGGAGGGCCAGTCCGACACTCCCATGGCCGAACTCAGGGGAACCGAGGGGCTGCTGCTCCAGATCACCTCCGCCCAGCGGGACTCCGGAGGGTTCGTCACCGTGAACGGCAACTTGAAGAACGACGGAGCCAAATCCACGGTGGTGCCGCCGCAGTTGAGCGGGGACGAGACGGAGATCATCAAGCACGGCCTCTCGCTCGGTGGCGCCACCCTCGTCGATTCCAAGGGCAAGAAGCGCTACTACGTCCTGCGTGACACGGAGGGCCGTCCGCTCACCACGACGGGCCTCGGCACGCTCCAGGGAGGTCAGTCGCTGCCCGTCTTCATGCAGTTCCCCGCCCCTCCCGCCGGCACCGCCGAGGTGACCCTGCAGCTCCCCACGTTCTCCAGCGGCACGATCCAGATCTCCGGGTGAGGCCACAGTGACCGTCACCACCACTCCGCGTCTCTCCCTGACCCTCTCCGCCGCCGCCCTGCTGCTCGCCGCGCACCTGAGCGGCGCCTCCGCGGCACGGGCCGACGACGGTGGCCCGAGCGTGCCCCCGGGCACCGAGCCCTCCGCGGCCGCCCCCGTGCGGGTCGACCCCACCGACCCGGACCTCAAGCTTCCCGAGGGCGCCACCCTCGCCGAGGCCAAGGTGCTGGACATCAAGTCGGTGGTGGAGGACCAGAGCGGGGACGAGCGCCGCGAGGACACCAACGCGGACGTGAAGTTCGCCCTGCAGGCAGAGGTGCTGTTCGGCAAGGACAGCGCCAAGCTGGGCGCCGAGGCCAAGTCGCGGATCGCCGAGATCGCCGCGGAGATCGACAAGCAGCACGCGACCCAGGTCCGCGTCTTCGGCTTCACGGACAACCTCGGCAGCTCCGCGCACGGCGACGTCCTGTCCAGGCAGCGGGCCAACGCCGTACAGGCGGTGCTCGACCAGGACCTGAACAGCCCGGACATCGTCTTCGACGTGCGCGGCTACGGCGAGCAGTACCCGATCGCCGACAACGCGTCGGAGGAGGGCCGCAGGAAGAACCGGAGGGTGGAGGTCACCTTCCCCCGCACCGGCTGAGGGAGTCCGGTTCGATCTCCACCCGCGCCCCGGCCACCAGCCCCCACCCGGCCATCGCCCCCGCCCCGGCCTCCAGCACGTGCCGGGACCGCGGCCGGGGCAGGCCCAGGCGTCCGGGCGGCATGGTGCGTACGGCGATGACGGTGAGGCGCCGGTCGAGATAGGCGACGTCGATCGGGATGCGCATGCGGAAGGTGTGCACCCCGCCGGCCGGGCTGAGCAGCATCGCCCCCGCCACCGAGTCCCGCCCCAGCAGCCCTCTCGTCCGCGCCCGGTACGACGTGGCGATCTCCAGCGGGACGCTCACCGCCGCCCCGCCGCCCCCGGTGTGCACGATCAGCCTGCCCGGTCCGTCACTCCAGCGCCGCCCCATGCCGAGACCGTACCGCCGACCCGCCGTCGCGCCCAGGACGCGGCTGCGGGCGGCGACAACCGACGCCGTGGACCCCCGCCCGGGCGGCCTCCCGTGATTTTCACAGGGTTTCCACATCGTTATCGGCGGTGGCCCTCGGCGGCCCTGTCCGTCACGTAAGTTCGGACCAGAGGAATTCGCGTGAGCAAAGCTGCGCGGGCGGTACCGCGCAGTGGAGGGGGCTGCGCGGTGCCGGAACGCCTTTCAGGAGGCGTCAAGCGGCCGTTCGCGGTCGGAGTAGCCCATCGGAGGGACGCGCGGACAACTCGCCGAGCGTTCCCCAAGACGGCCCAAACCCTCATGATCTCTGGCGAATACGCCCCCGTGTCCTGGGAAAGCGCTGCGAATCGGCCATTCCACCCCCCTGAACCCAGTGTTCCGCGACCACCTCGGTGTCGCCGGGCGACTGCGGAGCGTAGTTGTGTCGCGCTGATGCACCCACCGTCCCTCACAAAGGGTTATGGTGGAAACCCCCCCTCGGGCCGGTCCGTCTCCCCCCCCACGGACCGGCCCGTTTTTTTGTCCCCACCCCACGCCCGTGCGCCCCGGCCCAGTGCGCCGTGCGCCCCCGCCCAGTGCGCCCGCGCGCTCCCGCCCCGCGCGTCCACGACCGCACCCGGACCGCACGGCGCAGCCCAGCGGCGGTAGGCTCAGCCCTCGCGGGGACCCGCATCCGCGCCATACGGAGGGGCTGACTTCACGTGAACCTGCGCGACAAGCTGCGCGGCCTGCTCGTCAGGCTCTACGCACGCCGGGTGGAAGGCCACCTGGACCACGCTCAGGTGCCCAAGCACATCGGCGTCATCATGGACGGCAACCGCCGCTGGGCGAAGGCCGCCGGCTCCAGCACCGTCCACGGACACCGGGCGGGGGCCGAGAAGATCGAGGAGTTCCTCGGCTGGTGCTCCGAGACCGACGTCGGGGTCGTCACCCTCTGGCTGCTGTCCACGGACAACTTCGACCGCGCCGAGGACGAGCTGGTCCCGCTCCTCGGCATCATCGAGGACGTCGTGCGCACCCTCGCCGCCGACGGCCGCTGGCGGGTGCACCACGTCGGCACCCCCGACCTGCTGCCCGCCGGGATGCAGCACACGCTGAAGGAGGCCGAGGAGGCCACCGCGCACGTCGACGGGATACTGGTCAACGTGGCCATCGGCTACGGCGGCCGCCAGGAGATCGCCGACGCCGTCCGCTCCATGCTGCTCGACGCCCGCGACAAGGGCGTGTCCATGGAGGACCTCGCCGACTCCGTCGACATCGACATGATCGGCCGTCACCTGTACACCGGCGCCCAGCCCGACCCCGACCTGGTCATCCGCACCAGCGGCGAACAGCGGCTGTCCGGATTCATGCTCTGGCAGACCGCCCACTCCGAGTACTACTTCTGCGACGTCTTCTGGCCGGCCTTCCGCAAGGTCGACTTCCTGCGCGCCCTGCGCGACTACGCCGCACGTCACCGGCGTTACGGCGGCTGAGCGACGCCACCCGGGAGGCCGCCGCTCCAACGCGGCGAAAGGCGCCCGTATACCCCGGTTGCGCCCGAGGTAACAAGGAGTTCACCGGCTCGCTGTGCCATGCCGTTGCATGGCGGCGGGTGTTCGAGGGCATAACCCATGCAGGTCGACGCCCGAACCACGGGTGTCGGATCTCAGCGGACGGCACGGGGCCGTCCGCCCGGGAGGCCCTTTGCACCAGCCCGACCGTGTGGTCACTGCACGGAAGCAGCCGCGAGGGCCGGTTCCCGGCCCACCGTGCAGCGGTGCGGCCGTCGACCGGCCGCACCGGTTTCCGCCCGTCCGGCGTACTGGTTCGCGCCTGTCCGGTCCAGTCTCCTTCTCGTCGCTCCCCGACCTCATCCGAGGGGGTACGTCCTTCCGTGGTGACCAGCACTAAGCGCCACACGCCAGACCGGCGCACCTATGTTCTCGACACCAGCGTCCTGCTGGCCGATCCCAGTGCCCTGACCCGCTTCGACGAGCACGAGGTCGTGCTCCCCATCGTGGTGGTCACCGAGCTGGAGGCCAAGCGGCACCATCCCGAACTCGGGTACTTCGCCCGGCAGGCCCTGCGGCTGCTGGACGACTACCGGGTGCAGTTCGGTCGCCTCGACGCCCCCATCCCGATCGGGGACCTGGGCGGCACCGTGCGTGTCGAGCTCAACCACTCGGACCCCAGTGTGCTGCCGACCGGCTACCGCTTGGGGGACAACGACTCCCGCATCCTCGCGGTGGCCCGGAACCTGCAGGCCGAGGGGTACGACGTCACCGTCGTCTCGAAGGATCTGCCGCTGCGGATCAAGGCCTCCTCGGTGGGCCTGCTCGCCGAGGAGTACCGCGCCGAGCTGGCCATCACGGACTCCTCCGGCTGGACCGGCATGTCCGAACTGACGCTGCCCGGCGAACAGGTGGACATCCTCTTCGAGGAGGGGCACGTGTACGTCCCGGAGGCCGCCGACCTCCCCGTGCACACCGGCCTGACCATCCAGTCCGAGCGCGGCAAGGCGCTCGGCCGGGTGACCGCCGACGGCAACGTCCGGCTGGTGCGGGGCGACCGGGAGGCGTTCGGCATCAAGGGCCGCAGCGCCGAGCAGCGCATCGCGCTCGACCTGCTGCTCGACCCGGACGTCGGCATCGTCTCGATGGGCGGCCGGGCCGGCACCGGCAAGTCGGCGCTGGCGCTGTGCGCCGGCCTGGAGGCGGTCCTGGAGCGCCGCCAGCACCAGAAGGTGATGGTCTTCCGCCCGCTGTACGCGGTCGGCGGGCAGGAGCTGGGCTATCTGCCCGGCACCGAGGCGGAGAAGATGAGCCCCTGGGCACAGGCCGTCTTCGACACGCTCTCCTCGGTCGCCGGCCGGGAGGTCATCGAGGAGGTCACCGCGCGCGGGATGCTGGAGGTGCTCCCGCTCACCCACATCCGCGGCCGCTCGCTGCACGACGCCTTCGTGATCGTGGACGAGGCGCAGTCACTGGAACGCAACGTGCTGCTCACCGTGCTGTCCCGGATCGGGGCGAACTCACGGGTCGTCCTCACCCACGACGTCGCACAACGGGACAATCTGCGGGTCGGCCGGTACGACGGCGTGGTCGCCGTCGTGGAGAAGCTGAAGGGGCATCCGCTCTTCGCGCACGTCACGCTGACGCGTTCGGAGCGGTCGCAGATCGCGGCCCTGGTGACCGAAATGCTGGAGGACGGCCACATCTGACACCCTGTGGGCGCCGTCCGGCAAAGGCCATGAGCCTAGCCGGGCGGCGTCTTCGTGTGTGGGGCTTTCCAGAAAGTGCGGGGGACAAACCGGATGTGACGTTTCCCACGCAAGCCGAGATTGCCACCCGGCGCCGGGTTACGGCAGAGTCTCCTTCCTGTCAGGCCCCGCATACGACACACCTGTACCCGCAGGGGTACGGCACCACAGCAGCACCACCGCAAACTCCATAGCGTCGTCGTATGCCGCCCGAGCACCACGCGGCGCTCCCCTCGCGGGAGTTGCCCACCGGGCCCGTTCCTCCCGTGACCCTTCAGTTGGGAGGCAGCGCCAGGGGCACGATTGCGTCCGCCAGGGTCACCGAAGCGGGCGATGCTGGAAGGAAACCGAGTGAGCCGGATTTCGGTCCGGGGATTCGCAGTGGCCTCGGCCACCGCGGTCACCGCCGTCGGAAGCGTCGTCGGAGTTGCCTCGGGCAGCGTGGCGCAGAACAACGACGCCGAGGCGACGGCAGCCGACGCGACGCTCCTCGCGGACATCCCCGCGGGTCAGCAGGCGCAGGTGCAGACCGCGTCCCTGACGCAGCAGGCCGACACCCAGGCCATCGCCGCGGACGCGAGCGCCAAGAAGGACGCCGAGGCAGCCGCGCGCAAGGCGGCCGCCGAGACCGCCGTCGCCAAGAAGGCGGCGGCCGAGAAGGCGGTCAAGGCGGCCAAGGAGCGCGCCGCGGCGAAGCAGGCCGCCAGCCGCGACGCGGCCCGCGACTCCTCCAGCTTCCCCGTCCAGAGCTCGTACTCCGTCGCGCAGATCCAGGCGATGGCGCGTCAGATGGTGGCGGGCGGGCAGTTCCAGTGCTTCAGCAACATCGTCGACCACGAGTCGAGCTGGAACTACCGGGCGGTGAACGCCTCCTCCGGTGCCTACGGTCTCTTCCAGGCCCTGCCCGGCTCCAAGATGTCGTCCGTCGGCGCCGACTGGCAGACCAACCCGGCCACCCAGATCAAGTGGGGCCTGAACTACATGAACAGCCGGTACGGCAGCCCCTGCCAGGCCTGGACGTTCTGGCAGGCCAACCACTGGTACTAGGCCCTGCCGGGCTCCCCGGCCCCGGTGCCGCCGTGCGGATGATCCGGCCGCGGCGGCCGGGTCTCCGCCCCCGCTCAACCTCGCGCAGCCCCTCCCCGTCCTAGGGGGAGGGGCTGTCGCCCTGTACGGTCGGACGCGAACGACTCCAGGGGGGAGTGGTGGCGTACACCCGGGGACGCGGGGGAAGAGGACGGATCATGTCGCGAGTGCCAGGGTGGCTCGGCCGTATCGGTGCCGGGTTGACCGAGATGAGCGAAAGACTCGACGAGCGCCGTGCCGAGGTGGAGAAGGAACACTCCGTCACCTCGCCCGCGCCCGACCGCGTCTCCTCGCCCGCCGATCACGCGGTGGCGATGGCCGTCGTCCCGGTCACCCGCCCCGACCCCACCCAGGCGGTGCCCTGGGGCATGCGGGTCGCGGCCGAGGCGGGCTGGCGGCTGCTGGTCCTGGCGGGCACCCTGTGGGTGCTGATGCGGGTCATCAGCGCCGTCCAGCTGGTCGTGCTGGCCTTCGTCGCGGCGCTGCTCATCACCGCGCTGCTCCAGCCGACCGTCGCCCGGCTGCGGTCCTGGGGGCTGCCGCGCGGCCCGGCCACCGCGCTCACCGCGGTCCTCGGCTTCGTCATCATGGGGCTGATGGGCTGGTTCGTGACCTGGCAGGTCATGGAGAACATCGACACGCTCTCCACCCAGATACAGGACGGCATCGACGAACTGCGCAAGTGGCTGCTGCACAGCCCCTTCCACGTCACCGACAAGCAGATCAACCAGATCGCCAAGAACCTGCGGGAGGCGATCGGCGCCAACACCGACGCGATCACGTCCGTGGGCCTGGAGGGCGTCCAGGTCGTCGTCGAGGCGCTGACCGGCATCCTGCTGACGGTCTTCTCCACGCTGTTCCTGCTCTACGACGGCCGCCGCATCTGGGAGTGGTCGCTGAAGCTGGTGCCCGCCCCCGCCCGCCCGGCGATGGCCGGCGCCGGCCCGCGGGCCTGGTCCACGCTGACCGCGTACGTGCGCGGCACGGTGATCGTCGCCCTGATCGACGCCATCTTCATCGGCCTCGGCATCTACTTCCTCGACGTGCCCATGGCCGTGCCGCTGGCCGTGTTCATCTTCCTGTTCTCCTTCATCCCGCTCGTCGGAGCGGTGGCCTCCGGCGCGTTGGCGGTGGTCGTGGCCCTGGTGACGCAGGGTGTGTTCACCGCCGTGATGACCCTCGCGGTGGTCCTCGCCGTCCAGCAGATCGAGGGACACGTCCTGCAGCCGTTCATCCTCGGCCGCGCGGTCCGGGTGCACCCGCTGGCCGTCGTCCTGGCGGTGGCGGCCGGCGGCATGGTGGCCGGCATCGGCGGCGCGGTGGTGGCCGTACCGCTGGTGGCGGTGACGAACACGGTGGTGACGTATCTGCGGAAGTACTCGCTGGAACAGGCGTCGCACCCACCCGCCCGGCCGGGGACGCCGCCCGCCGGCGCGCCCGGGTCCGGGAACGGGGCGGCGCCGGCCGGCGGAGAGAGCGCGGGACCGGCGCCGGTGGAGGACGCGCCGGGCGACGCCCCGGAGGACGCCGTGCCCGAACAGCCGAAGGCCCCGGTGAACGCCGAGAACCCCGCCCACGGTCAGTGAGCGGGGTCCCGGGCGGGTCCTGAAGGGCCTTACTCGGCCAGGACGGCCTCGGCGTCGAGGGTGACGCCCACGGCCTGGACCACGGAGGCGATCTTGAACGCCTCCTGGATCACCTCGCGCTCCACGCCGGCCTTGCGCAGCACCTGCTCGTGCGAGTCCAGGCACATCCCGCAGCCGTTGATCGCGGAGACCGCGAACGACCACAGTTCGAAGTCGGCCTTGTCGACACCGGGGTTGCCGATGACGTTCATCCGCAGACCGGCGCGCAGGGTGCCGTACTCGTGGTCGGACAGCAGGTGCCGGGTGCGGTAGAAGACGTTGTTCATCGCCATCACCGCGGCGGCGGCCTTGGCGGCCGTGTACGCCTCGGGCGACAGGTTCGCCTTCGCCTCCGGCTCCAGCTCGCGCAGCACGATCGGGGACCGCGAGGCGATCGCGGTCGCCAGCACCGTGCCCCACAGCTGCTGCGCCGGCAGGTCGGAGTTGCCGATGACCGAGCCCAGGTTGAGCTTCAGGTCCTTGGCGTAGTCAGGGACGCGGGACTTCAGCGAGTCGAGCGACATGGGTCACTCACCGGCCAGCAGCGCGACCGGGTCGAGCGTCTCGTCGCCCTTGCTCCAGTTGCACGGGCACAGCTCGTCCGTCTGCAGCGCGTCCAGGACCCGCAGGACCTCCTTGGGGTTACGGCCGACGGAACCGGCGGTCACCATGGAGAACTGGATCTCGTTGTTCTGGTCCACGACGAAGACCGCGCGCTTGGCGAAGCCGTCCTCGCCCTCGATGCCGAGGGCGCGCATCAGCTCGTGCTTGGAGTCGGCCATCATCGGGAACGGCAGGTCGCGCAGGTCGTCGTGGTCCTTGCGCCAGGCGTGGTGGACGAACTCGGAGTCGCCGGAGAAGCCGAGGACCTGGGCGTCGCGGTCGGCGAACTCGTCGTTCAGCTTGCCGAAGGCGGCGATCTCGGTCGGGCACACGAAGGTGAAGTCCTTGGGCCAGGCGAAGATGACCTTCCACTTGCCCTCGTAGGTCTTGTGGTTGATCGCCTCGAACTCCTTGCCCTTCTCCAGCGAGACGCAGGCGGTCAGTTCGAACTCGGGGAACTTGTCACCGACAGTGAGCACACGCTCTCCTTGCAGCGAGGAAGAGCCCCTTTTGAGGGTCTTTCCCATGGGTTGGACGTAGTCGATGTTGGCACAGGGTGCATTGATTGCAGAAATAGCTACACTCGGTCGTGTTGATCGGAGGTGGCTATTAGTGACGTTCAGTAACGGCGGCAAGCGCAGGCAGCCGAGTCTCGCGCAGCTGCGGGCCTTCGCCGCCGTCGCGGAGCACCTGCACTTCAGGGACGCGGCGGCCGCGATCGGGATGAGCCAGCCCGCGCTGTCCGGAGCGGTCTCGGCGCTGGAGGAGACCCTGGGCGTGACCCTCCTCGAGCGTACGACGCGCAAGGTACTGCTCTCGCCCGCCGGGGAGCGGCTGGCGGTGCGGGCGAAGGCCGTGCTGGACGAGGTCGGCGCGCTGCTGGAGGAGGCCGAGGCGGTACGGGCGCCCTTCACCGGCGCGCTGCGCCTCGGGGTCATCCCGACCGTCGCGCCGTACCTGCTGCCGACGGTGCTGCGCCTGATCCACGAACGCTACCCGCACCTCGACCTCCAGGTGCACGAGGAGCAGACCGCCAGCCTCCTCGACGGGCTGACCTCCGGCCGCCTCGACCTGCTGCTGCTCGCCGTGCCGCTCGGTGTCCCCGGGGTGGTGGAGCTCCCGCTGTTCGACGAGGACTTCGTGCTCGTCACACCGCTCGACCACCGGCTCGGCGGACGCGAGGGCATCCCGCGCGAGGCCCTGCGGGAGCTGCACCTGCTGCTCCTGGACGAAGGGCACTGCCTGCGCGACCAGGCCCTGGACATCTGCCGGGAGGCGGGGCGGGAGGACGCGCCGGTCACCACCACGGCCGCCGGCCTGTCCACGCTGGTCCAGCTCGTCGCGGGCGGGCTCGGCTGCACCCTGCTGCCGCGCACCGCCCTGAAGGTGGAGACGACCCGCAGCAGCCGGCTCCTGACGGGCGGCTTCGCCGAGCCCGCGCCCAGCCGCCGGGTCGCGCTGGCGATGCGGGCGGGGGCGGCCCGGGGCGCGGAGTACGAGGAACTGGCCGCCGCCCTCCGCGAGGCCCTGCGCCCGCTGCCGGTCCGGGTCGTCGACCCGGAGGACTGAGCGGCCCGGCCGGGGCGCCGTCCCGCCGAGCCCGCCCCGCCGAGCCGGCGCCCCGTGGGAGCGGCCGGCGGCCGGTGCCTACTCGGTCCGCAGCCCCTCCGGGCGCATCAGCCGCATCAGCGGCGGCAGGCTGAGCAGAGTGACGGCGAGCACCACTCCCGCGCCGGCGCCGGTCATCGACAGCACGCTCGCCCAGTCGACGGTGACCGGGGTGGCCGTCATCTTCAGCAGCACCACGCCGAGGGTGAGGCCCACCACCGAGGCCAGCAGCAGGCCGAGGGCGATCGGGACCGCCGTCTGCCACAGCACCGACAGGCCCAGGGTGCGGCGCCGGGTGCCGAAGGCGACCAGCGCCGACAGCAGCTTGCGCCGCTCGCGCAACTGCTCCAGCTGGGAGACCAGCAGGCTCGCCCCGATCAGCGCCAGCACACACACCGCGCCGACGAACAGACCGGTGCGGATGGAGGTGAACTTCCGCGCGCTCTCGGTCTCCGACCACACCCAGGCGTGCGCCAGCGGGTCGATCGCGGCGGCGGTGTTGCGCACGTGCTCGTGCGCGTCCGGCACCGACGGCCGCAGCGAGACGTAGACCGCGGGGCTGAGCAGCGGCGTCACCCGGGCGGGCACGGCGGCCGGTGTCATCAGCAGGCCGCTGCCCCGGCTCCCGTCGGGTGCCTCGATCACCCGGGCGTCCTTCAGGCCGCCGGGGACGGTCCAGGTGAGGTCCGGGCCCTGCGCGGCGCCGTAGCTGGTGTCGAAGTGCAGCCTGCGGCCCGGACGGGCGAGCGCGGTCACGTCGGCGTCGGAGTCACCGCCCGTCGCGGTGAAGACGTCCCCGTCGCGGCACGAGTCCAGCCGGGCCACCTCGCGCAGGGAGGCGCAGTCGCCGACGGTGACACTGGTCGAGGTGTTCTCCGTCTGCTCGTCGCTCCAGCGGTGCGCGCCGAGCGTGATCCTCGCCAGCGCGGTGGCCCGGCGCACGCCCTCGGTCGCGGTGAACCGCTCGGCGGCCGGCCGCAGCGCCGCCCCGCGCGAGAGGTCGACCTGCATCTGGGCCCGGGCGGTGTCCTCGCCGGTGGACTTGGAGTACGAGCCCTCGACCCCGGCGAACACCATCTGCAGGGCGATCGCCCCGGCCACGGCGACGGCGATGCCGTTCACCATCCGGGCCGCCGTACCGCTGCTCAGCTGGAGCCGCCGTACCGCCAGCTGCCAGGCGACCCCGCCCGCGCCGAGCCGGGCCACGAACGCCTCGACGGCCCAGGGCAGCAGCGCGGTCACACCGACCAGCAGCAGCAGGACACCGCCGATGACCAGGTACTCGTTGAAGGCGCCGTTCGTCCGGCCGTGGCCGATCATCGGGGCCAGCAGGGCGAGGCCGCCCACCGGCAGCAGCAGCCGCCACCACAGCCGCCGGCGCGCGGGCCGGGCCGTCCGCACCACGCCCAGCGGTTCGATGACCACCCCGCGCAGCGCGAACAGCGTCACCAGCACCGCCGCCGCCGGGACGGCGACCGCGACCAGGAGCGCCAGTGCGGGGGTGGGGTCGAGGTAGCTGGGGAACACGCTGATGCCGAGAACCTCGACGGAACCGGCCACCTGACGGCCCAGCAGGAAGAAGCCGGTGCCGAAGACCAGCCCGAGCAGCGAGCCGGTGACCGCCTCGCCGGCCGCTATCCGCCGGGTCATGCGGCTGTCGGAGCCCACCAGCCGCAGCGCCGCCAGCCTGCGGTCGCGCCGTTCGCCGCCGAACCGCACGGCCGCGGCGATGAACACCGCGACCGGCATCAGCAGCACCACGAACACGATCAGCACCAGCAGGATCAGCACCGGGTCGGCGCTGTCCGGCGGGGTCGCCTGCGGACGCCCGAACGCGGTGATCCGGGCCGTCTGCGAGCCGTTGACGCGTGCGGCGAGGTGCTCGGCGCCGGCGTAGTAGGCCAGCTCCCGCGAGCCGATGAGGCCCTCCTCGGCGATCGTGCCGGTCACCCGGTACGGCAGCCGCTCGCGCAGCAGCCGGCCGCCGGCCGAGCCGAGCAGCTCCTTCAGCGCGGGGGAGACGACCATGTCGCCGGGCGCCGGGTAGGCGGAGAGGCCCGGTGCCAGCGGGGCCCTGGGCCCTTCGGGTTCGACCAGCCGGCCGCGCACGTCCTTGCCCCGGAACGTGGTGTCCACGTCCGAGATCACCAGGGTGTCGGCGGCCTTCGCCCGCGGCGGGCCGTAGGTGTAGTCCAGCCGGGCGTCGTCGCGCTGGTGCCGCGCCGACATCGCGGTGGGCAGTGCGGTCGTCAGCAGCAGCAGCGCCACGCCGAGGCCGACGCCGACCGCCGTCAACAGCATCCGGACCCAGCCCTCGCGCCCGCCGGTGAAGGCGAACCGGGCCCCCAGACCCAGGTCCCTGGCCCACTGCCGGACCCTCATACGACCCGCTCCATGTCCCGGGACCGGCCGTCACGCACGACGATCTCGCGGTCGGAGTAGGCGGCCACCCGGGCCTCGTGCGTGACCAGCACGACGGCCGCGTTGGTCGAGCGGGCCGCGTCGGTCAGCAGCTCCATCACGCGCTCGCCGTTGTAGGAGTCCAGCGCGCCGGTCGGCTCGTCGGCGAACAGCACCCGGGGGCCGGTGACCAGCGCCCGCGCCACCGCGACGCGCTGACCCTGGCCGCCGGAGACCTCACCGGGTCGCTTGCCCGCGAGGTCGTCCACCTCCAGCCGCTCCATCCAGGACAGCGCGGCCCGCTCGGCCTCCTTGCGGGAGGTGCCGTTCAGCCGCATCGGCAGGGCGACGTTCTCCACACAGGTCAGCTCCGGGACCAGCTGACCGAACTGGAAGACGAACCCGAACTCGGTGCGGCGCAGCGCGCTGCGCCCGGTGTCGCCGAGGGTGGCCAGCTCGCGGCCGGCGTAGGTGATGGAGCCGGAGTCGGGCGGCACGATGCCGGCCAGGCAGTGCAGCAGCGTCGACTTGCCGGATCCCGAGGGCCCCATGACGGCGACGACCTCGCCGGGGTGGATGGAGAAGTCGGCGCCGTCCAGGGCGAGCGTCGGGCCGTAGGCCTTGCGCAGGTCGCGGGCGGTGAGCAGGGAGCCGGGGGGCGGGGTGCCGGTCATGCGGACACCACCGCCCGCAGCTTCTCCAGCCGCGCGGCCGTCAGCTCCAGCCAGCGCAGGTCCGCCTCCAGGTGGAACAGCGCGTGATCGCAGATCAGCTGGTCCGCCAGGTCGCCCTTGCGCTTGCGGTCGGTCAGGATGCGCATGCTGCGCAGGTGCTCGGCGCGCTGGGTGTCGAGGATGTCGGCCGCGTCGCGCCGGGTGAGCAGGGCCAGGACGACCTTGGTGTAGAGCGTCGACTGAAGGTACGGCTCCGGCTTCTCCGGTGTCGCCAGCCAGCGCTCGACGTCGGTGATCCCGGCATCCGTGATGGCGTACCGCTTGCGCTCCGGGCCGCCTCCCGCCTCGATGCCGTCGACCTCGACCAGCCCGTTCTTCAGCAGGCGGGACATCGTCGAGTAGACCTGGCCGTAGTGCAGCGGCCGGTCGTGACCGAACTTGTCGTCGAAGGCCCGCTTCAGGTCGTAACCGTGTCGGGGGCCGGACTCCAGGAGTCCTAGAAGGGTGTGACCGATGGACATGCTCCGCACTCTACACACCGTGTATACGCGGTGTGTATACGTCGAGTGTCCAGTCCGTGCCGCCGGGTGCGCCCCCGCAGGTCGGGGGCGATTGTCACGGTTCCGAAACAGGCGGCCGGCCGCGCCGGGGCAGCGGTCCGGTGTCCTTCGGCAGCCGGCCCGCCTCCGCCAGCGCCTTGCGCAGCAGGAACTCGATCTGCGCGTTGGCCGAGCGCAGCTCGTCCCCGGCCCAGCGCGCCAGGGCGTCGTGCACCGCCGGGTCCAGCCGCAGCAGCACCTGCTTGCGCTGCCGCGGCCGGCGCCGCGCGGTCTCCTCGGCCGGGTCCGGGTCCCGCGCCGGGTCCGGGTCGGTCACTGGTACAGGGTCCCGGTGTTGAGCACGGGCTGGGGTGCCCGGTCCCCGCACAGCACGACCATCAGGTTCGACACCATCGCCGCCTTCCGCTCGTCGTCCAGCTCCACGATGTCCCGCTCCGCGATCCGGGCGAGCGCCGCCTCCACCATGCCGACCGCACCGTCCACGATCTGCCGCCGGGCGGCGACCACCGCGCCGGCCTGCTGCCGCTGGAGCATCGCCGAGGCGATCTCCGGCGCGTAGGCGAGGTGGGTGAAGCGCGACTCGATGATCCGCACCCCGGCCGCCTCCACGCGCGCGTGCAGTTCGACGGCCAGCTTCTCGGTGATCTCCTCGGCGTTGCCGCGCAGCGACAGCCCGTCCTCCTCGTGGGCGTCGTACGGGTACTCGATCGCGATGTGCCGGACGGCCGTCTCGGTCTGCGTGGCGACGAACTCGGTGTAGTCGTCGACCTCGAAGGTGGCCTGCGCGGTGTCCCGCACCTTCCAGACCACGACCGCGGCCAGCTCGATCGGGTTGCCGTAGGCGTCGTTGACCTTCAACACCGCGGTCTCGTGGTTGCGGACCCGGGTGGAGATGCGGGTGCGCGAGGTGAAGGGGTTGACCCAGCGCAGGCCGTCCTCGCGGATCGTGCCCCGGTAGCGCCCGAAGAGCTGGACCACCCGGGCCTCGCCCGGCGCCACCGTGTTCAGTCCGCGCATCGCCACCACGGAGGCGAGGAAGACCAGCACCCCGGCGACGACCAGGCCGGCCTGGGTGCCGCTCGCGGAGACCGCCGAGGAGGAGGCGACCAGGGCCACCGCGGCCACCAGCCCCAGCAGGCCGAGCAGCAGGGCGAGTCCGCCGCCGATGCTGCGCGCGGTGAACTCCCGCACGCGTGGCGCGGGCATCTCGGGTACGTCGGCGGTCGCGGACGCGTCGTGTGCGGTCATGGGTGGCCCCCCGGGTCTGTCGTGTCCAGCTGAACTCTAGCTTGGTTCTAGCTAAGTGATATCACATTACCCCGCCAGGCAACCCTTGACGCCCGTGGGCCGTCGGTTTCCTCGGGGCGGACACCACCGGTTCCGCCCGGGCGGGTGCTGATTGTCACGTCCGCAAAAGAGCGGATCGGACGCCCTTTGTCATAGAGCCGGGTGTTAGCTTTCGGAGCTGACCTGTGAGAGCCGGCCACGGAGACGGAAGCGGAGCGTAGGGACCCATGGGACGAGCGGAAGAGAGACGAGCGCGACAGCGTGGTGGCCACCGCGCGGCGCCCAAGCGCCGCTCGTCGGCGGCCGGGGACAAGCCCGCCCGGGGCTTCGTGCGTCGGCTGTTCACCTGGAAGAAGATCCTCGGCACGTTCTTCGGACTGTGCCTGCTGGGCATCGGCGCCTTCCTGGCGCTGTACATATCCGTGGACATACCCGCCGGCAACGTCGCCGCGCAGCGGCAGAGCAACGTCTACAAGTACAGCGACGGCACGATCCTGGCCCGCGACGGCAAGGTCAACCGGGAGATCGTGGACCTGTCCAAGGTGCCCAGGAAGGTCCAGCTGACCTTCGTGGCCGCCGAGAACAAGTCCTTCTACACCGACCACGGCGTGGACCTCAAGGGCACCACCCGCGGCCTGGTCAACACCCTCTCCGGCAAGGGCAAGCAGGGCGGCTCGACGATCACCCAGCAGTACGTCAAGAACTACTACCTCAGCCAGGACCAGACGGTCAGCCGCAAGCTGAAGGAACTGGTCATCTCGCTGAAGGTGGAGCGCGAGAAGAACAAGGACGAGATCCTCGCGGGCTACATCAACACCAGCTACTACGGCCGCGGCGCCTACGGCATCCAGGCCGCCGCCCAGGCCTACTACCGGGTCGACGCCCAGGACCTGAGCGTGGCGCAGGGCGCCTACCTGGCGGCCCTGCTCCAGGCGCCCAGCCAGTACGACTGGGCCGTCGCCTCCGACACCGGCAAGCGGCTGGTGACGGCGCGCTGGAACTACGTCCTGGACAACATGGTCGAGGAGGGCTGGCTGGACGCGGCCAAGCGCCGGTCCCTGACGTTCCCCAAGCCCAAGGAGCCCAAGGGCGCCCCCGGCATGGAGGGACAGAAGGGCTACCTGGTCGCCCTCGCCAACACCCAGCTGGAACAGCAGCTGATGGAGCAGGACGGCATCTCCCAGGCGGACGCGGCCGCGCTGGTGGAGAACCAGGGCTGGACCATCACCCTGAACATCGACCGGACCCGGCAGGCCGCGCTGGAGAAGGCGGTCAAGACCCAGCTGACCGGCCGGCTCGACCCGAAGAAGCGCAAGGTCGACGCCGACGTGCAGGCGGGCGCCGTGTCCGTGGACCCCAAGACGGGCCGGATCGTCGCCCTGTACGGCGGCCAGGACTACTTCAAGCACTACTTCAACAACGCCACGCGCCGCGACTACCAGCCCGCCTCCACCTTCAAACCGGTCATCCTGGCCGCCGCGCTGGAGCAGAACGCCACCACGCAGGACGGCAAGCCCATCAACGCCGACACCGTCTACGACGGCACCAGCCGCCGCCAGGTCCTCGACCACGGCACCAAGGCCGGCTTCGCCCCGCCCAACGAGGACGACGTCAGCTACGGCGACATCACCGTCCAGCAGGCCATGAACAAGTCCGTCAACTCCGTCTTCGCCCAGATGGGCGTGGACGTCGGGATGAAGAACGTCATGTCGGCCGCGGACAAGCTCGGCATGGACACCAAGGGCATGCAGGCGGTGCCCGCCCAGACGCTGGGCTCGATGGGGGCCAGCCCGCTGGAGATGGCGGGCATCTACGCCACCTTCGACAACCACGGCAAGAAGGTGACGCCGACCATCGTGAAGTCGGCCGAGAAGAAGGACCGTTCGGTCCACATCGCGGACGCGGTCGGCGGCCCGGTGATCAGCCGCACCGCCGCCGACACCGTGACCTCCGTGCTCACCGGCGTGGTCGACGACGGCACGGCGCAGCGCTCGGTGGCGAGCAACCCGCTGCGCGACGGCCAGCAGGTGGCGGGCAAGACCGGTACCTCCGACTGCAACCGCTCGGCCTGGTTCACCGGCTACACGCCGGACCTGGTCACCTCGGTCGGCCTGTTCGGCGAGGCGGCCAAGGCCGGGGGCAAGGGCTGCGACGGCGAGCCGGTGAAGAGGTTCGCCCACGTCTCCCTCAAGGGCGCCATGGGCGAGGGCCGCGTCAACGGCGGCGGTCCGCCGGCGCAGATCTGGGCCGCGTACACCTTCGGCGTGACCCGGAAGGAGGCGTTCGACCTGAACACCACGCAGGGCGCGGCCGTCGAGCCGACGCCGTCGTTCAGCTACTCGGCCACTCCGTCCGACACCCCGTCGCAGACCCCGACCAGCGAGCCGCCGACGTCCTCGACGCCCACGTCCGAGTCGCCCTCGCCGACGCCGAGCCAGACGCCGACCACCACCCGGCCGCCCACGCAGACGCCGAGCCAGACGCCGACCACCACCCGCTCGCCCACCGGCGGCATCACCGACAACCCGCTGAACCCCGACGACGAGCCGTAGGCCCGGCCCCGGCCGGGCGGGGCCCGGCCGGGGCGGCCCGGCCGCGGGTTCAGCTGCGGTTCAACTCGAACCAGACCACCTTGCCGGTGCTCAGCCGGGTCGCGCCCCAGCGCCGGGCCAGCCGGTTCACCAGGTACAGCCCGCGGCCGCCCTCGTCGGTGGCCCGGGCCTGGCGCAGCCTGGGCAGCTGCGGCACGTCGTCACCGACCTCGCAGCGCAGCACGTCGGTGCGCAGCAGCCGCAGGGTGACCGGGCGCGAGGCGTACCGCACCGCGTTGGTCACGACCTCGCTCACCAGCAGCTCCACCGAGTCGCTGAGGTCCTCCATGCCCCAGCGGGCGAGCGCCCGCCGGGCCAGCCGGCGGGCCCGGCCGGGAGCCGCGTCCTCCGGCTCCAGGAACCAGTACGCCACGTCGCTCGGCGCGATCCCGTCGAAGCGGGCCGCGAGCAGCGCGATGTCGTCGTCCCGGTCGCCCGGGCCGAGCATGTCCAGCACCTCGTCGCACAGGGCTTCCAGGGGCGGCGGATGGTCCGGCCCGGTCAGCTGGGCGGTCGCCGCCAGCCTCTCCCGCAGCTGCTCTATCCCGGTCCACACGTCCCGCAGCCGGGACTCCACCAGCCCGTCCGTGTACAGCAGCAGGGTCGCCCCGGCCGGCGCGTCCAGCTCGACGGCCTCGAAGTCGACGCCGCCCACCCCGATCGGCGCGCCCGGCGGCACCCGCAGCACCTCGGCCCGGCCGCCCAGGTGCAGCAGGACGGGCGGGGGATGACCGGCGTTGGCGATGGTGATGCGGTGCGCGACCGGGTCGTAGACGGCGTAGAGGCAGGTCGCCATCCGGTCGGTGCCCAGGCGCTGCGCCTGCTCGTCGAGGTGGTGCAGCACCTCCTGCGGCGGCAGGTCCAGGCCGGCCAGGGTCTGCGCGGTGGTGCGCAGCTGGCCCATGATCGCCGCCGACGTCATGGAGTGCCCCATCACGTCCCCGACGACGAGCGCCACCCGGCTGCCCGGCAGCGGGATGGCGTCGTACCAGTCGCCGCCGACCCGCGCCGTCTCGGCCGCCGGCAGATACCGCGAGGCCAGCCGCACCCCCGTGGGGCGCGGCAGGGTCTCCGGCAGCATCGTGCGCTGGAGCTCGTCGGCGATGTAGGCCTCCCGGCCGTACAGCACCGCCTTGTCGATGCCGAGCGCGCTGTGCGTGGCGAGCTGGGCGGCGACGAGCAGGTCGTCCGCCTCGAACGCCAGGCGCTCCGGACGCCGCAGGAACAGCGCCGCGCCGATCACCCGGCGCCGGCCCCGCAGCGGGGCCAGGATGGCGTGCTGGCCGCCCTGCACGACCGTCTCCCCGCCCTCGCCGAGGAGTTCCGGCAGGGCGTCACGGGCGGCGGGCGCGTCCGCGAACACCGGACGCACCCCGCGCAGCACCTCGTTCAGGGCGCCGCCGGGCCGCACCTCGCACAGCTCGGCGGTGAGCGAGGACAGCGAGGACAGCGCGGCGAACTCCGAGACGTCGGACGGGTCGGGCTCCTGGGCGGGCAGGAAGCCGTTCTCGGTGTCCCGCTCCTCCGGGATGCGGTCGGTGCGGCGCAGCCGCAGCACCACCGGACCGGTGGGCCGCTCGTCACCGACGGGCAGCGGGTCGCGCAGATAGACCAGGATCGCGTCCGAGAAGGTCGGAACGGTGGCCCGGCACAGCCCCATCACGATCTCGTCGAGGTCGATGCCCCGGGCGATGCGCCGGGTGGCCGCGCCCACGAAGCGGAGCCGGTCGCCGTCCCGGCGCATCGGCATCGGACGCCCGGGCGGCAGCCCGCGTCCGGTACGGCGCTCCGAACCGCCGGTGCCCCGCTCCTGCTGGGCGCCCGGCTGCGGCGGAATGCCCTCCGCAGCGGGCCGCGGGCGGTGTTCCGCCACGCTCGCCTCCTCCCCGGCGATCGGCTTCACCCGCGCCGGGGGACCCCCGTGCGCGGGCGGCACGCCCAGGGGCTCGGCGGCGGCGGACTGGGCGTGCTCGGGGCCGTTGACTGGGGGCTCCTTCCTCTTGCCGCAGGGCAGGGTCGTACCGGTCCCGGCGGGCGGCTCACCGGCGCGGGTCTGCACCGGTAAGGCGGCCGGGCCGGGCGGCTTCGGGGAACGCAGGAGCGCCCCGCGGGCCTCCGCGGGGTCGACGCCCGGCTGGGGGCGGTCGTAGGAGGAGGTGGGCTGCTCCGTCACGCGTGTCGAATCCGTCCGTCCGGGGCCGCGCGCCGCGCGCGCAGTTCGTCCCGCAGAAACTCCGATACCCGGATTACGTGCCCCAGGAACGGAATTCCCGCGCGGTCAGTGGCCGTCCCTGTGCCACCGGGGGGCCGGCCGCGGCCCGTACCGGCATTGCCCTCGTACCCCTCGCTCACGTCCTGCCGCCCCTCGGTGACGTTCGGTCAAGCCCGCCGCATGCCCCGGTAGTTGTCGCTGCGCTCCCTTGCGGAGGACGATCCTACGGTTGTGGACCGGGGGCGCATCAAGGGTCTCATGAGGACACGTGCGCGGGCGTACGGTCCCAGTCCTCCGGCAGTGACGGTACCGCCCAGGACGGGTCCGGGCGCCAGTCCTGCCAGCCGTCCGCGAACGGGGGGCCCCAGGCCTCGATCGCCGCCACCGCGTCCCGTCCGGCCGCCCGCGCCCGCTCGGCGGTCGCCTCGTCCATCAGCCCGTCCCGCCGGGCCTGCGCGAACTCGTCCTCGTCCAGCCACTGCCAGGAGCGGTCCGGGTGCACGGCGATGTCCAGGAAGTAGTCCACCGAGTCCACCCCGCCCGACCAGCGGGCCAGCGGGTGCTCCAGGTTGACGTACCAGTTCTTGAACTGCCAGCCCGGCTGCCAGAACAGCCACACCGACCAGGGCCGGCCGGGCTGCGCCAGCTTCAGCACACCGGTGCCGAACCACCGGTCCAGCCGCACGGTGCGCGGCTTGGTGTAGCGCGAGCGCAGCGGCTCCTGGTGCACGGGCGTGCCGTCCGCCAGCACCGGCCGCACGCACTCGGTGCCCGGCGCCATCCACGCCGCCAGCAGCTCCGCGTCGTCGCGCACGACGGTGACCGGGCGCACGATGTGGAAGCGCTCACCGGCGTTCTCCCGGTAGCGCCACAGGATCTGGCTCCCGGGCGCCCAGAAGCCCGCCGTGCCGTCCGCCCCCGCGCGTTCCCCGCGCCCCTCGCGTCTCATCGCTCCACCGTCTGCCATGCACAGATATTAGGTGCCGCAGGCATACGACGCTGCGGCACCCGTCACGGTTCCGGGCCGGGGGAGACGGACGCTCCCCGGCCGTTACGGCCGCGTCATCCGCAGGACATCCAGCGCCTCGTCCAGTTGCTCCAGGGTGAGGGCGCCGCGCTCCACATAGCCGTCCTCCAGCACGACCTGACGGATCGTCCGGCGTTCCGCGAGCGCCTTCTTGGCGACCTTCGCGGCCTCCTCGTACCCGATGTACTTGTTCAGCGGGGTCACCACGGACGGCGACGACTCCGCGTACTCCCGGGCCCGCTCCCGGTCGGCGGTGATCCCGTCCACGGTCCGGTCGGCCAGCAGCCGGGAGACGTTGGCGAGCAGCCGGACCGACTCCAGTACGTTCTTGGCGATGACCGGCAGCATCACGTTCAGCTCGAAGTTCCCGGCGGCGCCCGCCGTGGCGATCGTGGCGTCGTTGCCGATCACCTGCGCGGCGACCATCAGCACGGCCTCCGGGACGACCGGGTTGACCTTGCCGGGCATGATCGAGGAGCCCGGCTGGAGGTCGGGCAGCCGGATCTCGGCGAGCCCGGTGCGCGGCCCGGACGCCATCCAGCGCAGATCGTTGGCGATCTTCGTCAGCCCGACCGCGATCGTCCTGAGCTGACCGCTGGTCTCCACGATCCCGTCCCGGGCGCCCTGCGCCTCGAAGTGGTCGCGCGCCTCGGTGAACGGCAGCCCCGTCACCCGGGCCACCTCCGCGATCACCGCGGCGGAGAACCCCGGCGGGGTGTTGATGCCGGTCCCGACGGCGGTGCCGCCCAGCGGCAGTTCGGCGAGCCGGGGCAGGGAGGCGCGCAGCCGCTCGACGCCGTAGCGGACCTGGGCCGCGTAGCCGCCGAACTCCTGGCCCAGGGTCACCGGCGTGGCGTCCATCAGGTGCGTCCGCCCGGACTTCACCACGTCCGCGAACTCCTCGCCCTTGCGGGCGAACGCGGCGGCCAGGTGCTCCAGGGCGGGGATCAGGTCCCGGGTCACCGCGGCGGTGGCGGCGATGTGGATCGAGGAGGGGAAGACGTCGTTGGACGACTGCGAGGCGTTGACGTGGTCGTTGGGATGCACGTCCCGGCCGAGCCGCTCGCTCGCCAGCGTCGCGACGACCTCGTTGGTGTTCATGTTGGACGACGTGCCGGACCCGGTCTGGAACACGTCCACCGGGAAGTGCTCGTCCCACGTCCCCTCCGCGACCTCGGCGGCCGCCTCCTCGATCGCCCGCGCCACGTCCGCGTCGAGCACCCCCAGCTCGGCGTTCACCTTGGCCGCCGCGGCCTTGATCCGGGCCAGCGCCTCGATGTGGGCCCGCTCGATGCGCTGCCCGGACACGGGGAAGTTCTCCACGGCCCGCTGCGTCTGCGCCCGCCACTTGGCATGCGCGGGCACCCGCACCTCGCCCATGGAGTCGTGTTCGATCCGGTACGTCTCATCCTGCTCATCGGCCACAGCCGATCACCTCCATCGCGGACAGCACCACCCTCCCCGAGGCTATTCCACGCCGGTCCCCGACCCCGCCGAGCCGGCCCGTCCGGCGGTCGAGGACGGGGCCGATGGGGGTCCAGGGGGCGCAGCCCCCTGGCGGGGCCGGAGAGGCAGCGCCCCGGGGCCGGGAAGGGCAGGGGCGGCGGGGGCGGGATCCGCCCGTGCCGCCCCCCAGGAGGCAAAGGCCTAGCCCAGCCCGGGCCCCCGCACCGGAATGGACGTGAACGTCGGCGCGGGCGCGGGGTCCTGGAAGAAGTCGTTGCCCTTGTCGTCGACGACGACGAACGCCGGGAAGTCCTCCACCTCGATCTTCCAGACCGCCTCCATCCCCAGCTCCTCGTACTCGACGACCTCGACCTTCTTGATGCAGTCCTGCGCGAGCCGCGCGGCCGGCCCGCCGATGGACCCGAGGTAGAACCCCCCGTGCGCCTGGCACGCGTCGGTGACCTGCCTGCTCCGGTTGCCCTTGGCGAGCATCACCCGGGACCCGCCCGCCGCCTGGAACTGCTCGACGTAGGAGTCCATGCGGCCGGCCGTCGTCGGCCCGAAGGACCCGGAGGCGTACCCCTCGGGCGTCTTGGCCGGTCCCGCGTAGTACACGGGGTGGTCCTTCAGGTACTGCGGCATCTCCTCACCCGCGTCCAGCCGCTCCTTGATCTTGGCGTGGGCGATGTCCCGCGCGACGACCAGCGGACCGGTCAGCGACAGCCGGGTCTTGACCGGGTACTTGGTCAGCTCGGCGAGGATGTCGTCCATCGGCTGGTTGAGGTCGATCCTCACCACGTCGCCGTCGGACTCGAGGTGCTCGTCCGTCGTCTCCGGCAGGAATCGCGCCGGGTCCCTCTCCAACTGCTCCAGGAAGACGCCCTCGGCGGTGATCTTCGCGACGGCCTGGCGGTCGGCGGAGCAGGAGACCGCGATGGCGACGGGGCAGGAGGCGCCGTGCCGGGGGAGGCGGATGACCCGGACGTCGTGGCAGAAGTACTTGCCGCCGAACTGCGCGCCGATGCCGATCTTCTGCGTCAGCTCGAAGACCTTCTCCTCCAGCTCCGTGTCCCGGAAGCCGTGGCCGAGCGGCGAGCCCTCGGTGGGCGCGTTGTCCAGGTAGTGCGCGGAGGCGTACTTCGCGGTCTTCAGCGCGTACTCCGCCGACGTGCCGCCGACGACGATGGCCAGGTGGTACGGCGGGCAGGCGGCCGTGCCCAGCGAACGGATCTTCTGCTCCAGGAACTTCATCATGGAGGTCTCGTTCAGGACGGCCTTGGTCTCCTGGTACAGGAAGGACTTGTTGGCCGAGCCGCCGCCCTTCGCCATGAACAGGAACTTGTAGGCGCCGCCGTCGGTGGCGTACAGCTCGATCTGGGCGGGGAGGTTGGAGCCGGTGTTCTTCTCCTCCCACATGGTCAGCGGAGCCATCTGGGAGTAGCGCAGGTTCAGGTTGCGGTAGGCGTCGTAGATGCCGTGGGAGAGGGCTTCCTCGTCGCGTCCCCGGGTCAGCACGTTCTGGCCGCGCTTGCCCATGACGATGGCGGTGCCGGTGTCCTGGCACATCGGCAGCACGCCCGCCGCCGCGATGTTCGCGTTCTTCAGCAGGTCCAGCGCGACGAACTTGTCGTTGCCGGACGCCTCGGGGTCGTCGATGATCCGGCGCAGCTGCGCCAGGTGGGCCGGGCGCAGGTAGTGCTGGATGTCGTGGATGGCCTCGGCGGCCAGCGTGCGCAGCGCCTCCGGCTCCACCTTGAGGAACGTCCGCCCGTCGGCCTCGAAGGTGGAGACGCCCTCCGAGGTCACCAGCCGGTAGGGGGTGGTGTCCTCTCCCTGGGGGAGCAGATCGGTGTACGCGAACTCAGGCATCTCAGCCCATTCCTCACTCGGCAGACGGCGCCCGCCTCCGTTGGCGGGCGCTCACCAGCGTAGAACCTGCCGCCGGCACCGGACCTGTGAGGTCCGGCTCACCCGGTCCGCGGTCCGGGCGCGGCCACGGCAAGTGCCGGACAGGGCCTAGTCGCGATCTATCGCGTTTGGGTACGCTGCTGCCGTGGACCTTCACCAGCACGCCCAGCAGGCGCCCACGGCTGACCGCGTCGCCGAGCTGCGCGCCTCGGACGCCGACCGTGACCGCATCGCCGACATCCTCCGGGAGGCCCTCGCCGAGGGGCGCCTGACCGCGGACGAGCACGCCGAGCGGGTCGAGGGGGTGCTGAACGCCAAGAGGGTCGGCGAGCTGGAGGTCTTCATCCGGGACCTGCCGGCCGCCCACCGGCGTCCCGCTCCCGCCTACGTCCCGGCGCCGCCGCGGCCGACCCCGGGCGCGATCCCGGCCGAGGCCGACGCGAACCTCGTGGCCGTCTTCAGCACGGCCGCGCGCAAGGGTCGCTGGCACGCCGGGCGCCGGCTGCACGCGTACTCGGTCTTCGGCAGCATCGAGATCGACCTGAGCGAGGCGATCTTCGAGTACCAGCAGGTCGTCATCAAGGCCGTCTCGGTCTTCGGCGACGTCCAGATCCGCGTCCCGGAGAACGTGTCGCTGCGCGGCACCGGCGGCGGCGTGCTGGGCAACTTCGAGGTGAGCCCGCGCGACTCGACCGATCCGGACGCGCCGATCGTCTACGTCGACGGCTGGGCCGTGCTGGGCAACGTGGAGGCGCGGCCCAGGCGCGGCAAGCTGGTCGCGGACATTATGGGCCGGGTGCAGGACAAGGTCGACAGGGCGATGCGCAAACACCTCGACCGTTGACGCTCGCGAATCCGCCCGGAACCGGAACGAACCGGTCCTGACACAGCCGGCGCACAGGGTCGGGAACCGGCCGCCGTGCGCCCGCCGCCGGGGACGCTGTGCATAGGCGCGCGCACAGCGGGTAGGCCTTGCTGCATCGTCTCTCGCTCGCGAAGCCGTCGTCAGGAGTAGACCGTGCTGCAACCGCCGCATTCGTCCCTGCAGGTAGCTGCTGTCCCGGCCCCGCGGGTGCCGGTGCAGGACAGGGACCAAGACGCACCCTGGCACACCGAGGCGGTGTGCCGGCGCGACGAGGCCGGCCTGTTCTTCGCACCCTCGAAAGAGCCCACCGCCGCCCGGCTGTCCCGGGAGGAGGCGGCGAAACGTGTGTGCGCGCGCTGTCCGGTGATGGTCGAGTGCCGCGAGCACGCGCTGCTCCAGCCGGAGCCCTACGGCGTCTGGGGCGGTCTGACCGCCGCCGAACGCCGGGTGGTCCTGGCCAGGCGCCGGCGCCGGGACATGGAGCTGAAGAAGACACGGACGGCGAACCGCATAGCGGCGGCGGGCTGAGCGCGGGCCGGACGAGGACGGGCGCCCCCTTCCGCACCAGGGGGCGCCCGTCGTCGTTCCGTCCGCGCTCGCCGCGCGCGGGTTACTTCGCCCGGTCGAAGTCGATCGCGCTGTACGCCCGCAGCTTGCTCAGCCGGTGCTCGGAGTCGATCCGGCGCACCGTCCCGGACTTCGAGCGCATCACGATCGAGTCGGTCGTGGCGATCTCGGAGCGGTAGCGCACGCCGCGCATCAGCTCGCCGTCGGTGATGCCGGTGGCGACGAAGAACACGTTCTCCCCGGTGACCAGGTCCTCCGTGGTCAGCACCCGGTCGAGGTCGTGGCCGGCGTCGATCGCCCGCTGCCGCTCCTCGTCGTCCTTGGGCCACAGCTTGCCCTGGATGGTGCCGCCGAGGCACTTCACGGCGCAGGCCGAGATGATGCCCTCGGGGGTGCCGCCGATGCCGAGCAGCAGGTCGACGCCGGTGCCCTCCCGCAGCGCCAGGATGGAACCGGCCACGTCGCCGTCGGAGATCAGTTTGATCCGCGCGCCGGTCTCGCGGATCTCGTCGATGATCCCGGCGTGCCGGGGCCGGTCGAGGATGACGACGGTGACGTCCTCGGGGGTGGCGCGCTTGGCCTTGGCGACGCGCCGGATGTTCACCGAGACGGGCGCGTCGATGTCGACGAAGTCCGCGGCCTCGGGGCCGGTGACCAGCTTGTCCATGTAGAACACGGCGGACGGGTCGAACATGGCGCCGCGCTCGGCGGCGGCGAGGACGGCGATGGCGTTCGGCATGCCCTTGGCGGTCAGGGTGGTGCCGTCGATGGGGTCGACGGCGATGTCGACCTCGGGGCCGGTGCCGTCGCCCACGTGCTCTCCGTTGAAGAGCATCGGCGCCTCGTCCTTCTCGCCCTCGCCGATGACGACCACGCCGTTCATCGACACGGTGGAGACGAGGGTCCGCATGGCGCGCACCGCGGCGCCGTCGGCGCCGTTCTTGTCACCGCGGCCGACCCAGCGGCCCGCGGCCATGGCGGCGGCTTCGGTCACCCGGACGAGTTCCAGGGCGAGGTTGCGGTCGGGGGCCTCGGAAGGCACATCGAGTTCGGACGGCAAGTGATGATGCTCGGTCATCGGAGCGCACCTTTCTGATACGACGACGGCCGGATGAGGGTGTAACTCCGACTCTATCGTCAGACAGACAGAATGAGCAGGGGCCCCCACGGATGAGCGCGGCGGGCACCTGCGACGATAGAAGGCGTGGCAGGTACGAACGGCAAGCAGAAGACGGTCCGGGACATGATCCTCTCCCTGGGCCTGATCGGAATCGCGGCGGCGGTGATCTACGTCTTCGTCCCGCACGACGACCACGCCCCCGACATCAAGCGGGTCGACTACCGGGTCGAGCTGCTCACGGCGCGCCGGGCGGCGAGCTACCCGGTGGCCGCGCCCGAGGGTCTGCCCAAGAGCTGGAAGGCGACCTCGGTGCGCTACCGGGGCGACCAGTCCGACCGCTGGCACCTGGGCTTCCAGATCCCCGGCGGCGACTACGTGCAGGTCGAGCAGTCGGCCACGGACAAGCGCGCCGACTTCATCGACGAGGCGAGCCAGGGCGCGTCGGCCACCCGGCACACCGAACGGATCGGCGGCCGCACCTGGACCCGGTACACCGGCGGCCGCTACGACGCCCTCGTGCTGAAGGACGCCGCCGACGCCGACTCCACGACGGTGGTGGCGGGCACGGCGCCGTTCGAGCAGCTGACGAGGATGGCGCAGGCGCTGCGGACGCGATAGCCCGCGCTGAGGCGGCGGTCCCGGCGAGCGCCTGCTGATCAGCACGTGAGCGCGAAGAGGCCCCCGGTGACGACCGGGGGCCTCTTCGCGTGTGCGGGCGGCGTGGCTCAGACGGTGGTGACCACGTCGTCGTAGGCCAGGCGCGGCGAGCGCGGGAACCAGGCGTCCGGGCCGGGCCGGCCGATGTTGACGACCATCAGCGGGGTGTGGTCGTCGTCCAGGAACTCCTTGCGGACGCCCTCGAAGTCCAGGCCGGTCATCGGGCCGGCGGCCAGGCCGGCGGCGCGCACGCCGATGATGAAGTAGGCGGCCTGCAGCGCGGCGTTGAGCGCGGCGCTGGGCTCGCGCACCGAACGCTCACCGAAGAAGGCGTCCTTGGCCTGCGGGAAGTGCGGGAAGAGCTGGGGCAGCTCCTCGTGGAACTCGTTGTCGGCGGAGAGGATCGCCACCAGCGGGGCGGTGGCGGTCTTCGCCCGGTTGCCCTCGGCCAGGTGCCCCACCAGGCGCTCGCGGGCCTCGGGGGAGCGGACCAGCGTGATGCGCAGCGGCGACTGGTTCATGGAGGTCGGGCCGAACTTGACCAGGTCGTAGATCGCGCGGACCTGCTCGTCGGTCACGGGCTCATCGCTGAAGGAGTTCGCGGTGCGGGCCTCGCGGAACAGCAGGTCCTGGGCGGCGGGGTCAAGAACGAGAGACATGGATGACTTCCTCGACGTACGCGTCCGGTCCCGGGCGGAGCCGGACCGGCTGACGCGACGACCCTACGCCAGATGAAGTTCAACCTTCAACTAGCTCCGCCCGCGTCCCCGCCGTCCCCGCCGTCCTCGCCCTCCCCGGCCAGCGCCGCGTCCAGGCGGGCCCGGGCGCCCTCCAGCCAGCGGCGGCACACCTTGGCCAGCTCCTCCCCGCGCTCCCACAGGGCCAGGGACTCCTCCAGCGTCGTACCGCCGGCCTCCAGCCGCCGTACGACCTCGATCAGTTCGTCCCGCGCCTTCTCGTACGAGAGCGCCTCATTCACCTTGCTGGTCATCCGCCCACCTTAGGTCCAGCCTCGACACGTACCGTGAGGTCACCGCCGGCGACCCGGGCCCGCAGCGATTCGCCGTCGCCCACCTCGTCCGGATCGCGCACCGCGTGGCCGTCGGCCCGTTGCAGCACGGCGTACCCGCGCCGCAGCGTCGCGGCCGGGGACAGCGCCACCACGCGCGCGTGCGTGTGCGTCAGCTCGGAGTCCGCGCGGTCCAGGAGGTGGCCGACCGTGCGCCGGCTGCGGCCGAGCAGGGACGCCACATGATCGGCCCGCTCGTCGAGCATCCGGTGCGGGTCCTCCATCGACGGCCGCGCCAGCGCGTGGGCCAGCCCCCGCTCCTCCCGCTCCACGAACGCCTCCATGCACCGCCGGGCCCGGTCCCGCAGCATCCGCACCCGCTCGGCCTCCTCGCCCACGTCCGGCACCACCTTCTTGGCGGCGTCGGTCGGGGTGGAGGCGCGCAGGTCGGCGACGTAGTCGAGGAGCGGGGTGTCCGGCTCGTGCCCGATGGCGGACACCACGGGCGTGCGGCAGGCGGCGACCGCGCGGACCAGCTGCTCGTCGGAGAAGGGCAGCAGGTCCTCCACGCTGCCGCCGCCCCGGGCGACGACGATCACGTCCACGTCCCCCATCTCGTCCAGCTCCTTCACGGCCTGCACCACCTGCGGGACGGCGTGCACGCCCTGCACGGCGACGTTGCGCACCTCGAAGCGGACGGCGGGCCAGCGGTGCCGGGCGTTCTCCAGCACGTCCCGCTCGGCCGCCGAGGCGCGCCCGCAGACCAGCCCGACGAGCTGCGGCAGGAACGGCAGCGCCTTCTTGCGCTCGGGGGCGAACAGGCCCTCCGCCGCCAGCGCCTTCTTCAGCTGCTCCAGCCGGGCGAGCAGCTCGCCCACCCCCACGGGCCGTATCTCGGTGGCCCGCAGCGACAGCTGCCCCCGCGGCGCGTACCACTCCGGCTTCGCCTGGACCACCACCCGGGCGCCCTCCCCGACCACGTCGGCGACGGCGTCGAACACCTGCCGGAAGCAGGTGACGCTCACCGAGATGTCGTACGACGGGTCGCGCAGCGTCAGGAACACCACGCCCGCGCCCGGCCGCCGCGACAACTGCGTGATCTGCCCCTCGACCCACACCGCGCCGAGCCGGTCGATCCAGCCCCCGATGAGCCGCGACACCTCACCGACGGGCAGCGGGGTCTGCGCGGACGTGTTCACAGCCATGCGCCCGAGCGTAACGGCCGGTGCCGACAACCCGGGCCGCCGCGGACGGGCGCGGGCGGCCGCGGACGCGGCCTTACGATGGGTGCCATGACCGCTTCGCCTGGCCGCCGTGTCCTGCTCGCCGCCCCCCGGGGCTACTGCGCGGGCGTGGACCGCGCCGTGATCGCCGTCGAGAAGGCCTTGGAGCAGTACGGGGCCCCCATCTACGTCCGGCACGAGATCGTCCACAACAAGTACGTCGTGCAGACCCTGGAGAAGAAGGGCGCCGTCTTCGTCGAGCGGACGGAGGAGGTGCCGCCGGGCAACATCGTGATGTTCTCGGCGCACGGCGTGGCCCCCGTCGTCCACGACGAGGCCAGGCAGGGCCGGCTCGCCACCATCGACGCCACCTGCCCCCTGGTCACCAAGGTGCACAAGGAAGCCGTCCGCTTCGCCGGCGAGGACTACGACATCCTCCTCATCGGGCACGAGGGCCACGAGGAGGTCATCGGCACCTCCGGCGAGGCCCCCGAGCACATCCAGCTCGTCGACGGCCCCGGGGACGTCGCCCAGGTCGAGGTCCGCGACCCCTCGAAGGTCGTCTGGCTCTCCCAGACCACCCTCTCCGTCGACGAGACCATGGAGACGGTCGACGCCCTCAAGGAGAAGTTCCCGCAGCTCATCTCCCCGCCCAGCGACGACATCTGCTACGCCACGCAGAACCGGCAGCTCGCGGTGAAGCAGATGGGCGCGGAGGCGGACCTGGTCGTCGTGGTCGGCTCCCGCAACTCCTCCAACTCCAAGCGGCTCGTCGAGGTCGCCAAGCTCGCCGGCGCGCGCGACGCCCACTTGGTGGACTTCGCCGCCGAGATCGACGAGGCCTGGCTGGAGGGCGTCTCCACCGTCGGAGTCACCTCCGGCGCCTCCGTCCCCGAGGTGCTGGTCGAGGAGGTCCTCCAGTGGCTCGCCGAGCGCGGCTACGAGGACGTGGAGATCGTCAAGGCGGCCGAGGAGTCCATCACCTTCTCGCTGCCCAAGGAACTCCGCCGCGACCTGCGCGAGGAGGCCGCGGCCCTGGTGGCCGAGCGCGGCGGCTCGGGGGCGGCACCCGCCTCCGCTTGATCCCCTGTCGGTCCGACGACGTACCGTGGGGCCATGCAGATCTTCGGCGTGGACATCGGCGGATCCGGCATCAAGGGCGCCCCTGTGGACCTCGACAGGGGCGACCTGGCCCAGGAGCGCTGCAAGGTGCTCACCCCGCACCCGGCGACGCCCGACGGCGTGGCCGACGGGGTGAAGCAGGTCATCGACCACTTCGGCTGGACGGGCCCGGTCGGCCTGACCTTCCCCGGCGTCGTCACCGGCGGCGCCACGATCCGTACGGCGGCCAACGTCGACAAGAGCTGGATCGACACGGACGCGCGTGCCCTGTTCAGCGACCGGCTGGGCGGCCTGCCGGTGACGGTGGTCAACGACGCGGACGCGGCGGGCGTCGCCGAGATGCGCTTCGGCGCCGGCCGTGACCGCCGGGGCACGGTCGTCCTGCTCACCTTCGGCACCGGTATCGGCAGCGCCGTCTTCGTGGACGGTGTCCTGCTGCCCAACACCGAGCTGGGCCACCTCGAGCTGCACGGGCACGACGCCGAGAAGCGCGCCTCCAGCAAGGCCAGGGACGACCACGAGCTGAGCTGGGAGCAGTGGGCGCACCGCGTGCAGAGCTACCTCGCCCACGTGGAGATGCTGTTCTCCCCGGAGCTGTTCGTCATCGGCGGCGGGGTCAGCCGCAAGGCGGAGAAGTTCCTGCCCCACATCACGGACATCAAGGCCGAGATCGTCCCCGCGCAGCTGCAGAACAACGCGGGGATCGTCGGGGCGGCGATGCGGGCGGCCGCCACCCAGGCGTAAGCGGGCGGCGCGGGCGCCCGCACGGTGCCGTACGGGCGCGTCTGCCCGAGGCCCGGCCTACGGGCGCCTGCCCTGGGCCCGGGGGCCGGTCAGCCCTGTTACCGGCCGACGGGTCAGCCCTGTGCCCGGCCGGCGGGTCGGCTCCGTGCCCGGCCGGCGGGTCAGCTCCGTGCCCGGCGTGCCCGCACCAGCCGCACCCGGCGCACCAGCACGATCGCGCCGGCCAGGAGCGTGCCGCCGTACAGCCACCCGGCCTGCGTGGCGAGCCCGGTGACCAGGCCCATCAGCCGTCCCGCCGTGCCGCCCGACCCGTCGGAGGCGGGCAGCAGCCCCACGGCGAAGGCGATCGGCACGACGACCGGGGCGGCGAGCAGGTCGCCGCCGCGCACCCAGGCCGCGGTCAGGACGCACACCGGCAGGAACAGCACGCCGTACGCGGTGAGGGACGCCCCGAACAGCAGCGCGTCCAGGCAGCCGAGCAGGAACATCGCCGCCACGCAGAACAGCCCCCCGCCCAGCCCGGTCAGCCGAGGGTCCGGCAGGCGCCGGACCGCCCGGCCGGCCCGTACCGGCCGGGCCGGTCCCCGAGCGGGTCGCCGCCTGGCCTGTGGGGGCAGGGCGGTGGACGGTGTGCCGCGGCGCGGTCCGTGGTGCGGGGGTCGGGTCCTGTGATGCTCCATCGGACCAACCTAGGTCGGTTTATGTGCCGAATAGCCCATCTGACACGCCGGGGGCACGAGCCCGGCCACCCGTTCCGAGCGGCCGCCGGACCGGTACCGGGGACGCCGTAAACTGGGGGATCGGCCAGTCTCCTGGCCCTCTGGCAGCCTCTGGCCCTCTCACGTACGGGAAGTCGCAACGTGTCGCTCACGATCGGAATCGTCGGCCTGCCGAATGTCGGCAAGTCGACCCTGTTCAACGCCCTGACCAAGAACGACGTGCTCGCGGCCAACTACCCGTTCGCCACGATCGAGCCGAACGTCGGTGTCGTCGGCGTCCCCGACCCCCGGCTGGCGAAACTGGCCGAAATCTTCAAGTCGGAGCGGGTCCTGCCGGCCACCGTCGACTTCGTCGACATCGCGGGCATCGTGCGCGGCGCCTCCGAGGGCGAGGGCCTGGGCAACAAGTTCCTCGCGAACATCCGCGAGTCCGACGCGATCTGCCAGGTGATCCGCGCCTTCAAGGACGAGAACGTCGTCCATGTCGACGGCAAGGTCTCGCCCAAGGACGACATCGAGACGATCAACACCGAGCTGATCCTCGCCGACCTCCAGACCATCGAGAAGGTCCTGCCGCGCCTTCAGAAGGAGTCCCGGATCAAGAAGGACATCGCCCCGAAGGTCAAGGCGGTCGAGGAGGCAAAGGACATCCTGGACCGGGGCGACACGCTCTTCTCCCAGGGCATCGTCCAGGGCACCGAGCGCGCCGAGCTGCTGCACGACCTGCACCTGCTCACGGCCAAGCCCTTCCTCTACGTCTTCAACGTCGACGAGGACGAGCTGACGGACGAGGCCTTCAAGGACGCCCAGCGCGCGCTGGTGGCCCCCGCCGAGGCGATCTTCCTCAACGCCAAGCTGGAGGCGGACCTCGCCGAGCTGGAGGAGGACGAGGCCCTCGAGCTGCTCCAGTCCGTCGGCCAGGACGAGCCCGGCCTCGCCACCCTGGCCCGCGTCGGCTTCACCACCCTCGGCCTGCAGACCTACCTCACGGCCGGCCCCAAGGAGTCCCGCGCCTGGACGATCAAGAAGGGCGCCACCGCCCCCGAGGCCGCCGGTGTCATCCACACCGACTTCCAGAAGGGTTTCATCAAGGCCGAGGTCATCTCCTTCGACGCCCTGGTGGAAACCGGCTCCGTCACCGAGGCCCGCGCCAAGGGCAAGGCCCGCATGGAGGGCAAGGACTACGTCATGCAGGACGGGGACGTGGTGGAGTTCCGGTTCAACGTCTAGGCGCGACCCCACCACGTCGCCCGCGTCGAGGTGCAGCTCGCAGGGGCCCGGCTCAGCGGAGTCGGGCCCCTGGTGCTTGGCGGTCCCCGCCCGGGCGCTGGCCTCGGAGCCGGTGGCGGGTCGCGCTGCGCGGTATCCCCTCGCGTGCGGCCGCACGGGTGTTAATTTTTCGGCGACCGCACGTTCCGACATCCGTCCCACGGGGGAGATCACCATGGCAGAACGACCGCAGCGCAGTGGCCGGCACGTCCACGTCGGCAGGGTGGTGCGCAGCCGGCGCCTCACCCCGCACATGCAGCGCGTGGTCCTCGGCGGTGAGGGCCTGTACCGCTTCGCCGCGGGAGAGTTCACCGACCACTACGTGAAGCTGCTGTTCCCCGCGCCCGGCGCGACGTACCCCGAACCCTTCGACCTGGACCTGATCCAGGCCGAACTGCCGCGCGAGCAGTGGCCGGTGTCCCGCACGTACACGGTCCGTTCCTGGGACGCCGGAAGCCGCGAGCTGACCATCGACTTCGTGCTGCACGGGGACGAGGGCGTCGCCGGACCCTGGGCGATGGCAGCCCGGCCGGGCGACATCCTGCGCTTCGGCGGCCCGGGTGGCGGCTACGTCCCCGACGCCGGCGCCGACTGGCATCTGCTCGCCGGGGACGAGAGCGCCCTGCCGGCCGTCGCCGCCGCCGTCGAAGCGCTGCCCGCGGGCGCCGTCGCCAAGGTGTTCGTGGAGGTGGCTGGCCCCGAGGAGGAGCAGAAGTTCGCCGGTGACGCGGAGGTCGTCTGGCTGCACCGGGGGGAGCGACCTGTCGGCGCGGCCCTGGTCGAGGCGGTCCGCGCGTTCGACTTCCCGGACGGCCGTGTGCACGCCTTCGTGCACGGTGAGGCGGGCTTCGTGAAGGAGCTGCGCAGGCTGCTGCGGGTGGAGCGCGGCATCCCGCGGGAGCGGCTGTCCGTGTCCGGCTACTGGCGTCTCGGCCACGACGAGGAGGGCTGGCAGTCCGCCAAACGGGAGTGGAACGCCCAGGTGGAGGCGGAGCAGGAGAACGACACCCCGGCCGCCTGAGCAGCCGTGTCCAGGAATGCCGGACGGCATGGAGAAATTCAGCCGGTCCGGCTTTTTCGTGCCCGCGTACCGCCTGGCATTACCACGGAGTAACGCGCTGTGGCAAGAGGGGGATTGCCCTGCCGTCGGGTTCGTTGCGTGAAGTTCGGGATGTTGATTTGATGATCGAGCTTCGAAAAACCGACCAGGAGTTGGGGGGACCGTCATGAAGTACTGCTGGTAATCACATAGCGGAAGTCTTGCGGGGCCGACTCGCCGAGTCGGCCCCGTTGCCGATCGTGCTGAGGAGAAAGCGGCAGAGGAGAGCGTGGGATGCTGGAATACGATCCGTTGTCACCTGGACTGATAGAGAATCCGTACGGATTCTTCACGCAGCTCCGTGAGACCCAGTCGGTCTTCTGGCACGACCGCCTGGAGTCCTGGGTCTTCACGCGGTACCAGGACTGCTCGCGGATCCTGCGTGACACCGCCGCCTTTGCGAGCGACTGGCGCCGGGCCGGCCACGACGTGCCCGAGATGGACCACCCGAGCCTGCAGGTGCTCGATCCGCCCGAGCACGGGCCGGTGCGGCACCTCTTCATGAAGGCACTGCACCACCAGGACCTCGACGGCGTCAGGACCCTGGTGGCGGACGAGTCGGCCGCCGTTCTCCGGAAATTCGATTCCGGCGAGCACTTCGACTTCGTAGCGGAAATCGCCCGCCCGGTCGTCCTCCAGGCCGTCTGCCGATTCCTCGGAGTGGAAACACCGGAAATCGGCTCCTTCGTCGGGCTGGCCGACGCCGTGGAGCGCGGAATGGACGCCGGACTTCTTCCCGAAGTGCTTCCGCCGGCCATTGCCGCGCGCCGGGAGATCGACGCACTGGTGGAATCCTGGGTGCTCGACGAATCGACCCCGGGAATGCTCGGTCACGCCCTGCGTGAGCGGAAGGAACTGGGCGTGCCGGTAGGTCATGTCTGGAGCACCGGACGCGTGCTCTTCCTGGCCGGGTTCAGCACCACCGTGTCGGCTGCCGCCAACGCTCTGCTCGCTCTCCTCGACCGGCCGCAGCTGTTCGAACGGCTGCGCCGCGACCGCGGACTGCTCGACAGCTGCATCGACGAGCTGATCAGATACGACAGCCCGATCCAGGGCACGAGCCGCGGATGCGTGGAGGACCTCGACCTCGGCGGCGTGCGGATCGCCCGCGGGCAGACGGTCCTGGCCCTCATCGGCTCGGCCAACCGGGACCCCGCACAGTTCTCCGACCCGGACACGGTGGTGCCCGACCGGAGTCCCAACCCGCACCTGGCCTTCGGCCGCGGCCCCCACGCGTGCACCGGCACCCTGCTCGCGAGAGTCGTGCTGCACGGCCTGCTCACCAGCCTCCTGGACCTTCCCGATGCCGTGCGCCAGGCCGGGCCGGCGGTCCGCGCGACCCGGGCCACCCTGCGCTACCCGCAGCGGCTTCCGATCACCCTGAACGCGTGGAGAGACGACACCCATGAGTGAACTCGAGCCGTGGCCCCAGGCCCCCGTCCTGGCCGGGCTGCCCGCGACGGCCAGGCTCACTCCGCACTTCGACACGGAAGGGCTGCTCGCCGACCTCGACGCCCTGCGCACCAGCACGTGGCTGGGGCCGCAGATCGTCTCCGGCGACGGCCTCCGCCCCGGCGTGGACGTGGACTGGCGCAAGCTCCCGCTGCGCAGTGTCGGCGGCGATCCCGGCCGGTCCGACCCGGGCGGCCCCGCGCTCGATGATTTCGCCGACACCCCGCTGCTCGCCAGGGCCCCGCACCTGGCCCTGCTGTTGAAGGAGCTGCCGGCTCCGCTGCGCTGCGTCCGGCTCCAGTCGCTGGGCCCCGGCGCGGCCAGCCCCCTGCACAACGACACGAAGTACGGCCTGCCCTGGGGAATCGTGCGCCTGCACGTACCGCTGATCACCACACCCGGCGCCGTGCTCACCATCGAGGACACCACCCACTGCTGGCAGCCCGGGGAGCTCTGGTACGCCGACTTCACGCGTCCGCACCTGGTGCGCAACGAAGACGACGTCACCCGCGTCCACCTGGTCATGGACTGTGAACCCACCCGGGAACTGCTGCAGTTGTTCCCCGACGCGTTCCGGACGACGGAAGTGGTCGAACACACTCTCCTGTCGCTGCCGGAGGTGCCCGTGACGGCGGAGGAGCTGAGGGGGTATCGCTGCGGTTTCGCCGTTCCCGACTCGTTCACCGCCTTCGACGAAGCCGACGGAGCCTTCCTCACCTCGCCACGCACCCGGACGGCCACCGTCGACGCGCACGACGGACGGCCGGCGCTGTTCTTCTCCGGCAAGCCTGCCTTCGGCCTCGTCCACGTGGGCGCCGGGGAGTTCCGGTTCGCCGGCTGGACGGTGGAACGGACGATCCAGTTCACCCGGGACTGCTACGGCAGGCCGTACGCCACGCTCCGTACCCGGGTCGGGGACCAGGTGCGGGCCCTCACCCTGCCGGCGGAACCCGCCGGTGAGCGGATATGACGGCCGAGACCGCCGTGCGGGGCGGCGTGCTGCGGGACCGGCGGTTCATGCTGCTGTTCGGCGCCGAGTCCATCAGCGTCGCCGGCTCGCAGATCGGGGTCGTCGCGCTGCCCCTCGTCGCCATCCTGACGATGCGGGCGAGCGCGTTCGAGGTCGGTCTGCTGAGCGCCGCGCAAACAGCGGCGTTCGTGCTGATCGGTCTGCCCGCGGGTGTGTGGGTGGACCGGATGCGCCGCAGACCCGTGCTGATCACGGCCGATCTCGTACGGGCGGCGCTCCTGCTCTCCGTCCCCGTCGCCGCCTGGCTCGACGTGCTCACCCTCGTGCAGCTCTACGCCGTCGCGCTCGGTACCGGTGTCGCCACCGTGTTCTTCGAGATCGCCAGCCAGAGCTATCTGCCCGCCCTGATCGGCCGCGACCGGCTGGTCGACGCCAACGGCAAGCTGGAGACCAGCCGGTCCGGCGCCCAGGTGGTGGGGCCGAGCATCGGCGGCTGGCTGGTCGCCCTGCTCACAGCGCCCATCGCGGTCATCGCCAACGCCGTAGGCTTCCTGGGCTCCGCGCTCCTGCTGAGCCGGATCCGCGCCCAGGAGCCGGTGTCCTCCACGACCGACCGGCCGAGCCTGGTGCAGGGCATCCGCGCGGGGCTGCGGCTGGTGTTCGCCGACCGCATCCTGCGGGTGATCGCGTTCCGTTCGGCCCTGGCGAACCTGGCGTTCTCGGCGCTCCTCGCCGTCCAGGCGCTGTTCTTCGTCCAGGAACTCGGGCTCTCACCCGGGGTCTACGGAGCCCTGCTGGCCGCGGGCGCCGTGGGGGGACTGTGCGGCGGAACCCTGGTCGGACCGCTGTCGAAGCGGGTGGGCTCGGCCCGGATCATCTGGGTCGGCCCCCTGCTCTTCCAGCCGTTCGCGCTGCTGATTCCGCTGACCACCGCGGGTGCCGGAGTCGTCTTCTTCCTCGTGGGCTCCTTCCTGGTCTCGGTCGGGGTGGTGGTCTACAACGTGAGCCAGATCAGCTTCCGCCAGGCCACCACGGCACCAGAGATGCTGGGCCGGATGAACGCCACCATGCGCTTCCTCGTCTGGGGCGCCATGCCGCTCGGCGGCGTGCTCGGCGGCGCCCTGGGCGAGGCGTTCGGCGTACGGGCGGCGGTGTGGGCCGGTGCCGTGGGGCTGGTGCTCTCCACCCTCCCCCTGCTCTTCTCGCCACTGGTCCGCATGCGCGAGCTGCCCGGCCACGACGCGGCGGACGGTACGACATGACACAGGCACCCGGGCCCGACAGGCGTGAGTCCCGGGCGGACGCCGGCCAGGAGTCCCGGCCGCGGTTCCCGATGCCCCGCCGCTGCCCCCACGCACCTCCGCCGGAGTACGCGGAACTGCGGGACCGGGCTCCCCTCGTACAGGCGACGTTCCGGGACCGGCCGGTCTGGCTGGTGACCCGGCACGCCGAGGCACAGCGACTGCTCACCCATCCGGCGATCAGCTCCTCGCCGCAGCGGCCGGGACACCCGTTCGCGGACGCCGCCGGATCGCCGCGCGGCACGCTCCCCGGCGACTTCATCGACCTGGACCCGCCGGAGCACGACCGCTACCGGCGCATGCTGGCCTCCGAGTTCGGCATACGCCGGGTCCGCGCCATGCGTCCCGTCATCCGGTCCGTGGTGGACGCGGTCCTGGACGGGTTCACGGGCCGTCAGGAGGCGGATCTGGTCGCGGACTTCGGGATGCCCGTCGCCACTCAGGTGATGTGCCGTCTCCTGGGCGTCCCCTACGAGGACCGGGACTTCTTCCAGGAACGCACCCACACCATGACGCAGGGCCTCGCTCATCCTGAGGAGGCCGAGGCCGCGTTCAAGGACATCCGGGGGTACGTGGACGAGCTGGCACACCGGGCCGAGCGGGATCCTGGCGACCATCTGCTCGGCCGCCTCGTCCGGGAGCGCGGCCGGTCGGGCGGACCGACCCACGAGGAACTGGCCGGCATGGCCTTCCTGCTGCTGGTGTCCGGCCACCAGACCACGGGCAACATGATCCCGCTCGGCGTGCACACCCTGCTGAACCACCCGGATCAGCTCGCCGCCGTGCGCGCCGACCCCGCGCTGTGGCCGTCGGCTGTGGAGGAACTGCTCCGCTACCACTCGATCGTCGACTGGGTGGCGCTCGCCCGGGTCGCAACCGAGGACATCCGCGTGGGTGAGCAGACGGTACGCGCCGGTGAGGGCGTCTTCGTCCTGGGCGCCTCCGCCAACCACGACGAGCGGGCGTTCGCCGACCCGGCCGTGTTCGACGTCCGCCGCGGCCGCCGCACCCATCTGGCCTTCGGTCACGGCGTCCACCAGTGCCTGGGACACAACCTGGCCCGCGGCGAGCTGGAGATCGCCTACCGGCGGATCTTCGAACGCCTTCCGGGCCTGAGGGTCCTGGGCGACCCCGGGGATCTCCCCTTCCGCTACGAGGAGCGCACGTTCGGTCTCCACCGGTTCCCCGTCACCTGGTGCTGACGCCGGGGCACGGACACCCCCTGTTCAAGGAGTGCGATGACCCACCATGTCGCCGAGGTCCCGACGACCTCGGTCAACGTCCTCGACGAGCACGGCGACGGTCTGCGCCGGGCCCTGGCGGCCGTCGCCGCCGGCCGGCCCCCGACGGGCGGCTTCGCGCCGGAGTTCGCCCTGCCCGAACCGTCCGAACGGCTCGGCGCGTTCTTCGCCGCCACCGACCTCCGCTTCGCCCAACTCGGCACCGTCGGCGGCGTCCGGCTGCATCTGCTCGACCTCATGGGCAACCCCGGCACCCGCACGGTCAAGAGCCTCGCCTCGCACGTCATCGTGGCCCGCGCCGTCGCGCATACCGACCGCACCGGGGAGGCGGTGATGATCCTGACGCCGTCGTCCGCCAACAAGGCGACGGCGTTGCGCGACGCGGTGCTGCGGGCCTACCGCACAGGCCTCACGGACCCGGAACACCTGCGTATCGTCACCGTGGTCCCGGACGGGGCACGCCCGAAGCTGTGGTGGTCCGCCCTGGCAGGCGATCCGGACCTCGCCGTCCGCAACCCCATGTGCGTACTGGACCGGGAACACCCCGACCATGTGAAGACCGTCGTCCTGCGAGCCATGAAGGAGTCAGCGCCGGACCTGTTCACGCGGTACGGATTCCGCCTCTGGCACACCCTGGAGCTGGACAACTACCGTCCGGCGGACGCCGTGCGGGCCTTCGCCGAGGACGCGGCGCTGCCCGAGGCTCCCGGAACGGTACGCGTCCACGCGCACGCCGTGTCCAGTGCCTTCGGGCTTCTCGGCCATCACTTGGGCACCACGCTGACGCCCGCGCGGAACCGGCCCCCGCGGTACTTCCTCGTCCAGCATCTCGCCACGCCCGACATGGTGCGGAGCCTGTACGGCACCCCGGTGCCCGCCTACCGGTTCGACCCGGACACGGGCCTGCACCACCAGGACGCGGACCCGCACTATCCCCGGACGACCTTCAGCACGGGGGAGGACCTGGACAGCACCTTCTACACCCGGGCCCCCGCCACGTCCGCGGCGATGAACGCGCTCATCCGCGGCAACGGCGGCGGCGGTGTGGTCGTCTCGCTGCACGAATGCCTCGGCCGCTACGGCGAGATCCGCGCCCTGCTGGGCCCGGCCGGCACAGCGCTGCCCGCCGACCCCCGCAGCCTGCGTGAATGGTCCCTGGTCATGGTGATGACAGGGGTCCTGAACGGCATCGACCGAGGCCTCCTGCGGGCGGACGAGGTCGTCGTCCACGGCTCGGGCTCCTACGGCACCGACGACTTCGTCCCGCTCTGCCGAGCGCAGGTGCGGGACGTCGCGGGTGTGGCCGACGTGTGCGCGGCCCTCCGCGACGCCGCGGTCGCAGGCCGGGGCGCGGCGGCATGACGGACCTGCCCCGCGCCGCGACGGCGGTGCGCTTCCGGTGGAACGCCGGCACCGGATTCTGGGCCGCCGCCCGCGGCTGCTGGGCGAGCGCCCCCGGCCGGCGGTTCCCGCACACGGTGACCAGGTCGGCCGGTGACCGGCTCACCCTGGCGTACCAGGGCTTCCCCGAAGGGCTCACCTACGTGCTTCCCTATCTCCGGGCGCAATTGCCGGTCCCGTCCGGCGAACGGGCGGGCGGCCCGCTGCGACCGGAGCCGGCCGCGCTCTCGCCGCTCACCTGGCGTGAGATCCGCCGCGGCGCGGGTGCCGCGGACGCCGACCTCCTGGTCGTGGGCTGTTCCAGCCGCCGGGCCCGCGCACTGCCCCGCGACCGTTCGCTGATCCTGCCGTTCCGCGTCCACGCGCTGATCGACGTAGGGGGTGATCCGGCGGCGACGTTCGCCTCGGTGTCCCCCAACGAACGCAGGCAGTTCGCGCGGCTGCGCCGCCGGCACGAGTGGACGTACGAGACGACGACCCGCGTCGACGACCTGCGGTTCTTCTACGAGCGCATGCACCTGCCGACGATGGAGCTGCGGCACGGGGACGAGACGCGCAGCGCCGACTGGGCGACCACCCGGGACGCTCTGCTCCGGCACGGCGTGCTGCTGTTCGTCAACGAGGGCGGGAAGCGGGTGGCCGGCGTGGTGTGCCGGCTCGAGGAGAGGGGCCGGACACTGCGGATGCGCCTCTTCGGCGTGCTGGACGGCGACGAGACGCACTACCGCAGCGGGGCCGCCAAGGCGGTCTACTACCTGACCGTGGAATGGGCCGCGCGCCACGGTGTGCGGTGCGTCGACCTTGCCGGCGGCGACCCCTTCCCGGGCAAGGGCGTCTTCCAGTTCAAGCGACGCCTGCACCCGACGATCACCCATTCCCGGGACCACTACCGCGATCGCCGTGTGTACGTGCGAGCGGTCCGGGACACCCCGGCGGTGCGCGACTTCCTCGTCGCCACCCCGATGCTGAGCATCGATCCGGCCGACCGGATCGTGGCCGTCTACTTCCACGACTCGGCCCGCCCGGCCGGGTTCGGCATCCGCGCCGCCACGCCGGGAGTGCACGGCTCACGCACCGTCGATCTCGACGAGTTCCTCGCCCCGGCCCGGAGCGCGGGATGATCCGGCCACGGCCGCGCCCCGAGTGGGCGACCCTCACGTGGTGGCGCCGCCCGGTCGGCCCGGTCCACGCGGCCGCGCTCGTGCTCTCGCTGGGCCGCGGCGCCTGGTTCACCTGCTGGGCCATGTTCTTCATCAAGTCCGTGGGTCTGACCCATGCCCAGTTCGGCGTGGGCATCACGCTGGCCGGCGTGGCCGGACTGGCGCTCGGCGCACCGCTCGGCTACCTCGCCGACCGCGCCGGGACCCGCGAGACGCTGATCGCGCTGACCTTGGTGCAGGGACTCGCGGTGCTCTCGTACGCGGTGGTGCGCGACTTCTGGGCGATCGTGGCGGTCACCTGCGTGATGATCGCCGCCGAACGGTCCACGCCCGCGATCCGGGTCGCGGTCGTCTCCGGACTCACCCCGCCGGGCGACGAGCGTCTGAACGCGATCTCCACGGCCCGGGTGATGACCCAGGGCGGCATCGTGGTCGGCGCCCTGCTCGGTGGACTCGTGCTGTCCGCCGACAGCCGCCTCGGCTATCTGAGCCTGATCCTCCTGTACGGCGTGGCCAACCTGCTCGCCGCGGCACTGCTCCTGCGGGTCCCGCACGTGCGCTCGCTGGCCGACCGCAAGGTCAGCCGCAAGGTGCTGGTGCTGCGTGACCGGCCGTTCCTGGCCGCCACGCTGCTCAACGGCCTGCTGGCCCTGAACTGGGGCATGCTCGACTCCGGCGTACCGCTGTGGATCACGGCGCACACCCGGGCCCACCTGTGGGTGATGGGCGTGCTGATGGGGTTCAACGCCGTGGTGATCGTCCTCTTCCAGAACCGGGTGACCCGGGCCGCCGCCACCGTCGCGGGGGCCGGGAGGCTCGGCCTGTGGTCGGGGCTGCTTCTCGCGGTGTCGTGCGCCGTCTTCGCCGCCACCTACCACGGCTCCGGGCCGTATGTCCTGGTGGTGCTGTTCCTGGCCGCGGTCGTGCACGTGGCCGGCGAGCTGTTCTTCGTCGGCAGCGGCTTCGGACTGTCCGTGGGGCTCGCTCCGCAGGATGCGCACGGCGAGTACCAGGGCATGTTCGGCACCGGCCAGGCGGCCGCGATGATGCTCGCGCCCGGGGCGATGACCGTGCTGCTCGTCGAGGGCGGCCGGCTGGGCTGGCTGGTGCTCGCGGTGGTCTACGTCGTCGCGGGCTGTGGCACGGCGGCGACCGCGCGGTGGGCGCTGCGCGAGCGCGGAACCGGCGGCGTCACCGGCGACCTGGAGAAGGTATGACGGCACTGGGCGTCCTGGTCCTTCCGGAACACTCGGGCAGGACCGCCGCGCGCGTCTGGCGTGAGGCCGAACAGCTCGGATTCACCCACGGGTGGACGCTCGACCATCTGTCCTGGCGGCTCCGGGCGGACGCCCCGTGGTACGACGCGATGACCACGCTGGCGGTCGCCGCCTGCCACACCACCACCATGACGCTCGGCACGCTCGTGACGACCCCCAACTTCCGCCATCCCGTCCTCGTGGCCAAGCAGGCCATGGCGCTGGACCGCATGAGCGACGGGCGGTTCGTGCTCGGTGTGGGGGCCGGGGTGCCCGGGCCGGACGCCACCGCGCTCGGTGAGGCCCCGCTGCCACCCGTACGACGCGGGCGGCGTTACGAGGAGTTCGTCACCCTCGTCGACCTGCTGCTGCGTCAGGACACGTCCACGTTCCGCGGTCGCTTCTACCGGGCCGAGGACGTGCGGATGGCGCCGGGTTGCGTCCGGCGGCCCCGTCTTCCGCTGGCCCTGGCAGCGACCGGCCCGCGGGGGATGCGCCTCGCGGCGCGCGTCGCGGACCTGTGGGTGACCATCGGTGACACCGGGCGTCCCGGAGCGCAGCCGGAGGACGAGGCGTTCGCGACGCTGCGGAGCCAGATCCGCCGCCTGCGTCAGGCGGCCGAGGACCTCGGCGGCGCGGCGGGCGGAGGGACCGGCACGGTGTCCGGGCCGCCGCGCCGGCTGGTCAACCTGAGCCGGATCGTGGCCGACCCGTACGCCTCGGCCGAGCGGCTGGCCGATCTCGTCGGGCGATGCGCGCACCTCGGCTTCACCGACGTCGTCCTGGCCCGGCCGCGCGCCGACGGCGTCTTCGCGGGAGATCCCGCCGCCTTCGAGCGAGCCGTCCTGCACGTGGGTCGTCACCTGAGCCCTGCCGAACAGTGAGGAGAGCCGGATGTGCGGTTTCGTGGGATGGCTGGACTTCGCCGGAGAGCGGCGTGACGTGTCCGAGGCCCAGCGCCTGCTCGACGTCATGACCGACACCATGGCCGACCGCGGCCCCGACGCCCGCGGCACCTGGCTGGGCCCGTACGCGGCCCTGGGGCACCGCCGGCTCGCGGTCATCGACGTCGCGGGCGGCGCGCAGCCGATGGCGGACACGGCCGGGCCCGGCGGGCCGCCCGTTGTCCTGGTGTACGCGGGGGAGATCTACAACTTCCGTGAGCTGCGCTTCCAGCTCGCCGGTCTCGGCCACGCGTTCACCACCCGGTCCGACACGGAGGTGCTGCTGCGCGCCTATCAGGAATGGGGGGCCGGCTGCGTCGAGCGGCTGAACGGCATGTTCGCGTTCGCCGTGTGGGACGCGGCGCGGGAGGAGCTGGTGCTCGCCCGGGACCGGCTGGGGGTCAAGCCGCTCTACTTCGCGCCCCGGCCCCATGGAGTGCTGTTCGCCTCCGAGCCGAAGGGCGTGCTGGCCCATCCCGACTTCGCCGCGGCCCTCTCCGCCGAGGCGCTGCCGCTCCTGTTCAACCCGCGGCTGGCGCTGCCCGGCGAGACCCCGTGGCGTGACCTGCACGAGGTCAAGCCCGGACACGTCGTACGCGTCGACCGGCGGGGCTGCCACGCGTACCCGTACTGGCGTCTGGTGAGCCGGGAGCACCCCCATGACCTCGGGGCCACGGTGGGACACGTGCGGGAGTTGCTGGAGGACGTCGTCGAGCGGCAGCTGGTTGCCGACGTGCCTCGCGCGGCCATGCTCTCCGGCGGGCTCGACTCCAGCGCCCTGGCCGCCCTGGCGGCACGCCGTCTGGACCGGACCGGCGAGGGTCGGCTCGCCACCTGCTCGGTGCGCTTCGCCGGCGAGGAGGAGGACTTCCGGCCGACGCAGCTGCGGCCCGAGCGGGACGCCCCGTACGCCGCTCTCGCGGCGGCGCACATCGGTACCGAGCATCGCGAAGTCGTCCTGGAGGCGGCCCATCTGGAGGCGGCCCTGCCGCCCGCGCGCAGGGCACGGGACCTGCCGGGGCTCGGACCGTTCGACACCTCGATGTACACGATGTTCGCGGCAATGCGCGAACATTCCACGGTCGCCCTCTCGGGAGAAGCGGCCGACGAAGTGTTCGGCGGCTATCCCTGGTTCCACGACGCGGCCACCGTGTGGCGGGACAACTTCCCGTGGCTGGGTGACTCCCCGCGCCTTTCGGACTGTCTGGCTCCCGCGATACGCAAGGAAATCCGGCCCGCCGAACTGGAGGCCGACCGCTATGCCACGCTGCGCGCCGCGGTTCCCCGGCTGGCCGGCGAGGGCGGTCTCGAGGCGCGTATGCGGGAAGTGCTCTTTCTCAGCCTGCAGGGACCGCTCGCGATGCTCCTCGACCGCAAGGACCGCATGAGCATGGCGGTGGGGCTCGAGGTCCGGGTGCCTTTCTGCGACCACCGGCTCGTCGAGTACGTGTGGAACGCACCCTGGGCGATGAAGACGGCCGACGGCCGGGAGAAGAGCCTGCTGCGGATGGCGACCGCGGATCTGCTGCCGGAGGCAGTGCTGTCGCGGCCCAAGTCCGCCTACCCGGCGGTGCACGGCCGGGCGTGGGAGGCTTGCACGCGCACAGCGGTGACGGCGCTGCTGGACGATCCCTCCTCGCCCCTCGCCGAACTCCTCGACCGGGGACGGGTGCTGGAGCTGACCGGCCACGGGGGCCGCACCATGACGCACGCGGGCACCGGGCATCTGCTGATTCCGCTGCTCGAGACGGACGCCTGGATGCGGGAGCACCGCCTCCGGCTGTCCTGACCCCGGACAGACAGCGAGGCCGCCCCGCGGTCCACGGGGCGGCCTCGCTTCGGGGGGATCATCCCAGAACGCGCTGGACCTCGCCCCAGGCGTCCTCGCTGAGGGTCGCACGCATACGGGTGAAGAGGTCGAGGAACTCGGGACCGTACTTCGCGTGGAACTCCGGGTTGTGGCTGGCGATATCGCATTCGTTCGCCACGCTGATTTCCATCAGGTCCCGGATCTCCTGCTCGGTCAGTGTGCGCAGCTCACCGGTGAACCGGTCGCGCCAGTGATCCTTCTCCTCGGTCAGGTGCGGGTAGGTGTACTTACGGTCCATCGCGCCGTAGAGATACACGAGCCCTTCGGCGGCTTCACCGACGACCTTTGCCACCCGGGGCCGCTCGGACAGGTCGAGCATGGAATACAGAGGGTCGGGAGAACCGTCGGGAGCGAAAAGCGCGTGCGTCAGGCCGGCTTCACGTACGTCTTCCCGGGCGCCCCATTCAGCGAGTTTGCCTTCCACCCGCAGAAGATGGGCGAGAAGGGTCCCCCCAGGATGCTTGATACTCCCGGCTCCGACGCTCTCGAGAAGCTCGACCGAAGCTTTACTCATGTCCCCTCCAAGGAGATTCCCCCAGTTCGCCGACGCCTGGTACGGGTGCTTCCGCCGGCCTGCATGCCGGGAACGTTAACTCGCCGCCGTCCGGCGCGCGATGCGGGAAAACCCCCAGAGGCGGGGGGTTGACAATCCGGCCGGCGACGGCTTCGTCTTGCGGCGAAGACCAGTGGGTTGAAGACCAAAGTGGCGTCTGCGAGGATGCCGAGAGCGGCTGGCTACTCCATCTACGGCCGCTGAACGGGGGAAGTGGAGTGTCTTTGATGACGCAATGGCCATGTCCGTCGACGGAGGTGGCCCGCAGTCTACAGCTTAAGTACAAAGGTAAACCAAAGCCGTTTCCGGTGCTGGCGCGGGACCGGCTCCAGGCCGCACTTTCGGCCACCGAACTGACGCTGCTCAGCATGCCGGTGACACGCCGCTGGACCCTCGGTTCACTGGCGCTGATATCGGTATTCCAAGTGGCGGAGTCCCTGACCGATCCGCAGGCGGCAGTCGCCGTCGCGGACCGGTTGTCGTGGACCTACGCCCTCGGGCGTCGCTGGGACGATCCCGACCTGGCTCCCGGACTCCTGCGGGACTTCCGGTCACGCGCGGCCGTGAGCGGGCCGGGGCGGCGCGCCCTGGCGACCATCCTGCTCACGCTGGACGAACAGGGTCTGGTGGTCGGCCGATGCGGGCAGTCTCCGCAGCGGACGCTCGCCGCACTGCGGGACATGAACAGCACGGACGCCTTGCGCACGGCGGCGGCCGGTGTGCCGCCGGACGCTCGTGAGCACACGCTCTCCGAGGTGGGGGACGGGGAGCGATGTCCCGCCCCGCTGCCCGAACCGGCGCAGCAGCCTGTCGCCGGTCAGCCCGCCGTGCCGGGGTACGGGTGCACGGCACTCGCCGTGCTCACCGCCCGCGAACGGCAGATCGCCGAACTGGTGAGCACGGGGTGCACCAACCAGCAGATAGCCCGCTGCCTGTGCCTCAGTCCCAAGACGATCGAGTCCCACTTGGCCAGGATGTTCGGCAAGCTGGAGGTCCGTTCCAGAGCCCAGGTCGCCGCGCTGGTCAGCAGCCTCGGCCGCAGCCCGGAGCACAGCAGGCCCGTGTCTACGGTGTGACGCAGGGCGCAGACCCTCCGCTCCGGTGACCCGGGACCCTCGGGCACCGGTGGTGTGCCCGGGTCGTCCCGCGCGGGAAGATGCCGGCGGGCGCGTGGGCGCGGGTCGGTCCGGTCAACCCCGGCCGCGCCGTGCGGCGGTGAGGTCTGCGGAGCGGAGGGCCGCCGGGGTCACCAGCCGTCCGCCGACGGGTGGGGGGCCGGGTCCGTCACCCAGCCCGCGGTGAGGACCAGGCCCGTCTCGCGGTGCACGGCGAGGAAGGCGAAGGGGCGGTCGAAGCGGACCCGGACCACCGTCGTCTCGTGGCGGTACTGCGGCGGGCCGCCGCCCGGTGCGGCCAGGACGGCCGTCACCGCCGCCGCCCGGAAGCCGAGCGCGCCGAACTCGGCCAGCACCGACTGGCGGGCCGCGCCGACGGCGAGCGGGTCGGGGCTGATGCCGGGGAAGTGGGCGTGCCGGGTGTCACCGGCCGCGGCGAGGCCGAACAGGGGGCCGAGGGCCAGCAGGTCGTGGTCGGCGCGGACGGTGTACGCCACCGTCGTCACGTCGAGCGCCGTCGGCTCGGGCGCGGTGGCGGGCTCCCGGTCGACCCGCAGGCCGGGCCCCACGTCGCCGTAGGGCAGCTGACCGCCCGTCACCAGCGGCAGGGCGCGTTCCAGGACGCCGATCCCGGCCCCCAGCACCTGACCGGGGGTCATCCGCTCCTCGCCGAGCAGCAGGTGGACGTCGATGCCGTGGCTGCCGGGCACCTTCAGGGCGGTGACGTACCCGCCCGGGGTGCTCGTCACGCCGACCCGGTCCGGGCGGACGCTCCTGCGGTGCAGGCCGTGCAGGGCGCGGCCCTGCCAGGGGCCGGTGTCCGGCCGCAGCATCCGGTCCTCGAAGGGGTTGCGCCAGTCCGTGCGCAGGGTCAGCGCGCCGGCCAGCACCATCCGGGCGCCCGGCACGAGGGTCACCGGCATCCGCTCGACCTGGCCGCCGGTCCGTTCGGCCGCCCAGGCGTCCAGCGCCGCCTGCGCCGCCTGGGGGTCGTCGCCGAACACGCCGTGCGCCCCGGCCGGAAGCCCCGCCCGCCACTCCTCCCGCAGCCGGAGCGTGTGGTGGGTCCACAGGGCCAGGGCCGCGGTGACGCCGGGCGCCGAGGCCAGCGCCGCCAGCAGCTCCCGCGCGTCACCGGCCACCCGCTCGGCGGGCGCCTCCAGCGCCACCGCCAGCTCGTCCCGCGCCGGGCCCCCGGCCCCGTCGGCAAGTAAGGCCAGCAGCGGCCACACCCCCGCCGCCGAGAACACCGTGCCGCCGTCCGCGGCCGCCGCCCACCGGGCGGTCAGCCCGTTCACCGCCCGGACCGTCGCGCTCGCGACCCGCATCAAACCCCCCGCAGTGGCGCGCTTACCATGCGCGCAGTCGTACACAAGTTCAGACTGCTCCCGCCGCCCGAACCCAGGAGCACGGTACCCGTGTCCATACCCCCGCCTCCCGGTCCCCGTCAGCCCGACGGGCCGCACCCCCAGCAGGGCCCGTATCCGCCGGGTCCTCACGGCCAACCTCCTTGTCCTCAGGGGCCGTACGGGCAGCCGCCGTATCCGCAAGGATCCTACGGGCAGCCGGCGTACCGGCCGTGGGCCACCGGCTACAGCCCCTACAACCGGCCCGCGCCCGTGAACGGGCCGGCCGTCGCCTCCCTCGTGCTCGGCGTGCTGTGCTGCGTGCCGGGCGCGGGGCTGGTGCTGGGGCTGGTCGCGCTCGCGCAGATCCGCAGGAAGGGCCAGCGGGGACAAGGGCTGGCGATCGCCGGTTGCGCCCTGTCCGGCCTCGGACTCCTGCTGTGGGCGGCGATGCTCGCGACGGGCGGCGCGGCCTCCGTCTGGGAAGGGGTGGAGAAGGGCGCGCGGGACGGCGCGAGCATCTCGCTGGTCAAGGGGGAGTGCTTCGACGCGCCGGGCGGTTCGCTCACCGGGGAGACCTACGACGTCGACGAGGTCTCCTGCGAAGGCGCCCACGACGGCGAGGTGTTCGCCTCCTTCGACCTCCCCGACGGCGCCTACCCGGGCGACGGCCCGGTGGCGGACCGTGCCGACGAGCGCTGCTACGGCCTCCAGGACGACTACGCGATGGACGGCTGGGCCGTCCCCGACGACGTCGACGTCTACTACCTCACCCCCACCCGGGCGAGCTGGTCGGCCGGCGACCGCGAGGTCACCTGCGTCTTCGGCAGCGCGTCGGAGGGCGCGAGCCTGACCGGGCCGCTGCGCAACGACGAGACCGTCCTCGACGCCGACCAGGTCGCCTACCTGGAGGCCGCGCACGTCCTGAACGCGGCCCTGGACAGCGCCCCCGACGCCGGGAACATCGAGGACGACCTGCCCGGGCACCGGAAGTGGGCACACCGGGTGGCGACCGCCCTCGGGAGGCAGTCCGGGCTGCTGCGCGCGCACACCTGGCCGGCCGCGGCGAAGAAGCCGGTCGCCGCGCTCGTCGCCGACCTGGACAGGGCCCGCGCCCAGTGGTCGAAGGCCGCCGGCTCCCCGGACGCCGACACCTTCTACGGCCACTACGACAAGGGGTCCGCCCTGATCAGCCCCGACCGCGGGGTCCCCGCGCGCAAGGCGCTGGGCCTGACCACCACCCCGCCGGCCCACGACGGCGGCGGGGCGGACGGCGGCCCGGGTGGCGGCTCGGGTGACGGTGGTTCAGGCGGCGGGTCGGGCGGCGGGTCGGGCGGGGCCGGCCTGGCGGTGTGAGCGCGGGTGGCGCGCCGGGCGGAGGTGTGGCGGCGGCCACAACGGGGAGAAAGCGCTGGGTGAAGCCCTCACCGGCCCAATGTCATCACTTCGAGTGATTCTCTGGCCTTCACTTGCATGGCACAACCCACGGTTGCCAGGCTGTTGCTGTCTGTACAACCTGATGGGAGCGGCCCGTGACATTCGGTGAGCAGCCGGCCTACCTGCGCGTCGCGGGTGATCTCCGCAAGAAGATCGTCGACGGTTCACTGCCCCCCCATACCCGTCTCCCGTCCCAGGCCCGCATCCGCGAGGAGTACGGCGTCTCCGACACGGTCGCGCTGGAGGCCCGCAAGGTGCTGATGGCCGAGGGCCTGGTCGAGGGCCGCTCCGGCTCGGGGACGTACGTGCGCGAGCAGCCCGTGCCGCGCCGCGTGGCGCGCTCGGGGTACCGCCCGGCCGGCGGGGCGACGCCCTTCCGGCAGGAGCAGGCCGACGCGGGCGCGCGCGGCACCTGGGAGTCCAGCAGCCACCAGGCCGAGGCCGGCGCGGCCGTCGCCGAGCGCCTCGCCATCAAGGCGGGCGACCGGGTGATGCGCACCAGGTACCTCTTCCGGGAGGCGGGCGAGCCGATGATGCTCTCCACCTCCTGGGAACCGCTCGCCGTCACCGGCCGCACCCCCGTGATGCTGCCCGAGGAGGGCCCGCTCGGCGGGATGGGCGTCGTCGAGCGGATGCGGGCCATCGACGTCATCGTCGACAACGTCACCGAGGAGGTCGGCGCCCGCCCCGGCCTCTCCGAGGAACTGCTCGCCCTGGGCGGCGTGCCCGGGCACGTGGTCCTCGTCATCCAGCGCACCTACTACGCCTCCGGACGCCCGGTCGAGACCGCGGACGTCGTGATCCCCGCCGACCGCTACCGGGCGGCGTACCACCTGCCCGTGAAGTAGCGCACACCCCGAGGGCGTTGCGCCCCGCGCCGGCCCGGTGCGGGGCTGCTGACGGGCCGTTGGATTCCGGCCGTTCTCCCAGGTGGTCCCGGTTGCGCCCGCCGTGCCCGCGACCGCGACCACCGGTGCGCACGGCGGCGCACTCGTCATCGTGCGCCCCCGGCGTTCTGGCTGGTTGCGTACCTCTTTGTGAAAACACGTATTCGCTGCGTGAAGGTTAGGCGTACGCTCGGGCATATGCGCAGTGCGGTTTCCCCAGCGGGAGCCGGTACGGACACGGGAGCCGGTACGGACAGCGGGCGGAGCCACGCGTGAAGGGGTGGGGGCGCGATGAGTGAGGGCACGGTCACCTACCCCTGGCTGGTCGTCCGGCAGGACGACAACGGCAACCGCTACCGCGTGGGCCGGTACGCCACCCGCGCGGAGGCGCAGAAGATCGCCGACAGCCTCGACGCCCGCGGGCACAAGCAGCTCTACTGGGTCGAGCGCATCGGGCAGAGCCGGGACGGCGTCCGCAACTGACCGCCGTGGCCCTCCCGTAGGCTCCGGCCATGGAGGAACGGATCGTGGTGGTGGGAGCCGCCCTGCTCGACGGCGGCCGCCTGCTCGCCGCCCGCCGCAGCGCGCCCCCCGAGCTTGCCGGACGCTGGGAACTGCCCGGCGGCAAGGTCGAACCGGGCGAGACGCCCGAGGGTGCCCTGGTGCGTGAGCTGCGCGAGGAACTCGGCGTCGACGCCGAGCCGGTCGAGCGCGTGCCGGGGGAGTGGCCGCTGAGGCCGCCGTACGCGCTGCGGGTCTTCACCGCCCGGCTGCGCCCCGGCTCCGCCGCCCCCCGGCCGCTGCAGGACCACGACGAGCTGCGCTGGCTCACCGCCGACCGGATCTGGGACGTGCCCTGGCTCGACCAGGACGTGGCCGCCGTACGGCAGGTGCTCGTCGGGCTCGCGTAGCCGCGGGCCGAGCGCCCCGTACGCCGTCCGTGCCGCCGTGCGACCACTCGTACGGTACTGCCCCCGGGATATCGGGTATGTGCCCATTAACCCCACGAAATCGGACATGGGTGGGCTCGCTGGCCTGGGAAGTGATCGGCGTGATCGACACCGACGGCGGCTGTGTCGAGTGGACCTTTCCCGCGGAGCCGGGCGCCGTGCGCGGCGCCCGTGCCGCGGTCCGCGGCCAGCTGCGCGGCTGGGACCTGGACTGCCTCGCCGACCTCGCCGCCCTGCTGGTCAGCGAGCTGGTGACCAACGCCCTGCGGCACGCCACCGGCCCCATCGGCGTACGGCTGGTACGCCCGGCCCGGCTCGGCGGCGTGCTGCTCGTGGAGGTCTCCGACCCGCTTCCCGACCTGCCGCGCGAGCGGATCGCGCACCCCGAGGACGAGGGCGGGCGCGGCCTCCAGCTCGTCGCCGGCTCCTCGCGCCGCTGGGGCACGCGGCCCGAGGACACCGGGAAGATCGTCTGGTTCGAGCTGGCCGTACCGGGGTGAGGGCGCGGCACATCCCGTAACCGTCACCGGTGTACGTGGTTCGAGGACGTGTTCCCTGGTTAGAAGACTGGAAGTGTTGTCGCGGCACGGTCCGAAAACCGCCTGGACCGTGCTGTGATCGTGAACACCGTGTCGTGCGGCGCCGTAGTGCTGGATACTGCGGGCAGCCGCCTCCGGTGACCGGTACCGGACGCGGTGAGCTGGAGGGGACGGTTCGCGTGAGCGAGATACCAGCGAAGGCCACGGAGTCCGAGGACCCGTCGGACGGCGCGAGGACGCGGGACGCGGATACTGCCGCGGCCGGCGCCGACGCCATGTGGCAGAGCAGTCCGCCCGGCTCCATCTACGACTACATCAAGGTGGCGTCCTTCTCCATCGGCCCCGGCGGGCTCGTCGACCAGTGGAGCCTGCGCGCCGAGCAGATCTTCGGCATCCCGGCCGAACGCGCCGTCGGCACGGACCCCATAGCCGCCTTCGTCGACTCCGATCTGCGGGCGCGCGGCCAGCGGAAGATGGCCGAGATACTCGACGGCCGGGAGTGGACCGGGGTGGTCCCCTTCCGGATGCCGGACCGGCCCGACGGACAGCGCGGCGAGGAGGGACTCGCCGAGGTCTACGTCATGCCGACCCGCACCGCGGAGGGCGAGAAGGCGGCCGTCTGCATCGTCGTGGACGTCCGCACCCTGCGCAGCATGGAGACCGACCTCGCCGCCTCCCAGGCGATATTCGGCCAATCCCCGTTCGGTTTCCTGCTGATCGACACCGACCTGCGGGTGCGCCGCGCCAACATGCGCTTCGCCTCCATCTTCGGTGGCGACCCCGACGCCCACCGCGGCAAGAGCGTCCACGACTACCTGCCGCGCGCCGAGGCCGAGCGGGTCGCGGCCACCCTGCGCCGGGTGCTCCAGACCGGCGAGTCCATCACGGACATGCACGTCACCGGCTTCGTCCCGGACTCCGAGGAACGCCGTCACTGGTCGGTCAACCTGTACCGCGTGCACAGCGGTTCGGGCCGCCCCATCGGCATAGCCTGGCTCGGCACCGACATCACCGCCCGCCGCGCCGCCGCCCGCGAGGCCGCGGCCGCCCGGCGCAACCTGGCCCTGCTCAACGAGGCCGGCGCCCGCATCGGCAACTCCCTGGACCTGGAGACCACCGCCCGCGAACTCCTCGACGTGGTCGTGCCCGGCTTCTGCGACCTGGCCACCGTCGACCTCTACCAGGGCCTGCTGGCCGGCGACGAGGCACCCCCCGGACTCGCCGACGGCAGCGCCGAACTGCGCCGGGTCGCCTTCGCCAGCGCGGTCTCCGACGCGCCGTTCATCGGCGGCGGCCCCCAGGTCGCGGTCGGTGCCGTCCACCACTACCCCTTCAACTCGCCCTGCGCGGACGCCCTGCGCACCGCCCGCCCGCAGCAGGTGCCCGCCGAGGACGGCGGCCTGGTGCAGTCCACGCTGGCCGTGCCGATGGTCGCCCACGACACGGTGGTGGGCCTCGCCCAGTTCGCCCGCACCAAGGGCAGCGAGCCGTTCGGCGAGCGGGACCGGGACCTGGCGGTGGAGCTGGCCGCCCGGGCCGCCGTCTGCATCGACAACGCGCGGCTGTACCGCCGCGAGCACGAGCGGGCCCTCATACTCCAGCGCTCCCTGCTCCCGCCCGGCGACCCCGAGGCGTCCGGCCTGGACATCGCCTGCCGCTACCTGCCGGGCAACGCGGCCACCGAGGTCGGCGGCGACTGGTTCGACGTCATCGAACTGCCCGGCCACCGCACCGCGCTGGTGGTCGGCGACGTCATGGGCCGCGGCCTGCGCGCGGCCGTCGCCATGGGCGAACTGCGCACGGCGGTACGGACCCTGGCCCTGCTCGACCTCGAACCGGCCGAGGTGCTCTCCGCGCTGGACGAGATCGCCCGGGGCCTGGGCACGCCCGGCGGGGTCCAGCAGGCCACCCGCACCGCCCGCCAGTCCCGCGACGCCGACCTGTCCGAGGTCTACCTCGCCACGTGCGTGTACGCGGTCTACGACTCGGTGACCCGGCGATGTACGTTCGCCAACGCCGGCCATCTGCCGCCGGTGCTGGTCGAACCCGGCGAGGACGCGCTGATGCTGGACGTGCCGCCGGGCATGCCGCTCGGCGTGGGCGGCGAGCCCTTCGAGGAGGTGGAGGTCGAGCTCCCCGAGGGCGCTCTGCTGGCGCTCTACACGGACGGCCTCGTGGAGTCCCGTGACCACCCCCTCGACGAGGGCCTCCAGGCTTTCGTGGGGGCGCTCACCGATCCCTCCCAGCCGCTGGAGGACGTCTGCGACCACGTCCTCAACACCCTCGACACCCACCACGGCGAGGACGACATCGCCCTGCTGATGGCCCGGGTGCAGGGCCTGCCCACCGAGTCCGTCGGCGACTGGACGCTGCCGCGCGAGCCCCGCAGCGTGGGCCGGGCCCGCGAGTACGCGCGCGGCCAGCTGCTCAGCTGGGACCTCGAGCCCCTGGTCGACACCACCGAACTCCTGGTCAGCGAGCTGGTGACGAACGCCCTGCGGTACGGCGAGGGCGAGATCAGACTGCGTCTGCTGCTGGACCGCACCCTGGTCTGCGAGGTCTGGGACTCCGGCCTGGTCCAGCCCCGCCGCCGGCGCGCCCGCGACACCGACGAGGGCGGCCGGGGCCTCCAGCTCGTCGGTCTGCTCAGCGCGGCCTGGGGGTCCCGGCGGACCCCGCGCGGCAAGACGGTGTGGTTCGAACTCCCGCTGCCCGACGGCGAGCACGGCCTCGCCGACCCGGCGGAGGCGCTGCTCAGCCTGTTCTGAGGGTCACCCCGGGGCGCCCGGGGACGGCTCGGGCGGCAGCCGGCGCCGGCCCCGGGTCCGCGGCCCCCCGAAGCTCGCGGGCGGACCGCCGTCCGGCTCCTCCCCGAGCAGGACGCCGCCGAGGACGGCACCGTCGAGACCGCCGCCGTGTGCGGCGGCAGCGGCGTGCGGGGTGCCGTGCGCGCGCACGTCCCGCTCGGCGAGCCGACGGGCCGCACGGGCCGCCCGCTCCACGGCGGCGTCCGCCGGGTCCGGTGCCCGCCGGGCCTCGGCGACCAGCGCCCGCGCCTGCGCGCCCACCACCACCCGGTGCACCGCCACGAAGTCCTCCGCCGCGGCCACCGCGCTGCGCCCCACGAGCGCCGCGCCCGCGCCGGTCACCCCGGCCCGGCCCACCCCGAGCCGCTCGACGGCCCGCACCACCCGGCGCAGCGCGTCCAGCGGGTCGTACGCCCCGCCCGTCAGCTCCTCCCGGACGGCGGCCAGCACCCCGTCGGCGTGCGCCACGCGGGCGCGCGACCCGTCCGGGGGCCGGGGATCTCCGGGGCCGGCCGAGGCTCGGGCGCGGGCCACCGCGAGGTCGGCCTCGCCGCCGGTCAGCGCGGCCGGGAGGAGCGCCGCGGCCTGCCGCAGCTCCGCGCCGAGGCGTTCCACGGCGGCCACCAGGACGCCGGCCTGGGCGACGGTGCCCTCCGCGGCGCGCAGCAGACGGGCCGCCCGCTCGCCCTCGCCCGAATCGGCGCGCTGCCGGGCCTGGTTGAGGTGGGCGGTGGCGAACAGCAGCCGGTCCTTGGCCTGTTCCACATGGCCGGTGACGGGTGCGGTGGCGGTGGCGGCCCACCGCGCGCGCAGCGCCGCCGACAGCGCCTCCGCCCGGCCCGTGCGCCCGGCCGCCTCGCGGAACCGTGCCTCGGCGAGTTCGAGGGCGGCCCCGAAACCCCGTTCCGCCACCCCCTCCAGTGCGCGGAAGCGGTCGAACGCCGGGGCCTCGGCGTCCAGCCGCCGCCCGGCCTCCGCGCACCGCCCGACCACGCCCACCAGCGCCTGCCGCCGCGCGTCCGCGTCCCCGGCCCCGCCCCGCTCGCAGCGCAGCCACAGCGCGAACGCGGCGTCCAGCTCGCCGCGCGCCGCCCGCAGGGCCCGAGCGAACGGTTCGGTGTCCGCGGCCCGCACGCCGGGCAGGCCCTCGGCGAAGGCGAGTTCCTCCTGGCTGGTGCGCACACAGTCGTCGGCGACGACCAGGGCGGTGCGGGCCTGCCGGGCCGACTCGGCCGGGGTGGGCGTGGGCGGCCGTACCGAGACCCGTCCCGGGGTGGTGCGGGTCCGGGCGCGCCGGGTGCGCCGCAGATACCCGTACCCGGCCAGCGCCCCCGCCGCGCCCAGCACGGCGAGCGGCAGCACCAGGTCGGTGGCGGGGCTCCCGTCCCGCGCCGCGGCGGCTCCCGCGAGCGGCACGGCGGCGGCGACGGGAACCGGACACCGGGTGGTGATCGTCATGGCCGGGGACACCAGCCACACCGACCCCACGACCCCGACCGCCACCGCACGCGCCACCCGCACTCCCCGGCGCGCCGCGCCGCGCCCCGGCCGGCCCCGGTTCCAGGATGACGTCACGTTCCGGAGCGTATGGGCAGGTGAGCGCGGGCGCGACCGGGCCGGGCACGGGCGGGGGACGACGAGCGCGGAGGGGCCCACGATGACGCGGGGGCAGGACGACGCACCAGACGCGGCCGGGGAGCCGCCGATACCCCAGGCCCCCGACGGCCACCCCACCCCACCGCGACCAGCCACCCCCGGCACCGCCGCCGAGCCCGAGCCCGCGACCGAGCCCGAGCCCGTGCCCGAGGCCGACGCCACTCCCGAGGCACCCCCCAAGCGCCGCCGCCGTGTCCGCCGTGTCCGCCGCATCCTGGCCGTGCTGCTCGCCCTGCTCGTGCTGCCGCCGCTGGTCGCCGAGACGGCGCTGAGGGTGAACTACCTGGGCGACCCCGCGGCCGGCACCCGCACCCGGCACCGGGACGCCCTCTGGCTGGGCCACGCCTGGATCGACGGGCGCCGCGGCGACACCGACGTCACCGCCCTCGCCCACCGCCTGGCAGGCACCGGCATCCGCGACCTGTACGTCCACGCGGGCCCGCTGGAGCACGACGGCACGCTCCCGGCGTCGGCGTATCCCCGGGCCCGATGGCTGATCGCCGCCGTGCACCGGGAGCTGCCGGGCGTGCGGGTCCAGGCCTGGCTCGGCGACACGCTGGCCACCGAGAGCCCCGACGGACTGCGCCTGGAGCGCCCGGCGACCCGCGCGGCCGTGGTCGCCGCCACCCGCCGCATCCTCGCCACCGGCTTCGACGGCGCCCACTTCGACCTCGAACCCCTGCACTCGGGCGACCGCGACTACCTCTCCCTCCTCGACGACCTGCGCGCCGTCACCCGCGAGCGGCACGCGCTGCTCTCCGTCGCCGCGCACCAGATCGACCCGCTGCCCGCGTTCCACTCCTTCTGGGGCGCGACCACCGGCCACCCGAAGTGGTGGTCGCAGGCCTACTTCGGCCAGGTGGCCCGCCGCGTCGACCAGATCGCCGTGATGTCGTACGACACCATGCAGCCGACGCCGGGCCTGTACGGCGGTTACGTCGCCCAGCAGACCAGCCTCGCGCTGGAGGTGACGCCGGACTGCACCGACCTCCTGATGGGCCTGCCCTTCTTCCACGAGAACCGGTTCGGCCACTGGGCGCACGGGGAGACCGTGCCCGCGGCCGTCCGGGGCGTCCGGCTGGGCCTGTCGCGCACGGACGCCGGGCGCGCCCGCTTCGGCGTCGCCCTGTACGTGGACTTCGCCGCGACCGAGGCGGACTGGGCGGCCTACCGGCGCGGCTGGGCCGGCTGACCGCCCGCACCGGCCGGGACGGCGGCGCGCCCCGGCGGGTCAGGCCCCGCGCCGCCGGATCTTCGAGCCCAGCCAGACCAGCGGGTCGTACTTGCGGTCCACCGCGCGTTCCTTCAGCGGGATCAGCGCGTTGTCGGTGATCTTGATGTTCTCCGGGCAGACCTCCGTGCAGCACTTGGTGATGTTGCAGTAGCCGAGGCCGTGCTCGTCCTGGGCGGCGCGGCCGCGGTCCAGGCCCGCCTCGGCGGCCGCGTCCAGCGGGTGCATGTCGAGTTCGGCGACGCGCATCAGGAAGCGCGGACCCGCGAACGCCGTCTTGTTCTCCTCGTGGTCGCGCACCACGTGGCAGGTGTCCTGGCACAGGAAGCACTCGATGCACCTGCGGAACTCCTGCGGGCGGTCCACGTCCTCCTGGAACATCCGGTACTCGCCGGGACCCGGACCGGCCGGCGGCACGAACGCCGGGACCTCCCGCGCCTTGGCGTAGTTGAAGCCGACGTCCGTCACCAGGTCCCGGATGACGGGGAAGGCGCGCAGCGGGGTCACGGTGATCGTCTCGTCCGGGGTGAACACCGACATGCGGGTCATGCACAGCAGCCGGGGACGCCCGTTGATCTCGGCGGAGCACGAGCCGCACTTGCCCGCCTTGCAGTTCCAGCGGACGGCCAGGTCGGGCGTCTGGGTGGCCTGCAGCCGGTGGATGACGTCCAGGACGACCTCGCCGTCGTTGACCTCGACCCGGAAGTCCGCCAGGGCGCCGCCCCCGGCGTCGCCCCGCCAGACCCGGAAGCGGGCCTCGTAGCTGCTCACTCGTACAGCTCCTCTTCGGTGAGGTACTTGACCAGCTCCTCCTTCTCGAAGAGGGCGAGCAGGTCGGGGCGGATGGGGTCGGTGCGCTCGCGGGTGAGGACGATCTGGCCGCGCACCGGGTCCGTCGCCGCGAGAGTGCCGGTGGGGTCGGCGAGCGCGCACAGCAGGGTGAGCCGGCGCCAGGCGCGGTCCATCGAGGGGCAGTCCTCGCGGGTGTGCCCGCCGCGCGACTCGGTGCGCTCCAGCGCGGCGCGGGCCACGCACTCGCTGACCAGCAGCATGTTGCGCAGGTCCAGCGCGAGGTGCCAGCCCGGGTTGAACTGGCGGTGCCCCTCCACCCCCGCCCGCCGGGCCCGCCCCCGCAGCTCGGCGAGCCTGCTCAGCGCCTGCCGCATCTCGCCGTCCCGGCGGATGATGCCGACCAGGTCGTTCATGGTCTGCTGGAGTTCCTGGTGCAGGGTGTACGGGTTCTCCGGCGGGCTGGCGTCCGGTTCCCCGCTCTCCGCCGAGAACGGGCGCAGCGCCTCCGCCGCCGCGGCGTCGACCTGGACGTCGTCCACGACCGGGCGGGAGTCCGCGACGCCGGGCCCGGTCGCGTACGCGGCGGCGTGCCGGCCCGCCCGGCGCCCGAAGACCAGCAGGTCGGACAGCGAGTTGCCGCCGAGCCGGTTGGAGCCGTGCATGCCGCCCGCCACCTCACCGGCCGCGAACAGCCCCGGCACCCCGCGGGCCGCCGCCGTGTCGGAGTCGACCGCGACACCGCCCATGACGTAGTGGCAGGTGGGCCCGACCTCCATCGCCTCGGCCGTGATGTCGACGTCGGCCAGCTCCTTGAACTGGTGGTACATGGAGGGCAGCCGGCGCCGGATCACCTCGGCGGGCATCCGGGTCGACACGTCCAGGAAGACGCCGCCGTGCGGGGAGCCGCGGCCCGCCTTGACCTCGGAGTTGATGGCGCGGGCGACCTCGTCGCGGGGGAGCAGCTCGGGCGGGCGCCGGTTGTGCTCGGGGTCGTCGTACCAGCGGTCGGCCTCGTCCTCGGACTCGGCGTACTTGTCCTTGAAGACGTCCGGGACGTAGTCGAACATGAAGCGCCTGCCGTCGCTGTCGCGCAGCACCCCGCCGTCGCCGCGCACCGACTCCGTGACCAGGATGCCCTTCACCGACGGCGGCCAGACCATGCCGGTGGGGTGGAACTGCACGAACTCCATGTTCAGCAGGGGCGCGCCGGCGAGCAGGGCGAGGGCGTGGCCGTCGCCGGTGTACTCCCAGGAGTTGGAGGTGACCTTGAAGGACTTGCCGATGCCGCCGGTGGCGAGGACCACGGCGGGTGCCTCCAGGACGAAGAAGCGGCCGCTCTCGCGCGCGTAGGCGAAGACGCCGCCGACGCGGGGGCCGTCCTTGAGGACCCGGGTGACCGTGCACTCCTGGAAGACCTTGAGCCGGGACTCGTAGTCGCCGGTCTCCCGGTGGTCCTCCTGCTGGAGCGCCACGATCTTCTGCTGGAGGGTGCGGATCAGCTCCAGGCCGGTGCGGTCGCCGACGTGGGCCAGGCGCGGGTACTCGTGGCCGCCGAAGTTGCGCTGCGAGATCCGGCCGTCCTTCGTCCGGTCGAACAGGGCGCCCCAGGTCTCCAGCTCCCAGACCCGGTCCGGCGCCTCGCGGGCGTGCAGCTCGGCCATCCGCCACTGGTTGAGGAACTTGCCGCCGCGCAGGGTGTCGCGGAAGTGCACCTGCCAGGAGTCGTGCGCGTTGGCGTTGCCCATGGCCGCCGCGATGCCGCCCTCGGCCATCACCGTGTGCGCCTTGCCGAACAGCGACTTGCAGATCACGGCCGTACGGGCGCCGCGCTCGCGGGCCTCGATCGCGGCCCGCAGCCCGGCACCGCCGGCCCCGACCACGACGACGTCCCACTCCTGCCGGTCGACCACGGACATCAGCACGCCCCCACTGTCAGAAGAATCGCGGATCGTCGAAGGCGCCGGAGGCGACCAGGTAGACGTAGAAGTCGGCGAGCGCCACGCTGACCAGCGAGGACCAGGCGAGCAGCATGTGCCGGGCGTTCAGCCGCCCCACCAGCCGCCAGGCCCGGTAGCGCACGGGATGCTTGGAGAAGTGCTTCAGCTTCCCGCCGACGATGTGCCGGCAGGAGTGGCAGGAGGCGGTGTACGCCCAGATCAGCGCGATGTTCACCAGGAAGACGAGCGTGCCCAGGCCCATGTGGCCCCAGCGGTGGTGCTCGTCGCGGAAGGCCAGCGCGGTGTCGTAGGTGAGGACCCCGGCGACCAGGATCGCGGCGTAGAAGAAGTACCGGTGGATGTTCTGGAGCACCAGCGGGAAGCGGCTCTCGCCGGTGTAGCGGCGGTGCGGCTCGGCGACCGCGCAGGCGGGTGGGGAGGCCCAGAAGCCGCGGTAGTAGGCCTTGCGGTAGTAGTAGCAGGTCAGGCGGAAGCCCAGCGGGAAGACCAGGATGATGATCGCCGGGGAGATCGCCCACCAGCTGCCGAACAGGTCGGCGTTGGGTCCCGCGGGCATGCTGCGGCAGTTGTGCGCCAGGCAGGGCGAGTAGAACGGGGAGACGTAGGGAGAGGCGTAGTAGTGCGCGTTCGCGAAGGCCCGCCAGGTCGAGTAGACGACGAACGCGAGCAGACCGGCCGCGGTGCCGGCCGGGGCCAGCCACCAGCGGTCGGTCCGCAGGTGGGCGGCGCCGATCGCGGCGCGCCCGGGGGAGCGGACGCCGCCGCGCGGCGCGGGGGAGCGGGTGGCGGGGGGTTCCGTACCAGTGGCCAACGGGGGACTCCGGTCGGTCGGGTCAGGGGGCGTGGCGGTCGCGGGCGCCGAGACCCTCGTCGTCGGAGTCCGTCCACAGGGTGATGTCGTAGGGCGTGTCGGAGATGGTGACGAGATCGGGGCGCAGCGGGCCGCCGAGCGCGGGTGAGGCGGCGCGCAGCAGCGCCACGCTCTCGCGCAGGTGATCGGCGTCGGTGCGGACGCGGCGCATCTCCAGGCCGCCGCTGCCCAGCTGCTGTTCGAGCCGGTGGAGGGACCGGGTCAGGTCCTCCAGACAGCGCTGCACTGTCGCCAGGTCGTCGTGCACGGACATGACGTGACCTCACTTCCGCGGACCTCGTGGTCCCAAGCGGTGACGTTCATGCGCCTGCGAGTGTTGCGCGTCACACCTGCCGATGTGAAGGCATGTGCAGCGATTGGCGGATTGCACACCTTCGCCGCACCCCCGCACGCGCCGTGTGCGCCGGGGCGCGTGTTGCGCCGCTCGGGTGGGCTTGACCGCCCCGGCGCCGTGTCGCCCCCGGTGGGCGAACCCTTTCCTCTTCGATGGGTCCGTACATCTGATCAACTCCAAAATACCCCCAAATGTGCACAGACCCCACCCGTGTCACCGGGCTCCCCGGAGGTAGCAGAGATGTCCCACGACGGCGTCGGACTGCGCGCGGTCACGCGCTCGGTCGCCTTCCTCACCGCGGGCGCGCTCGCGGTGCCCCTGCTCGCCGGCTGCGGCTCCGACGACGAGCAGAGCAAGCCGCTCGCCGGACCGGACATCGCCTCCGTCTCCCGCGACCTGGTCGCCGACGGCGGCACCCTGAAGTGGGCCGTGGACGCCGTACCGGAGACCCTCAACACCTTCCAGGCCGACGCCGACGCCGGTACCGGCCGGGTCGCCCAGGCGGTGCTGCCGTCGATGTTCCGGCTCGACGCCGCGGGGCGCCCGCAGCGCAACCCCGACTACCTGGAGTCCGCCGAGGTCATCGAGACCGAGCCGCGCCAGGTCGTGCTCTACAAGCTCAGCCAGAAGGCGGTCTGGAGCGACGGCCGGGAGATCGGCGCCGCCGACTTCGTCGCGCAGTGGCGTGCCCTGTCCGGGAAGGACAGCGCCTACTGGACGGCCCACACCGCCGGCTACGACCGCATCGCCAAGATCGAGCGCGGCGCCCACGACCTGGAGGTGCGCATCACCTTCAGCCGCCCCTACGCCGACTGGAAGTCGCTGTTCTCCCCGCTGTACCCGAAGGACGTCATGGGCACCCCGGACGCCTTCAACGACGGGGCGCGCCGCAAGCTGGCGGTGACCGCCGGGCCGTTCAAGGTGGACAAGGTCGACACCGCGCGCAAGGACGTGGTCCTCACCCGCAACCCGCGCTGGTGGGGCCGCCCCGCCAAGCTGAACGAGATCGTGCTGCACGCCGTGGACCGGGACAAGCGGGCCGCCGCGCTCGCCGACGGGACGGTCGACCTCGCCGAGGTAGACGCCGACGAGGCCCAGCGGATCGACCTCGCCGCCCGCGACAAGGGCACCGGCACCCCGCTCCAGGGCGCCGGGCGGACCTCGGCCAAGAAGCTGCGCTCCTGGGCACTGGCGCACGGCTTCGACTCCGACCAGGTGCACGTCGGCGAGAAGAAGCTGCACAGGGCCATCACCCGGTACCTGAAGCAGCAGGACGCGCTGCGCGCCTTCGGCGTCCGCAAGTCCCTCGAGCCCGCCTACACCCAGCTCGCCCTCAACGGCTCCGAGGGCCCTCTCGCCGACGAGCGGGTGCGCCGCGCCGTGGCCCGCGCCCTCGACCGCGAGGAACTGGCCACCATGGTGCTGAGCCCGCTCGGCCTGCCCGCCGTCCCGGTCGGCAGTCACCTCGCCCTGGCCGGCCAGGCCGCCTACGCCGACAACAGCGGAGCCCTGGGCGAGCAGGACACCACCGAGGCGCAGGCGCTGCTCTCGGACGCCGGCTGGGTGCCCGGGGGGCCGGTGACCGAGGCCGAGAAGGGCGAGAAGGCGGCGGGCGCCGAGAAGGACAAGAAGGAGAAGAAAGACAAGAAGGACAAGGAGCGCAAGAGCGAGAACGGCGACGGTGCACAGGACGAGTCACCGGGCGGCGACGACGGCACGTACATCGTCGGCGAGGACGACAAGAACCACGGGGACGGCGAGGACGGCCGCGACGACGACCGCGACAGCGACGAGAGCGACGAGGGCGGCCGGCACCTCGCGCAGGACGGCTCGCCCCAGCTGAAGCAGGGCGGTGCGCCGGGGGCCTACGCGCCCAAGGGCACGGCCGCGCCCGCCGCGGTGCCCGCGGCCCTCGCCAAGGACGGCAAGTCCCTCACCCTCCGGTTCGTGCTGCCCTCCGGGGCCGGCTCACGGACGCTGGGCACCGTGGCCGCGCGGATCTCCAACATGCTGGAGAAGGTCGGGATCCGCACGACGATCACCACGGTCTCGGACGAGAGCTACTTCAAGGACCACATCGCCGCCGGGCAGTACGACCTCGCCCTGTACTCGTGGCCGTCCTCCGCCTACCCCGCCACCGACGCCCGGCCCGTCTACGCCAAGCCGGTGGTGGCCGCCGACGGCTCCCTGAACGTCGAGCAGAACTACACCCGGGTCGGCACCGACCAGGTCGACCAGCTCTTCGACCAGGCCGCCGCCACCCTCGACGAGGACGAGGCGCGCGACCTGATCCGCAAGGCCGACTCCCGCATCTGGGCCGCCGCCGGCTCCATCCCCCTCTACCAGCGCCCCCAGCTGGCCGGCGTCCGCAAGGACCTGGTCAACGCCGGTGCCTTCGGCTTCCAGACCCCCCTCTACGAGGACATGGGCTTCCTGAAGAAGGGCGCGAAGATCACCCCCAGCCCGACCGGGAGCTGACCCGCGCCCGTAGGCTGACCACCGACCGGCAGGCCGCCGCCCCCACGACACCGGGGACGGCGGCCGCCGCACGAGGAGGGACGGGGACGGGTGCGGGGCACAGGGGGACGGGTCCGGACGGCGGCGGGGGCTGCGGCCGCCCTGGCGGTGGCGCTGACGGGGTGCACCGGCGGCACGGGCGGCGCCGGCGGCGGTACGGGCGGCCCCGCGCCGCACACCGCGGCCTGCGCGAAGGCGGAGTACACCTGGTCGGCCGTCCGGCACCGGCAGGCGCTGACCGGGCTCGGCGAGCCGGTGACCTTCACGCCGCCGACGGACGACTTCGAGGCGGACCTCCGGCCCTTCGGGCACACCGTGTACCGGGTGGAGGTGACCTCCGCGCCGTACCGGGTGCGTGCCGCGCGGGCGATCCGGGCGCTCGGCGCGCACCTGCGCACACCCGAGCCGCTCGCCGGGCCGGACGAGGTGGAACGGCCCGAGCCGGTGCACCTCGGATACCACGCCGGCAGCATGAAGGGGCCGTACTACCTCTGGACCTCCATCCGGCTGGTCGACGCGGATTTCACCTACCGCTGCGCGGGCGCCCGCACGGTCTTCGCGCGCGGTCACGTCCACACCTGGGAAGGTGACGGCGAGGGCTTCCTGCCCTGCTCGGAGCCCCCGGACGACGAGGCCGGCCGGGCGGCGGCGGGCCGCCTGTGCCCGCCCGGTTCGCGCGCCTTCGACGCCGCCTGAGCGGGCAGCGCAGGCGCCGGCGCAGGGCTGCGGAGGACGCTCCGGTGAACGCCCCGTACCATGGGGTGAGGCCGTGGCGTGTCCAGCCCGGCAGAGCCCGCGCAGCGCAGATGTCCGCGCGAGGCTTTCCTCACACTCCGGGAGTACGCCGCAATATGGCCACGCGCCACGACATTCGAAACGTCGCTATCGTCGCCCACGTCGACCACGGCAAGACCACCATCGTCGACGGCATGCTCAAGCAGGCCGGCGCCTTTGCCGCCCACCAGCTCGACTCCGTCGACGACCGCATGATGGACTCGAACGACCTGGAGCGTGAAAAGGGCATCACGATCCTCGCCAAGAACACGGCGGTGAAGTACCACCCCAAGGACGGCGGGGACCCGATCACGATCAACATCATCGACACCCCGGGCCACGCCGACTTCGGTGGCGAGGTCGAGCGCGGTCTGTCGATGGTGGACGGCGTGGTCCTGCTGGTCGACGCCTCCGAGGGTCCGCTGCCGCAGACCCGCTTCGTGCTGCGCAAGGCGCTCCAGGCCCGGCTGCCCGTCATCCTGTGCATCAACAAGACGGACCGCCCCGACGCCCGCATCGACGAGGTCGTCAACGAGACCTACGACCTCTTCCTCGACCTGGACGCGGACGAGGAGCAGATCGAGTTCCCGATCGTCTACGCCTGCGGCCGCGACGGCGTGGCGTCCCTGACCAAGCCGGACAACGGCACGGTCCCGGCGGACTCCACCAGCCTGGAGCCCTTCTTCACCACGATCCTCCAGCACATCCCGGCGCCCACCTACGACGAGGCCGCCCCGCTGCAGGCCCACGTCACCAACCTGGACGCCGACAACTTCCTCGGCCGTATCGCGCTGGTCCGCGTCGAGCAGGGCGAGCTGCGCAAGGGCCAGACGGTCGCCTGGATCAAGCGCGACGGTTCCATCGGCAACGTGCGTATCAGCGAGCTGATGATGACCGAGGCCCTCACCCGCAAGCCCGCCGAGAAGGCCGGCCCGGGTGACATCTGCGCCGTCGCCGGTATCCCGGACATCATGATCGGTGAGACCCTCGCCGACCCCGAGAACCCGATCCCGCTGCCGCTGATCACGGTCGACGAACCGGCGATCTCGATGACGATCGGTACGAACACCTCGCCGCTGGTCGGCCGCGGCGGCACCGGCAAGGGTGCCGACGCGAAGGCGGCCGTCAAGGACCGCAAGGTGACCGCCCGCCAGGTCAAGGACCGCCTCGACCGCGAGCTGGTCGGCAACGTCTCGCTGCGGGTCCTGGACACCGAGCGCCCCGACGCCTGGGAGGTGCAGGGCCGCGGTGAGCTGGCGCTGGCCATCCTGGTCGAGCAGATGCGCCGCGAGGGCTACGAGCTGACCGTCGGCAAGCCGCAGGTCGTCACCAAGGAGGTCGACGGCAAGGTCTACGAGCCGGTCGAGCGCATGACGATCGACGTGCCCGAGGAGCACATGGGCGCCGTCACCCAGCTGATGGGCGTGCGCAAGGGCCGGATGGACAACATGTCCAACCACGGCTCGGGCTGGGTCCGCATGGAGTTCGTCGTGCCGTCCCGCGGTCTGATCGGCTTCCGTACCGAGTTCCTGACCCAGACCCGCGGCACGGGCATCGGCCACTCCATCCACGAGGGCTTCGAGCCCTGGTTCGGCACCCTGACGACCCGTAACAACGGTTCTCTGGTCGCCGACCGGGCCGGTGCCGTCACCGCCTTCGCGATGACGAACCTCCAGGAGCGCGGCGTGCTGTTCGTGGACCCGGGCACCGAGGTGTACGAGGGCATGATCGTCGGCGAGAACTCGCGCTCCGACGACATGGACGTCAACATCACCAAGGAGAAGAAGCTCACGAACATGCGGTCGTCGTCGGCCGACTCGTTCGAGGCGATCGTGCCGCCGCGCAAGCTGTCGCTGGAGCAGTCGCTGGAGTTCTGCCGCGACGACGAGTGCGTCGAGGTGACCCCGGAGGCCGTGCGCATCCGCAAGGTCAACCTGGACGCCCGCGAGCGCGCCCGCGCCGCGAGCCGCGCCAAGCACGGCTGACGACCGGCGGGTTGACGGCCGGCAGGCCGGCGGCCGAGGCAGGCTGAGCACCGTGGCTCCGAGCCCGGGTGCCCCCATGATGGGGGCACCCGGGCTTTTTGCAACTCATTTTCCGGGGACTCCGACCGGCCGTTGTCCGATATGCGGAGAGGATCACCCGATAGCCATGTAACACGTCCGTTTCGCGCCCTTCTCCCTCGAACGCTTTGTCCAGTTTTTGGAAGATCTACGCGTCAGCTGTGACTGAATTGAGATTTAAAGACAGTGGTCGGCTCCTGGCTCATGGCAGATAGTTAGCCGCGTAGCGCTCGGGTCAATGGGTCTCGCGCTGTGGGGACAGCGCCGGCTCACGAGCACCAAGGGGTGTCTGACCTTCCGTCAGGGGTGTCGGAGGAAAGACGTCACAGCCCCCTTCTGTCGGTGAACGCGTGAAGTCATGAGGAGGAACCCCCATGTGCGGTGTCGCGAACTCCAGGTGGGTCAGGCAGCTCTGAGATTCCGGTCGGCCGCTCGGTGCGGCCGTTCGCCTACGCGCGTCCGTCTGCGGTTTCGCGCGCTCTCGAGCATCCGGGCACCTCTCGCACCCATACCTGTGAAACGGACGAACCGTGACAAGTCCTATCGACATTGAGGGCGGCGGGACCTCGGTGGTCGTCGACGGCGCACCGGGGCCGGCGACGAAGACCGAGGCCGTCCTCCTCGCGGGCCGGTCCCCCGGCCGCCTGATGTGGATCCGCTTCAAACGCGACCGCACCGGGGTGATCTCGGCCTCCGTCGTGGCGTTCTTCTTCCTGATCGGGCTGCTCGCCCCGCTCATCTCCAAGCTGTACGGCAAGGACCCGTACACGGTCTACGCGGACGAACGGCCCGAACTCTTCGACAGCGCGGGCGTGCCGGTGCAGCCCAACGGCGGTATCAGCGGCGAGTTCTGGTTCGGCCTCGAACCGGGCAACGGTTACGACGTGTTCACCAAGCTGCTGTTCGGCATCCGCACCTCGCTGATGATCTCGGTGGCCGTCACCGCGGCGGTCGTCCTGACCGGAATCCTGCTCGGCGTCACGGCCGGCTACCTCGGCGGCCGGCCCGACTACGCCATCGGCCGGGTGATCGACTTCCTGCTCGCCTTCCCGGCCCAGCTGTTCTTCATCGCGAGCATGCCGGTCGTCGTCTCCCTGTTCGTCAGCCCGCGCGACGAGACACCGACCTACGTCCGGGTGCTCGCGCTGATCCTGGTCCAGTGGGTGCTGGGCTGGATGGGCCTCGCCCGCATCCTGCGCGGCACCTCGCTCGCCCTGCGGGAACGGGAGTTCATCGAGGCGGCCAGGGTCAGCGGCGCCTCGCCGTGGCGCATCATCCGCAAGGAGATCCTGCCCAACGTGGTCACACCGCTGCTGGTGCAGTCGACGTATCTGCTGCCCGGGTTCGTGACGGCCGAGGCGGGGCTGTCCTACCTGGGCGTGGGCATCGTCGAACCGACGCCGGACTGGGGGCAGATGTTCTCCAAGGCGTCCACCGAACTCGTGATGCGCAACGACATCACCTACATGTTCTTCCCCGGCATCTCGATGATCATCTTCATCGTCGCGTTCAACCTGCTCGGGGACTCGGTCAGAGACGCCTTCGATCCCAAGACCGCTCGCTGACCGCGCACCTCACGCACCTCACGCACACAGCACCTCCGGCACATCACCCGCATCACGCACGTCCACGGCACCGCGACACCGGTGGCGTGCACGGCCCTGCACCAAACGCACCACCTGCACCTCCCTGCACCTCAACTGCCGCACAGCGGCGGTCCTTTCGCACTGGTGACAAGCAGATCGCACTGGTGACACACAGATGGGTGGGAATCTCTAGTGATGAGTAGGGGCGGACGCCACGCATACGGCGCACTCTCCGTGCTCGCGGCCGGGGCTCTTGTGCTCACCGGTTGCAGCAAGGGCGGCAGCGACGACGGCGGCAACGACAAGAAGGACCAGCAGAACGCCAAACGGCAGCAGGCGTCGATCAAGTTCGGCACCGCCCAGGACTCCACGGGCCCCGCTCCCGACGTGCCCGGCGCCAAGCCCGGCGGCACGATGGAAGTACTCCAGCGCGACAGCTACGCCCACCTCGACCCGGCCCAGATCTACGTCTCCGACCAGATGTCGGTCTCGCAGCTGCTGCACCGGGGGCTGACCGGCTACAAGGCCACCAGCAACGACGGCAGCAAGCACACCGTGGTCGGCGACCTCGCCACCGACGCCGGCACCACCACCGACGGCGGCAAGACCTGGAAGTACACGCTGAAGGACGGCATCAAGTTCCAGGACGGGTCCGCGATCACGTCCAAGGACGTCCGGCACACCTTCGAGCGGCTCTTCGCGCCCTTCATCAACCAGGGCCCGGCCTACGTCCAGCAGTGGCTGGCCGACTCCCCGGGCGTGGACTACCGCAAGCTGCTCAAGGGCGGCCCCTACAAGGGCAAGCACCTGCCCGCCACCGTGCTGGATACCCCGGACGCCAAGACGGTCGTCTTCCACTTCAAGACGGCCCACCCCGACCTGCCCTACGCGCTCGCCATGGCGGGCTACTCGGTGGTCTCCGAGAAGGGCGACACCAAGGAGCGCTACGACAAGGCGCCGGTGGCGACGGGACCGTACAAGGTGCAGTCCTTCAAGTCGGGCAAGTCGATGGTGCTGGTGAAGAACACCAACTGGGACCCGAACACGGACCCGATCCGCCACCAGTACGTCGACCGGTTCAACATCACGTTCAACCAGCAGTACGAGACCTCCACCAAGGCCCTGCTCGCCGACACCGGCGCCGATCAGGCCGGCATCAGCTTCAACAACCAGGTCGACGCGGGCAACCTGTCCAGCGTCCTGAGGAACCCGAAGCTCAAGTCCCGCACGGTCTCCGGGTACATGCCGTACGTCGGCCAGATGAACATCAACCTGAGCCACCCGGCGATGAAGGACAAGACGGTCCGTCAGGCCATCGCCTACGCGCTGCCCATCACCCCGTTCGTGCGCGCCTTCGGCGGCACCGACGCGATGGAGGTCGCGGGCGGCCTGATCTCCCCGACCGTCTCGGGCTACGACGCCTCCTTCGACCCCTGGGGCAAGAAGGAGAAGCCCGCCGGTGACCCGGCCAAGGCCAGGGAGCTGCTGAAGAAGGCCGGCAAGCTCAACATGAAGCTGACCTTCGGCTACACCAACACACCCGAGGGCCAGCAGTACTCCACCGCCATGGCGGCGGGCCTGAAGAAGGCCGGCTTCGACGTCCAGCGCCAGGAGATCCCGGCCGAGACCTACTACGACCAGGTCTCCAAGCTGAACAACACCTACGACATCTTCCACACCGCCTGGGGCGCCGACTGGCCGTCCGCCTCCACCGTGATCCCGCCGCTGTACGACGGCCGCGTGATCGCCGACGGCGCGCAGAACTACTCGCAGGTCAACGACCCGAAGGTGAACAGCGAGATCGACCGGATCAACAAGATCACCGACCCGGTCAAGTCGGCGGCCGCGTGGGAGAAGCTCGACCAGTACCTGGTCAAGGACGTCATCAACGTCGTCCCGACCGCGTACTACAAGCAGACGCAGATCGCCGGGTCCAAGGTCGGCGGCCTGGTCTACGACGACGTGATCGGCAGCGTCGACCCGCGTCGCCTCTACATCAAGTAACCGTCCCCGCCGGTACCCGGCGTGCGGCCCGCCCCGGGCCCGCGCCGGGTACCGCCCGGCCCGCCGACGTCAGAGAGCTGCCCCTGCCATGCTGCGCTTCCTCGTCCGCCGGTTCCTCGGTGCCGTCGTCATCCTGTTCCTGCTGAGCATCGTCACGTTCCTGCTGTTCTTCGGGGTGCCCCGCGACCCGGCCCTGCTGATGTGCGGCAAGACCTGCAACCCCGACAGCATCGCCAACATCCACCACGTGCTCGGCCTCGACAGGTCGGTCCCCGAGCAGTACTGGATCTTCCTGCACAACCTCGTCCTGGGCAGCGACCAGTTCGCCCAGGGGCCCTGCCCGGCCCCCTGCTTCGGGTACTCGTACCACACCAACGAGCAGGTCTGGGGCACCCTGCTGGACCGGCTGCCGACCACCGTCTCGCTCACCCTCGGCGGCGCGGTCTGCTTCCTGATCGTCGGCCTGGGCACCGGGCTGCTCGCCGCCTGGCGGCGCGGCACGATGATCGACAAGACGGCCACCGCCGGGGCCATGGTGATCAGTTCGATGCAGATCTACTTCCTCGGTCCGCTGGCGCTGGCGATCCTCGTCTACCAGACCCACTGGTTCGCCAAGCCCGCCTACAACGAGTTCACCGCCAACCCCGCCACCTGGATCAGCGGCCTGATCATCCCCTGGGTGGTGCTGTCGACGATCTTCGCCGCGCAGTACACCCGTATGTCCCGCTCGTCGATGATCGAACAGCTCCAGGAGGAACACGTCCGCACCGCCCGCGCCAAGGGCATGTCCCGCCGGTACGTCTTCTTCCGCTACGCCTGGCGCGGTTCGCTGATCCCCATCGTCACCATCTTCGGCATCGACCTGGGCTCGCTGCTGGGCGGCGCCATCATCACCGAGTACACCTTCGGCCTGCCGGGCCTGGGCCAGCTGGCCGTGCAGTCCGTGTTCTTCAGCGACCTGCCGCTGCTGCTGGGCGTGATGCTGTTCTCCGCGACCATGATCCTGCTGTTCAACATCGTCGTCGACGCCGCCTACGCCTTCATCGACCCGCGCGTACGGCTGGCCTAGGCCGGATTCAGGAGCACTGCCGTGACCACTGTGACCAAGGAGGCCGGCCGGCCCGGCCCGGCCGGCACCGGGGCCCTGCTCTCGGTACGGGACCTGCACGTCAGCTTCCGGACCGAGGACGGCGTCGTACGCGCCGTGGACGGGCTCTCCTTCGACCTCGCCCGCGGCAGCACCCTGGGCATCGTGGGGGAGTCGGGCTCGGGCAAGTCGGTCACCAACCTGACCGTGCTCGGGCTGCACAACCCGATGTTCACCACCGTCGAGGGCGAGATCCTGCTCGACGGGCAGGAACTGACCACCGCGCGCGAGTCGGAGCTGGAGAAGCTGCGCGGCAACAAGGTCGCCATGATCTTCCAGGATCCGCTCACCGCGCTCTCCCCGTACTACACCGTGGGCCGCCAGATCGCCGAGCCGTACCGCAAGCACACCGGTGCCTCCAAGCGGGCGGCCTGGGACCGGGCGGTGGAGATGCTGGGCAAGGTCGGCATCCCCAACCCCCGGGAGCGGGCGAAGGACTACCCGCACCAGTTCTCCGGCGGTATGCGCCAGCGCGCCATGATCGCGATGGCGCTGGTCTGCGACCCCGACCTGCTGATCGCCGACGAGCCGACCACGGCCCTCGACGTCACGGTCCAGGCGCAGATCCTCGATCTGCTCAAGGACCTGCAGCAGGAGTTCGGCTCGGGCATCATCTTCATCACCCACGACCTGGGGGTGATCGCCGACATGGCCGACGACATCATGGTGATGTACGCGGGCAGCGCGGTGGAGCGCGGCACCGTGGACGAGGTGCTGCGCGCGCCCCAGCACCCCTACACCTGGGGCCTGCTGAACTCGATGCCGCGCCTCGACTCCGACCTGAGCGCGCCGCTGGCGCCGATCCCCGGCTCCCCGCCCTCGCTGCTCAACCCCCCCGCCGGCTGCCGCTTCCACCCCCGCTGCACCTTCCCGGACCGTGTCGAGGGCGGCCCGGGCCGCTGTGTGCGCGAACGCCCGCTGCTGGGGCCCGGCCGGGCCTCGGCGTGTCATCTCACCGCGGAGCAGAAGCGGACCGTCTTCATCGAAGAGATCAAGCCCCGGCTGGGCTAGGAAGCCCCGTGGCCGAGCAGAGGAGTTCATCGTCATGACAGAGGACCTGGTCCTCCCCGCCCCGCGCGAGCACACGGCCGGCGCGGACGGGGAGCCGCTGCTGGAGGTCTCGGGGCTGACCAAGCACTTCCCGGTCAAGGGCGGCTTCCCGATCCGGCGTACCGTCGGCGCGGTGCAGGCCGTGGACGGCATCGACCTCACCGTGCACGTCGGCGAGAGCTTCGGGCTGGTGGGGGAGTCGGGGTGCGGCAAGTCGACCACGGGCCGGCTCATCACCCGGCTGATGGAGCCGACCAGCGGCACCGTCACCTACCGCGGCCGGGACATCAGCCACGCCTCGCGCAAACAGCTGGCGCCCGTGCGCTCCGAGATACAGATGATCTTCCAGGACCCGTACTCGTCGCTGAACCCGCGCCAGACGGTCGGGAAGATCATCGCCGGTCCGATGGAGATCAACGGCATCAACCCGCCCGGCGGCCGCGAGGCCCGCGTGCGCGAGCTGCTGGAGATCGTCGGCCTCAACCCCGAGCACTACAACCGCTTCCCGCACGAGTTCTCCGGCGGCCAGCGCCAGCGCATCGGCGTCGCCCGCGCGCTCGCCCTCGAGCCGAAGCTCATCGTCGCCGACGAACCGGTCTCCGCCCTGGACGTCTCCATCCAGGCCCAGGTGGTCAACCTGCTCCAGAAGGTGCAGCGCGAACTCGGCATCGCGTTCCTCTTCATCGCCCACGACCTGGCCGTCGTACGGCACTTCTCCCAGCGCGTCGCGGTCATGTACCTCGGCAAGATCATCGAGGTGGGGGACCGGGAGTCGATCTACCACCGGCCCCGCCACCCCTACACCCACGCCCTGCTGTCCGCCGTGCCCGAGGTGAACCTCACCGACGCCGAGGCGCCGGCCCGGGAGCGCATCCGCCTGGCCGGTGACGTGCCCTCGCCCATCTCGCCGCCCTCCGGCTGCCGCTTCCGCACCCGCTGCTGGAAGGCCCAGGACAGGTGCGCGGCCGAGGAACCGCCGCTGGTCCGGATCGCGGGCAACACCGCCGGCCACCTCACGGCCTGCCACTTCCCGGAGGACCCGACGACCGAGGCCCGGGAGGCGGACATCGTGCTGGACCCGGCGCTGGCGGCCCTGGAGAAGGACCGGCCGGGCGAGGACACGACCTGATCCGAACGACAGGCCCTAGGCGGTGCCCGGAGTGTCCTGACCGGTGGGTGCGGCCACCGTGATGATCTCCGGGCTCGCAGGGGTGAGCGGCCCCCGCGACCAGTCGCCGTACTGCTCGGCCACCCGCAGCCCCGCCTCGGCCAGGAAGCCGTTCAGGGCCTCGGCGCCGAGGAAGCGCAGGGTCGTCCGGCTGGTGCGGGGCCGCTGCCAGGGGCCGCCCTGGAAGGTCTCGGTGAAGGTGACCCGGTCCCCGGCCGGGGCACCCTGGACCTCGTGCCACACGCGGACGGTCCGGCCGTCGGCGTCGGTCACCTCCCGGGCCCGGTCCGGCGTCCAGGTCAGCCAGGGGCGGGCGGCGGGGTTGCGGGTCTCGAAGACGAACCGCCCGCCGGGTGCCAGGGCCTGCCGTACGGCCCGCAGACAGGTGCGCAGCTCCTCGTCGCCGAGCAGCACCTGGAAGGCGTGCCCGGTCATCACGACCAGGTCGAACTCCGCCTCCCACAGCCGGGTGCGCAGGTCTCCCAGCACCCACTCGACGTCCGGTGCGGCCCGCCGGGCGTGCACGAGCATCGCGGCGGCCGGGTCGAGTCCCATGAGCCGCCCGCCGTGCCCCTGCGCCCGCGCCCGGCGCAGCAGCCGTCCGGTCCCGCAGCCGACGTCCAGCACCGAGCCCGCGTCCATCACCAGGCCCAGGTAGAAGTCGTCACCGGGCCCCCAGGGGTTGAGGGTGTCGTAGAGCGCGGCGAGCGCGAGATCGGCGAACGAGTGATCGACCACCGCGGCAGTCTGCCACAGGTCGCTCGACGGTGTGTCAGGAACGACGCCGAACTGTGCACCCGCGCACGGGCGTTGGGCCGCCGCGGGGCGCCGGGACAGGCGAAGGCCCGCGCCTGGGCGGGCGCGGGCCTTCCTCCCCTGGAGCGGACGTTCATGGGCTCGGGTCAATGGGCCGGTGAAAGTCCGTCCGCAGGCGGCGGCTGACGGTAAAGGGGTGTGTCAGACCGCTTCCTGGGGGTCTTTGGACAGCCGCGGTGCCGGAACGGTGTCCGCGGTCTCCGGGTAGTGGCAGGCCGTGAGGTGACCGGGCTTGTTGCCCTCGACCTGGACCAGCGGGGGCGCCTCGGTGGCGCACTTCTCCGTCGCCTTCCAGCAGCGGGTGCGGAAGCGGCAGCCGGAGGGCGGGTTGATGGGCGAGGGCACGTCACCGACCAGCCGGATGCGCTCGCGGGGCGTCTCCTCGTCCACGGTGGCCTCGGGCACGGCGGACAGCAGCGCCCGCGTGTAGGGGTGGCGCGGGTTCTCGTAGAGGTCCTCGCGGTCGGCGATCTCGACGATCTTGCCGAGGTACATCACGGCGACGCGCTGCGAGAAGTGCCGTACGACGGCCAGGTCGTGGGCGATGAACACGAACGCGATGCCGAGTTCGCGCTGCACCTTCTGGAGCAGGTTGACCACCTGGGCCTGGATGGAGACGTCCAGGGCGGAGACCGGCTCGTCGGCGACGATCAGCTTCGGCTCCAGGGCGAGCGCGCGGGCGACGCCGATGCGCTGGCGCTGGCCGCCGGAGAACTCGTGCGGGAAGCGGTTGTAGTGCTCGGGGTTGAGACCGACGATCTCCAGCAGCTCGCGCACGCGGGCCTCGCGGCCGCCGGGCGGGTTGATGCCGTTGATCTCCATCGGACCCGAGACGATCTTGCCCACCGTCTGGCGCGGGTTCAGGGAGGCGTAGGGGTCCTGGAAGATCATCTGGATCTCGGACCGCACCGGCGCCAGCTGCTTGCGGCCCGCGTGGGTGATGTCCTGGCCGCGGTAGACGACCCGGCCGGCGGTCGGCTCCAGCAGACGGGTGATGAGCCGGCCCGTGGTCGACTTGCCGCAGCCCGACTCGCCGACCAGACCCAGGCTCTCGCCCTCGCCGACCTGGAAGTCCAGGCCGTCCACGGCCTGCACCGCGCCGACGGTACGGCGGATCGGGAAGCCGCCCTTGATGGGGAAGTGCTTGGTCAGCCCGGAGACGTCCAGGAGGGGGTTCGTGTTGCTCATGATCGTGAAGTCCCGTCTCGGTCTGTCAGTTGGGCCGGGTCGCGGCGAAGTCGGTGAACAGTTCCCGCTTCTGCTCCGGGGTGAGGTGGCAGGCGGAACCGCGGCCGTCGACCACGTCGAGCAGCGGCCGCTCGGCGGAGCAGCGGTCACCCGGCACCTTCGCGGAGAAGGTGCACCGCGGGTGGAAGCGGCAGCCGGTGGGCGGGTTGAGCAGCGAGGGCGGCGAGCCGGGGATGGGCGTCAGCGGCACGTCCACCGCGCCGGTCAGGCTCGGCATGGAGTTGAGCAGGCCCAGGGTGTAGGGGTGCTGCGGGGCGCGCAGCACCTGCTCCTTGGTGCCGCGCTCCACGCACCGGCCGCCGTACATCACCAGGACGTCGTCCGCGATGTCGGCGATGACGCCGAGGTCGTGGGTGATGAAGATGATCGCGGTGCCGAACTCCTGCTGGAGGTCCTTGAGCAGGTCCATAATCTGGGCCTGGACCGTCACGTCGAGCGCGGTGGTCGGCTCGTCGGCGATCAGCAGCTCGGGGTCGCACACCAGCGCCATGGCGATCATCGCGCGCTGGCGCATACCGCCGGAGAACTGGTGGGGGTAGTCGTCCACCCGCATGTCCGGCTGCGGGATGCCGACCCGCCGCAGCATCTCGATGGCGCGCACCCGGGCCTGGGCCTTGGAGGCGCCCGTGTGCTTGCGGTAGGTCTCGCCGATCTGCGTGCCGATGGTGTGGTACGGCGACAGCGAGGCCAGCGCGTCCTGGAAGATCATGGACATCTTGTTGCCGCGCAGCCGCTCCATCTCCCGCTCGCCGGCGGTGAGCAGGTCCGTGCCGTCGAGCAGGATCTCACCGTCGATCGCGGTGCGGGCACGGTCGTGCAGGCCCAGGATCGTCAGGTTGGTGACGGACTTGCCGGAGCCCGACTCGCCCACGATGCCGAGGGTCTGGCCCTTGGCCAGGTCGAAGCTGAGTCCGTCGACGGCCTTGACGACGCCGTCCTCGGTGGAGAAGTGGACCCTGAGGTCCTTGATGGAGAGGAACGGCTGCTGATCGGTGCTCGTCACGGGGACGCTCCTGGGGGGTGATGCGGGGGGTCGGGGGTGGGGCGGAGGTCAGGCGAGCCGGATCCGCGGGTCGATGAGGGCGTAGACGGCATCGACGATGATGTTGAAGAACACGATGGCGCTGGCCGACAGCAGGGTGACACCGAGGACCATGGGCAGGTCGCTCTGGTCCACGGACTTCAGCGCCAGCTGGCCGACGCCCTGGAGGCTGAAGACCGTCTCGGTGATGATCGCGCCGCCGATGAGGGTGGCGAGGTCGATGCCGAAGATCGTGACGATCGGCCCCATCGCACCGCGCCAGGCGAAGCGGAAGAAGACGTTGCGGCGGGACAGGCCCTTGGCGCGGGCCGTGCGCACGTAGTCCTCGCTCAGCGTCTCGACCAGCTGCGAGCGCGTCATACGCGTGTAGTTGGCGGTCCAGATCAGGGCCAGGACCAGCCACGGCAGCAGCAGCCCGGACGCCCAGGACAGCGGGTCCTCGGTGATCGGCGTGTACGTGGGGTTGCCGAGGATGCCCAGCTTCGAGACCAGGAAGTACATCGCGATGTAGCCGACGAAGTAGATCTGCATCGAGGAGGCGACCAGCGACGCGGAGCTGGCGACCTTGTCCTGCCACTTGCCCTGCTTGACGGCGGCGAGCATGCCGGTGCCGACGCCGAAGACGAGGAAGACGACGGCCGAGCCGAGCGCGAGCGAGAGGGTCGTCGGGAGCCGGTCCATGATCGTGCCGAGGACGGGCTCGCGGTTGGCGAAGGAGTACCCGAGGCAGGGCGCGCTGCAATCGCCGAAGTCACCGTAGCTGCGGCCCACGAAGATGCCCTTGAGCCAGTACCAGTACTGCACCGGGACCGGGTGGTCGATGCCGAGGTTGTGCCGGACCTGCTTGAGCATGTCGGGCGTGCAGTTCTTGCCGCACGACATCTGGGCGGGGTCACGCGGGATGGCGTAGAAAAGCCAGAAGGTGACGGCGCTGATGATCAACAGGATGACCAGCGCGCCGAAGACTCGGCGGACAAGGAAGCGGAACATGGGGCGTGACTTTCCGGACGGGGCGCCGTCGCCGGGGGTAAGGGGGGTGGGCCGTGGGGGGCGGCCAGGTCGTGGCCGCCCCCCGGTGTCTAGCGCTTACTTCTTGGCGTACAGCTTGCAGAGCGCGACGCAGGTGTTGCCGGCGTCGTAGACGACGTTGCCGACCTTGGAACCGTGCATCCAGTTGCGGATGGAGTGGTAGTCCGGGATGACCGGCGCCAGCTCCATGATCTGCCGGTCGACGTTGCCCCAGGCCTTGTTGGCGGCCTCGACGTCGGTGATCTTGGCGGCCGCGTCGATCGCCTTGTTCACGCTCGGGTCGTTCAGCTGCGCGTAGTTGCTGCGGCCGTCGCCGATGTTCTTGCCGCTCCAGCACGGGAAGAACACGGAGTAACCGTTGGGCCAGTCGGGGCTCCAGCCGGCGGCGAACAGGTCGTAGTCGTTGTCGACCTTGCCGATCTGCGTGTAGAAGGTCGACTTGTCGATCTGCTTGTTGACGACCTGGAAGCCGGCCGCCTCCAGCGCGTTCTTGATCGCCACGGCCTGCTTCACCGCGTTGTCCGACTGCTGGTAGGCGATGACCAGCTTCTGGCCGACCTTGCCGGCCTCCTTCAGCAGGGCCTTGGCCTTCGCCGGGTCGCCACCGGGCTTCTTGTCCGTGCCGTAGAGGTCGAACTTCTGGTAGCCGGGGGTGACCGGGCTGAGGATGCTGGTGGCCAGCTCGCTGGTGGCGGCGCCGCCGCGGATGGTCTGCAGCTGCTGGTGCGGCCAGGCCCAGTTGATCGCCTGGCGGACCTTGACGTCCGTGATCCGGGTCGTGTTGATCGGCCAGTAGTAGGTGACCGTGTCGACCTGGGTCAGGACGCGCTTCTTCAGCTGCGCGTTGGTGAGCACCTGGGCGGTGCGCTCGGGCGCGACCTCGTTGAAGATCGTCATCGCGTACTGGTCGTTGCCGCGGTCCGCGATGAAGCGGTCCGTGGAGGCGACCGGCTGGAAGCCGAACTGGAAGACGTACTTGTCCGGGTAGTTGTTGCGGATCGAGTCGGTCGCCGCGTCCCAGTGCTCGTTGCGCACGTAGGTCATCGACTTGCCGATGCTGCGGCTCTCGATCTTGTACGGACCGCAGGAGAAGGGGTGCTTGTCGTACTTCTCCTTGGTGTCGTGCTTCTTGGGCACCAGGGAGTAGCCGCGCATGGCGAGCGTGTAGTTGAAGTCGGTGCGCGCCTCGCTCAGGTGGAACGTGACGGTGCGGCCGGAGATCTCGACGGAGGAGAGCTTCTTGCCGTCGTACGGGCCCTTGTACTTGTCACCGCCGACCAGCCACTGCTGGACGTAGCGCGGGCCCTCGGTGATGAAGGAGGCGAAGAGGCGCTCGAACGTGTGGCGCACGTCGTCCATGGAGAGGTCGGAACCGTCCTCCCACTTGATGCCTTCCTTGATCGTGAAGGACCAGGTCTTGCCGCCGTTCTTCATGGTGCCGGCGTCGGTGGCCGCGTCGCCGACCAGGGTGCATCCGCCCTTGTCGTCGATCTTGTAGCCGGTCAGACCACGCATGATCGGGACGGTGATGGCGCCCTCGGTCGAGACGTAGATCTGGGCCGGGTCCAGGTGGTCCATGTCGAACTGGTCGAGCGAGTAGAGCGTCCCGCCCTTGACCGCGCCGGGGACCTCGGGGGCCGGACCGGTGGAGTCGGCCTTGGTGCCGACCGGGATGTTCACGGTCTTGGCCTTGCTGACCGAGGGCACGTTGTCGCCGGAGCCGCTCTTGCCGTCGTCGCCGCTGCTGCAGGCGCTCAGCACGGTCGTGGAGGCCGCGGCCACACCGGTGGCGATCAGGAAGTTTCTGCGAGAAAAGGACATGCTGAGCCTGCCTATAGGGGTCAATTCGGACGGTCGAAACCAGCCGGACGTCATCGAACCGGGCCGGGTGGGTGTGGCTTGCTAGCGCTTCGACTTGGGGTCGAGCGCGTCGCGCACGGAGTCGCCGAGCAGGTTGAAGGCGAGGACGAAGATCACCATGGAGATACCCGGGAAGAGCATGAAGGTGATGTCCTCGGTGTAGAACTGGGCACCGCGGCCGATCATCACACCCCAGTCGGGAGTCGGGTCGATCATGCCCACGCCGAGAAAGGCCAGACCCGCCTCCGCGGTCACGAAGGCCGGGAGCAGCAGGGTGGACTGGATCAGGATCGGCGTCCAGAGATTGGGCAGCAGCTCCTTGAAGACGATGCGCATCGGAGAGGCGCCCGTCACCTTCGCGGCCTCGACGAACTCGCGCTCCCGCAGTCCGAGCACCTGGCCGCGCAGCAGCCGGGCGATGGACGCCCAGCCGAAGGCGGACAGCACCAGGATCAGGGCGGTGGCACGCAGCCAGGTCGGGATGTTGTCGTCGGGGTCGACGAAGAATCCGAAGACCACAGGCATGAAGGCGATGAAGAAGAGCGTGGACGGGAACGACAGCAGGATGTCGATGACCCGGCCCACGAGGTAGTCCGTCTTGCCGCCCAGGTAGCCGGCCGTGACGCCGATCACGACACCGAGGAAGGTGGTGAGCAGCGTGGCGGCGGTGGCGATGCCGAGCGAGTTGCGGATGGCGTACAGCAGGAACGTGAAGACGTCCCGGCCGAGCTGGGGCTCGATGCCGAACCAGAAGTCCCCGCTCATGCCGCCGTTGGGTCCCGCAGGGTACGAGAAGGCGTTGAGCAGCTCGGGATGCAGCGTGGTGTAGGTGGTGTACGGGTCCTTCCCGTACAGCTTGGCTATCAGCGGCGCCGCGATCCCGATCGCGAAGAAGAAGATCACTATGTAGGCGGATATAACGCCCGTCCGGTCGCGCCGGAAGCGCGTCCAGGCCAGCCGTCCCGGAGAGCGGCTCTCGCTGCCCTTCGAGCCGTCCGGAGTCGCCGACTTCTCGACGGTCTCGTCGGTCACCTCAAGCGGGGCAGCCGCGGATGGAGTTGGGGGGGTCATGGTGCTCCTGGCCCAAGGGAGGGTCTGATGACTCCGCAGGGCACTCCCCTACGGGCTACGCCGGACTTTTTCAACGCAATTCATTCAAGGTCAATAAATTCTCGACCGGCTTGGGTTTCTCTTTACTTTCTTTGCCTGTACTTGACCATTCCGTAGCTACGCGGGTAGCGCGCCGTAATCAATCCGTGCTTCACATCGGACCAACCGGACTATTCGGTCAATGAGTTCGATATGCGGATGCTGGTGTGTCGAAATGCGTACAACGGTCGGTACGAATCCAACGTTTCGGCATCGTTACGCGGAGATCCATTGCGCCCTACACGCAAGATCGTCCAGCCGTCCCCGGAGGCTCGCCCGCAATCGGCCGACGTGTCCCCCTAAAGGCTCTCGAAAGGGTCCGGACAGGCCAACTGACGGGATGGCGGACAGGCGGAATGCGCCGTTTGGACGGATATTGACCGGTAACCGGTCTGATGATCAGCGTTCACGGAGGAGGCACCCCATGCGCGGAGCCACGTACGCCGGACGGGCCGCCTGCGCGGTGGCGCTGGCGCTCGCCGTCACGGGCTGCTCGGGGGGCTCGCACGGCGCCGGTGGCGGTGCCGGCTCCACGGTGCTCAGCTCGTCCTGGGGCGACCCGCAGAACCCCCTGGAGCCGGCCAACACCAACGAGGTCCAGGGCGGCAAGGTCCTCGACATGATCTTCCGCGGCCTCAAGCGCTACGACCCCAGGACCGGCGCGGCCCGGAACATGCTCGCGGAGAGGATCGACACCTCGGACTCGCAGACCTTCACGATCACGGTCAGGGACGGCTGGACCTTCTCCGACGGCGAGAAGGTGACGGCCCGCTCCTTCGTCGATGCCTGGAACTACGGCGCGAGCCTGCGCAACAACCAGAAGAACGCCTACTTCTTCGGCTACATCCAGGGCTACGACACGGTCCACCCCGACAGCGGCGCGCAGCGCGCCGACACCCTCTCCGGGCTCCACGTGGTGAACGACCGCACCTTCACCGTCCGGCTCGCCCAGAAGTTCTCCGGCTTCCCCGACACCCTCGGCTACGCGGCCTTCGCCCCGCTGCCCCGGTCGTTCTTCACCGACCACGCGGGCTGGCTGCGCCGGCCGGTCGGCAACGGCCCCTACCGGATCGACTCCTACGCCAAGGGCTCGCAGATGTCGCTGACGGCGTGGGACCGCTACCCCGGCGAGGACCGGGCGCGCAACGGCGGGGTGACCCTGAAGGTCTACACGGACAGCAACACCGCCTACACCGACCTGCTGGCCGGCAACCTCGACCTGGCCGACGACATCCCCGCCGCCCAGCTGAAGAACGTCCGCAGCGACCTCGGCGGCCGCTACCTCAACGTCCCGGCCGGCATCATCCAGACGCTCGCCTTCCCGTACTACGACAAGGAGTGGAACAAGAAGGGCTCGGAGAAGGTCCGCACCGGGCTGTCCATGGCGATCGACCGCAAGCAGATCACCGACACCATCTTCCAGGGCACCCGCACCCCGGCCACCGACTGGACCTCACCGGTGCTCGGCGCGGACGGCGGCTTCAAGGCCGGCCTGTGCGGCCCGGCCTGCTCCTACGACCCCGCCCGGGCCAGGAAGCTGATCCAGGAGGGCGGCGGCATCCCCGGCGGCCAGGTGAAGATCACCTACAACGCGGACACCGGCTCGCACCGCCAGTGGGTCGACGCCGTGTGCAACTCCATCAACCACGCCCTCGGCGACGACCGGGCCTGCGTCGGCAACCCGGTCGGCACCTTCGCCGACTTCCGCAACCAGCTCGGGCGGCACCGGCTGACCGGCCCCTTCCGGGCGGGCTGGCAGATGGACTACCCGCTCGTGCAGAACTTCCTCCAGCCGCTCTACTACACGAACGCCTCCTCCAACGACGGCAAGTGGTCCGACCCCCGCTTCGACGCGCTGGTCGACCGGGCCAACGCCGAGACCGACGCCGCCAGGTCGGTCGCCGGGTTCCAGCAGGCCGAGGAGGTGGTCCGCGACCACATGGCCGCCATCCCGCTCTGGTACCAGAACGGCAGCGCCGGCTACTCCGACCGGCTGTCCAACGTGACCCTCAACCCCTTCAGCGTGCCCGTGTACAACGAGATCAAGGTCGGCTGAGCCGGCATGGGGCGCTATGTCGTCCGGCGGCTGCTCCAGATGATCCCGGTGTTCGTCGGGGCCACGCTGCTGATCTTCCTCATGGTGTACGTGATGGGCGACCCGGTGGCCGGCCTGTGCGGCGAGCGCAGCTGCGACCCGGCGACCGCCGCCCGGCTGCGCGCGGAGTACGGCCTGGACCAGAACGTCCTCGTCCAGTACGTGACCTACATGCGGCACGTCCTCACCGGTGACTTCGGTACGGCGTTCGACGGGCAGCCGGTCACCGAGCTGATGGCGTCGGCGTTCCCGGTCACCCTTCGGCTGACCGTCGTGGCCGTCGTCCTGGAGATCGTCATCGGCATCACCCTGGGCGTCCTCACCGGCCTGCGGCGCGGCCGGCCCGTCGACTCCGGGGTGCTGCTGGCCACCCTGGTCGTCATCTCCGTGCCCACCTTCGTCACCGGCCTGCTGCTGCAACTGCTGCTCGGGGTGCGGTGGGGCTGGATCAGACCGTCGGTGACGCCGGACGCGCCGTTCGGCGAGCTGCTCGTGCCCGGCCTGGTCCTGGCCTCCGTCTCCCTCGCCTACGTCACCCGGCTGACCCGCACCTCCATCGCCGAGAACAGGCGCTCCGACTACGTCCGCACGGCCGTCGCCAAGGGCCTGCCCCGGCACCGGGTCGTCACCCGGCACCTGCTGCGCAACTCCCTCATCCCCGTCGTCACCTTCATCGGCACCGACATCGGGGCGCTGATGGGCGGCGCGATCGTCACCGAGCGGATCTTCAACATCCACGGCGTCGGCTACCAGCTCTACCAGGGCATCCTGCGCCAGAACTCGCAGACGGTCGTCGGCTTCGTCACCGTGCTGGTGCTGGTGTTCCTGGCCGCCAACCTGCTCGTGGACCTGCTGTACGCCGTACTCGACCCGAGGATCCGCTATGCCTGAGCAGCCCTACGAGCCCGAGCGCGCCATCGCCGGCACCGGCATGGGCGGCGCGATGGACCTCGCGGCCAGTGAGGCGGTGACCCTGGAGAGGGGCCCGGGCGGCCCCGAGGGCACCGGCCCGCTCGGCCGGCCGCGCTCCCTGTGGTCCGACGCCTGGCGGGACCTGCGCCGCAACCCCGTCTTCCTGGCCTCCGCGCTCGTCATCCTCTTCCTGGTCTTCATCGCGCTGTGGCCCTCGGCCGTCGCCCCCGGCAGCCCCCTCGACTGCGACCTCGCCAAGGCCCAGCAGGGCAGCGGCCCCGGCGCCCCCTTCGGCTACGACGGCCAGGGCTGCAACGTCTACACACGGACCGTGTACGGCGCCCGTACGTCCGTGACCGTCGGGGTGTGCGCCACCCTCGGCGTGGCCGTCCTGGGGTCCGTACTGGGCGCCCTGGCGGGGTTCTTCGGCGGACCGGGGGACGCGGTGCTGTCCCGGGTCACCGACATCTTCTTCGCGATCCCGGTCGTCCTCGGCGGTCTGGTGCTGCTCTCCGTGGTCACCAGCAACACCGTCTGGCCGGTCATCGGGTTCATGGTGCTGCTCGGCTGGCCGCAGATCTCCCGCATCGCGCGCGGCGCCGTCATCACCGCCCGGCACCACGACTACGTCCAGGCCGCCCGCGCCCTCGGCGCCTCCTCCTCCCGCATCCTGCTGCGGCACATCGCGCCCAACGCCGTCGCCCCGGTGATCGTGGTGGCCACCATCGCCCTGGGCACCTACATCGCGCTGGAGGCGACCCTGTCCTACCTCGGCGTCGGCCTGAAGCCGCCCAGCGTCTCCTGGGGCATCGACATCTCCGCCGCCTCGCCCTACGTCCGCAACGCCCCGCACGCCCTGCTGTGGCCCTCCGGCGCGCTGGCCGTCACCGTGCTGGCCTTCATCATGCTCGGCGACGCGGTCCGCGACGCCCTCGACCCGAAGCTGAGGTGACCGGCCGTGCTGCTCGAAGTGCGCGACCTGCACGTGGAGTTCCGCACCCGGGACGGCGTGGCCCGCGCCGTGGACGGTGTCAGCTACGCCGTCGACGCCGGGGAGACCCTCGCCGTGCTCGGTGAGTCGGGCTCCGGCAAGTCGGTGACCGCGCAGGCGGTGATGGGCATCCTCGACACGCCGCCCGCGCGGATCACCGCGGGCGAGGTCCTCTTCCAGGGCCGCGACCTGCTGAAGCTGAGCGAGCAGGAGCGGCGCCGGACGCGCGGCACCGGCATGGCGATGATCTTCCAGGACGCGCTGTCGTCGCTCAACCCGGTGCTGCCGGTGGGCGACCAGCTCGGCGAGATGTTCACCGTGCACCGGGGGACGTCCCGCAAGGACGCGCGGGCCCGGGCGGTCGAGCTGATGGACCGGGTGCGCATCCCCGGCGCCGCCCAGCGGGTGCGCGACTACCCCCACCAGTTCTCCGGCGGCATGCGCCAGCGCATCATGATCGCCATGGCGCTGGCGCTCGAACCGGCGCTGATCATCGCAGACGAGCCCACCACCGCCCTCGACGTCACCGTCCAGGCCCAGGTCATGGACCTGCTCGCGGAGTTGCAGCGCGAGTACCGCATGGGCCTGATCCTGATCACCCACGACCTCGGTGTCGTCGCGGACGTGGCCGACCGCATCGCCGTCATGTACGCCGGGCGCGTCGTGGAGTCGGCCCCCGTCCACGACCTGTACAAGGCGCCCGCGCACCCCTACACCCGGGGCCTGCTGGACTCCGTCCCGCGCCTGGACCACAAGGGCCGCGAGCTGTACGCCATCAAGGGGCTGCCGCCCGACCTCAGCCACGTCCCGCCGGGCTGCTCCTTCCACCCCCGCTGCCCGCGGGCCCGGGACGTGTGCCGCACCGACGAACCACCGCTGTACCGGGTCTCCGGCGAGCGGGGCAGCGCCTGCCACTACTGGAGGGAGTGCCTGGATGACCTCGACCACTGAGCCGCTCCTGGAGGTCAGCGGGCTCGTCAAGCACTACCCCCTCACCCGGGGCATCCTGTTCAGGAAGCAGATCGGCGCGGTGCGGGCCGTCGACGGCGTCGACTTCCGCCTCGGCGGCGGCGAGACCCTCGGCGTCGTGGGGGAGTCCGGCTGCGGCAAGTCCACCGTCGCCAGGCTGCTGTGCAACCTCGAACGGCCGACGGCGGGCGTGGTCCGCTTCAAGGGCGAGGACATCACCCGGCTGTCCGGCAAGGCGCTGAAGGCGGTCCGCCGCACCATCCAGATGGTCTTCCAGGACCCCTACACCTCGCTCAACCCCCGCATGACGGTCGGCGACATCATCGGGGAGCCGTTCGACATCCACCCCGAGGCGGCGCCCCGGGGCGACCGGCGCCGCCGGGTGCGCGAACTCCTCGACGTCGTCGGCCTCGACCCCGGGTACGCCGACCGCTATCCGCACCAGTTCTCCGGCGGCCAGCGCCAGCGCATCGGCATCGCGCGCGGGCTCGCGCTGCGCCCGGAGGTGATCGTCGCCGACGAACCGGTCTCCGCCCTGGACGTCTCCGTGCAGGCCCAGGTGATCAACCTCTTCGGCCGCCTCCAGCGGGAGTTCGGGCTGTCCTACGTCTTCATCGCCCACGACCTGTCGGTCGTCCGGCACATCGCGGACCGGGTGGCGGTGATGTACCTGGGCCGGATCGTGGAGAGCGGCCGGGACACCGAGATCTACGACCACCCCACACACCCGTACACCCAGGCCCTGCTCTCCGCGGTGCCGGTGCCCGACCCGGAGGCCCGCGGCCGGCGCGAGCGGATCATCCTCTCGGGTGACGTGCCCTCCCCGGCGGACGTCCCCTCCGGCTGCCGTTTCCGCACCCGCTGCTGGAAGGCCGAGGAGCGCTGCGCCCGGGAGGTGCCGGCCCTCGCGGTCCCGGCGGCCTTCCGTGCGGCGTCCGGGCCCGCGGCCCACGACTCGGCCTGCCACTTCGCACAGGAGAGGCAGGTGGTGCCGGTGGAGGCGCACGGCAACGGGCCGGGATGACATGGTGCATCCCGGCCCGCTCACGGCACCCGCACGGCCGTACGCTGTTCAGACTGACGCGTCCGTATATCGGTGCCGCTTCCGCCAAGTTGCCTGTGTGTAAACGTCGTTGCAGGGCGTTTGCCCGGTTATGCGAGCGAACGCCGCAGGAAGTCCACCTGGAGCAGGAGCAGGTTCTCGGCGACCTGCTCCTGCGGGGTCATGTGGGTGACGCCGGACAGCGGGAGCACCTCGTGCGGGCGGCCCGCGGCCAGCAGGGCCGAGGACAGCCGCAGGGAGTGGGCGACCACCACGTTGTCGTCGGCGAGGCCGTGGACGACCATCAGCGGCCGGTGCGGTTCGGCGGGGGCGGTCAGGCCGTCGTCGGTGACCAGCGAGTTGAGCGCGTACGTCCGCGCTTGCGCCGTCGGGTCGCCCAGGTAGCGCTCGGTGTAGTGGGTGTCGTACAGCCGCCAGTCGGTCACCGGCGCGCCGGCGATGCCCGCGCGGAAGACGTCCGGGCGGCGCAGCACGGCGAGGGCGGCCAGGTAGCCGCCGAAGGACCAGCCGCGGATCGCCACCCGGGACAGGTCCAGGGGGTGGCGTCCGGCCAGGTCGTGCAGGGCCTCGATCTGGTCGTCGAGGGCGAGCGTGAAGTCGTGGTGGACCGCCTTCTCCCACGCCGGTGAGCGGCCGGGGGTGCCCCGGCCGTCGGCCACGACCACCGCGAAGCCCTGGTCGGCGAACCACTGGGAGGTCAGGTGCGCGTTGTGCGCGGCCACCACCCGGGCGCCGTGCGGGCCGCCGTAGGGGTCCAGCAGCACCGGCAGGGGAGTGTCACCGGGGTAGTCCGATGGCATAAGCACGGCGCACGGAATTCGGCGTGCGCCCCCCTCGGTGAGGAGCACGCGGGGGGACAGACCGGGATGTTCGGCGTGGGACGGGACAGTCGCCACTCGTTTTCCGTCACGCAGCACCTGGACACGGGTGCCCGGACTGTCGAGCGTCGCGGACAGCAGCACGGTCACGCCCCCGGCCCGCACCGCCGTGTGCACCCCGGGCCGCTGCGACAGCCGCTCCAAGCCGAGTTCGTTGACCCGGTACACATGCACCTCGCCGGTCTCCGGCGCCCCGGCCTCCGCGCCCGCCGACGCCGAGACCAGCACGTCACCGGCGCCCACGTCCAGCACCGCGCGCACGTGCAACTGCGCGCCGGTCAGCGGCCGTTCCCCCACGGCCAGCACCCGGGCGCCGCCCTCGTCGGCGATCCGCACAAGCTGCCCGGAGGGGCTCCAGCAGGGCACCCCGGGGAAAAGTTCAAGCCAAGTTGGATCTTCGTCGGCGTGCACCATCCGGGTCGCCCCCGAATCCGCGTCCACGGCCAGGACGAGCTGGCTCCGCTGGTCCCGCGCCTGCACCAGCAGCAGCGGCGCCCCGGCCGCTGACCAGTGCACATGCGCCAGATACGGATAGCGGGCCCGGTCCCACACGACCTCCGTGCGCCCTCCGTCCAGGTCCAGGACGAACAGCCGCACCTCCGCGTTGGCGGTGCCCGCCGCGGGGTACGCGACGTGCTGCGGCTCACGCTCGGGACGGGCCGGGTCGGCGATCCACCACCGCCGCACCGGCGTGTCGTCCGCCCGCGCCACCAGCAGCCGGTCCGACTCCGGCGCCCACCAGAAGCCCCGGGCGCGCCCCATCTCCTCGGCCGCGACGAACTCTGCGAGGCCGTAGGTGACCCCGTCCGCATCCGGCCGGGCCAGCGCCCGGTCGCCGTCGCCCTCGGCGCCCACCACCCGCAGCGCGCCCTGGGCGACGTACGCGACGTGCCGTCCGTCGGGCGCCGGACGGGGGTCGATCACCGGTCCGGAGACGCGCAGTTCACGCGCCGTGCCGGCCCGCAGCCCGGCCGTGAAAAGCCGCCCTGACAACGCGAAAGAGGCCAGCTCCACGGCGGCGTCGGTGGCGTAGCCGACGATGCCGGCCCCGCCCTCACGGCTGCGCTCGCGGCGCGCGCGTTCCTCGGGCGAGAGGTGTTCCGTGGCACCGCCCAGCAGCAGCCGCGGGTCGGCGGCGACGCGCTCCCGGCCGTCCGTGAGGTCCAGCGTCCACAGGGAATTGGCCCGGTCGGTACCGCTGGACGAGCGCAGGAACGCGACGCGGGAACCGTCGGGAGCGACGGTGAACGCCCGCGGCGCGCCGAGCGTGAACCGCTGGGTCCGGGCGTGCCGGCGGGGGAAGGAGTCGGACTCGGTCGTCATGCCCCGACCATATTGGCCATGCGCCCCCTTGTGCGGCCGTGCGCCGACCGATGCGCGAGTACACATAGTTATGATCACTGTCGCTGAGTGGGTATGACCCTGTCGGCTCCCCGTACGGGCCGGCTGTACTGCTGCACAACCGAGTTCGACCCCCATAGTCCGAACCCCCCTCGTCCCTGGGATCATTGGAGGTGAGCCGCCGTGGCACTCTCGATTTCGGCGGTGGTGCTGCTGGCGATCATCGTCTTCCTGCTGGTCAAGAAGTCAGGACTGAAGGGCGGTCATGCGGTCGTCTGTGTCCTGCTCGGCTTCTACCTCGCCTCCTCGACCGTCGCTCCCACGATCAGCGAGCTGACGACGAACGTCGCGAGCATGATCGGCAGCATCAAGTTCTGACCCGCCTCCCCACGGGGCTGCCCGGCGCTCCCGGTGCCGCCTCGTAGGGTGGGGGCATGACCCAACCGCCCACCTCCGGCCCGGGGCCCGGGGGACGCCCCTCCCGCCCCGGCCGGCGTCTGCTGCTGGTGCACGCGCACCCGGACGACGAGTCGATCAACAACGGCGCGACCATGGCCAGGTACGCGGCCGAGGGCGTCCAGGTGACGCTGGTCACCTGCACCCTCGGGGAGCGCGGCGAGGTCATCCCGCCCGAGTTGCGGCAGCTGACCGGCGACGCCCTGGCCCGCGAGCGCGAGCGCGAGCTGACCGCCGCGATGGCGGCCCTCGGCGTCGAGGACTTCTCCCTGCTCGGCGGCCGCGGCCGGTTCCGGGACTCCGGGATGATGGGCACCGCCGACAACGACGACCCGGACTGCTTCTGGCGGGCCGACGTCGACCGGGCCGCCGCGGCGCTCGCCGAGGTCGTGCTGCGCACCCGCCCCCAGGTCCTCGTCACCTACGACGACAACGGCGGCTACGGCCACCCCGACCACATCCAGGCCCACCGCGTCGCCCTGCGCGCCGTCGAACTGGCCGCCGGCGCCGGGCACCGCGTCGCCAAGGTCTACTGCAACCGGGTCCCGCGCTCCGTCGCCGAGGCCGCCTTCGCCCGGCTGCGCGAGGACCTGCCCGGCCTGCCCTTCGCCGAGAGCGCCTCCGTCGAGGACGTACCCGGCGTGGTCGACGACGAGCGGGTCACCACCGCCGTCGACGGCACCGCGTACGCCGCCGCCAAGACCGCCGCCATGCGCGCCCACGCCACCCAGATCCAGGTCTCGGGGCCGTACTTCGCGCTCTCCAACGAGCTGGCCCAGCCGATCTTCACCACCGAGTACTACGAACTGGTGAGCGGCACGGCCGAGCCCGGGGAGAGCGACCTGTTCGCCGGCATCCCCGAGGAGACGCCGTGAGCGCGCAGGGACGCGGCCCGCTGCTCGCCCAGCCGCTGCGCCGCCCGACGGCCGGCCGGATCGCCGCCTGCGCCGGGCTGTTCGTCCTCGGCGCCGTCACCGCCGTCGCCGGGACCCTGGTGCAGGGCGCCCGGCCGCCCGGTGGGCTGCTGCTCGCCCTCGCGGGCGCCGCCGGGCTGTTCCTGGGCGGGGCACGCGCCCTGGGCGGCCGCGCCGGGGCGGTCGCACCGGCCGCGGGCTGGGTCCTGACGGTCATCCTGCTCACCGCCGGCCGCCCCGAAGGGGATTTCTTCTTCGGGGCCGGGCTCGGCAGCTACGTCTTCCTGCTCGGCGGGATGGCCGTCGCTGTGATCTGCGCCACTCTGGGAGTCGGACGGCCGGCCGGCGGCGGCCCCGCCCGGCGTGGCGGCTGACGTACCGCGCCGTACGGCGCGCGTGGGGGTCCCGTGGGGGTTTACCCAGCGGTCCTGGGATACGCGCGGGAGGCGGCCAGTATGGTGGAGCGCGCCGCCGAGCCGCCCGAGCAAGGTCGAACGGGCGGCGGAGCCAACCGGGAGAACCTGCCTTGAGTCGTGAAACTGACACTCCGTCCTCCGGGCCCGACGGGCGCGGCAAAGCCGCCTACCCCTCCGGCACGCCGCCGTACGGGACCCCCATGGCTTCCGACGACGGTACGGGCGCGGGCCGTTCGGCCACGCGGCCGGAGGACCGCAAGACCGAGACCACACTGACGACCCGGATCCGGATCAACATCCCCGGATCGCGGCCCATCCCGCCGGTCGTCGTGCGCAAGACCGTCGCGGACGGCGAGGCCGTCGCCGACGACCCGGGCGCCGACACCCGGGCGGAGACGGCCCCGCCGGCCGCCGGCACCGGCACGCCGGCCGCCGACCCCGCGGCCGCGGCCGACGAGAAGACCAGCGACTGGTTCGCGCCCCGCAAGTCCGGCCCGGGCAAGGCCGGTCAGGGCGGCGGCGGCACGAACGGCGCCGGCGCCGCCCTGGCCGGCGGCACGAACGGCGCGGGCCTGCCCGGCGCCACGGCCGCCCCGGCCCCCGCCTCGGGACCCTCCGCCCCCTCCGCCCCCGGCGGCGCGCGTGCGGGCGGTGCCCGTCCCGGTGGCGTCGTCGGCTCCATGAGCGTGCCCGGCGGCTCCCGCGGCGGCACCAACGGCGCGGGCCTGCCCGGCGCCACCGGCGGCCCCGTGGCCCCCGGGCACGGCGGCGGCACCGGCTCCTTCGACGTGACCGAGGCGCTGGCCGCCGGCCCCCTGGGCGGCGGCTCCCGCACCGGCACCGGCGACGGCGAACCGCGCCGCGACGACCTGCCGTACTTCGCCGGGAGCGGCCGGCCCGGCACCGACGGCACCGGCGCGGCCCGCGGGCAGGGTCCGGGCCGCGGCGCCCCGGGTGCTGCGGGCGGCCCGGGCGGCGCCAGCGGCTTCAACGGCCCGACCGGCCGCGGCGGCCCCGGCGGCCCGCACGGCCCCGCGGGCCCGACCGGCGGCCCGGTCACCGGCGACGGCCCCCTCCTGCCCCCAGCCGGGCAGGGCGGCCCCGGCCCGGACGCCGGCGACCCCTTCGGCGGCCCCACCGGCCCCGACGGCTTCGGCGGCCCCGGCGCCCACGCCCCCGGCGGTCCCCGCAGCGCCCCCCGCGCCGGACACGGACCCGGCGGCGGGCTGAGCGACGACACCGCGATCCTCACCCCGCAGAAACCGGCCCCCGAACCCGGCACGCCCGGCTACGGCTCCCCGGCGGCCAACGTCTCCGGACACACCGTCACCAGCGGCATCCCGGTCGTACCGGCCGGCCCGGACTCCCCCTTCGGGCCCGGCTCCCACACCGACCAGCCGGTGCCGCACACCGCCCCCCGGCGGCCCGAGCCGGCCGCACCGGCCCCGGCCGCCGCCAAGCCCCGCAAGAAGGGCCGCAGCAAGCTGGTGCTGCTCGCCGTCGCCGTCGTCGTCCTGGGCGGCGGCGCGTACGGCGCCGGTCTGCTGATGAACCACACCGACGTGCCCAAGGGCACCACGGTGATGGGCGTCGACATCGGCGGCGGCACCCGCGACGACGCGGTCCGCAAGCTGGACGACGCCTTCGGCGACCGCGTGAACAAGCCGCTGAAGCTGGCGGTGGGCGGCCGCACGGTGTCGCTGACGCCGGAACAGGCGGGCCTCCAGCTCGACGTCGACAGCACCGTCGGCGCGGCGGCCAAGAGCGACTACAACCCCGTCTCCGTCATCGGCTCCCTCTTCGGGCAGAAGCGCGTCGTGGAGCCGGCCATGCCGGTGGACGAGGAGAAGCTCCAGGCGGCCCTGCGGAACGCCGGCGGCGGCTCCGGCTCGGTCACCGAGGGCACGGTGAAGTTCACCTCCGGCAAGGCCGTGGCCGTGTACGGCAGGACGGGCAAGGCCATCGACGTCGCCCGGGCGGGCCGGGCCGTCGCCCAGGCCTACCGCACCGAGGTGGAGACCGGCGCGGCCGGCGCGGTGACCGTGCCGACCACCACCCGGCAGCCGACGGTCTCCAACGCCGAGGTCGACCGGATGATGAAGAAGTTCGCCGAGCCCGCCATGTCCGCCGCCGTGACCGTGCAGACGGATGCGGCGCACTCGGTGCCGATGAGCCCGCAGAACTCGCTGTGGAAGTTCCTCCGGGTGACGGCGGTCGACGGCAAGCTGGTCGACAAGCCCGACCTGGACGCCCTGAAGGCGCTCTACGGCCAGGCGTTCGACGGTGTGCTCATCACCCGGGCCAACGGCGACAAGACGCCCGTGACGCCCCAGGACGTCTACTCCGCCCTGCGCCCGGCGCTGCTGAGCACCACCGACCGGGTCGCCGTCATCGACACCGACCCCAGCTGACGGTCCGGCCGTACGCGGTGCGAGGGGCGCCCGGAGCACACCGGGCGCCCTTCGCGCGTCCTGCCCGTCACACCGTGCGCATGACATCCGTCATCCCGCACCGAGGACCACCGACACTGCCGCGCTCCCGCCGCCCGCGGCCACCATGGACACCATGACGACGACAGCGGCGCCGGCCACCACCACCCCGGTGGCCGGGTTCGACCAGGTGACCAAGACGTACGGAACCGTCCGGGCCGTCGACGGCCTCTCGCTCCGGCTGTACCCGGGCGAGACCGTCGCCCTCCTCGGCCCCAACGGGGCCGGCAAGTCGACCACCCTGGACCTGCTCCTCGGCCTCAAGCAGGCCGACGGCGGCACGGTCGAGGTGTTCGGCACCAGCCCGCGCGAGGCCATCGTCGCCGGGCGGGTGGGCGCCATGCTGCAGAGCGGCGGGCTGATGGAGGACGTCACCGTCACCGAACTGGTGAAGCTGGCCTGCGCCCTGCACCCGCGGCCCTACCCGGCCGCCGACGTGCTGGCCCGGGCGGGGCTCACCCAGGTCGCCGACCGCAAGGTCAACAAGCTCTCCGGCGGCCAGGCCCAGCGCGTCCGGTTCGCCCTCGCCACCGCCGGCGACAGCGACCTCATCGTCCTGGACGAGCCGACCACCGGCATGGACGTCTCCGCCCGCCAGGCCTTCTGGGCCACCATGCGCGAACAGGCCGACCAGGGCCGCACGGTGCTGTTCGCCACGCACTACCTGGAGGAGGCGGACGCGATCGCCGACCGGGTGCTGGTGCTGCACCGCGGCCGGCTCCTCGCCGACGGCACCGCCGCCGAGATCAAGGCCCGGGCCGGCGCCCGGCGGGTCTCCTTCGACCTGGAGGGCGGCCCCGACGAGGCGGCCCTGCGCGGCCTGCCCTTCCTGACGTCGCTCACCGTCTCCGGGCAGACCGTCCGCATCCAGTCCGCCGACGCCGACGCCACCGTCCACGCCCTGTACGGCCTCGGTCTCTACCCCCGCAACCTCGAGGTCACCGGCCTCGGCCTGGAGCAGGCCTTCGTCGCCATCACCGAGGCCGAGGAGGCCAGGCAGTCATGAGGAACACCTTCACCACACGGGCGCTCATCCGGCTCGAACTCACCCGGGCCCTGCGCAACCGCAAGTTCCTGTTCTTCTCGGTGCTCTACCCCGCGATCCTCTTCCTGCTCATCGCGGGCAACGCCGACGCCACCACCAAGGTCGACGGCAGCGGCCTGACCCTGCCGACCTACATGATGGTCTCCATGGCCTCCTTCGGCGCGCTGACCGCCGTCCTGATGGGCAACAGCGAGCGCATCGCCAAGGAACGGGAGAGCGGCTGGGTGCGGCAGCTGCGGCTGACCCCGCTGCCGGGGCGCGGCTACGTGCTCGCCAAGACGGCCAGCGCCGCCGTGGTCAGCCTGCCGTCCATCGTCGTGGTGTTCGCCGTCGCCGCGACCGTGAAGGACGTACGGCTCCAGGCCTGGCAGTGGCTCGCGCTCACCGGGGCCATCTGGGCGGGCAGCCTGGTCTTCGCCGCGCTCGGCGTCGCCATCGGCTACCTCGCCACCGGTGACGCGGTCCGCCCCGTCACGATGATCACCTACTTCGGCCTGTCGATGCTCGGCGGCCTGTGGATGCCCACGACCACGTTCCCGCAGTGGCTCCAGGACATCGCCAAGTGGCTGCCCACGCACGCGTACGCTGCTCTCGGGCGGGCCATCGAGGAGAGCCGGGCCCCGCACGCCCAGGACGTCGCCGTCCTCGCCGTCTTCTTCGTGCTCTTCGCGGGCGGCGCGGCCTGGCTGTACCGGAAGGACACGCTGAAGGCGTGAGCACCATGACGGAAGACCGGAAGGCCGGCGCCACGGGGGACGTCCCCATGGGCCGGCCGCCCCGCAACCCGCGCGAACTGCTGGCCAAGACGGTGTGGATCGGCGTCTGGCTGGTCTTCCTCAGCTCGCCGGTCCAGGACCTGGTCGACGGCGGCCACTCCGCGCGGGCGACCGTGGCCGGCTCGGTGGGCCTCACCGCGTTCGTCGGGGTGTACCTGACGCTGGTCTTCCGCAACATGGGCCGGCCGATGCCCCGGCGGCTGGTGATCGCCCTGCTGCTGGTGCTCGGCGTGCTCGCCCCCGTGCTGGCCTACACCCTCGGCAGCGCCTGGCTGGGCCTGTTCTGCTACCTCTCGGTGGCCTGCGGGGCGACCCTGCCGCTGCGCGCGGCCTACTGGGCCGTCCCGGCCTCGGCCGCCGCGATGTACCTGGTCGGCAGCCACTCCGACGAGCAGGCGGCGCGCGGACTGATCCCGCTGACCCTGCTGATCGGCGCCGCCATGACGGGCGTCGGGCAACTCATCCGCACGACCGTGGAGTTGCGCAAGGCGCGGGCCACGGTCGCACAGCTCGCCGCCAACGAGGAGCGGTTGCGCCTCGCCCGCGACCTGCACGACCTGCTCGGCCACTCCCTGTCCCTCATCACGCTCAAGAGCGAGCTGGCCGGCCGGATGCTGCCCGGCCACCCCGAGAAGGCCGCCCAGCAGGTCGCCGACATCGAACGCGTCAGCCGGCAGGCGCTGGTGGACGTGCGGGAGGCCGTCACCGGCTACCGGCGCGCCCGGCTCGCCGACGAACTCGCCGGCGCCCAGGTGGCCCTGGCCGCCGCCGGAGTCACCGCCGAGGTGCCGGCCGAGCCCGACCTCACCGGCGTGCCCGACGCCGCCGAGGCCGCCCTGGCCTGGGCGCTGCGCGAGGCGATCACCAACGTCGTGCGGCACAGCGGGGCCGACCGGTGCACGGTCGAGGTCATCCGGCGGGCGACCCTGGACGGCCCGGTGCTGGAGCTCTCCGTCGAGGACGACGGCTCCGGCGGCTCCGGCAAGGGCCCGGGCAACGGCCTGACCGGGCTGACCGAACGGCTGGAGAAGGCCGGCGGCACCCTGGAGGCGGGCCGCACCCGCCGCGGCTTCCGGCTGGTCGCCCGCGTGCCGGCGGCGCCGGCGGTGGCCATAGGATCCGGGGCATGACGAGCACGATCAAGGTCCTTCTCGCCGAGGACCAGTCGATGGTCCGCGAGGCGCTCGCCGCGCTCCTCGGCCTGGAGGACGACATCGAGGTCGTCGCCCAGGTCGCGCGCGGCGACGAGGTGCTGGCCGCCGTCCGCGAACACGGCGTGGACGTCGCGCTGCTCGACATAGAGATGCCCGGCTGCACCGGCATCGAGGCGGCCGCCCGGGTGCACCGGGAACTGCCCGAGGTGAAGCTGGTCGTCCTCACCACCTTCGGCCGCCCCGGGTATCTGCGCAGCGCCATGGAGGCCGGCGCCGACGCCTTCCTGGTCAAGGACGCCCCCGCCGCCCAACTCGCCGCCGCCGTACGCAAGGTGCTGGCGGGGGAGCGGGTCATCGACCCCACCCTGGCCGCCGCCGCCCTCGCCGGTGGCGCCAATCCGCTGACCGAACGCGAACGCGAGGTGCTGCGCGCGGCGGCCGACGGCTCCACCAACGCCGAACTCGCCGCCGCCCTCCACCTCTCCCAGGGCACCGTCCGCAACTACCTCTCGACGGCCATCCAGAAGCTCGCGGTGCGCAACCGCGCCGAAGCGGTACGGACGGCCCGGGAGAAGGGCTGGCTCTGACTCCCCCGGTGAGCCCCCGGGTCAGTTGAGCCGGGAGCGGGCCGCCAGCGCCTGCAGGCGCACCCGCTCGGCGGCGTCCGGGTCCACCGCGCCCAGCAGCTCGGCGTAGGCGCTCAGTTCGTCGGCGCCGGCGGTGAACTCGCCGCGCTGCACGAGCAGCTGGGCCCGGTCGTAGCGCAGCCTGGCCGGGTGGGAGGGCAGCAGCAGCGCCAGGTCCACGGCCCACAGGGCCACGTCGGAGCGCTCGGGCCGGGCCGCCGCCCAGGCCCGGATGTTGTTCAGGATGCGCTGCACCAGCTCCAGGGGCTCGGCGGGCACCAGCATCGACGGCTGCAACGGCGTCCCCGTGGCCCCCGCCACCAGCAGCTCGGCGTCGGCCCCGGTGAGCACCCGGCCCCCGTCGAACGGGTCGGCCAGCACCTGCCCGCCGTCCGCCGTCGCCGCCCCGAACCCGACCACGAAGTGCCCGGGCAGCGCGACCCCGTACACCGGGGCCCCGGCCCGGCGCGTCACCTCCATCCACACCACCGACAGCAGGATCGGCAGCCCGCGCCGCCGCCGCAGCACCTCGTGCAGCAGCGAGGACTCCAGCCGCTGGTAGTCCCCGGCCGACCCGGCGAACCCGTGGCGCCCGCCCAGCAGCCGGCCCGCCGCCGCGGCCCACTCCCGGGGCCCGCCCGGCCGGTACGGCAGCTGCCCGGCCAGCTCGTCCAGCTCCTGCTGGGCCGCGTCCAGACCGGCCTCGTCCAGGGAGCCGTCCGCCGCGGCGCCGATCAGCAGGCACAGCGCCGACAGGTCGGGCCGCCCGGACCGCGCCTCCTCGGCGAAGCGGCGCCGCAGCTCGGCGGACCGGTCCGGCGGCGGCGGGTACGGAGGCGGAAGGAGGGGGTGTCGCATCGCTGGCTCCTGCCCTTCCCCTTCGGTTCCTACGGCCGGCCGGCGCCGGGGGCGTCCGGCTCGCGGTAGTGGTGGTACGTGTGGTGGACGGCGAAGCCCAGTGCGGCGTACAGCGCCCGCGCCGCCTCGTTGTCGCTCTCGACCTGCAGCCAGGCCGCCGAGGCGCCCTCCTCCAGCGCCCGCCGGGCCAGCGCGGCCATCACCCGCGTCGCCAGGCCCCGGCGCCGGGCGGCCGGGTCCACCTCGACGGCGGCGAACCCCGCCCACCGCCCGTCCACGGCACACCGCCCGATCGCCAGGGGCGCGGCACCGGCCGGCCCGGGCACGGCCGCGAACCACACCGACGGCCCCGCCGCTCCCGCGGCGTCACCGGTGCCGGGCGGGCCCGACCCGAGTACCCGCAGGGCCACCTCGCCGGCCCCGGCGCGCCGGTAGCGGGCCAGCCACGCCTCGTCCGCCCGCCGGGACAGCACCACCCCGGCCGGCTCGGCCCGGTCCGCGACCGGCGCCGCCTCGCCGGTCCACAGCTCGGCGGTCACCTCCCGGACCCAGCCGCGCCGCTCCAGCTCCGCGCACAGCAGCTCCTGGGTGCCGGCGGCGCCGGTGGCGGTCTGCACGTAGGCGGGCAGCCCGCGCTCGCCGTACCACCGCCGTACGGCGGTGAGGGCCTCGTCCAGCGGCAGGCCGGGATCGCCGAGCGGCAGCACGCTGTTGGCCCGGCGCGTGAACCCGCCGGCCGCCCGCAGCTCCCACTCGCCCAGCCGCTCCCGCTCCACCGGTTGCCACGCCCGCGCGGCCACCCGTGCCAGCTCCGGGTAGGAGGCGGCGGGACCCCGGCGGCGCGCCGGTGCGGCCGGTACCACCTTGCCCGCGACCAGCGCCGATTCCGGGATCCGGACGGCCTGGCCGTCCCGTCGTGTGATCATGAGCACGCCCTTGTCCCATGATGTGAGAACACCCACCGTGTCGGTGAACTTCTCGGGTACCGCCCCAGGTTCGGTCAAACGCCGTACCGAGACCCGTTTGCCCACGTCAGCGGTGGTGATACGGACCTCGAGACGTCCGGCCGCCGAGATTTCCACAGGTCAGTTCACCCCTCCTGTTCGGATCGTGCCCCGGAACGGAGATACTAGGTGGCGGGCATCGACGACGCCGCGCTCCCGCGCGCCAGGCGGCGGAGCCTGTGGAGGCCCGCCAGCGCCCTATCGAGGAGGAACGACAGCGTGACCTACGTCATCGCGCAGCCTTGTGTCGACGTCAAGGACAAGGCGTGCATCGAGGAGTGCCCGGTCGACTGCATCTACGAGGGCCAGCGGTCCTTGTACATCCACCCGGACGAATGCGTCGACTGTGGAGCCTGTGAACCGGTGTGCCCGGTCGAGGCGATCTTCTACGAGGACGACACTCCCGAGGAGTGGAAGGACTACTACAAGGCCAACGTCGAGTTCTTCGACGAACTCGGCTCCCCGGGCGGTGCCAGCAAGCTGGGGCTGATCGAGCGCGACCACCCCTTCGTCGCCGCGCTGCCGCCGCAGGCCGAGTAATCGCGCAAGCGGCCCGCACCACCGTGCCGCCTCGGTCCCGTACGGCCAGTTCCTGCTCGACGGCCGTGCGGGACCGAGGCGTTTGGCGTCCGTACGAGAAAGTGAGCCAGATCCCGTGTCCGCAGTTCCCGGCCCTCCGCCCGCAGCCGGCCGCCCGTCCGCGCAGTCGCCCCACGACCGCCTCCCGGTCTTCCCGTGGGACAGGCTCGCCCCGTACAAGGAGACGGCCGCGGCCCACCCCGGCGGCATCGTCGACCTGTCCGTCGGCACCCCGGTCGACCCGGTGCCCGACCTGATCCAGAAGGCCCTGGTGGCCGCGGCCGACTCGCCGGGCTACCCGACGGTCTGGGGCACGCCGGCACTGCGGAACGCGATCACCGGCTGGCTGGAGCGCCGCCTGGGCGCGCGCGGGGTCACCCACCACCACGTGCTGCCGGTGGTCGGCTCCAAGGAACTGGTCGCCTGGCTGCCCACCCAGCTGGGCCTGGGCCCGGACGACCGGGTGGCCTTCCCGCGGCTGGCCTACCCGACGTACGAGGTCGGTGCCCGGCTGGCCGGCGCCGAGCACGAGGCCTACGACGACCCGACCCGGCTGGACCCGGCCGGGCTCAAGCTGCTCTGGCTGAACTCGCCCTCCAACCCCACGGGCAAGGTGCTGGACAAGCGGGAGCTGACGGAGATCGTCGCCTGGGCCCGCGCGCACGGCGTGCTGCTCGCCTCCGACGAGTGCTACCTGGAGCTGGGCTGGGAGGCGGACCCGGTCTCGGTGCTCCACCCGGACGTCAACGGCGGCTCCTACGACGGCATCCTGGCGCTGCACTCGCTCTCCAAGCGGTCCAACCTGGCGGGCTACCGCGCGGCCTTCCTGGCCGGTGACCCGGCGGTCCTCGGCCCGCTGCTGGAGATCCGCAAGCACGGCGGCCTGATGACCTCCGCGCCGACCCAGGCGGCGACCGTGGCGGCCCTCGGCGACGACGCCCACGTGCACGAGCAGCGCGAGCGCTACGCCGCCCGGCGTACGGCCCTGCGCGACGCCCTGCTGGCCCACGGCTTCCGCATCGAGCACAGCGAGGCCAGCCTGTACCTCTGGGCCACCCGCGACGAGCCCTGCTGGACCACGGTCGCCCACCTCGCCGAGCGGGGCGTCCTGGTGGCCCCGGGGGACTTCTACGGCCCGGCGGGGGAGAGGTTCGTCCGGGTGGCGTTCACCGCGACGGACGAACGGGTGCGGGCCGCGGTTCAGCGGCTGGCGGGCTGAGGCGGACGCCGGGCGCCGGGTGGCGCCCGGCACGCGGACACGGCGACGGGGCCCAGGAGGAGACCTGTGCCCCGTCGCCGTGCGCGCGGTTGCCGTGCCTAGCCGATCGGCAGGCCGCGGGTGGGCAGCGACGACGCGGGCAGCGACGACGTGGGCAGGCCGCCCTTGGTCGCGGTGGAGGCGGTGCCGCCCAGCACGGTCCCGGCGGTGCCGGCCACGTCGCCCGCGGTCTTCTGCGCGGCGGGCGCCGCCGTCTTCACGGCCTTGCCGCCGACCCTGCCCGCGGCCGGCACCGCCTGCTTGACGGCCTTGCCGGCCGCGTCGCCCGCGAGCCCGGTGACGTGCTGGGTGGCGCCGTCGGTGCTGTTGGCGACGCTCGCCCCGTCCAGGGCGGTCAGCCCGCCGAGGTCGGGGGTGGCGGCGGGCAGGTTCGGGGCCGCGCTGGCGGAGCCGGCCACACCGACCCCGGCGGCCGCTCCCGCTGCGACGAGCAGCGCGGCACGGGCGATCCGGCGGGTCAGGGGGAGGGACATGATGCTCCATTCGACGGGAGATACGAGGAAGTCGTCCGAGGTGATCGTCCGGCCTCGGACGCCCTGACTACCGCTCGAACCCCGCGAAGGTTGCGGACCGCCCGGGTAAAGAATTGATAACGCATCGCATTATCAGGTGTGGATAAAAACGGGCAAACGGCGTTCGGTCCGAGTCCGGTCCGGGTCCCTGCCGAATCCTTCCGCCCCGGTGTTCCCAAGGGTTCCCCGCCGCCCCGGGACGACCGTGCGCGCCCCCGTGCGCACCGGCGCCGCGTCGCTGCCCGGGTGACCCGGCCGGGTGACGGCCCGAACTACTGCCCGGTCACGATCCGCACGGCGTCCAGGGAGGCCGCACCGCCCCCGGCGCGCCCGGGGTTCCGCGCGTCCCCGGCGTCCCCCTTCTCCGAGGCGTTCCCCGGGTCCGGGGCGTTCCCCGTCGCGGAGGCGTCGGCCGGGCCGGCCGCCCGCCACCGGCCGAGGGTGCTGCCGGCCTCCCACACCCGCCCGGCGTACGACACGCGCCGGATCTGCAGCGCCGAGGCGTTGGCGACCGCCCAGTGCGCCAGCTGCCAGCCCCGCTGCCGCTCCGGGCGCCCCGCCGCGTCCCGCCGCCCGCCCGGGGACACCGGCACGGTCACCGTCCGGCCGCGCGCCGTGGCGGTCACGCTCGGGGACGGCGACGGCGACGCCACCCGGGTGCCGCCCACCACCGCGCCGGTCTCCTGGAGCGCGTCCCGGCCGAAGTCCCGCACCAGCGCCGCCCGCACCGCGTCCGGACCGGTCGCCGGGCCCCCGGCGGCCGCGCCCGCGGCCGCGGCGGTGGCGGTGCTCGTGGTGGCCGGCCGCCCGTCACAGCTGAGGGTGGCCGCCGCGTGCCCGGTCAGCGCCGCCGACAGCAGTGCGGCGTCCGCCTCGTGCTTGGCGTACGCCTCCGGGTAGCCGCTGCGCTGTACCCGCTGCGCCGCCACGGTCAGCGGCAGCCGCGGGTAGTCGGGCACCTCGGCCAGGTGCGCGTAGAAGATGCCTGCCGCGTACGCCGGGTCCATGATCTGCCGCGCGGTGCCCCAGCCCTGGGACGGCCGCTGCTGGAACAGCCCCAGCGAGTCCCGGTCGCCGTGCCCGATGTTGCGCAGCCCCGACTCCTGGAGCGCGGTCGCCAGCGCGATGGTCACCGCCCGCTGCGGCATGCCCCGCCCGGTGCCGACGGCGGCGATCGTCGCGGCGTTCACCGCCTGCTCGGGCGTGAACTCGTACGACTCCCCGTCCGCGGTCCCCGAGACCACCTCGCAGCCGTGCGGACCGGCGCCGCCGGTGAGGTACTGCACCACGAGATAGCCGGCGACGGCGCACAGGACCAGCAGGGCCGCGGCGAACCGCGTGATGCGGCCGCGACGCCTGGGAGGGAGGGTGGTCGGCTCTGACACGCGTACAAGGTACTGGAGCCCGCCCGGCGGGCGGTGCGGGGACCGCCGGTGCCCACCCCGGCCGGCCGAGCACCTTCGCCGGTGAACCGTCCCGGTCACGGCGCTAGGTCCTGTCGTCACATTCCCGTCGTCCGCCCGGAGGGCGGGGCAGACGGGAATGTGGCGACAGGGCCTAGGGTCGTGGCCATGGCCGACACCTCGCTTGACCTCACGCTGGACGCCGCCGCGCTGACCGCCCGGCTCGTCGACTTCCGCTCCGAGAGCGGCACCGAGAAGCCGCTCGCGGACGCGATCGAGGACGCGCTGCGCGCCCTGCCGCACCTCACCGTCGACCGGTACGGCAACAACGTGATCGCCCGCACCCGGCTCGGTCGCGCGGAGCGCGTGATCCTGGCCGGCCACATCGACACCGTCCCGATCGCCGGCAACGTGCCCTCCCGCCTCGACGACGACGGCGTGCTGTGGGGCTGCGGCACCTGCGACATGAAGTCGGGCGTCGCGGTCCAGCTGCGCATCGCCGCCACGGTCCCGGCACCCAACCGCGACCTGACCTTCGTCTTCTACGACAACGAGGAGGTCGCCGCCGACCTCAACGGCCTCAAGCACGTCTCCGAGGCGCACCCGGAGTGGCTGGAGGGCGACTTCGCGGTCCTGCTGGAGCCCTCCGACGGCGAGGTCGAGGGTGGCTGCCAGGGCACCCTGCGCGTGCTGCTGAGGACGGCGGGCGAGCGGGCCCACTCGGCACGCGGCTGGATGGGCGCCAACGCGATCCACGCCGCCGCCCCGATCCTGGCCCGCCTGGCGGCCTACGAGCCCCGCTACCCGGTCATCGACGGCCTGGAGTACCGCGAGGGCCTGAACGCGGTGGGCATCTCCGGCGGCGTGGCCGGCAACGTCATCCCCGACGAGTGCGTCGTCACCGTCAACTTCCGCTACGCGCCCGACCGCAGCGAGGAGGAGGCGATCGCCCACGTGCGCGAGGTCTTCGCGGACTGCGGGGTCGCGGAGTTCGTCGTGGACGACCACAGCGGTGCCGCCCTGCCCGGCCTCTCCCACCCGGCCGCGGCCGCCTTCACCGAGGCGGTCGGCGGCACCCCGCGGCCCAAGTACGGCTGGACGGACGTCTCCCGTTTCTCCGCCCTCGGCATCCCGGCGGTCAACTATGGCCCCGGCAACCCGCACTTGGCCCACAAGCGGGACGAACGCGTCGACACGGCGAAGATCCTGGCGGGCGAGGAGCGGCTGCGCGCCTGGCTCACCCGGTGAGGAACCGCCCGGCGCCGCACGGCGGACACGCCGACGTCCCCCCGCCGTAACCCGCGTAGATCTACGCTGAGACGGAACGTCGGCAAGCGGAGGGAGCGCACATGGCTACCGGGAACCCCGAGGGCAAGAAGCAGCCGCCGGAGGAGCAGCGCCTGGGGCCGGTCCTCCGGCGACGCGGACAGGTGACGAAGAGCACGACCGACCAGCGTCTGCTGGACGAGCGCGCCCCCACCGACTGGGTGCACACCGACCCCTGGCGGGTCCTGCGCATCCAGTCGGAGTTCATCGAGGGCTTCGGCACCCTGGCCGAACTTCCGCCCGCGATCAGCGTGTTCGGGTCCGCGCGGACACCGGTGGACTCGCCCGAGTACGACGCCGGGGTGCGCCTGGGCCGGGGTCTGGTCGAGGCGGGCTTCGCGGTGATCACCGGCGGCGGTCCCGGCGCCATGGAGGCGGCCAACAAGGGCGCCTGCGAGGCGGGCGGCACGTCGGTCGGCCTCGGCATCGAACTGCCGTTCGAGCAGGGCCTCAACCAGTACGTCGACATCGGGCTGAACTTCCGGTACTTCTTCGTCCGCAAGATGATGTTCGTGAAGTACGCGCAGGGCTTCGTGGTCCTGCCCGGCGGGCTCGGCACCCTCGACGAACTCTTCGAGGCGCTCACCCTCGTCCAGACCCAGAAGGTCACCCGCTTCCCCATCGTCCTGTTCGGCACCGAGTACTGGGGCGGCCTCATCTCCTGGCTGAAGGACACCCTGATCGCCCAGGGCAAGGCCGCGGAGAAGGACCTGCTGCTCTTCCACGTCACCGACGAGGTCGACGAGGCGGTGGCCCTGGTGTCGAAGGAGGCCGGCCGGTAGGACCGCCCCGCCCCCCCCGGGCGGCGAGCCCGGGGCCGGGGCCGGGGCCGGGGGCCGGCCCTACGCCAGTCCCCGGCGGGCGACCGCGGGCGGCCGGTGCCCGGCGATGGAGGCCACCATGTCGAGCACCTGCCGGGTCTCGGCCACCTCGTGCACCCGGTACACCTGGGCGCCCAGCCAGGCCGACACCGCGGTCGTCGCCAGCGTCCCGACGAGCCGCTCCGTGACCGGCCGGTCCAGCGTCTCGCCCACGAAGTCCTTGTTGGACAGCGACACCAGCACCGGCCAGCCCGTGGCGGTCATCTCGCCGAGCCGCCGCGTCGCCTCCAGGCTGTGCCGGGTGTTCTTGCCGAAGTCGTGCCCGGGGTCGATCAGCACCGACTCCCGCGGCACCCCCAGCGCCACGGCCCGCTCGGCCAGCCCCAGGGTCACCCGCAGGATGTCCGCCACGACGTCGTCGTAGGCCACCCGGTGCGGCCGGGTACGCGGCTGCGCGCCCCCCGCGTGCGTGCACACCAGCCCCGCCCCGTACCGCGCGGCGACCTCCGCAAGTCCCGGGTCGACGCCGCCCCACGCGTCGTTCAGCAGGTCGGCCCCGGCCTCGCAGACCGCCTCGCCCACCTCGGCCCGCCAGGTGTCCACGCTGATGACCACCTCGGGGAACCGCCGCCGCACCTCGGCGACGAACCCGACCGTGCGGCGGGCCTCCTCCTCGGCGGTGACCTCCTCGCCCGGCCCGGCCTTCACCCCGCCGATGTCGATGATCGCGGCGCCCTCGGCCACGGCCTGCTCCACGCGCGCGAGCGCCGGTTCGTCACGGAAGGTGGCTCCCCGGTCGTAGAAGGAGTCGGGGGTCCGGTTCACGATCGCCATGATCACCGGCTCGTGCGGCCCGAATTCCCGCCGTCCCAGCCTGAGCATCCCCTGTGACCTCTCCTAGTGCGTCCGCCGCATCGACCGCCTGCGACCCTAACTGTCCCATCCGCATGGCACGATCGGACCCGCACACCTTGCCAACGAGCAGTACCGAGCGTGGGGACCCAGCGATGGTCATGTTCTTGTTCCTGGTCGTCGCGCTCGTCGTCGTCGTCGCCGCGGTGACACTCGCGGTGCTGGGCGGCGGCGAGAGCGGCCCGCTGCCGGAGGCGGCGCCCGAGCGGCTGCACGACCCGCTGCCGCCCGACCGGCCGGTGGGCCGGGCGGACGTGGAGAGCCTGCGCTTCCCGGTCACCGTCCGCGGCTACCGCATGGCGGACGTCGACGACGCGCTCGGCCGGGTCGCCGCCGAACTCGCCGAGCGGGACGCCCGCATCGCCGACCTGGAGTCCGCGCTGGCCGGCGCCCGGGCCGCCGTGCAGGCCCGCACCGAGCGGTCCGACCGGTTCGACCGGCCGGCGCCGGAGGAGCGGAGTTGAGCGGCGCCGCCCTCGCCGGGCCCGACGGGGTGCGCCGCTGCCCCTGGGCGCTGTCCACCGAGGACTACGTGACCTACCACGACCAGGAGTGGGGCCGCCCGGTCCACGGCGACGACGCGCTGTTCGAGCGGCTCAGCCTGGAGGCGTTCCAGTCGGGCCTGTCCTGGATCACGATCCTGCGCCGCCGCCCGGGCTTCCGGGCCGCCTTCGCCGGCTTCCGCGTCGAGAAGGTCGCGGCCTTCACCGAGACCGACCGCGACCGCCTGCTGGCCGACACCGGCATCATCCGCAACCGCGCCAAGATCGACGCGACCCTCGCCAACGCGCGCGTGCTCGCCGAGTGGGCCCCGGGCGAGCTGGACACCCTGATCTGGTCCCACGCCCCCGACCCGGCCGGCCGCCCGGTCCCCAGGACCCTCGCGGACGTGCCCGCGATCACCCCGGAGTCGACGGCGCTGTCGAAGGCGCTGAAGAAGCGCGGCCTGCGCTTCGTCGGCCCGACGACGGCGTACGCGCTGATGCAGGCGTGCGGGCTGGTCGACGACCACCTGGAAGGGTGCGTCGCCCGGACCGGCCCGCGCCCGGCCTGAGGGCTCAGCGGCCCAGGTACACCGGCTTCTGCTTGTCGACGAAGGCCTGGACGGCGATCGCGTGGTCCTCGGAGGCGCCCGCGCGCGTCTGGAGTTCGTCCTCCTTCTCCAGCGTCTCCCCGAGGGAGTGCGTCAGGCCGAAGGCCACCGCCTCCTTGAGCGCCGCGTACGCCACCGTCGGGCCCTCGGCCAGCGCCCGCGCCACCTTCTCGGCCTCCGCCCGCAGCTCGGCGGCCGGCACCACCCGGTTGGCGATGCCCAGCTCCAGGGCCTCCTGGGCGCTGATGCCGCGCGGGAAGAGCAGCAGGTCGGCGGCGCGACCCGGACCGACCACCCGGGGCAGCGTCCAGGAGATGCCGGAGTCGGCGGTCAGCGCCACCCCGGCGAACGAGGTGTTGAAGGCGGCGGTGTCCGCGACCACCCGGTAGTCCGCGGCGAGCGCGAAGCCGAAGCCCGCCCCGGCCGCGACGCCGTTCACCGCGGCGACCACCGGCTTCGGCGCCTCCGCCAGCGCGGTCACGATCGGGTTGTAGTGCTCCCTGACCGTGGTCATGGTCCGCCCCGACCCCGTCTCCCGGTCGGCGGCCAGCAGCCCGATGTGCTCCTTGAGGTCCTGGCCCACGCAGAACGCCCGCTCCCCGGCCGCGGTGAGCAGGATCGCCCGTACGGACCCGTCCCCGGCCGCCTCCCGCGCCGCCTCGCGCAGGGCTTCCTTGGCCGCGATGTTCAGCGCGTTCATCGCCTCGGGGCGATTCAGCGTGATCGTCGCGAGCCCGTCGCTCACCTCGTAGAGCACGGTGTCGGCCATGGCGCATCCCCTCCGGTTCGCGGCTGCGGCGTACCGCTCGGTACGCCTGGTCCGAGGGACAGCATGGCGGAGATCACCGGTCGCGGGCCGCACCGGACGTGTGACCTGCGTCAAACAATTACGGCGGGCGCCCGGGCGGCCGGGGACCGTGCGGCGGCGAAGTATCGCAGTCACATCCCCGAATTGAGTGGTTTTGCTCGCGCGCGTTGCCCAAGCGATGCCGACTGATGTTGGTCATCGGGTCCTGAGATGCGGGATAATGGCTTGGAAGCAATGTGTTCGATGCCGGTGTCGTGCGTCCCGCCAGGATGCGCGTGCCCTTTCTGGGCCGTCGGCAGACGATGAGCTGGTTTCAGGAAGGGGAACGAGCATGGCGGCCATGAAGCCGCGAACGGGTGATGGCCCGCTCGAGGTGACCAAGGAGGGGCGGGGCATCGTCATGCGCGTTCCGCTCGAAGGCGGCGGTCGACTCGTCGTCGAGCTGACCCCCGACGAGGCCGAGGCGCTTGGGGACGCCCTCAAGAAGGTCGTCGTCTGACGCGCACGCGACCCTTGTCCGTCCGGCTGCCCCGGTACCGCTCGCGGTACCGGGGCAGCCGCGTTCCCGGCGACGGCGGCCCGCGGCGGCAGGTGAGGGGGACGCGGGGGTGAAGGGTGCCGGGCGGGATCAGCGCTTGACGGCGCAGAGCAGGCCGTCGCCCACCGGTAGCAGCGAGGTCACCAGTTCCTGGCTCTCCCGGACGGTGCGCAGCAGCTCCCGCAGCCGCAGCACCTCCGTCGGCTGCGGTCCCGAGTCGACCGTGCGGCCGTTGGCGAAGACGCCCTCGAAGACCACCACACCGCCCGGCCGCAGCAGCCGCAACGATTCAGCGAGGTAGTCCGAGTACTCCTGGCGGTCCCCGTCGCAGAAGACGAGGTCGTACCCGGCGTCCGCGAGGCGGGGCAGCACGTCCAGGGCGCGGCCCGGGATGAAGCGGGCCCGGTTGCTGGCGAAGCCGCAGGCACGGAAGGCCTGCCGGGCGGACTGCTGGTGCTCGGGCTCCGGGTCGACGGTCGTGAGCACCCCGTCCGGGCGCATCCCGTGCAGCAGGTGGATCCCGGACACCCCGCAGCCGGTACCGATCTCGGCGACCGCCTTCGCGTCCACGGACGCGGCGAGCACCCGCAGCGCGGCGCCCGTGCCGGGCGACACCGAGCGCAGCCCTGCCTCACGGGCCCGGTCACGGGCCCAGTGCAGCGCTTCGTCCTCGGCGACAAAGGCGTCGGCGAACGCCCAGCTCGTCTGCCGGTTGCCGGTAATGACCCTCTCCTGTCCCCATGGTTGCCTGGGCGTGACTGTATCCGTTGCCGTCGGGAACCCGCAGATGGGACCGGGCGTTAAAAGGGTTGCAGGGACGGCCGGCGACGCGACGGGGGGCGAGGGGTGGATCAGGACGCCGAGCAGGTGCCGATCGGGCCGGACGAGCCGTCCAGGTGGCGATCAAATTCTCGTAAAACCGCTTATCCGGAGCTAACGGGCGAGGTGGCTATGGTAGGGGCTCCGCTGGACACCACCAGAGCCGACAGGGGAGGTGCGGCCGCGCCCGTGGATCGGGGAGGAGTGCTGCGGCGCTTCCTCGGATCGGCAGGCAGGCCGAGATCCGTGAACGACACCGCTGCTGACCACCACGCCGCGGAGCCTGCCGCAGGCGACGCCCAGACCGCGACCTTCGCCACCGACGCGGACGGGCAGGCGTGGACTCCGCCCACCTGGGAGGAGATCGTCAGCACGCACAGCGGCCGGGTCTACCGGCTCGCCTACCGGCTGACGGGCAACCAGCACGACGCCGAGGACCTCACCCAGGAGGTCTTCGTCCGCGTCTTCCGCTCGCTGTCGACGTACACGCCGGGCACCTTCGAGGGCTGGCTGCACCGCATCACCACCAACCTGTTCCTGGACATGGTCCGGCGCAGGCAGCGCATCCGCTTCGACGCCCTCGGCGAGGACGCGGCCGAGCGGCTGCCCAGCAGGGAGCCGAACCCGCAGCAGTTGTTCAACGACGCCCACTTCGACGCGGACGTCCAGCAGGCCCTCGACACCCTCGCGCCCGAGTTCCGCGCCGCGGTCGTCCTGTGCGACATCGAAGGACTGTCCTACGAGGAGATCGCCGCGACCCTGGGCGTGAAGCTCGGCACGGTCCGCTCCCGTATCCACCGCGGCCGCTCCCAGCTCCGCAAGGCCCTCGCCCACCGCTCGCCCGAGGCGCGCGCCGCCGAGCGGCGCTCCTTCGTCCCCCGTGTCCCCGCTCTGGGAGGAGGGGGCGCGACCGCGTGAGCCGATCATGGCCTGAACCTGCCGAGAAGCAACTGGCAGAGGAGCATCTGGGAGACCGCCTCTCCGCCCTGGTGGACGGAGAACTGGGTCACGAGTCGCGCGAGCGGGTCCTCGCCCACCTGGCCACCTGCGCCAGGTGCCGGGCGGAGGCGGACGCCCAGCGCCGGCTGAAGAACGTCTTCGCCGAGGCGGCCCCGCCGCCGCCCTCGGAGAGCTTCCTGGCCCGCCTCCAGGGCCTGCCCGGCGGAGGCGGCTTCGAGGGCACCGGCCCGGCGCCCGGCGGCGCGGGGCTGTCCGGCCGGGGCCCCGGCGCCGGGGTCTTCGGCGCGGGACGCGAGGAGCGCTTCGAGTTCGGTTACGTCCCCGCCCGCCCGCACACCCCGGCCGTGCCCCACGACCGCGGTTTCCGCATCCACGCCGTCGGGCGCCCGGACGCCGACCGCCCCGCCTCGCGCGGGATGCGGTTCGCGTTCGTCGCCGCGGGCGCGGTGTCGCTGGCGGCCGTCGCCCTCGGCGGCGTGACCACCGGTATGCCGGGCGCCGCGGGCCCGGACGCGCGCGGCGGTGCGGGCGCGGGCAGCAACGTGACGCCGAGCGGCCCGGCGGGCACCGGCCCGGCGGCGACGTCCGCGACCCAGCGCCGCCGCTCCGGCGGACCGCTGCTCGCCCAGGACACGCTGCTCGGCGCGGCCCCGGTGGCGCCGACCTCGGTGTCCGCGCCGCTGCTGCCCGGCATGCCGCCCCCGGCCGGCCCCGATCCCGTGCGCGGGCTGACGGCACCGGTGACGGCCGGCGCGGCCGTCATGTCCCCGCTCATACCTCCGCTGACCGCCACCTCGCCGTTCGCCCTGACCTCCTACTCCACGGCCCCCGAGGTGCGCGGCCCCGCCCCGCTGTCCACCGCCCTGCCCGACACGGCGTCCGGCTCCGCGGCTTCCTCCGCCACCCCCTGAGCGCCCGCTGCCCCGCGGCGCCCGAACCTGGTTGAATCCTGTGAGGCGCGCCCGGGCCGGGACCCGGGCGCGAGGGCCCGGCCAGCTGTGGGGAGCGTATGAACGAGGGGAACCCGCCGGGACCGGCGCAGACGGGCGAGGCACCGGACGGGGACGGACGGCCGCCGCGGCCCGCCGGCCCGGAGGGCGACTTCGAGCTGGCGCGGCCGGCCACCGCTGCCCGCACGCCCGCGGAGGGCGCCGGCACCGTGCCGTCCGCCGAGCGTCCCCGTCCGCTGCACGCCCCCGATCCCTACAGCACCCCGCCCTACGGCGAGCCGGGCCCCTGGGCGTCCGCCCCGCCGGTCCAGCACCCGGCGGCCGCCCAGGCCACTCCGGCCCGCGGCACCTCGATCCCGGGCCCGTCCTCCGAAGCACCGGCACCGGCGCCGCCCCTCGCGCAGACACCGGCGCACCCGGCCGTCCCGGGCCCCGCGCCCGAGGCACCGGCCCCCGCCACCCCTCCCGCCGCCGCAGCCCCGCCGGCGGCCCCCTGGCAGCGTTACGACCCCTGGGCGGCCCCGGCCCCGGCCCCCGCGCCCGGTCCGGTGCACGCCCCCTTCCAGCAGACCGGTGCGGCCGTCCTCACCCCGCCTCAGCGGCGCCGCCGGGCCGTGCGGGCCCTGGCGGGCGGCGCCCTGGTGCTGGCGCTCGTCTCGGGCGGCGTGGGCGGCGTGGTCGGCGCCTGGCTGGAGCGCACCGGCGGGCTGGCCGAGGTCCACCTGCCACAGGCCGGGAAGGAGCCCTCCGGACGGGCGCCGGACAGCGTTGCCGGGATCGCCGCGAAGGCCCTGCCCAGCGTCGTCACGCTGCACGTGAGCGGCGCCGACGAGCAGGACACCGGCACCGGCTTCGTCCTCGACACCCGCGGCCACATCCTCACCAACAACCACGTCGTCGCCGCCGCGGCGGGAGGCGGCCGGATCACGGTGGCGTTCAGCAGCGGTGACACCGCCACCGCGGAGGTGGTCGGCCGGGACAGCGGCTACGACCTCGCCGTCGTCCAGGTGAGCGGTGTCCACGGGCTGACCCCGCTGCCGCTCGGCAACTCCGACAACGTCCAGGTCGGCGACCCGGTGGTCGCCATCGGCGCGCCCTTCGACCTGGCCGACACCGTCACCTCCGGCATCATCAGCGCCAAGGACCGGCCCATCACGGCGGGCGGCGCGGAGGGCGACGCCGGCGACGTGTCATACGTGGACGCCCTCCAGACCGACGCGCCCATCAACCCGGGCAACTCCGGCGGCCCGCTGCTCGACACCCGGGCCCGCGTCATCGGGATCAACTCCGCGATCCGCTCCGCGGGCGGCGCCACCGGCACGGAGAGCGGCCAGTCCGGCTCGATAGGGCTCGGCTTCGCGATCCCGGTCAACCAGGCCAGGCGGGTCGCCGAGGAGCTGATCAACACCGGCCGGGCGACCCACCCGGTCATCGGCGTCACCCTCGACATGGACTACTCCGGCGACGGCGCCCGCATCGGCGGCGGCAGCGCCGGCCGGCCCTCCGTCACCCGGGGCGGCCCCGGCGACCGGGCGGGCCTGGAGGCGGGCGACGTCATCACCGAGGTCGACGGCCGGCCGGTGCACTCCGGGCAGGAACTGATCGTCCGCACCCGCGCCCGCCGCCCCGGCGACCGGCTGGCCCTGACCGTGGAGCGCGACGGCGCACGGCGCCACGTCTCGCTGGTGCTGGGCTTCTCGGACCGGGACTGAACCGGTCCGGGCCCGGACCGGACTGACGGATAGCTCACAGGGCGGGGCCCCGCGCCGGGCCCCCCATGGCAAACAACGCGAAAAAGCACGCCCCGTACCCACTCGGACACCTTGGGGCGGTACCGGTCGCACGGGTGCGCCGGGTACCGTTGAGCGACCGAGGACATCGCAAGGAGCTTCAGGTGTTCAATGACATAGGACTACCCGAGCTGGTGACGATCGTCGTGCTCGGCGTGCTCGTCTTCGGTCCGGACAAGCTTCCCAATGTCATCCAGGACGTGATGCGCACGATCCGGAAGATCCGGGAGTTCTCGGAGAGCGCCAAGGAGGACATCCGCAGCGAGCTGGGTCCGGAGTTCAAGAACTTCGAGTTCGAGGACCTCAACCCCAAGACGTTCCTGCGCAAGCAGCTGGACAGCGACGACCTGGGGCTGAAGGAGATCCGCAACGGCTTCGACCTGAAGAAGGAGATGGCCGAGGTCACGGAGGCGATCCAGAGCGGCGCCGCCGCGGACTCCGCCGCCTCGTCAGCCGCCCCGTCCGGCGCCGCCGTCGACATGACCAAGAAGCCCCAGAGCGCGATCGAGAGCCCGGCCTTCGACGCGGACGCGACCTAGTCCGTCCGGCCCGCCGCCCGCGTACCTCCGTCCGGGCCACTGCCGACGCCCCACCCCGCGCACGTGACGTATGTCATAGCGCCATACGTGCTGCGCACGGCCTGAACGGTCCTCCGCGCGACCCACCCGCCGGGCGCTTTCCCTGCCGCTCCCGGCGGTGTGGATATGCTGCCGAGTTGTTGTGCGGACCGGGCGAGTACGCCCGAAGGGGGGCGGGCCGCCCCGGTCCGACGAGAGCGAGGAGGCGTCCGGGCAGATGGAGACGACAAGTCGGGTGGGCGCACAGGCGTCGGCCGCGGAGGGCGGACCGCAGGACCCCTCCGCCCGGCGCGCGGTCGACGGTTACCTCGAGGCGCCCTTCCCCTGGTACGGCCTCGACGAGGCCTTCACGGGCCCGCGCTGGCTGATGCAGGTCGGTACGGCGGCGGACGGTGCCGTCGAGCACGGGTCGATCGGGCACGGTGACGAGCCCTCCGTGCGCAACGAGCACGTCGCCGGGGCCGCGAACGACGCCCGGGAGAAGTTCGCTGTGGTCGTCACCGTCGCGGCCAACCCCGTTCGGCGCAGCGCCGACGGCACGGGCGTGCTGGAGGCCACGTCGGTGTCCTCGGCGGCCTGGCTGGCGGGCGTGGGGCTGCTGTCCTTCACCTGGCCCGGCCAGATGGACCACAGCCTGCGCGACGACTGGCTGGACCAGCAGACCGAGACGGCGTGGGCGCTGGCCGACGACCTGGCCGGGCCGGAGTGGTCGACGCTGTCCCTGCCGGTGGACGGGGTCCCGGTGCCGTTCCACTACCGGGAGTCCGAGTTCGGGTGGGTGCTCGCCGGCTCCACCGAGGGGGGCGTGCACCTGGGCGCCTACGGGCGCGGCATGAGCGCGTACGGGCTCGGCTTCGCGACGGTCAAGGACATCGGCGCCTACGCCTGACCCGGGCGGGCGCGGAGACGCGGAAGGGGCGCCGGTGGGAACCGGCGCCCCTTCGTCGCACCCGAACGGACAGGCCCTGTCCTGGCGTGCGGGGTCAGAACTTGTTGCGCGGGGTGATTCCCAGGGACAGGCCGGACAGGCCCCGCTGGCGGCCGCCCAGCTTGCCCGCGATGGCCCGCAGCGCCGCGCCCGCCGGGGACTCGGGGTCGGACAGGACCACGGGCCTGCCCTCGTCGCCGCCCTCGCGCAGCCGGACGTCGATCGGGATGCTGCCGAGGACCGGAACGCTCGCGCCGGTCGTCCGGGTCAGGCCGTCCGCCACGGTCTGGCCGCCGCCGGTGCCGAAGACGTCGACCATCTCGCCGCAGTGCGGGCAGGGCAGGCCGGACATGTTCTCGACCACGCCGACGATCTTCTGGTGGGTCTGCACGGCGATGGAGCCCGCGCGCTCGGCGACCTCCGCGGCGGCCTGCTGCGGCGTCGTCACGACGAGGATCTCGGCGTTCGGCACCAGCTGGGCCACCGAGATCGCGATGTCACCGGTGCCGGGCGGCAGGTCCAGCAGCAGCACGTCGAGGTCGCCCCAGTAGACGTCCGCCAGGAACTGCTGGAGGGCGCGGTGCAGCATCGGGCCGCGCCAGACGACCGGGGCGTTGCCCGGGGTGAACATGCCGATGGAGATGACCTTCACGCCGTTCGCCGACGGCGGCATGATCATGTTCTCGACCTGGGTCGGACGGCCGTCGGCGCCCAGCATCCGGGGCACCGAGTGGCCGTAGATGTCGGCGTCGACGACACCGACCTTCAGGCCGTCCGCCGCCATCGCCGCCGCCAGGTTCACCGTCACCGAGGACTTGCCGACGCCGCCCTTGCCGGAGGCGACCGCGTAGACCCGGGTGAGGCTGCCGGGCTTGGCGAAGGGGACCTCGCGCTCGGTCTGGCCGCCGCGCAGGGCGGTCGCCAGCTCCTTGCGCTGCTCGTCGCTCATCACGTCGAGCGTGACGCCGACCCCGGTGACGCCCTCGACGCCGGAGACCGCCTCGGTCACCCGTTGCGTGATCGTCTCCCGCATGGGGCAGCCGGAGACCGTCAGGTACACGGTGACCGCGACCGCCCCGTCCGCGCCGATCTCCACCGACTTGACCATCCCCAGTTCGGTGATGGGTCGGTTGATCTCGGGGTCGTTCACCGTCGCCAGCGCGTCGCGCACCGCGTCTTCCGTAACCATAAGGACGATGGTACGGCGCCCGCGGCCACCTCCGGGTAGCCCCTCAGCGGTCGTCTGCGTCACGTCCCGGAGGCGGTTGCGGGCGCTCTGCCCGTTCCGTCCGCTCCGCCGCGACCCTGACGTGCCCGTCGTGGCGCCGTCTGTCCTCCAGCTCCTTCACCAGGTCCTGAAGCTCGGAGCGGATCCAGTCGCGGGTCGCCACCTCGCCCAGGCCCATGCGCAGCGCCGCCACCTCCCGGGTCAGGTACTCGGTGTCCGCGATCGACCGCTCGTTCTGCTTGCGGTCCTGCTCCAGGTTGACCCGGTCGCGGTCGTCCTGCCGGTTCTGCGCGAGCAGGATCAGCGGGGCCGCGTAGGAGGCCTGGAGGGACAGCATCAGGGTCAGGAAGATGAACGGGTACTGGTCGAAGCGCAGGTGGCGGGGTGCGGCGATGTTCCACACCACCCACGCGATGATCACGATCGTCATCCAGACGATGAACCGGCCGGTGCCCAGGAAACGGGCGATCCGCTCCGACAGCCGCCCGAAGGCCTCCGGGTCCCACTCGGGCACCAGCCGGCGCCGGGGCGGGCGCGGCTGGTCGAGGCGGGGCACGCGGGGCCGGGCGGCGGCCGTGGCGCCCGCCGGGGTGCGTTCGCGGCCGCTCTCGCGCTCAGGAGCCATGGAGACCCTCCCCGGCGGCCGCGTCCCCGGTCCCGTCCAGGTGGAACTCGGTCTCCCGCCAGTCGTCGGGCAGCATGTGGTCGAGGACGTCGTCCACGGTGACCGCGCCCACCAGCGACCCGGCCTCGTCGACCACCGGCGCCGCCACCATGTCGTAGGTGGCGAAGAACCCGGCGATGAGCGGCAGGTTCGCGCCCGGGGCGAGGGGTTGCAGATCGTCGTCGACGAGCGAGCTGACCAGGGTGTACGGCGGGTCGCGCAGCAGCCGCTGGAAGTGCACCGTCCCGAGGTACTTGCCGGTCGGCGTCTCGTCGGGCGGGCGGCAGACGTAGACCTGCGCGGCGAGGGCCGGGGACAGGTCGGGGTTGCGGACCCGGGCCAGGGCGTCGGCGACGGTCGCGTCCGGGCGCAGCACGATCGGCTCGGTCGTCATCAGACCGCCGGCGGTGTGCTCCTCGTAGGACATCAGCCGCCGCATCTCGGCCGCGTCCGCGGGCTGCATCAGGCTCAGCAGCCGCTCCTTGTCCGCCTCCGGCAGCTCGCCGAGCAGGTCGGCGGCGTCGTCGGGGTCCATCGCCTCCAGGACGTCGGCCGCGCGCTCCTCCTTGAGCTTGCCGAGGATCTCGATCTGGTCGTCCTCCGGCAGCTCCTCCAGGACGTCGGCGAGCCGGTCGTCGTCGAGGGCGGCGGCGACCTCGGCGCGGCGCTTGGCGGAAAGGTGGTGCAGGACGTTGGCCAGGTCGGCCGGGCGCAGCTGCTCGAAGGTGGCGAGCAGGCTCTCGGCGCCCTGCCCGTGCTCCTCCAGCGAGAACCCGGTGACCGCCGACCACTCCACGGTCAGCGTCTCGCCCCTGGCCCGCCGGAAGGCGCCGCCCTTCCTGCCCTTGCGCACGAAGACCCGGTCGATCTCCCAGTCCCGGCGGGCGGGCAGCTGCTGCACCGACAGGTCCAGCACGGTGACCTCCTCGCCGGTCTCGACGAGCGTGACGCGCCGGTCCAGCAGCTCACCGAAGACCAGGCGTTCGGTGGGCCGCGCCTCGAAGCGGCGGACGTTGAGCACCCCGGTGGTGATGACCTGGCCGGACTCGACGCCGGTCACCCGGGTCATGGGCAGGAAGATGCGGCGCCGGGTGGACAGCTCGACGACCAGTCCGAGCAGCCGCGGGGGCCGCCGCCCGACGCGCAGCATGACGACCAGGTCCCGCACGCGGCCCACCTGGTCGCCGCTCGGGTCGAAGACGGGGACCCCGGCGAGGTGCGAGACGAAGACCCGGGGGGCGCCGGCTGCCATGGCTGTGCTTCCTTTACCTGTGACCTGCTCGGTTACCGCACTCATGTGTTCCGAATGGCCCGCTGGGGTGGGCTTCAGGCTAGCCCGTACCGATCGGCCGTGCCTGGGCGGGCGGTCCGGACGGTCCGGCTCCGCTCCCACCGGGTCGCCCCGGTACGCTGCCGTACGCCGTTCAGGACCCGTCAGAAAGGCAGCCCCACCGGTGACTGCGACTCCCCAGGGCCGTTCCCGTAGTGCCACGCTGGTGACCGCGACCTGCGCACTGGCCGTGACAGGGGCGGCGGCGCTCGCGGGGTGCGGCGGAGACGATCCGGACGCGGGCACGAACGGGGTGGGCAAGCTGGCGCCCGCGCGGATCCAGTCGAAGACCCGGGCGGCGGCGGACTCGGCGTCGGCGGTGCGGCTGTCGGGGACCGTGGTCAGCGGCGGGCGCACGTACCGGCTCGACATGCGGCTCAAGGACGACGGCGGGTCCGGGTCGGTGACGTCCAGGGGTGCGACCTTCCGGCTGCTGCGGGTGGGTGAGCAGCTGTATCTGAAGGCCGACGCCGACTTCTGGAACCAGGGCGCCGGCAGCGGCAAGGACACGGCGGCCGGGGGCAAGCTCGACGGCAAGTACGTGAAGGTGCCGCAGGCCGACCCGGCGTACAAGAAGTTCAGTGGCTTCACGGACAAGGACGTCCTCCTCGACGGTCTGCTGACGCTGCACGGCACGCTGGCCACGGACGGCCACCACGACCAGTCCGGTACCCGCACCATCCGCATCACCGGCGACAAGGGCTCCGGCGGCACGCTGGACGTCTCCCTGGAGGGCCGGCCGTATCCGCTGCGCCTGGTCCGCGGCGGCGGGGCGGGCACGCTGGCCTTCTCCGACTGGGGCGAGGACTTCACCGTCGCCGAGCCCGCCCGGTCCGAGACGGTCGACTACGGCAAGCAGCTGCCGACGTCGTAGCGCCGCTGCCGGCGGGGTCCCTCAGCGCTGCGGGGCGGGCGGCTGCCCGCGCTTGCGGCGCTTCGCCAGCAGCCGCGGCAGCCCGGCCGGCACCGGCTCCCGGGTGGTCGCCGGGGACGGCGCGGGCGGGCGGGCGAGGCTGCCGGAGGGCAGCGGCAGCGCGGCACCGGTCGGCACCAGCCGCAGCACCCGGCACTCCCGCGCCCAGCGCTGCGTCATCGCCTCGCCGTCGGGGGCGTTGAGCCGTTTGCCCTTCAGCTCGGCCACCGCCGCCTCCCACTCGGGCGAGCCGGCGGCCGCCTCGGACACGGTCGCGGTCCAGGTCACCAGCCGGCCGCCCTTGTCCTTGCTGCGGACGGTCACCTCGGCCCGGCCGCCGTCCACCAGCCCGGTCAGCGGCTGCTCGCCCGGCCCGTCACCGACCAGGCACGCCGCGCCGTCGTGCCACACGTGCCACAGCGCACGCGCGCCCGGGGCCGCGGCGGCCTCGACCCAGATGAGGCCCGACTTCTTCGTGGCCTCCTCGACGAGGGCCCGCTCCAGCAGCTCGCTTGTCATGGGCCCACCCTATCCAGGCGGCCTCAGAGCCAGCCGTTGCGCTTCAGCGTGCGGTGGATGCCCAGACAGATGCACACCGTGACGCCCATGATCACCGGGTAGCCGTACTTCCAGTGCAGCTCGGGCATGTACGTGAAGTTCATGCCGTACACCCCGCACACCATCGTCGGTACGGCGATGATCGCGGCCCAGGCGGTGATCTTGCGCATGTCCTCGTTCTGCGCGACGGACGCCTGCGCCAGATTGGCCTGGAGGATGGAGTTGAGCAGTTCGTCGAAGCCCAGCACCTGCTCCTGGACCCGGGCGAGGTGGTCGGCGACGTCGCGGAAGTACTTCTGGATGTCGGGATCGATCAGCCGCATCGGCCGCTCGCTCAGCAGCTGCATGGGCCGCAGCAGCGGCGACACCGCCCGCTTGAACTCCAGCACCTCGCGCTTGAGCTGGTAGATCCGCGCCGAGTCCACACCGCGCGAGACACCGCCCCGGCGGCCCGGCGAGAACACCTCGGTCTCCACCTCGTCGATGTCGTCCTGCACGGCGTCCGCGACCGCGATGTAACCGTCGACGACGTGGTCGGCGATGGCGTGCAGCACGGCCGAAGGGCCCTTGGCGAGCAGCTCCGGGTCGTCCTGGAGGCGGTGGCGCAGCGTCCGCAGCGAGCCCTGGCCGCCGTGCCGGACGGTGATGAAGAAGTCCCGGCCGGTGAAGCACATGACCTCGCCGGTCTCGACGACCTCGCTGTTGGCGGTGAGGCGGTCGTGCTCCACGTAGTGGATGGTCTTGAAGACGGTGAACAGCGAGTCGTCGTACCGCTCCAGCTTGGGCCGCTGGTGCGCCTGCACCGCGTCCTCCACGGCCAGCGGGTGCAGTCCGAACTCGCTGGCGATACCGGCGAATTCGGCCTCGGTCGGCTCGTGCAGGCCGATCCACACGAAGCCGCCGTCGCGGCGCACCAGCCGCATCGCCTCCTGCGGGGTCAGCGGCGTGCCGCTCGCCACCCGGGCGCCGTCGCGGTAGACGGCGCAGTCGACGACCGCGGAGGGGGTGGCGGGGTCGCGGGTGCTGTCGTAGGCGCTGTTGTCCGGGCGCAGGCCGCTCTTGCGCAGCGAGGGGCGGGAGGGGCGGACGGCGGCACGCAGGTCGCGGATCATCGACACGGGCAGGCTCCTTCGCGGGCGGGCAACGAAAGGCCGCCGGCAACGGCTGGAACTGCCCGGAATGAGGACGTCCTGCACGATCTTCCGCCCCGGGGCGGGGAAGGAGGTTTGGCTCGTCCACAAAGCGGGGAGCACCGCACCGTCGCGATGGCGGTTTCGCTACTGGTCCAGATCAGACATCAGGGGAAGCGAAACGAGTGCTCTTCCGAATGACGCGGATGACGCGATACCCGAGGATCTCGACGCGAACGTGAGAGGCGGCAGCGAGCCAGTTACGACATCAGCAGCCGGAAGAGCGAGTGGTACTGCCAGGTCGACTTCGATCCATGACAGCCCCACCTCCTCCGGCCGGTCCCTCGTAAGGGAGTCTCAACGGCGTCGGGACCGACAGTGGCGTCCTCAGTGCCCAACGGCCTGAGGGCGGCTACACCTTGCCCCGAACCACCGGCTCAGAGTAGCAGTCGCCTGAAGTGTCAAGGCGCCGCTTTGCCCGGTACTGACGAGTTCTATGCTCACCGCATGGTTGATGTTCTTCCTCTGGTCGAGGCGCGGTTGAGCACGGCGCTGGGCGAACCGGACGCCCGCGCCGCGGTCACCTTCCTCGGCGCGGACCGCATCGAGGTGCTCCGCTTCCGCGACGCCGACCAGGAGGGGGCCGTCGTCCGGTACGCCACGCTCGGCATGTCCGCGCACCCCATGACCGACCCCACCGCGATGCTCGCCGACCCCGTCCGGGGCCCGCGCGCCGAGCTGGTCCTGTCCGTCCGCGCGGGCCTGGCCGACACCGGCGAGGTGCTGCGCCCGCTGGCCGTACTGGCCGCCTCCCCGCAGGTGGAGGGTGTGGTGGTGGCTCCCGGCGCCTCGCTGGACGTGGGCGGCCCGCTGTGGCCCGGCGCTCCCTTCACCTCGGTGCTGGTCGGCGAGCCGGGCGGTCTGGTGGCCGACCTCGAACTCGACGAGCCGATGGACCCCGTACGGTTCCTGCCGCTGCTGCCGATGACCCCGAACGAGGCCGCCTGGAAGCGTGTGCACGGCGCCCAGGCGCTCCAGGAGCGCTGGCTGGCGAACGGGACGGACCTGCGCCATCCCGCTCGCGCGTCCGTCCCGCTGGGGTGAACCGGCCCGCCGCCGCCTCTTCGCCGGCCGGTCGACGACGGTGACCGTCAGCCGGCGAAGACCGTGACCCCGTCCTCGGTGGCGTGCCGCGGCTGGAGTTCGGCCGCCTCCCGGGTGAGGGAGCGGCGCCGCACGACGACGACCAGCGCGCCCAGGACCGCGGTGACGGCCGCGACCACGAACGGGACGTGGACGTCGGTCCACTCCTCGATCTTCGGCGCGAAGTACGGCGCCGCGGCGGCCGCGAACCAGCGCACGAAGTTGTAACCCGCGCTCGCCACCGGGCGCGGCGCGTCCGACACGCCGAGCGCCAGCTCGGTGTAGACGGTGTTGTTCACACCGATGAAGGCACCTGACAGGATCGTGCAGACGACCGCCGCGGTGTGGCCGCCGTAGCCGAGGACGAGCACGTCGGCGGCGAGCAGCAGCAGCGAGCCGCCCAGCACCTTCAGCGAGCCGAACCGCTCCTGCATCCGGGGCGCCACGAGCACCGAGAAGACGGCGAGCAGCAGGCCCCAGGCGAAGAACACCGCGCCCGACTTGTAGGGGGTCATGTCCAGCACGAACGGCGTGAAGGCCAGCACGGTGAAGAACGTGTAGTTGTAGAAGAACGCGGAGACCGCCGCCGAGGCCAGGCCGCCGTGCCGGAGCGCCCGGAGCGGGTCGAGCACGGAGGTCCTGCGGGCGGGCCTGGGCTGCTCCTTGAGGAAGGCCGTGATGCACAGGAAGCCGACCGCCATCAGCGAGGCGGTGCCGAAGAACGGGTAGCGCCAGCTGAGGTCGCCGAGCACGGCGCCCAGCAGCGGGCCGCAGGCCATGCCGAGGCCGAGGGCGGACTCGTAGAGGAGGATCGCCGCCGCGCTGCCGCCGGCCGCCGCGCCGACGATGACCGCCAGCGCGGTGGAGACGAACAGGGCGTTGCCGAGGCCCCAGCCGGCCCGGAAGCCGACGAGCTGGCCGACCGTGCCCGAGGTTCCGGCGAGCCCGGCGAAGACCACCACGAGGGCGAGGCCGAGCAGCAGGGTCTTGCGGCCGCCGATGCGGCTGGAGACGACACCGGTGAGCAGCATCGCGACGGCGGTGATCAGGAAGTACGAGGTGAACAGCAGGGAGACCTGGCCGGCGGAGGCGTGCAGGCCCTGCGCGATGGACGGCAGGATCGGGTCGACCAGGCCGATGCCCATGAAGGCGACGACGGAGGCACCGGCCGTCGCCCAGACCGCCTTGGGCTGCCGGAGGATGCCGCCGGCTCCCGCGTCGAGGGGGTCCACTTGAGTTCTCCCGTCCGAATCGGTGGTTGCAATATACACATACTAAGTTAGGCGACCTAATTAATGCAAGCTACACGTAAATTCTCGCGACAGGCCCGTCCCGCCGGACGGGTGATCGTCCTTGACGTGACGCGAGCGGGGTAGGACCGTGGAGCCCTATGAGGGGCGAACCCAGTTGCCCGAAGTGTGGTGGCCGGGTCAGGGCTCCCGGACTCTTCGCCGATTCCTGGCAATGTGATGTGCACGGGACCGTGCATCCGGTCCAGCCCGTGATCCCGCCCAGCGTCGAGGCTCTCAGCGTGGTGGTGCATCGCACCCAGGTGCCGGTGTGGATGCCGTGGCCCCTGCCGGTCGGCTGGCTGTTCACGGGCGTGGCCAGCGCCGGCGACGACCGCAGCGGCGGCCGCGCCTCCGCCGTGGCCTGCACCGGCCCGGGACCGCTCGGCGGAATGGGCGAGCTGATCCTGGTGGCCGAGGAGCTCGGCGTCGGCCTCGGCGCGCGCTACGCCGGGGTCGACGGTCCCGACCCCGGGCCGTACATGGACGTCGGCAAACCCGCCCAGGCCAAGCTGCTCGCAGCCGGCCGGCCGACGCCGCTGTGGCACGTCACCGCCGGCCCCGACGACCGCGCCGTGTTCGCCGGCGAGGCGTGCGGGCTGTGGCTGTGGGCCGTGGTCTGGCCCGAGCAGTCCGGGCTGCTGATGTACGACGAGCTGGTGCTGACGGATCTGCGGGACGCGGGCGCGGAGCTGGACCTGGTGCCGTGCGGGGCGCTGTCCCCGCGGCTGCTGGGGCCGTGACGGCCGGATACCGGCGGGGTGCGGGGGACGCCGGGGTGTAGGGGGCGCCGGGGCGCTGCGGGTGTGACGGGGCATGCCGCCGCTCCCGTTATCCTTAGGAGTCCCCTCCGTCCGTCACCCGCCTGGAGCCCGCGTGCGCATCGACCTGCACTGCCACTCCACGGCCTCCGACGGCACGGACACCCCGGCCGAGCTGGTGCGCAACGCCGCCGCGTGCGGCCTGGACGTCGTCGCGCTGACCGACCACGACACCACCCGCGGCCACGCCGAGGCCCTTGCCGCACTGCCCGAGGGGCTCACCCTGGTCACCGGCGCCGAACTGTCGTGCCGGATCGACGGCGTGAGCATGCACATGCTGGCCTACCTGTTCGACCCCGAGGAGCCGGCGCTGCTCGCCGAGCGCGAACTGGTCCGGGACGACCGGGTACCGCGGGCCAAGGGCATGATCGCCAAGCTGAACGGGCTGGGCGTCCCGGTCACCTGGGAGCAGGTCGCGCGCATCGCCGGGGACGGCTCGGTCGGGCGCCCGCACGTCGCCTCCGCGCTGGTGGAACTGGGCGTGGTCGACACCGTGAGCGACGCGTTCACCGACCAGTGGCTGGCGGACGGCGGCCGCGCCTACGTGGCGAAGCACGAGACCGACCCGTTCGAGCTGATCCGGCTGGTGAAGGGCGCGGGCGGGGTGTGCGTCTTCGCGCACCCGGGCGCCGCCAAGCGCGGCCGCACGGTGCCGGAGCCGGCGATCGCCGAGATGGCCGCGGCCGGCCTGGACGGCATCGAGGTCGACCACCTCGACCACGACGCCGACACCCGCGCACGACTGCGCGGGCTCGCCGCCGAGCTGGGCCTGCTGGTCACCGGGTCCTCCGACTACCACGGCAGCCGTAAGACGGTCCCGCTCGGTGAGTACACCACCGACCCCGAGGTCTACGGGGAGATCACGCGGCGGGCGACGGGCGCCTTCCCGGTGCCGGGCGCCGGCGGAGCCTGAGTCCAGGCATCCGTCCCTCCGCACGTCCGCACCTCTCTCGCAAGGCCTGCCACACCCATGTTCGACCTCGCCGTCTTCGGCTCCCTGTTCCTGACCCTCTTCGTCATCATGGACCCCCCCGGGATCACCCCGATCTTCCTCGCCCTGACCGCCGGGCGGCCCGCCAAGGTGCAGAAGCGGATGGCGTTCCAGGCCGTCTGCGTGGCGGGCGGGGTCATCGCCGTCTTCGGCGTCCTGGGGCATCAGATCCTGGACTACCTGCACGTCTCCGTCCCCGCGCTGATGATCGCGGGCGGACTGCTGCTGCTGTTGATCGCGCTGGACCTGCTCACCGGCAAGACGGACGAGCCGAAGCAGACCAAGGACGTCAACGTCGCGCTCGTCCCGCTCGGCATGCCGCTGCTCGCGGGGCCGGGGGCGATCGTCTCCGTGATCCTGGCCGTGCAGAAGGCCGGCAGCCTGTCCACGCAGGTGTCGGTGTGGTCCGCGATCCTCGCGATCCATGTCGTGCTGTGGCTGGTGATGCGCTACTCGCTGCTGATCATCCGGGTCATCAAGGACGGCGGAGTGGTGCTGGTGACACGGCTCGCGGGCATGATGCTCTCCGCGATCGCCGTGCAGCAGATCATCAACGGGGTGACCCAGGTCGTGCGGGGCGGCTGAGCCTGCGCGCCGCGGTGTCCGTCCGGGGGAGCCGGTCCGGTGGTGGACCGGCTCCCGCGGCGAGCTTCTGCGGTGATCCGCGCGTTATGAGGCCGAGGTCTCGGCCGGACGGATCCACAGCCGCTGCCCTATGGCGGCAGCCTGCTGCACGATCCGGTTGACGGAGGCGGCGTCCACGACGGTGGTGTCCACGGTGGTGCCGTCGACCTCGTCGAGTCGCATGATTTCGAAGCGCAAGGGCTTCTCCCTTCGTCTGGTCATCCTCCTGCGGAGAACTACTGGTGTCCTGCTTACGTACGTAGTCAACGGGCTGCGTGTTACAAACATTCCCTACGCTAAATAAATTTTTCGAACGTCTAATTACTGAGCGGTAAGTGGCTGTGCCGGAACCGGCCGGCAACGGTTGTGCCCGCTGCGCGAGCGCCGGGACAATGACGGCGATGAACGACGACCTCGCGGCCCTCCACGCCCGCATCGACCACACGAACGAGCTGCTCACCCGCATGCTCGCCGAAGTGGCGAAGACGCCCTCCACCCACGCGATCTTCGTCGACGCGGGCTACCTCTACGCCGCCGCGGGCCGGCTCGTCGCCGGGACGGAGGACCGCCGCGCCTTCGACCTCGACGCCGAGGGACTGATCGAGGCTCTCATCGACCGCGCCCGCACGATCTTCGCCGACAGCAGGCTGCTGCGGGTCTACTGGTACGACGGCGCCCGCCGCCGCATCCACACCGCCGAGCAGCAGTCGGTCGCCGAACTGCCCGACGTCAAGGTCCGCCTCGGCAACCTCAACGCCAACAACCAGCAGAAGGGCGTCGACTCACTGATCCGCTCCGACCTCGAGTCCCTCGCCCGCCACCGCGCCATCAGCGACGCGGCCCTGCTCGGCGGCGACGAGGACCTGGTGTCGGCGGTGGAGGCGGCCCAGGGCTACGGGGCCCGCGTCCACCTCTGGGGCATCGAGGCCCCAGAGGGCCGCAACCAGGCCGAGCCGCTGCTCTGGGAGGTCGACAGCCAGCGCACCTTCGACCTGGAGTTCTTCAAGCCCTACGTCTCCCGGCGCACCGGCCTGCCCGCGTACGACCCCGCGACCAGCCGGCCCACCCGCGACGACGTCCGCTTCGTCGGCGCCCAGATCGCGGCGAAGTGGCTGGCCGCCCGGGGCCGCGAGGCGCTCGTGGACCTGCTCCCCGGCCACCCCTACCTCCCCGGCTCGGTCGACCAGGACCTCCTCGTGGAGGCCGAGGGACTGCTCCAGTACTCCCTGCGCGGGCAGGCCGACCTGCGCCGCGCCCTGCGGGACGGCTTCTGGGAGCACCTGCGGGCGCTGTTCTAAGCCGGTCGGTCCTGTGCGACCCGGTCCCAGAAGTCGGCCAGCGCGGCGGCGGTCGCCGGCGGCCGGTCGGTGTTGGGGGAGTGCTCGGCGCCCGCGACGACCGTCCGGTGCGCGCCCAGCCGCAGGGCCATCTCGTCCAGCAGCGGCACCGGCCAGGTGTCGTCCCGCGCACCCGACAGCACATGGCACGGCAGGCCCAGCGCGGCGAGTTCGGCGACGCGGTCCGGCTCGACGCACAGCTGCCGTCCGGTGGCGATGAGCTGGGCGGGACGGGTGCCGAGCCAGCGGCGGCGCAGGTCGTCCTGGTCGTCCAGGCCGGCGTCCAGCGCGCCGGTCTCCGTCTCCTCCGGCGCCTCCATGGCCTGGATGGTGGCCCACACCTGCGCCATCGTCATCACGCCGAGCGCGTCCCGCAGCAGCTTCACCCGCTGCTGCTGGGAGACGGAGATCCGGGCCGGCCCCGACGACATGAGGGTGAGGGAGCGGAAGGGCGAGGGGTCGAGGAGCACGGCGGCACGGGAGAGGTGGCCGCCCAGCGAGTGCCCCAGCAGATGCACCCGCTCACCGAGCGCCTCCGTCTGCGCCAGCACGTCCCGCGCCAGCTCCTCCTGCGCGTACGGCGACTCGTCCCGCTCGGGGCCGTCGGTCTCGTACTGCCCGCGCCCGTCCACGGCCACGGTCCGGTATCCGCGCTCGGCCAGCGGCACGTGCAGCGGGTTGAAGTCCTCCTTGCTGCCGGTGAACCCCGGCACCAGCAGCGCGACACCCCGGGGTTCGGCGCCCGCGGCGACCGGCGCGTCGACGACGGCGAACTCCCCCCGCGCGGTGCGCAGCCGGTACGCCCGGGCACCCGGGGGCGGGACGAAGGTGGCGGGCCTGCTCATGGGCAGAGGCTACCGGGCGGACGCGGTGGAGCCCCGCCGGGGCGGGAACGCCGGCGGCCCGGTCCCACACGAGGTGGGCCGGGCCGTCGGGGTGCTGCTCCGCGGCCGTCCGGACGGGACGGGGGCGGTCGCCGGATCAGGCGTCCGTGGCCTCCACGGCCGCGGTCGCCTTCCGGGCCCGGCGAACCCTCGGCTTGGCCTCCGTGTCACCGGCCGTCTCCTCGACGGCGGGCGTCGCGGCGGCCTTGCGCGGCGCACGGCGCTTCGGCTTGGCCTCGGGCTCGTCCGTGGCCTGCGCCGGGATCTCCGGGGCGGCGGCCTCGGCGACGGCGGCGGCCTTGCGGGCCCGGCGCGGCTTGGGCGTCACCGCCCCGTCCACCGCGTCCACCGCGGCGTCAGCGGCGGCGGCCGCGGTCTTGCGGGTGCGGCGGGGCTTGGCCTCGACGGCCTCGGCCGTGTCGACGGCGCTCTCGGCGGCCGCAGCCGTCTTGCGGGTCCGGCGCGGCTTGGCCGCCACCGCGGGCTCCGCATCCGTCGTCTCCGGGGCGGCGGCCGCGGTCTTGCGGGTGCGGCGCGGCTTGGCCTCGGCCGGTGCGGTGCCTTCGGCGGTGGTGACGGCGGTGTCGGCGGCCGGTTCGGCCGTCTTGGCCGCTGCCTTGCGGGTGCGGCGGGGCTTGGCCTCGGTGGCCTCGGCGGTGTCGGCCACCGCTTCGGCCGCCTCGGCGGCCTGGGCCGGCTCCGCCGCCTTGCGGGTGCGGCGACGCGGCTTCGCCTCGACGGCTTCGGCGGTGTCGACCGCGGCCTCGGCGGCCGGGGCGGCAGCCGCGGTCTTGCGGGTGCGGCGCGGCTTGGCCTCGGCCGGTGCGGTGCCTTCGGCGGTGGTGACGGCGGTGTCGGCGGCCGGTTCGGCCGTCCTGGCCGCTGCCTTGCGGGTGCGGCGGGGCTTGGCCTCGGTGGCCTCGGCGGTGTCGGCCACCGCTTCGGCCGCCTCGGCGGCCTGCGCGGGCACCGCCGCCTTGCGGGTGCGGCGACGCGGCGTGGTCTCCGGCGCCGGCGCGGCCTGCGCGGCGGGCTCGGCCGCGACCTCGGCCGGCGCGACCTCGGCCGGCGTGGTCTCCGCCGGCCTGCGGGTGCGGCGGCGACGCGACTTCTCGGGGGCGTCCGGCGCTGCCGGACCCTCCGCCGTCTCCACCACGGCCTCCGGGCTCGGGGCCTGCGGGCTCGCGGTCACCCCGGCGGCGGCCACCGGCTCGGACTGCGCCGCACCGCGCGTGCGGCGACGGCGGCGCAGGGAGCGGGGTGCCGTGGCGTCCTCGGCCGTAGCGGCCTCGGCGGCCGGGGAGGCGGACTCGACGGGCGTCGCGGCGGGCGCGGCGTCCAGCGGGGTGCCGTTACGGGTACGGCGGCGACGGCGCGGCGTACGCGCCGGACGCTCGCGCTCGGCGGCGGGGGCCTCCTCGCGACCGCCCCGGCCGCCGCGTCCGCCCCGGCCACCGCGGTCGTCGCGGTCACCACGGCCACGCGCACCGCGGCCGCCGGTCTCGCCGAGGTCCTCGACCTCCTCCGCCGCCAGACCGGCGCGCGTGCGCTCGGAGCGCGGCAGAACGCCCTTGGTGCCCGCGGGGATGCCCAGCTCGCTGAAGAAGTGCGGGGACGTGGAGTACGTCTCCACGGGCTCCGGGAAGCCCAGTTCCAGCGCCTTGTTGATCAGCTGCCAGCGCGGGATGTCGTCCCAGTCGACGAACGTGATCGCCGTGCCCTTGGCGCCCGCGCGGCCCGTGCGGCCCACGCGGTGCAGGTAGGTCTTCTCGTCCTCGGGGGACTGGTAGTTGATGACGTGGGTCACGCCCTCGACGTCGATGCCGCGCGCGGCCACGTCGGTGCAGACCAGCACGTCGACCTTGCCGTTGCGGAAGGCGCGCAGCGCCTGTTCGCGGGCGCCCTGGCCGAGGTCGCCGTGGACCGCGCCGGAGGCGAAGCCGCGGGTCTGCAGCTGCTCGGCGATGTCGGCGGCGGTGCGCTTGGTGCGGCAGAAGATCATCGCCAGTCCGCGGCCCTCGGCCTGCAGGATGCGGGCGATCATCTCCGGCTTGTCCATGGAGTGCGCGCGGTAGACGAACTGCTTGATGTTCGCGACCGTCGCGCCCGTGTCGTCCGGCGCGGTGGCGCGGATGTGCGTGGGCTGCGACATGTAGCGGCGGGCCAGGCCGATGACCGCGCCCGGCATGGTGGCCGAGAACAGCATGGTCTGGCGCTTGGCCGGAAGCATGTTGATGATCTTCTCGACGTCGGGCAGGAAGCCCAGGTCGAGCATCTCGTCGGCCTCGTCGAGGACCAGGCTCCGGATGTGCTTCAGGTCGAGCTTCTTCTGGCCCGCGAGGTCCAGCAGCCGGCCGGGGGTGCCGACGATCACGTCGACGCCCTTCTTCAGCGCCTCGACCTGGGGCTCGTAGGCCCGGCCGCCGTAGATCGCCAGCACGCGCACGTTGCGTACCTTGCCCGCGGTCAGCAGGTCGTTGGTGACCTGCGTGCACAGCTCGCGGGTGGGTACCACGACGAGCGCCTGCGGGGCGTCGGTGAGCAACTCGGGGCGGGCGCGGCCGGCCTCGACGTCGGCGGGGACGGTCACGCGCTCCAGGAGCGGCAGGCCGAAGCCGAGCGTCTTGCCGGTGCCGGTCTTGGCCTGGCCGATGACGTCCGAGCCGGAGAGGGCTACGGGGAGCGTCATCTCCTGGATGGGGAAGGGACTGGTGATGCCGACGGCTTCGAGGGCCTCAGCGGTCTCGGGAAGGATTCCGAGATCTCTAAACGTCGTAGTCAGGGTGCTGCCTCTTCTGTGTGGGCGGTGCGAGGCGAGCGCGGGGGTCGTGTCGGACCGTGCCGGGGGACGTCGGCCGCCGTACGGGCGAACCACTGGGGCAAGCCGTTTGGCACGGGACCTCTGCCGACGCTCTAGCGCTCGTACCGCTGAGGATCCCCTCCGGTCGACGTACGCACAGTGCCGTACGGTTCGGGAGGGCTGTCGGGTCGGAGCCGATCGGGCCACCGACCGGGCATCCTCATGCATGCGGCCTGTCGGCGTACGTCAGAAAAATCCACGTACTCAGCAGGCGCACTACCACCATACCCCGGAATCGCGCACATGTGATGGCCGATCCGGTCACGTAGTCGTGGTCACACTGCTTGACCAGAGGCTTACGGGCTGCGATCAGCGGGCTATTGTGCGCCTCATGACTAGCTCAGACAAGCCTGACAACGCACCCGCCGCCACCGCCGAGCACACCGGCGTCGCCGCGCAGGACTGGGCGCGGGCCGCCGCCGAGCCGCAGTACCACGCCGCGGTCGTGGACCTGCTCGGCGCGCTGGCGTACGGGGAGCTGGCGGCGTTCGAGCGGCTCGCGGAGGACGCCAAGCTGGCGCCGACGCTGGCGGACAAGGCGGAGCTGGCGAAGATGGCGTCGGCCGAGTTCCACCACTTCGAGCGGCTGCGCGACCGGCTGACGGAGATCGGCGAGGAGCCGACCAAGGCGATGGAACCGTTCGTGGCGGCCCTCGACGGCTTCCACCGGCAGACGGCGCCCTCGGACTGGCTGGAGGGCCTGGTCAAGGCCTACGTCGGCGACTCGATCGCCAGCGACTTCTACCGGGAGGTCGCCGCCCGCCTCGACACCGACACCCGTGAGCTGGTGCTCGCCGTCCTGGACGACACCGGGCACGCCGGGTTCGCGGTGGAGAAGGTGCGCGCGGCGATCGACGCCGACCCGCGGGTGGGCGGGCGGCTCGCCCTGTGGGCGCGGCGGCTGATGGGCGAGGCCCTGTCGCAGTCCCAGCGGGTCGTCGCCGACCGGGACGCGCTGTCGACCATGCTCGTCGGCGGGGTGGCGGACGGCTTCGACCTCGCGGAGGTCGGCCGGATGTTCTCCCGGATCACCGAAGCGCACACCAAGCGGATGGCGGCCCTGGGGCTCGCGGCCTAGGAATCGGCCCGGGCGCGGCCCTTGCGGCGCGCCGGTGGCTCGCCGCCCCGTGCCCCGGCCCCGCCGATCGGGACCGGTCAGGCCGGGGCGGAGCGGCGGCGCAGCCGCCGGTCGGGGCGCAGCAGCAGGGACAGCGACGCCGAGGAGACGGCCGCCGCGCCGAGCAGGCTCAGCAGGACGGTGCCGGTGTCCAGCGCGCTGTGCGTGACGAAGTCACCGAAGAGGGCTCCGGCGACGCCCGTCGAGAACACCAGGGGGCGGGCGGGCAGCCGGTGCGACAGGCGCTGCACCGCCACCCAGGCGAACGCGACGCCGAGCAGCGCGGATCCGAGGATCTCCAAGAGCATGTGCGATTCCCTCCCACGGCCGGCGTGCGCTTCACGGTCATAGCCCGTCATACCCGTGACCTGCGGAATGCAACCCTCCTCTGTGCGCGACCCGTGTGCCGGATGTGAAGGCCGCCCGCATGGGAAGGGGCCCGGCGGCATACAGCCGCCGGGCCCCTCTCCGTACTCCGTCCGGGTGCTCCGCTACAGCGCGGTGAAACCCACCTTGCGCACCGTCGGCTCGCCCAGCTCGACGTATGCCAGGCGGTCCGACGGGACGAGCACCTTGCGGCCGCGCTCGTCCTCGAGGCTCAGCAGCTGCGACTTTCCGGCCAGCGCCTCGGCCACCACGCGCTCGATCTCCTCGCTGCTCTGACCGCTCTCCAGAACGATCTCGCGAGGCGCGTGCTGCACGCCGATCTTGACCTCCACGGCTTTGTCCCTCCGACGGTCAGTGAAGTGCGCGGCCTTCCGCGCCGTACCCAGCACACATTAGCCCGGTGAGGGGACCTACACGCTCGGCGCGAGCACGCCACGAGCGAACAGCGGACGGGAACAGCCGCGCGCCCGCCGGGGTTGAACCGCCCTCGGCGGGGCAGGGGCTCAGTGGTGGTCGGTGCCGTGCAGCGGGAAGCCGGCGATGCCCCGCCAGGCCAGCGAGGCCAGCAGCTGCACCGCCTGGTCGCGCGGGACGCTGCGGTCGCTGTGCAGCCAGGAGCGCGCCACGACCTGCGCGAGCCCGCCGAGGCCCGAGGCCAGCAGCATCGACTCCGCCCGGGACAGGCCGGTGTCCTCGGCGATGACCTCGCAGATCGCCTCCGCGCACTCCGTGGTCACCTTGTCGACGCGCTCGCGCACCGCCGGCTCGTTCGTCAGGTCGGACTCGAAGACCAGCCGGAAGGCCCCGCCGTCGTCCTCCACGTAGGCGAAGTAGGCGTCCATCGTCGCCCGCACCCGCTGCTTGTTGTCGGTCGTCGAGGCGAGCGCGCCGCGCACCGACTGGATCAGCGACTCGCAGTGCTGGTCCAGCAGCGCGAGGTAGAGGTCGAGCTTGCCGGGGAAGTGCTGGTAGAGCACCGGCTTGCTGACGCCGGCACGCTCGGCGATGTCGTCCATCGCCGCCGCGTGGTAGCCCTGCGCGACGAACACCTCCTGGGCGGCGCCCAGCAGCTGGTTCCGTCGGGCTCGGCGCGGCAGCCTGGTGCCACGCGGGCGTGCTGCCTCGGTCTGCTCGATGGCTGTCACGCCGCCTCCCAAAGTCGTCCACGGTGCGGTGTGTGCCGCGCGGCCATCGTACTTTTCGGTAACCGTGGTGTGCGCGGTGCGAGCGCAGAATTTCACGTACCGGACGGCGACGACAACCGCGCGGAGTGCCGAAAGGGGTCGCCGTGCCCCTTACCGCCGCGCCCGCGGCGCGGCCGCCGTCACCGGTAGTCGTCCTCGTCGAGCGAGACGACCCGTGCCTGTTCGACCAGATCCGCCTCGTTCCCGCGCGCGGGGTCCACCGTGCTGAGCGGGTCGTCGCGGTCCGGCGTGACGTCGGCGAGCTGCTCCGCCGCGTCGTTCTCCGGGGCCTCTACGTCGATCTCCGGCGTTCCGGAGTCCTCCAGGTCCTCGATCGCCTCGGGTTCAGTGGGTTCGTAGGCCATGATGGGCTCCCTTTCCTCCGAACGTCCCCCGGTCCTGACAGGGGCCACAGTGCGGGTGCCCTCTGTACGAGCCTAGGAGACGGCTGATCCGGACGCCATGCCATGAGCGGCCGTCCGCTGTGGTGTTGGCCCCTCGCGCGGGTTCAATCTGTGACGGCGAACACATGAGCCAGTACGTGATCGTCTCGTAACATTGCCGCATGTCTTCGACCGAGTCGCCATCCGTCGCACCGGCCAGTGTTCTTCCCCGGGTGGCGCCCGTCAGGGTGGCGGAGGGCGAGCGGCTGAGGACGGTGGGACTGCCGGGCGTCACCCTGACGGTCCGGTTCCGGCCGCCCGCACGCCAGGGCCTGCCGCCCGCGCTGTACGTCCACGGGCTCGGCGGCTCCTCGCAGAACTGGTCGCTGCTGATGGCGCGGCTGGAGGGGACCGTCGACGGCGAGGCGGTCGACCTGCCCGGCTTCGGCGACTCACCGCCGCCGGACGACGGCGACTACTCCGTCACCGGGCACGCGCGCGCGGTCATCCGCTATCTCGACGCCTCCGGGCGCGGTCCGGTGCACCTGTTCGGCAACTCGCTCGGCGGCGCGGTCGCCACGCGCGTCGCGGCCGTCCGCCCCGACCTGGTCCGCTCGCTCACCCTGGTCTCGCCGGCCCTGCCGGAGCTGCGCGTGCAGCGCTCGGCGGTGCCGACCGGCCTGCTCGGCCTGCCCGGCGTGGCCGCCCTCTTCACCCGGCTCACCCGGCAGTGGACGGCCGAGCAGCGCGTGCGCGGTGTCATGTCCCTGTGCTGGGGCGACCCCGGGCGGGTGACGCCCGAGGAGTTCGAGGACGCCGTGGCGGAGCTGGAGCGGCGGATGCGGCTGCCGTACTTCTGGGACGCGATGGCACGCTCCGCGCGCGGGGTGGTCAACGCCTACACCCTCGGCGGACAGCACGGGCTGTGGCGCCAGGCCGAGCGCGTCCTGGCCCCGACCCTCCTGGTCTACGGCGGCCGCGACCAGCTCGTCGGCTACCGCATGGCCCAGCGGGCCGCCCGCGCCTTCCGCGACTCCCGCCTGCTGTCCCTGCCGGACGCGGGGCACGTGGCGATGATGGAGTATCCGGACGTGGTGGCCGACGCCTTCCGCCGACTTCTCGTGGACAATGGTGAGTTGCCGGCGTCGGCGGTCGCGGAGACCGCGGCGGCCGGATCCGGGGGAGGCGGCGTCACGGCCGCGGGAGACGACACCGCCGTCACGGGCGCGGGGAGCTGAGGACTGCGTGGGACGCCACAGCCGCCGGGGACCGTCCGCCGAGGACGACTCCGGCGACATACCGGCCGCACGGCCGCAGGAGCGGGCACAGGACTCCGAGCGCCGGCATCCCCGGGAGCGCACCTGGGGCCGGCGCCGCATCCAGGCCGAGGGTCGGGACCAGGCCCAGGCCCAGGGCCGGAGCGAGGCCGGGGACCGGGGCTCGGACGCCCCGTCCGGCGGGGCCGCGTTGCCGAGGCAGCGGAAGCCGCTCCAGGGCGGTGCGCCCGGGGGAGGGATGCCGCGCTCCGGGGGCGGCGGCGCGCCGACGCAGGGCACGCCGCGCACCGGTGGCGGCACGCCCGCCCGGGGCACGACGCGTTCCGGGGCCGGTGCGCCCGCCCAGGGCTCGCCGCGTTTCCCCGGGGAGACACCCGCGCGCGGGGCGCCACGTCCCCAGGGCGGGGGCACCCCCGGCCAGAGCGGCCCGCGCCTGCCGGACGGCACCCCGGCCCACGGTGTCCCGCGATTCCCCGGCGGCACTCCCGCGCGCGGTGTGTCCAGGCTTCCCGACGGCGCCCCGGCGCAGGGTGTGCCCGGGCTTCCGGACGGCACCCCGGCTCGCGGCGTGCCCCGGTTCCCCGGCGGTACTCCCGCGCGCGGTGTGCCCAGGCTTCCCGACGGCGCCCCGGCGCAGGGTGTGCCCCGGTTCCCCGACGGGACTCCCGCCCACGGTGGGCCGCGGTTCGGCGACGCTGCTTCCGCGCGCCGGGGCCCGGAGGCGCGGGGCGGGCATCCCGAGCAGCGGGAGCCCGGCGGCGCCTGGGGAGAGTCCGGGCGCCGTGACGCAGGGGTGAGCGCGGAGAATCCCGGAGCCGGAGCCGGAGCCGGAGCCGGAGCCGGAGCCGGAACCGGAGCCGGAACCGGAGCGGCTGTGCCCGGGCAGCGGCGGCGGCAGCGGCACGCCGGGCTCGACCGGCCCAGGCAGGAATACCTGGACGCCTTCGACGGGGACGGTGACATCCGCACCCCACGGCCCGGGGCACCGGCCGCGGGCGGAGCGAGCGGCGCGACCGGTCTCAGGGTGCCGCCGGCCCGGACGCCGGAGTCGTACGCCCCCGGTGCCGCCGACGACGAGCCGCCGACCGGTGAGCCGGCGTCGCGGACGAGTGCCAAGGGGCGGGCCTTCGCGGGCATCGCCGCGGCGGCCGTCACCACCGTGCTCGCGGTCGTCGTCGCCGGGCAGGTCGCCGACGACGACGGCACCGCCGTACGGTCCGGGTCCGCCGCCGGTCAGACGCGGGCCGGCCGGGACGCCGCCTCGCGCGGGGACGGCCGGACCACGCCGTCCGCCTCGCCGAGCGTGGCGGCGCTGACGTACGCGCAGCGGATGGACCGCACGTACCCGCTCGGCGCGAAACTCAAGGGCTCGGGGAAGTTCGACGTGGTCCCCGGGACCGACGAGGCGCCGGGCAAGGGCCGCACGTACACCTACCGCGTCGACGTCGAACGGGGGCTCGGCCTCGACGGCGAGCTGTTCGCGAAGGCGGTGCAGCGCACGCTCAACGACAGCCGCAGCTGGGCCCACGGCGGCGTCCGTACCTTCGAGCGCGTCGACTCCGGCAGGCCCGACTTCGTGATCACGCTGGCCAGCCCCGGCACCACCGCCGTCTGGTGCGCCAAGTCCGGCCTGGACACCACCGAGGACAACGTCTCCTGCGACTCCGCCTCCACCGAGCGGGTGATGATCAACGCCTACCGCTGGGCCCAGGGCAGCACGACCTACGGGGACAAGATCTACGCCTACCGGCAGATGCTGATCAACCACGAGGTCGGCCACCGGCTCGGCCACGGCCACGTCACCTGCGACAAGGACGGCGAGCTGGCGCCCGTCATGCAGCAGCAGACCAAGTTCCTCGACCACGACGGAATCCACTGCCTGCCCAACCCCTGGCCGTATCCGAGGAGTTGACGCCGGCCCCTTAGGTCACATTGACATGAGCAGCGAGTTCGTTCATATTTCTGCGCATGTGGTCCCGTCCTGCCGTCACGAACAGCGCCGCCATCGAGCTGGCGCTCCTCGGCGTGACCGCGCTCTGCGTGGCCGACATCCACTGTCGCTGACACCGCCCTCCGGCGTACGCGTCGCGACTGTTCACCGCTTCCCCGTGTGACTCCTCCGTGATCCCTCCGGCTCCGCCGGCGGCCTCCTCACGGATTCCTCGACGACCCGGCGCCGGGCGGACGTCCGCCCAGTCCCGTCTCATTCCTCGTCATGTTGTCTCGCGATTCGAGAACAACCTGGCCAGCCCTCCCGAGAGGTCGTCATCCCGATGCGTCAACCGTCCCTCACCGCCCGCCGCCTGGCAGCGGCATCCGTCGGCCTCGTCGTGGCAGCGGGCGTCGCCGCCTGCGGGCCTGAGGACAACGATGCCAAGGCCTCCACCGGGGACTCCACGCCCCACAAGGGCGGCACGCTCACGGTCCTGAACGCCAACCCGCAGCAGGACTTCGACCCTGCCCGCCTCTACACCTCCGGCGGCGGAAACGTTCCCTCCCTCGTCTTCCGCACCCTCACCACGCGCAACCGCGAGAACGGCGCGGCCGGCGCCGAGGTCGTCCCCGACCTGGCCACCGACACCGGGCGCCCCAACAAGGACGCGACCGTGTGGACGTACACCCTGAAGAAGGGCCTCACGTACGAGGACGGCACCGCCATCACCTCGGCCGACATCAAGTACGGCATCGAACGCTCCTTCGCGCCCGAACTCTCCGGCGGCGCCCCCTACCTGAGGGACTGGCTGGTCGGCGCGGCCGGCTACCAGGGGCCCTACAAGGACAAGAAGGGCCTGTCCGCGATCGAGACGCCGGACAGCCGGACCATCGTCTTCCATCTGAACAAGCCCGAGGGCGAGTTCCCCTACCTGGCCACCCAGACGCAGTTCACGCCCGTGCCGAAGGCCAAGGACACCGGCACCGAGTACGAGAAGCACCCGGTCTCCTCGGGGCCGTACAAGGTCGTCAGGAACGAGAACGACGGCGAGCACCTCGTCCTGGCGCGTAACACCCACTGGTCGGCCTCGGTGGACGCCGAGCGCAAGGCCTACCCGGACACCATCGACGTCCGCTCCGGGCTGGACTCCTCGGTCATCAACCAGCGGCTGTCCGCGTCCCAGGGGGCGGACGCCGCCGCGGTCACCACGGACACCAACCTCGGCCCGGCCGAGCTGGCGAAGGTGACGGGCGACAAGGACCTCGCCGCGCGCGTCGGCACCGGCCACTTCGGCTACACGAACTACATCGCGTTCAACCCGACCGTGAAGCCGTTCGACGACGTGAAGGTGCGCCAGGCGATCGCCTACGCCCTCGACCGCTCGTCGGTCGTCAACGCGGCCGGCGGTTCCGCGCTGGCCGAGCCCGCGACCACCTTCCTGCCCGACCAGAAGTCCTTCGGGTACACCCCCTACGACCTCTTCCCGGCGGGCGGCACCGGCAACGCCGCGAAGGCCAGGCAGCTGCTGAAGCAGGCCGGTCACCCCGACGGGATCACCGTCACCCTGACGCACTCCAACAGCAAGGACTTCGAGACCAGCCCGGAGATCGCGACCGCCGTCCAGGACGCGCTCAAGAAGGCCGGCATCACGGTCAAGCTCCAGGGGCTGGAGGAGAACGCCTACTCCGACAAGATCCACAACGTCAAGACCGAGCCCGGCTTCTTCCTCGCCCACTGGGGAGCCGACTGGCCCTCCGGCGGTCCCTTCCTCGCCCCCATCTTCGACGGCCGGCAGATCGTCAAGGACGGTGCGAACTTCAACACGGGCCTGCTCGACGACCCGTCCGTGAACGCCGAGATCGACGCGATCAACAAGCTCACCGACCTCGACGCGGCCGCGAAGCGGTGGGGCGCGCTGGACAAGAAGATCGCCGCACGGGCCGTCGTCGTGCCGCTGTTCCACCCCGTCTACAAGCGGCTGTACGGCAAGGACGTCAAGAACATCGTGATCAGCGACTGGACCGGCGTGCTGGACATCTCCCAGGTCGCGGTGAAGTGACGCCGTGACCGAGGCACTCATCGCCTCCCAGGTCCCCGGGACGGACGCGTCCGTCCCGGGGCCTTCGGGGGCCCGCAGGTTCTGGCGGCGGCTGCGCGCGCGGCGCGCCGCCGTCGTCGCCGCGGCCGTGGTCGCGCTGCTCGTCCTGATCGCGCTCGCCGCGCCGCTGCTCACCGCCCTGGAAGGGCAGGACCCCACCACCTACCACCCGTCCCTGATCGACTCCGCGCGCGGGGGCGTGCCCGTCGGAGCGTTCGGCGGCATCGGCGCCGACCACTGGCTCGGCGTCGAACCGCAGACCGGCCGCGACCTGTTCGCCCGGCTGGTCTACGGCGCCCGGGTCTCCCTGGGCGTCGCGCTGGCCGCGACGGCCGTCCAGGTCGCCATCGGAGTCACCGTGGGCGTCGCGGCCGCGCTCGGCAGCCGGTGGATCGACCAGCTGCTGAGCCGGGCCACCGACATCATCATCGCGATGCCCCTGATGATCATGGCCCTGGCCCTGCTGGCCATCGTGCCCGACGACTTCCCGCGCCCGGTCCTGGTCTCCCTGGTCATCGGACTGGTCGCCTGGGGCACCATCGCCAAGATCGCCCGCGCCCAGACGCTCACCCTGAAACACCTCGACCACGTCGCCGCGGCCCGGCTCAGCGGCTGGGGCACCTGGCGGATCGCCCGCCGGGAGATCCTGCCCGGCCTCGCCGCGCCGGTCATCACCTACGCCGCCCTGATGGTCCCCAGCAACATCGCCATCGAGGCCGCCCTGTCCTTCCTCGGCGTCGGCGTCAAGCCGCCCACGCCCTCCTGGGGGGAGATGCTCACCGCGGCCGACGTCTGGTACGCGGCGGCCCCGCAGTACCTGCTGCTGCCCGCCGGCGCGCTGTTCGTGACCGTCCTCGCGCTGACCGTCCTCGGCGACGGCGTCCGCACCGCCCTCGACCCCCGCGCCGCCTCCCGCCTGCGCGTCGGCACGGGCCGCGGGCGCGAGGAGAGCGCGGGAGGTGCCGCATGACCGGCTTCGGCGGCTTCCTGGCACGCCGCGCCACCGGCGCCGTCATCACCCTGCTGGCCATCTCGGTGATCGTCTACGTCGTCTTCTACGCCACCCCCGGCAACGTCGCCCAGATCACCTGCGGCCCCCGCTGCTCGCCCGCCCAGGTGCACCAGGTCGCCCTGCAACTGCGCCTCGACGACCCGCTCTACCTGCGCTACTGGCACTTCCTCGAAGGCATCTTCGCCGGCCAGGACTACTCCACCGGCACCTCCGTCGCGCACTGCCCGGCGCCCTGCCTCGGGCTGTCGTACCAGAGTGACCAGCAGGTCACCCGGATCATCCTGGCCAAGCTGCCGGTCAGCCTGTCGCTGGTCGCCGGCTCCATGGTGCTGTGGCTGCTGCTGGGCGTCGGCACCGGCGTGATCTCCGCCTGGCGGCGCGGCCGGCTCACCGAGCGCGTGCTGACCGGCATCACCCTCGCGGGCGTCGCCACCCCCGTCTTCGTCATCGGCCTGGTCCTGATGATCGTGGTCTGCGGACAGCTGGCACTGCTGCCCTTCCCGCAGTACGTCGCCCTCTCCGACGACCCCGAGCAGTGGGCGTGGAACCTGCTGCTGCCCTGGTTCACCCTCGCCCTCTCCGAGGCCGCCTTCTTCGCCCGGCTGACCCGGGCGTCGATGCTGGAGACCCTCGCGGAGGACCACATCCGCACCTTCCGCTCGTACGGCGTCGGTGAGCGGGCCATCGTCGGCCGGCACGCCCTGCGCGGCGCCCTCGCGCCCGTCATCGCCCTCAACGCCAACGACTTCGGCGCGGCCGTCGGCGGCGCCGTGCTGACCGAGACCCTCTTCGGCCTGCCCGGCATCGGCCAGGAACTGGTCCACGCCGTGCACGTCGTCGACCTGCCGGTGGTCGTCGGCATGGTCCTGGTCATCGGCCTCTTCGTGGTCCTCGCCAACGCCGTCGCGGACGTCCTGTACGCGGTGGCCGACCGACGGGTGGTACTCGCATGAGCCTGGTCGACGTCACCGACCTGAGCGTCGAGTTCGGCGCCCTGCGGGCGGTCGACGCGCTGTCCTTCCGGCTGGAGCGGGGCGCCGCACTGGCCCTGGTCGGCGAGTCCGGCTCCGGCAAGTCCACGGTCGCCGGCGCCCTGCTGGGCCTGCACCGCGGCACCGGGGCCCAGGTCACCGGCACGGTCCGCATCGCCGGCACCGACGTGGCGGCGGCCTCCGAGGAGCGGCTGCGGCAGCTGCGCGGTGGTACGGCCGCCATGGTCTTCCAGGACCCGCTGTCCTCCCTCGACCCGTACTACGCCGTCGGCGACCAGATAGCCGAGGTCTACCGCGTCCACACGCGCGCGTCACGCCGCGCCGCACGCGCGCGTGCGGTCGAGGTCCTGGACCGGGTGGGGATCGCGGACGCGGCCCGCCGGGCCCGTTCCCGGCCGCACGAGTTCAGCGGCGGCATGCGCCAGCGCGCGCTGATCGCCATGGCGCTGGCCTGCGAGCCGGAGCTGCTCATCGCCGACGAGCCGACCACCGCCCTCGACGTGACCGTCCAGGCCCAGATCCTCGACCTGCTGCACACCCTGCGCGAGGAGACCGGCATGGGGCTGCTGCTGATCACCCATGACGTGGGCGTCGCCGCCGAGAGCGTCGACGACCTGCTCGTCATGCGGCACGGCCGGGCCGTCGAACGGGGCCCGGTCGGCACGGTGCTCGCGGCGCCCGCCGAGGGGTACACGCGCGACCTGCTCGCGGCGGTCCCGCGCGTGGACACACCGCGGGCCGTCCCGGTGGGGGCCGGTGGTGGTGGCAGTGGCAGTGGCAGTGGTGGCGGTGCCGGAACTTCGGGCGATTCTCGCGGTTCTGGCGGCTCGGGTGGATCGGGTACAGCTGGGGAGAGCCTCGGCGACACCGGTCCGGAGGCGGGCGAGCGGGCCGAGATCGTCATCGAGGCGACCGGCCTGCGCCGGGAGTTCGGGCGGGGCAAGCGGGCGGTGACGGCCGTGGACGGCGTCAGCCTGGCGATCCGCCGGGGCGAGACCCTGGGTGTGGTCGGCGAGAGCGGCAGCGGCAAGACGACCCTGGGCCGCATGCTGGTCGGGCTGCTCCGGCCCACGGCCGGCGAGATCCGCTACGCCGGGCGCCCGCACACCGGCGTGAACCCGGCCGTCCAGATGGTCTTCCAGGACCCCGTCTCCTCGCTCAACCCCCGCCGCAGCGTCGGCGAGTCCATCGCCGATCCGCTGCGCGCCCGCGGCGACCGGGACGCGCGGCGCATCCGCGAGCGCGTGACGGAACTGCTGGAGCGGGTGGGGCTCGACGCGGCGCACTACGACCGCTATCCGCACGAGTTCAGCGGTGGCCAGCGCCAGCGCGTCGGCATCGCGCGGGCGCTCGCGGCCGACCCGCGCGTCATCGTCTGCGACGAGCCGGTCTCCGCGCTGGACGTCACCACCCAGGCCCAGGTGGTCGCCCTGCTGGGCGAGCTGCAGCGCGAACTCGGTCTCGCACTGGTCTTCGTCGCGCACGATCTCGCCGTCGTACGGCAGGTCAGCGACCGGGTCGCGGTGATGCGCCGCGGCCGCGTCGTGGAGGCCGGCCCCGCCGACCAGGTGTACGACTCGCCGCAGGACCCCTACACCCGGCAGTTGCTGGCGGCCGTCCCCTCGCTCGACCCGGAGGCGGCGGCCCTGCGGCGGGCCGCCCGGCGGGAGCCCGCACCGGCGTGACGGTACGCGCACGGGCGATCTCTTAGCGCGACTGAACGTCGCCCGTGCGCGAAAGTCACGAGCGTTCACCCCTTCTGGTGGGGGGGGGGGAAAAAGACCGTCCCGCCCCCCGCGTGGGCGTCCGCCTCCTTCCCCCGGTCCGGCGGCCAAGGAAAGGGGGATGACCCCCCAGGGGAGGAGGGGGGGGAAACAGGAGGGTGGGGGTGT